>CAXTWH010000047.1:0-41432 GCA_964247975.1 uncultured Bryobacteraceae bacterium | reverse complement strand
AGCAGTGTGCCGCTACAGGCGGCTCAACACAAGATGCTGTTCACAGACCGCTCACTCCAATCCGGCTTCGATGCCGCGTTATTGCGGCAACTGCTCGCCATGCTGGAGCAGGCATGAATGTTTGGCGTGGCGGGGGAGCCACACGCATCTATTTGGCAGGCGCGACCGACCTGCGGAAGAGCTTTGAGGAGCTCTACGGTTTGGTGCGCGATCATCTGTTGTGCAATCCGCTGAGTGGCCCCCTGTTTCTGTTCACCAATGGGCAGCGCAACCGGCTGAAGCGGCTTGTTTACGACGGAAGTGGTCTATGGGTGTGTGCCAAACGCTTAGACAAAGGCCGTTTTCGCTGGCCGGACCAAGAGGGTGTCTCCGTGACGGTCGCGCAGGTGTCAAAGTCAACTGAAAAATCCTCACTTTGCGACGGTTGAAATTTCCTCACCTGTGGCGGTGGTCTTTTCTCACTTGGTGTCCTTATTTTTTTACTTTCTTCCGCGATGGCTGGACTCGGAGTCGCCGTTGTTCTCGCCAGCAGTCCCGCTTTGCGTTTCTCTTTGAGACGATAGCTGTCGCCCTTGATGTTAATGGTGTGCGAGTGGTGCAGCAGACGATCCAGCATCGCCGTGGCTAAGGCGTTATCATGGAAAATCTCGCCCCAGTCGCCATAATTCTTATTCGAGGTCAACACAATCGAGCCGTGTTCGTAGCGTTTGCTGACGATCTGGAAAAGGCAGGTAGCCGCAAATGAATCGACGAGCCAGTATTCGATCTCATCGAGGATGGGCAGCTTGGCCTTTTCACAAACGTGGCCATCTTTTCTTTCAAGCGGTTTTCGTGCCGGGCTTGCGCCAGTTTCGACACCAGCTCCGGTACGGTGATGAAGTACGTGCTTTGTTTTTGCAGAATGGCTTCCAAACCCAGGGTAATCGCTAAGTGCGTTTTTCCGACTCCCGGCGGTCCGAGCAGAATCACGTTCTCCTGGTTTTGGAGAAAGCGCAAGCTGGCCAGTTCCCGAATCCCGCGCTCGTCCAGAGAAGGCTGAAAAGCAGAATCAAACTGATAACTGTTTCCGCATGGTTTTCCGATCCAGATGCAACGTGCGGCTGATTTCGTTAATCGACATTCCTTGCTGCCGCAGTTCTTGTACTTTTATCTATCCCCCCAGCCGAATCACATCGCCCTCCTGCGCTGGAAGGGCTGATGCTAACGCAGGCCGTCTGGGGATTTTTCAACCGCCGCTTTTGGGGATTTTATTCTGCCATTGACATCGTCTTACGACGCTTTAGAAACCGGCTTTATGATAGAACTGCATTGTGAGTAAGGTTCTTTTTCTGGCAAATCTCAGCTTTTTGATCTACGCTGGTGTACTTCAATTTTCCAAACCGGATAAGGAAACCGATTTTCACAATAGAACCCAATGGATTTTGAAGCCATCCGCCGGTTTAGATGCGCTTTGCTTGTTCAACGTTTTGAGCGCTGATCCTTTCTATTTGCCCTACTACCAGGCAGAGTTTGATCATTATAATCCGCTTTTTACGCCGGAAGAACGCACCTCCTTCCAAAAGTTGAAAGTGCAGATTAAAGATAAAGCTAAAGGCATTGTTTCCGCTGATTTGGCATTGTATCTTTCGGCCCTGCCGACAGATACTCTTGAACAACTAATTGAAACAGTTCACAAAAACCAATTATTGCGAGCCTCGCTGATCAAAACTCCTTATTGGGATGAAGAGCACTGGGCTTTGTACGAACGAATTCAGCCGGATCTTCAGACCGCTTTATCGGCTTTGAAACGCGTTGGATTTCCCATGTACTGGCAGAAGAAGACGCTGCCCAAAGTGGAAAAACGCATTTCGGAGCTGAACACTGAAATATCCAAATACAACATTGTTCCCGTGATTGAAAGCATGCTGGGGAAACGCTTTAATTCTGATCGAATTACGGTTTACCTGGCGGCTTATTCTGAACCGCATGGTATACGGATTACCGGCACACGGTTTATCACCAGTTTTCGCTATCCTCTTGAAATTCTTCTCCACAATTCTGTTCATGAAATGATGCACCCCCCATACGAGGCCGCTGAGCCCGCAGTCTCGAAGGCAATTGAAAAGCTTGGAAAGGATCCGCTAATTCAGGATAAAGTAGAACACCACAATCAGGCTTTTGGCTATAACTCCACTGCTGAATACATTGAAGAAGATTCGGTGCAGGCTTTAGAAGCAGTTATTTCGGAGCAGTTCGGCTTCGGGCGCGACCAAAAGAAATATTGGGCAGCCCAGGATGACGGAATGCACGTGTTAGCAATAGCCATTTACCTTCGGTACAAACAATGGCTTTCAGCACCACACAAGCCGCTGTCTTATGGAGAATGGATGGTTAATGAGGTTAATGAGGGAAATCTAGAAGGGCCACAATTATCTATCGCAATTAAGAGTTTCCTATCGAGCCGATAGCGTTCAACTGGCGTTCTTTGCCGACACGACTGTTAGCTTTCAGTAGCAAACCACTTTATGATCAAAAAACAGCCTTATGCTTTCATGCGCTTGATTTGTAGTTATGATATGGTCTGTGCTTTCTAATGCTGGAACAACAGCAACCACGCGCACAGGTAAATTGCTCGTGGTGGATGACGATGAGGGAAATCGCGAAACTTTGTGCCGAAGGCTGCAGCAGCAAGGACATGAAGTTTTGAGAGCAGTTGATGGATTTGCGGCTTTGCAGATGATTCAAGACCAGCGGTTTGACCTCATTCTGTTAGACATCGACATGCCGGTCCTAAACGGCATTTCTGTGCTACAAAAATTAAAACAAGATTCGCAACTCCGCGAAATTCCGGTGGTCATGGTTTCGGCTTCGGACGATATTGACAATGTGATCCGGTGCATTGAACTCGGCGCCGCCGATTACTTGGTAAAACCTTTTAATATAGTTTTGCTTCGGGCGCGAATCGGGGCGCTACTTGAAGCAAAGTGGCTGAGAGAGAAGGAACAGCAAAGCCATAGCGAACTGCAGGAAGCGATGTTAAAAGCAAAACAGCAGGGAGAGTTGGCGGAAGCACTGTTAGCCAACATTCTTCCGCAGAAAGTGGCGGATCAACTAAGAGCTAACGGTTCGGTTGAGCCGATGTATTTTGAGGATGTCACAGTCACCATTATTGACTTTGTCGGATTCACGATAGCCACGGAAAAGCTATCGGCCGAAGATCTGGTGATGGTGCTGCATGACCATTTCAGCGATTTTGACGAAATTGTCAGCAAGTATGGTCTAGAAAAACTGAAAACCATTGGGGATGCGTATATGTACGTGGGAGGATTGCCGGAACGGAGCAGTTCCCATCCAGTGGATTCTGTGCTGGCAGCATTTGAGATCTTACAGGCGGTTCATAAGCGAGGAGCACTCGGATTCCATGAGGAATGGAAATTACGGATTGGAGTACACACAGGGCCGGTCATTGCGGGCGTGGTGGGCAAAAAGAAATTTGCTTTTGACATTTGGGGCGATACCGTGAACATCAGTTCCAGGATGGAAAGCTTCGGACTGCCAAATCGAATCAATATTTCCGCTACAACGCATGTCAGAGTAAAAGATTTTTTTCAGTGTGAGCCGCGAGGAAGAGTAAAAACTAAGGGCGGACGGCTTTTGGATATGTACTTCGCCGGCGGACTCTCGCCTTCTATCGCGGCTCGTGACGGCGAACCGCCTTTCAGCCGATTTTTAAAACGGTATCGTACTTATTTCGGCAAGGAACTACAAAACTCACCTGAATTTGTGATACCTTAATTGACTACCCGGCGTATGACGACTGTAACGCCAAACGCCCTTCCAAATCGCACATCGGCAAAGCTTACCGCGTTCCTCCGCCATAGATTGGTCATTGCTTGGCTAATGAGCGCAGTTCTTTTGTACCTGTGCCTTTATTCCTACCATGTTATCTTCCTGACCGGACATTTCACTGAATGTCCTCGTTTGCCGTTCCTGTTTGATGGATTTCGCCGCATCACCTACTGTGGTTCGGAGGCTAGCGCGGCCGGCCTCAACCAAGGCGATGTTGTTGAAGCAATAGCAGGATCTGCTTTTACCGGTGAACGAGTTTTTCACAACGTGATCAGAAATTTGAGGGCATCGGACAAACTTAGATTGAATGTGATTACACCGGGCGGATGGCACAAAACAGTTCTTATACAGCTGCAGCCGATCTTCACTCAAAAGGCAGGAGCACGCGACTGGTTCTTTTACCTGTTTGTGTATCTATTGGTTCCCTGGTTTTGCTTTCTGTTTGGCGCATTTGTTCTCATCGTTAGATTCAGGGACCCAATAGCCTGGATTCTGTTTGCGCTTACTGCTTCTTTTTCAAGCATTGTGCCTTTAAACGGATGGCAAGCGCCACTCCATCTGTATGGAATTCTTTTTCAGGACTGGGCGCTCAATACCTTTGGAATCTGGATTCTGCTGCTGGGTATCCGCTTCCCGCCTCATTCTGAATTGGATCGCAATCTGCCGTTTATCAAATGGACCTTAATTGGACCATTGGTTCTAGCGTGTCTGTTGACCCTCGTATCGGACACTGTCGGATACTTTTCCTTTCATCCAGTTGAACAATTGCGAAGCGTAACAGACCTAATAGGAAACTTTACGCTGCTATTAAGCGTGACGGCGATTCTGTTGTTCTTTCTAACGATTGGATTAAAAATCCGCCGAACTTCCGCTGCCGACCAGCGCCGCCGACTAAACGTGCTGCTAACGGGGTCAACGGTGAGTTTGATTCCAATTTCACTGTTAACCCTTGTTGGCATTGTACGCGGGCGCTATCCGCTTGACGCTCCGGGAATTTTTGTGATTCCCGCGATTCTGACGCTTTGCTTATTTCCTTGCACGTTGGCTTATGTGATCGTAGTGCGCCGCGCCTTGGACGTTCGAGTCATATTGCACCAAGGGGTTAAGTATTCCTTGGCTCGTCAGGGTGTTTTGGCAATTCGATGCGTCGCGGTTGTAACCATTTTCGGATTTGTTCTATACGCAGTAGATAGCCATAAATTCAACCAATCGGAACAATTCTGCTTCATAATCCTGGCCGGTTTGGTGATGACCAGCCTGCAATTTCCTTTCTTCACACGATTAGATAGTTGGGTAGATCGCCACTTTTTTCGTGAATCCTACGATGCCGATCAGGTTCTAAGGGCAATAGCCATTGAGCGGCTTCGTACCGAAGAAGACCTATTTAAAACCATATTGGACGCCTTGACTGCCACGTTACATATTAAAAAAGCCGCCGGATTAACCAAAGTTGCCCAGGGGCTGGCTCCAAACTATCTGATCGGGCACTCAGCGGAAGTGGACAGCTCCATTTTGGAGGACGGTCCGATGACGTCTTACCTGGCAGTGCACCATCACCCAAGGTTAGTTGATGTCAGCTTGGAAGCCTCACAATGGGACATTCCCATCAGCGATTCCGAGTGCCGGTATCTGCGTTTGCTGGACGCTGAGGTTTTAATACCTCTATTTGACGGTTCGGAAATTATCGGATTAATCATTTTAGGACCGAAACGATCGGAGCAGCCTTACACGCCATCAGAAATCAGTTTGTTTCGCAATTTAGCAACACAGGCCAGTTTGGCACTAACGAACAGCCTTCTGTTATCGAAGCTGGAAGCCGAGGCTTTCGCGCAAGAACGCAAACAAGCGGCGGCACAAGCGGCTGAACAGGCAAATCTTGCCAAAAGCGAATTCCTAGCGCGAATGAGTCACGAATTACGAACGCCTTTGAACGCGATTATCGGGTACAGCGAAATGCTGACCGATCTATCGGAAAATCTAGGTCTTGCTTCCTTTGTAAAGGATCTAGGAAGGATTCGCTCAGCTGGTAAACATCTGGTGCAATTGATAAATTCCATTCTCGACATTTCGAAGATCGAAGCAGGAAAGATGGAATTGTTTTTGGAGACATTTTCCATTCAGAAACTAGTTTCCGATGTGGAAATAGTTGCACAACCGCTGGTCAAACAAAACGGAAACACTCTCGTTCTGGACATTCCATCCGAGAACATTTTCATGCGCACGGATCAAGGAAAACTGCGTCAGGTTCTGATTAATTTGATGAGCAACGCCGCCAAGTTCACCCAAAACGGCGCAATCAGTTTGACGGTGCGCCACGAGTTGAACGTCAGCGTTAACCAGATGATATTTACCATTTCCGATTCAGGCATCGGCATCGCGCCAGATCAGATCGGCAAACTTTTCCAGCCATTTTCACAGGCTGACGCTTCTTCCCAGAAATACGGTGGCACAGGGCTTGGTTTAGCGATCTGCAAGCGGCTTTGCGAACTGATGGGCGGTGCAATCGGCGTTGTCAGCGAGGTTGGAAAAGGAACCACATTCAACGTTCTTATTCCTACCCAAGCAGGTAAAACCCAGGAACCTGCGGAAGTGGTAAAAGAATCTAAAACTGATCCGGTTGTGCTTGTCATCGACGACGACCCAATTGCTCAGGATTTAATTCGAAGATCGCTTGCCCGCGAAGGATTTCAATCGGTTTCCGCGCTAACCGGAGAGGATGGATTGCGGCTGGCAAAGGAGATTCGGCCAGACGTGATCACGCTTGATGTTCTTATGCCCGGCATGGATGGCTGGAATGTTCTTTCCCATCTTAAATCCAGCGTGGAACTAGCTAGCATTCCGCTCATCATGATTACAATTGTCGATGAGAAAAAGCGTGGATTTGCCCTAGGAGCACACGGATACTTAGTTAAGCCGGTTGGCCGCGAGCAGCTAACTCCAGTGCTAACGTCCTTGCGCAGCGCCACAGAAAACGCCAATCGTTCCGCGCTGGTAATTGACGACGAAGAAATCAATCGAAGAAATCTATGTCAGTTACTTCAAAAAGATGGCTGGCGGGTTCGTGATGCGCAAGATGGCCAGCGAGCACTAGCTTGCATAGAGCAGGAAACTCCTGATCTGATTTTGCTTGATCTAGTCATGCCGGGAATGGACGGCTTCAGTTTTCTGCAGGAAATAAAGAAAATAGATAGTGCACGATCAATACCGGTTGTGGTTGTTACAGCCAAAGATTTAACTCAAGATGAATTGAAGCACCTTGAAACTTATGCAACGAGCGTGTTGAAAGCAGAAGGATACAACAGGGATAAACTGCTGGCCGAAGTCAATCAACAAGTCGCATCAAGGCTAAAACGAAGATCCGTTTTAATATGACTAAAATTTTACTCATTGAAGACAACGAGATGAACCGAGACATGCTGTCGCGGCGATTAGAGATGAAAGGATTTGAAGTAATTATTGCTTTGGATGGGGCTGAAGGAGTAACGAAGGCGCGGTCCGAAACGCCGGATCTGATCTTGATGGATATCAATTTACCTGTGATGAATGGTTTAGAAGCGACCAAACTCCTTAAAAGAAGCGCGGAAACTAAAACAATTCCAATTATTATTTTAACGGCACATGCAATGGACTCGGACCGCGAACGAGGATTTGAAGAAGGATGTGACGCCTACGAAACGAAGCCTCTCGATTTGCCGCATTTATTGGAAACAGTGGAAAGATTAGTGCAGGCAAACAGTTCAGGTAAACAACTGCGCGCAGAATAGCTCAGCTTACGGCTGAAAGCATGAACGACTTAGAGTTTGCACTCTCAGCTACTTCACTTGGTGGATTGATCCCCGAACTTTCAACCACTATTTTGAGAAGCTAAGGTATGATCGCGGACACAAGTTAGGCGAGCCTCGAAAGCGCGAAGTGATTGAGCAGCATGCAGGGCTTTCCTAATATCGCTTTCATATCTCTTAATACTAGATTTTAACAAAGCTTCATCTATCAACGAAATAGCAGCATCAATTGCTGTTAGCCAAGAACCATCGGAAGGTACGCTGAACGCCGGGTTCAGTGAAGAGTTTTGGAGAACTTTGATTTTGCTTTCCAGGAGAGTTGAAATAGATTTGGCAGCAGCAGCCAGTTCCTGAAGAATTATCGCGGCTTCCCGATCATCTGATAGGATTGCTGCTTCAAAAGCTAACTCGACATACCCAAGAAGATGGTTAGCCGGGGTACGAACAGAATGTTTCAGAAGGCTGAAGTCTTGCAAAGTCATGGGTCACTCAGTGTTGATGCTTCAAATCGGAAGGGCCCGTTACCTTTGTATAGTGTACTTCTGCTAGGCCGCGCGCCCTCCCAAGCACAACTGCGCTTAATTTAGGTGTTAAGCATTAGGATGTTGAGGGCGGTTTAACGTTATTATTGTTGTTATTACGTCCGCCTGCTACTTGTTCTAATTCAGCATCAGAGAGTTCGTCGATTCCAGGCACCGGATCGGGCAGCACGACAGTAAGATTAGCACCGCCGCTTTCGACAATGTTGATTTTCCAGCCAACTGGCAGAGGATCATCAATTAGCTCAGCAATAGCTGCTTCAGGATTAGTAAGAGCCAACTCGCGAAACTCCAAGTTACTCATTGCGCGGCGCTTAATTTCTAGCTCAATCAATCGAAACTGTTCTTCGTTCCAGCTCATTTTTTCCAAAATTTCCTTTCTATTTTTAGGGAAAAACACATTAGTTAACCAAACGGACAAAATTCTGCAGCGAAAAGATCTAAATTTAAATAGCCTATATTCCTATGGGATGTATAGTAATATCACATCACGCCAAACTTGTCAATCACCTCTCTTTTACGAGGATTCAGCGAGATTGTTTTCCGAATTGACACATCGCGACTCGGCGCAAATCAGCTTCCAAACCACAAGAGTATTTTTCTAGAACCGCAAATGATTTATTGACATAAGTGCAGCTCAGTGATATAAAAAATCACTGCAACAAACGCAATTGGTAGTTTACATTTGAGGTCAAAACGACTTATTAGGACACCTTTGTCTTTACAAATGGGTTTTTTGCAGTATTCAGAGTGAAAAAGAGGACAACAGATGGAATGGACCCAAGAAGAAATTGAACATGTTGAAGCTGAAATTAAACGGCGCGCGATGTCCGATCCGCAGTACCGATCGCTTGCGCTCGAAAATCCTGAGGCGGCCATCGCACAGGTAACTGAGCATCCTTTGCCGACTGGGTTTAAGGTAAAGTTTGTCGATAACGCGGGCGCAAACAAAACAATAGTTCTGCCGGATGCAGTGCCTGGTGTTGAGGAACTCTCAGACGCGGAGTTAGAACAGGTGGCAGGTGGTGCGCGAAACAACAACAACAATATAAAGCCGCTGTAAGCATTCGCGTACAACCCATAGGATGGACGCGGAAGGTGTGATTCCAGAATCAACTGAAACTGAACTAAAAAAACGACAAATTGAACTCTGGAATCAGGTATTTTTGAGAACGCAAGGGCCTTCCAATGTTGGAATTAACGAGGGCCCTTTGCATTAACGGGAGCTGTTCTTGTACTTTGTTCGTCGTTTCTCGCCAGAAGATTCTATCAAATACGCGTCGGTCATTAATACAGGTCGCCAGCGGCGTTTTGATACTTCTTCAGATCAGGTTATTTCGGTTGGTGCGTTTGTAGGGGGAGAATTAGCCGGCTTTGCTGTTTCACGCCGAAAGCAAGAACAGCAGTTTGATTCGGCGGAGATGCTGAGCATTTCGGTGGCCTATAACCAACGCCGGATAGGAATCGGTTCGGCTCTGTTGATGCATTTAGAGCGAGAATTGATTTTTGCTGGAGTTCAGCTGCTGGAGTTTACTTTGATTGCAGAAAACAGAGGCGCCGACGCTCTTCGGGCGCTTCTTCGAAAACAACACTGGCCAAAACCCGAACCGTGCGCGCTGTTCGCTTCAACCACACACGAGCTGATGGTAAAAGCTCCGTGGGTCCAATTAAATCTTCCGAATGCCTTTGAGGTGTTTCCCTGGCAAAATCTTCGTTCTAATGAGCGTGACACAATCCGAGAGCAGTTAGAGTCCGGACTCCTGCCAGACTCTTTAAACCCGCTACAAGATTTTCATAGCGCCTGCCAAATTTCTGGAAGTTTCGGATTGAGACACCGAGGTCAGTTAGCTGGATGGTGCCTGTTTTATCCGGTTTCAACAGACACAATCACCTGTGGGGCTCTATACGTAAACAAAACGAGTCGTAAACAAGCGAGCGGAGTAGCTTTATTAGCGGCTTCGATTCGAAACACCGCAGGATATAAGTATATGTTTGACGTATCGTTCGATAACCGCGAAATGCTCACTTTTCTTGAACGCCACCTTAGACCTTACCTGCTTTCGGTGAAGACCGCTATTAGAAGCCGGAAACTGCTTGGCGCAGCGACACTCGGTAAGGCAGTCAACGTTGCATGAGACCGACACAAAATAGAACGGTTCCTACAGTTTTGATTGAAGAACATCATGAAGCCTTCTATGTTTGGAATTACAGTGTACAAGCAGGATGGCTTTCCAGCGAACCCAGAACATTACTGCACGTTGATGAGCATGCCGATATGGCTATTCCCCGCCTACACCGACAAATAGAATCTATCTCCGGCCTTCAGGATTTAGCGGCTTTCACTTATCAAGAACTTAACATAAACAATTTTATCTGGGCGGCTGCTTACCAGGGTTGTTTGTCGCGCATCTGGTGGATGAGGGCGAACCATGCTGAATCGGCAGGCGGCTGGCGGCGAATGAGGATTGAGCCTAAAAATCAGGAAGCAACAGAGTTTGTGATCACCGCCGCATCCTCAGCAAATTCACATCCAGAGAGCCGCACGATAGAATATGCTCCATTGACAACTCGCGATCGAGTAGACTCACAATCGTTAATTCTTGATATCGATCTTGATTATTTCTGCTGGAACGAACGCGCCGAGCCGCCAGAATGGCAGATTGAAGTTACCGAGTCGGCTTACAAGAAATTCCAAGCGGATAAATATCATTATCTACGCATTGCTCCTGGAGGCAGAGTGTCCTTAGTGAAATCCAACGGGTCATACTATATCACTTTGGACCAGTACCCCAAACCAGCGAACAAACCCATTGAAAAAGAGGTAATTCAAAATCGTCTAAGGGAGTTTCAAAATTTTCTTACTCGAAATGGGGTTCAACCGGAGTTAATTGTACTTTGCCGTTCAATCCACAGCGGCTATCTTCCTAAACAGCACGCTGTCTTTGTTGAGGAGAGTTTAGTTAATTTATTAAAGGAATTATACCCCTTGAGGATGCAGCATATTGAAAGTCTGCTCCCAGCAATGGATAGCTGAGTATCGTCTAAAGAGCGGTGCAAAGCCCGGGTACCAGGAAGCATGGGTGTGTAGAACTATGCGGTGCATATGGTGGTGCTGTTTGTTTGCTGCTGTAGCGTGGATGGAAGGTGGAATCGGAACGATATGCTTCGCGCAAGCAAATTCGCCTGTACATACACTTCTCAGCGTCAGCATTGTTGACGTCCTGGAGCAAACGCTTGTCCGTCATCCGCAGTTGAATATTCAGCGGCAGGAAGTTGTTTTAAATAAGGGCATACTGCAGCAAGCTTCCGGCATTTTCGATACAGCTCTCAGCAGTGACGCTTCACAGAGCCGCACAAACACTCCCCTGACGCTTGTGAATCAAATTACCGCTGAGCAGGCACTCAGCATTCCAGAAAACAATCAAGCGATCAATCTGACGACTATTGACGCGGGTGCGGCAAAATTGTTTCGTAACGGAATCAGCGTGAGCCCGAGTTTCTTTCTGACTCGCGACACAGACAATCTGTTGGCTGCATCCGGCGTGAACACGTCGCATGTGGGTTTGTTAGTGACAATTCCTTTGTTGCGAGGACGAGGATACAATGCGGTTGGCGCCCAGGAACGGGCAAGTGCCATTGAGGTCGAATCAAGTATTTATGATCTAAACCATTTGGTCGCGCAACTAGTGACAAAAGCAATGACCAGCTACTGGACGCTGGTAGCAGCGCGACGAAGTCTAGAAATTGCAGCCAGCACGGAAGAACGCGGCAGAACGCTGGTTGAAAACGTCAATGCTTTGATTGAAGCGGATCAGGTGCCGCGCTCTGATATTAATGACGTTTCAGCAAACTTAGCGGACCGCGTTTCGGCACGCCTTTCAGCGGAACAGGACGTGATCGTAGCCCGAACCCAGCTTGCGATAGATATGGGTTTGTCAGGAAATCAGGTTTCGATCGGTGATCCTTCCGCTAGTCTGCCGGATTTTCAAGGCCAAACAATTCCGGATAATTCACAATCCGGCTTAACTGCCCTTATGCAGGAAGCTTCACTACGAAGGGCTGATCTGATCGCTGCTCGAAAAAGAATAGGAGAAGCTCACGTTTTTGTGGTCGAGGCTCAAAATAGAATTCTCCCAGACGTGAGCTTGAATTTGAATTTGGGCTATTCCGGATTAAAAGAAGGCACGGCTTTGAGCCGGTATTTGGCTGCGCCTTTCACTGGCATCCGGGGCATTGATCTGACTGCAGGAGTTAGCTATCGTTTTCCCATCGGCAATAATGTCGCAGCAGGCCAACTGACACAAAGCAAAGCCAGCGAACAACAATCTAATTTGCGCTATGCAGATATTGAACGCAACATTGATGCGTCAGTTTTAACCTCAGTGGAAGCAATCCGCCATGCCGTCAAACGCATTGAAACCAGTCGGGAATCAGTGAATGCTTTTATGGCGGCATTAAGTAGTCAACGGGAGCGCTATCGCCTAGGAAGCTCTTCAGTTGTTGAAGTACTTACATTGGAAGATCGTTTAAATACAGCGCTGTTGAATCAAGTGCAAGCTGAACTCAATTATGCGACGGCGCTGGTTCAGTTTCGGTTTGCGATCGGAGCTATAGTTGATCCTGAAAAGCCGGTGCAAGTGATTGATCCTCAACTTTTTTTGACTTTGCCGCAACGCACTCTCTCAGCTAAATCCTACACAAAGCCATGAACACCCGGATCTACCGTCAGGTTTCAATAGCCAGGCTCTCCTCGCCCGAGCAGCTTGACTTGATTTTGCACGTTACAACCCCGAGACATTGGATTGCTCTGCTGGGTTTGTGCGGATTGCTCGGCATTGCGATTGTTTGGGCTTTTTGGGGCAGTATTTCGACCACAGTGGAAGGACAAGGTGTAATCGCACGAACGGGCGGAGTTCTGAATGTAGTAACGCGAGGATCGGGTTTAGTTTTGGATTTGAGGGTCAATGTCGGTGATATGGTGAAACCCAACCAGATAGTGGCGCGCGTTGCGCAACCGGCTCTTGTAGCGAAAATGAGAGCATTGCGGGATCAGATTGCTGAATCATTTCAGCAAAACCGTGAACTGCAGGGAGTTCGGAATCAATCAGTCAAAATTCAGATTGAGGCCTTAGACCGACAACGAGCCAATAATGACTTGCGCATTTCGGCTTTGGAAGAACAAGCGAAACTGGCCGCCGCGCAGATTCCTGTTTCCGAGCAGTTGTTGGCAAAAGGGCTGATAACGAAACAAACAGCTATTGGAGCCAGAGAGCGTCTGGTCGGCATTCAAAACGACATTGATGCGCTTCACGCACAGGATAAGCAACTGGAAGCGCAGGCAGTTACCCTTCGTACTCAGCCCACTCAAGAAGCTGCTGACATGCGGCTGCGGACTTCCGCTTTGGAGCGCGAACTGGCAGGAATGCAAAAAGAACTCGATCTCGCGGAAAATGTTGTAGCTGCCTACGCCGGCCAGGTGCTTGAATTGAAGGTTGATCCAGGCGGAACGGTAAACGCGGGTGATGCCATTCTTAGTATTCAGCCGACCAGTGAATCCCTTGAAATGCTGGCCTATCTGCCGTCGCAGCAGGCCAAAGACGCTCAACCGGGCATGGAAGTTCAGATATCACCGGCGGCGGTGAAACGGGAAGAGTTTGGCTTCATGCTTGGCGAAGTAGCTTATGTATATGATTATCCGGCTACACTCGCCGCTTTAATGCGTCATTTTGAGAATGAGTCGCTGGTGCAAGCTTTGAGTCATCTCGGGCCTGTTACAGAGTTAAGAGTGAGGCTGAAGCCGAATCCGGGGACGCCGAGTGGTTACCAATGGTCCACCCCGCGTGGAGCACCTATACACATTTCGAGCGGAACAATTTGCGATGTCCGAATCGTGACCCGGCGAAGATCTCCGATCACTTTGCTGCTGCCGTCTTTGAAGTATAGGCTTGGCTTAAGTTAACTATGGCAGCTCCTGCTACATCGCCAGAACAATCGCCGCTAGCAGTAGCCGGTAAGAAAATGAGCCGGGTCAGGACTCCCACTGTTTTGCAGCTTGAAGCGGTAGAGTGCGGCGCTGCCGCGCTCGGAATCATTCTTGGATACTACAAACGATTCGTTCCTTTAGAGCGCCTGCGTGTTGCCTGCGGTGTTTCCCGTGACGGCAGCAAAGCCAGCAACATGCTGAAAGCTGCTCGCGAGTACGGGCTGATAGCCAAAGGGTACAAAAAAGAAATTGAGTACGTGTGGTTACAAACACCGCCTTTTATTGTTTTCTGGAATTTTAACCACTTCGTGGTAGTTGAAGGCTATGGCCGGAACAAAGTTTATTTGAATGATCCGGCTACCGGACCGAGAACTGTTTCTGAAGAAGAGTTCGATCAATCTTTTACTGGCGTCGTGCTTACCTTTGAAAAGGGAGCGGATTTTAGAAAGGGGGGTGAACGGAATGGTTTATTCAAATCCCTTGCCAGCCGGTTAAGTAATACCCGGCTCGCACTTTTTTACGTTATTGCAGCCACTCTTCTTTTAGCGGTTCCTAATTTGATCATTCCGGTGTTTACCCGCGTTTACACTGACTCTTTTCTGATTGATGGCAAGAAGGAAGTTCTTTCCCCGCTGTTGGCGGCAATGGCCGCTATTATTGCCGTGAAAGGGGCGCTCACCTATCTGCAGCAAACAAAACTGCTGAGATTGGAGACTCGCATTGCTTTAGGTTCTTCGGCCCACTTTTTTTGGCATGTTCTGCATCTTCCTATGGAGTTTTTTGCCCAGCGTTTTGGCGGAGAGATCGGCGCTCGCGTAGAGCTGAACGATCAAGTAGCATCTCTATTGTCAGGAGAGTTAGCCACTAACTTTGTCAGCATTTTACTGGTTGGATTTTATTTCGCCTTCATGCTGCAGTACGATGTGATTCTCACGTTGATAGGCACTGTGATCATGTTGTTGAATGTCCTCACGTTACGGCTGGTAGCGCGTAAACGCACGGATAATAATCGCAAGGTTCTGCAGGAAAGCGGAAAGCTGCTGGGAACGTCTATGGCCGGCCTGCAAATGATCGAAACGATGAAAGCTTCGGGCGGCGAAATGGACTTTTTTGCTCGTTGGTCCGGATATCAGGCTAAAGTCGTTAATGCGGAGCAGGAATTGGGTGTCTCGTCTCAGGCCTTGTCCTGCATGCCGCCTTTGTTAACTGGAATTATTTCGGTTGCTGTATTGGGAATTGGCGGCCTACGAGTGATGGATGGAGCGTTGACGATGGGTATGCTGGTCGCCTATCAAGCACTCATGACAAGCTTCACCGAACCTGTCAACAGACTAGTCGAAATGGCTGGAAAACTGCAGGAAGCGGAAGGAGACATGAACCGCTTGAACGACGTACTGAACTACCCACGTGATCGTAACTTAAATCAACAAGAGCCAGCCGACGCCCTTGACAAACCGGAAAGGCTGGAAGGAAGCCTGGAACTCCGTAATGTTACTTTCGGCTATAGCAGATTAGATCCGCCGTTATTACTGAACTTCAATCTAAAACTAAATCCTGGTGATCGCGTAGCGATTGTGGGAGGATCAGGAAGCGGAAAATCAACCATAGCTAAGCTGGTGGGCGGCCTTTACGAACCTTGGTCGGGAGAGATCTTATTTGACGGGAAGCCCCGCTCGGAAATTTCCGTCGATCGGTTAAGTGACTCAATTGGTTTCGTCGATCAGGAAATTTTTCTTTTTGAAGGAACTATCCGGCACAATCTAGCAACGCTGGATAACACGATTGAAGAGCCCAGATTGATCCAAGCTGCTAGGGACGCCTGTGTGCATGACGATATCAGCGTCAGAAATGGAGGTTATGATTCGCTTCTTGAAGAAGGCGGCAGAAACTTAAGCGGTGGCCAATGCCAGCGGCTTGAAATTGCGCGAGCCTTGGTGGGGAATCCTAGAATTCTGGTGCTTGATGAAGCCACAAGCGCGCTGGACCCTTACATTGAGAAAACTATAGAAGACAATATTCGCCGACGCGGCTGCACCTGCTTGATTGTGGCGCACCGGCTGAGCACTATCCGTGATAGCGATCAGATCCTGGTTCTGGATCGCGGATCAGTGGTTCAGCGCGGCACGCACGATGAACTAATCTCGGTTGAAGGGCCATACGCTCGGTTAGTACAGGCAGCCTGAATTATATGTCCACTTCTTCTCAGGTTCGAAGTCGCAACCAATCTGCAGCATTTCAGCGATCTTTCAGCCTAGAAGACTGCCGTGACGTTTGGCTTGTACGCTCTGGAGAGGTCGACATTTTCCTGGAAAGAATCCTGCCCGGAGGCGAGGCCGGCGCGCGGCAATTTTTGCTGCGGGTGGCGACCGGAAGCGCGATGTTCGGACTAGGATTTCCGATTGGAAACGAAACTAACGTCGTCGCCCGATTGTCATTATCTACCGACACGCTTCAAATTCCTTATTCGGAGTTTCTGGCGATGCTTGCATACGAGAACGCCGACGCTCGGCAGTGGTTGGGGGATTGGGTAAATAACTTAGCGCTGGCGGTTAGCAGCGTATCCGTTTCCGTCAAATCAATCTCCATACAACCGGGCAAAACATACGCTATGCCCTTAGACACGCGCGCAGTGATTCCAAATGACGGCCTGCTTTGGGTTCAACACGGAAAAGGGGAATCCTGGTTTCAAGGCAATCGCGCATTGGAAAAGATCGACGGCAAACAGTTTTTTCCCATCACAAAAGCTTGCTGGCTGGAAGCTGCACCGCGAAGTGCGCTTTCAGGTCTCACCACTCAATCAGTACTGGCTATTGATCATGAACTGGAATCGCTCCGACGCTTCCACCGCGCAGCCCTGCAAAGTTCGCTTATAAACCGCGAACAGATTTATGCAAAGGAACGTTTAAGAATCAAAATACGCGGGGATAATGACGATCTGTTAATGGCTCGTTCGCTGGAAACACTGGCCGACACGCTTGAGCCCTCTTTAACGGAGCCGAGAACTGCTGATGAAGTATATTCTGATCCTTTATTCGCGGTCTGCCAAGCTGTCGGCTTGCGGCTTGGTATCAAAATTAAGCCTCATCCAGATATGCTGCAGGGCCGATCTTTTTCCGATCCGGTGGTACAAATCGCGCGCGCTTCGGGCATCCGTCTTCGTAGAATTACGTTGAAAGGCGATTGGTGGCGGGACGATGGCGGTCCTCTGGTGGCTTACCGCGACAAAGATAATCGTCCTCTGGCTTTACTGCCGACATCGGCAGACAGCTATGAGATGTTTGATCCTGCCGACCGGACCAGCACCAACATTGATGAGGAAGCAGCTTCTACCCTGAATCCGTTAGCCTGGATGTTCTACAAACCATTTCCAGCATCCAAAATAACATTTGTTCAATTAATCAAGTTTGGATTGTCAGGGTGTGGCGGTGAAATCAGAACTGTTCTTTGGACCAGCCTGGTAGCGGGATTACTGGCGATTGCCATTCCATTTGCGACAGCAATTATATTTAATTCCTATATACCAGCTTCTGAAAGAACCTCGCTCATTCAAACATCAGTTTTTCTATTGGTGATTGTTCTTACCGCTGCCACCCTGAACCTAGCAAGAAATTTTGCCGTACTGCGTTTGGAAGGCAAAATGGACGCCGCAGTCCAAGCAGCCGTATGGGATCGTCTTCTGAATTTGCCGATTCCGTTTTTTCGCAATTACAGTTCAGGCGATCTGGCCATGAGGAGTCTCGGCATTGCCTACATTCGCAGAACGGTTACTGGACCGGTGCTCAGTTCCATGCTCAGCGGAGTATTCTCGGTTTTCAGTTTTGGCTTATTGTTTTATTACAACTGGCGGCTTGCGTTGGTTGCTACGGCCTTGGTGCTGGCCTCCTTGCTCGTATCAGCAACCGGTGGATATTTTCAAATCCGTTATGTGCGCGTCATCTTTTCTCTTAAAGGACGAACAACGGGCATTGTGGCGCAGTTTATTCATGGAATATCGAAATTACGGGTTGCCGGAGCAGACGTGCGCGCTTTTGCGGCCTGGGCTCATTTGTTTTCAGCGCAACGAAACCTTGAGATTCGATCAAGGAGCATTGCTAACGTTTTAGCCGTTTTCGATTCTGTTTTTCCGGTTGTTTGTTATGCCGTTCTTTTTAGGTGCGGGGCTATGCTGATGGCCGACCTGACGCTGCCACCGTTCCGTTCCGGAGATTTTCTGGCATTTCTCATGGCCTTCACTCAATTTCTTTCTTCCTCAATGCAGTTAACCGCTTCATCGCTCTTGATTTTGAAGGCACTGCCGCTCTACGAGCGTGCCCGGCCCATATTACACACACTGCCGGAAGTGGATGCAATCAAGAGCACACCCACGGATCTCGCCGGAGCGATTGAGGTAAACAATTTAACCTTCCGTTATAAGCCAGACGGACCAGCCGTGCTTCGTGGAATCTTTTTCCGTATCGAGCCTGGAGAATTTGTCGCTTTTGTAGGCCCTTCAGGATGCGGTAAATCCACCTTGTTCCGGCTCTTGCTGGGCTTTGAACATCCTGAAATAGGCGCGGTGTATTATGACGGCCAGGATTTAACCAGCGTGGACGTACAGGCAGTACGACGGCAATTGGGAGTAGTTCTTCAGAACAGCCGGATTGCGAGTGGCGATTTAGTGACAAATATTATCGGCTCTCATTCGCTTACCGTTCAAGATGCGTGGGAGGCAGCGCGCTCGGCGGGTTTTGAAGAAGATATTAAGCAGATGCCCATGGGCATGTACACGATGATCTCCGAAGGCGGCGGCGGACTTTCCGGGGGCCAACGCCAGCGGCTTCTCATTGCCAGGGCACTGGTGAATAAACCACGCATTATTCTTTTTGATGAGGCGACCAGCGCGCTCGACAATCGCACGCAATTGGTGGTCAGCAACAGCCTTGAAAACCTCCGGTCAACACGCATCGTCATTGCTCACCGATTGAGCACTATTGTGAAAGCAGATAAAATTTTTGTCATGGATCGCGGATCAATTGTGCAGTCCGGAACCTACGACCAACTCATGCAGGAGAAAGGACTTTTTTCGAAACTGGCCGCTAGGCAGCTTGTATGAGAACCGTCACAGATAGCCAAAACTTTCTTAGAACTCGTGTGCTCAAATCTTTTGGCGCGAATGAGGCTGTTACTGAAGAACTGCTCGTTTACAACGAGTCGCGGTTCACGCAAAACAACGTCAGATGGACGGACTATCCCAACCAGGATGAGGAGTTCGTTCCTATTTGGCAGCAATATGCAGATCAGGTAAGAACGAGCGGCACGATTTTGGCTCTTGCGCCCTACCTGCCGCAACTACGCTTTCCTATCAAAGCGAATATTAGTTCTGAGCCGGGGTATCTTGCGGCAGTGAGACAAGGAGCAGCAACGGAAGCCGTGCCGGAAGCGACAGGTTTAGTCTTATGCGCTCCTGAGCTTTGCCATGTAATGCTCTACGAAACAGCATGTGGACGATTACCTGTCATTATTTGCGAGTACCGGCGAGATTTTGTGTCCCTGGTACAGGCACTAACCAAACACAATGAACCCGTAACGTTACCAGATTCCATCGGCGCAATGATGGTATCCGGTTATAACAACTGGCATCGAGTCACCCTGTTAAAGGAGAAATTGATCCACCAAAACGCAACCGGCAAGCAGGTTTGTGATTTCAACGAACTCAAAAAACACAAACATCTCTACCAGGATCGTTTTGTTTTAGCTGCTACAGGGCCGTATAGCGGAGTTCACCATTCATCGCTGCAGTTAGATCGAGCGGACTGGCTTGCTTTATCACTTACAATCCGCCTTGAACACGAAGCGACGCATTACTTCACCCGTAGAGTATTTGGCTCTATGCGCAACAACCTGCTGGACGAATTGATAGCAGACTTTTGTGGTTTACACGCGGCATTCGGACGGGTAAATGCCAGCTTTTTGTTATGCTTTCTTGGATTTGATCCATACCCCAACTATCGCCTGAACGGGCGTTTTGAATATTACCTGAATAATCCTCTCCTCTCATCGGCGGCGACCCAGATATTGATGGCTCTGGTGAATGCAGCAGCTTTCAATTTAGAGGCTTTTTCAGATGTTCTGCCGGCGGGCGCTCCGCATAAGGCTGCGCTATTATTTGCGCTGTCAACTCTTACGCTAGAAGAATTGGCAGCACCGGAAGCTTTGCAGGTGCTGCGGAACCGATACAACGGGTTAGTTTGATAAGTTCGCGCAAAGTTTGCCGTACGGCCAAGATGGAATATTTTGCGCGTGTAACGAGGATGTTAAATGAGAAAAGTCTTAGCGATGCTGGGAAGACTTGAGGATTCCGATCTGGATTGGATCGTCAATCACGGGCATCGCCGTTATGTTGCCGCAGATACGCTGCTCGTAGAAGAAGGCGTTCCCCTGGACGCTCTTTATATTCTGCTGGATGGGACCCTGCGGGTGAGCTTGGGATTACGGAGCGGCAATCCGGTCGGCATAGCAAAACTCGCCTCCGGGGAAATTGTTGGCGAAATTTCATTTATTGATCCTCGTCCGCCGTCAGCTTCGGTTCAGGCAGTGACGGATTCGCATGTGCTTGCTATATCAAGAGACGCGCTGCACAAACACCTTGACGAGGACCGCGCTTTTGCTGCTAACTTTTACTTTGCCATTGCAGCCTACTTAGCAGACCGACTGCGACAAACAACGGCGCAACTGGGCTACGGCAAAGCGCCCCAAGATAATAACCAGGATGAATTGAATGACTCGTCTCTAGATGAAATCTCTATCGCTGCGACTCGTTTTGATGATATATTAAAACGCCTTAGAGAAAACGGGTAATTGTTTGTCAGATTTCTCGGATCTGAAGCCGAAATGTCGCGGTCCGCTGATTTTGCGGCCAATAGTATGAAGGAGTAATCGTAAGCGCATTATGAGAATGACTTTGATGCATCCGCCACTGGACGATCCAACAATGCCGTATCATGCTACGGCCTATCTGAAAGGTCATCTGCAGTCTTCTGGATTTTCCGATATTTCAACACGAGATATCAATATTGAATTCGTGGATTGGTGTTTACAAAAATCCACGGTCGAAGCTTTTCATCGGGAAGCAGACCGCCGGATTACTGTTTTTAATGCGCAACCACAGCTTACTCTGCAGGAACAGGAGGAATTTCTTGGTTTATGGTCAAGCCCAAGATGCGAACCTGGAGAATTAGCCACTGCGGCGGCGGCTTTACGGTCAACGGATAGTTTTCTTGATTACCCAGCCTATTTACAGCATGTGCACTTAATTGAGCGCTATTTTCGTTTTTTGGGCGCACTCTCCTATCCTGCAGGAATTGGCAACATCAAACATTTCTCAAGAGGAACATTCTCAATCTATAACTTGAATGATTTGTTTAACCTTGAATTGGCCGAACGGGTTTCCTATCCCGTAGTGAAATTTTTTCAAGAGCAGCTTTCAATCGATACTTGCTTAATTGAAAGTGACGTTCTCGGCATCAGCATCGTTTACGATCACCAGATCATTTACTCAGTCTGGCTTGCTCATGCTTTTAAAAGTCTCTGGCCTGAAAAAATTATTTTGCTGGGCGGCACGGCTATCAGTCAGTATTACAAGTACATGAAAGACAAATCACAGATGAAACGCTTCTTCAACATCTGTGATGCGGTTGTGGTCGGTGAAGGCGAAAGCGCAATTGTTGAAATTGCGAAATCAGGAGGAGACCGCCAACTTATTGCCGATGCGCCAAACACAATAACCTATAATCCCAGCACCGGCCAAGTTCGGCTGCCTGTAAACATTCATTATGAAAAAGTGCCGGCGCTCGGTACCCCTGTTTACTCCTTTCCCTGGGAGCTTTATCTGTCTCCGAATCGCGGTGTTAACTATTCTCCTACTCGCGGCTGTTATTGGAACCGATGCACATTTTGCGACTACGGCCTAAATACGGATAGTCCGACATCTCCCTGGCGGGAGCGTAAAATCGATCAAGTTATCGCGGATTTGAAGTTTCTCACCGAGAGCCAAAAAATTAAATTCGTGTACTTCGCCGTTGATGTGATGGCTCCTGGTTATTTAGAGCGGCTTTCCGATGCCATCATCGATGCCGGTCTGGATATTCGCTGGAGTGCCGAGCTTCGCATGGAAAAAATATTTATGCCGGAGCGTTGCGTGAAGATGGCCAAAGCCGGTTGCGTATGCGTATCGTTCGGTATGGAATCGGGAAATCAGCGCATTCTTGACCTGATTGATAAAGGTACCAACGTTCAGTACATGGCCAAAACGATGGAAAACTTCAGTGCTGCCGGCATCGCTGTGCAGTTGATGGCTTTTCACGGGTTCCCGACTGAAACGGAAGTGGAAAAGAAGGCCACATTTGAATTTGTCAACATCAATCAAGGGAACTGGGCCACAGGAGGAATTGGCACATTTGTTCTAACCGGTACAGCTATTGTGGCGCGAAATCCCGAAAAGTTTGGAATTAAAATTATTGAAACCCAAGATCTGGATGTGACTCGCGCACTGGCCTACCAGGACGATGGTGGATCAGTGCATGGTGATTTTCTGCTGGAAGATTGCGACGCATCCTTCAATGATGACCTTGGAATTTTTCCCAGTGTTCTTGGGCGCCCTTGGACAGGCGGCACCGACACGCTCCATTCAATGGTTTACTACGACAGATATGGAAGAAAATTTTTCAAAGATAATCCATTGCCAGCTCTAAATACAACTGAGCAGTCGAGCCTTCCAGATGATCCATCCACTTTTAGCCTTGAGGTGAAAGGTCAAATCACAAGTTTTCCTTTTAATATCAGTAGAATGCTTGCAAACAGAAAAGCGCGGATTAATCACAAATTTGCTTTGATCAAATCTCATATTGAACCCACTTTCAAAGAATTACTGCGATTCGAAACGGAAGTGGGCGTTCTCGGCAGAGATTCGGAGAAGTACTGGATTGTTGGCGACGAAAAGTGCATGCAGCTTGATGCCAGCATCTATCGACTATTGAAGGAAGCGCGAAACACGGAAAAAACAGTTAAAGAATTGCTTGAGAAAGCAGATGCCGACAATTCCATGCGCATGCGTATATATTTAGACCGCCTCGCAACGGCTGGTCTTGTGAGCGCCATGCCTGCTTCATATTCCAAAGGTAATCATCCGCTCACACCAGATAAAAGGTTTCGTTCACAGTCGGTTGCTGCTGGAGATTAAATTTCATTGCAAAGCCTAGAAGAATATGTAAGAAGCTGGTTTCGAGGAAACTGTCAGAACTGGCGTCACGGAATGGAATCCGGCAAATCGGCTGGTATCCTGAATGGCTGAATGCCACCGATAAGCTGTCCCTACTGTCATTCTCGCGAGACCTCAAAACGGTATTGTCAAGTCGAACAGATGAGATGCTGAAGGAGTGTCAGTCAATCCGGATCGCGGCTACCGTTTCCCGGAAAAGATCATTTCGCAGTGTGTTTGGCTGTACTTCAACTTTGCTGTGAACCTGCGTAATGTGGAACTGATGATGGCGTTCCGGGGTGTTTTGTGGAGCTACGAAACCGTCCGGAACTGGTGTGACAAATCCGGTCCGTCTTACGCCGCCCAACTGAAACGAAAACAATCCAAGCTCGGTGACAAATGGTTTCTGGATGAAGTGTTTCTGAAAATCAACGGAGTGCAACATGACCTTTGACGGGCGGTGGATCAGCAGGGCGCAGTGATTGACATTCTGGTCCAGCCCAAGCGGGATTGCCGCGCAGCAATCTTGTTCTTTCGGAAACTATTGCCTACGACGAAGCGGAAGCCTCGCGTGATCATCACGGACAAACTGCGTAGCTATGGAGCCGCGAAGAAAGTCCTCCTGCCGCGCGTCGTTCATCGCCGGAACCGTTATCTCAATAACCGGGCGGAAAACTCGCACCAGCCGACTCGACTGCGTGAGCGCCGCCTGCGCCGTTTTAAATCACCGGAACAGGCACAACGATTTCTCGAAGTCCACGATCTCCTCGCTCCTCATTTCCGGCCCAAGCGACATTTGCTCTCCGCTGCTCAATACCAGGCAGAATGAGAGCAACGATTCCAGGTTGGGCGTAAAATCACCGCAGCCTAACAGCGATTGAGGCCAGTGTTCCACGCCGCTGCTCACGCCATCGGCTCTCACACAGGCCCGTACGGCATCGCTACAGCGCAAGTTGACAATACCCGTACCTGCTGTTCCATCCCCGGTTACAGCCAATTCTGGCCGTTTTCGTTCTTTGTGGCTAACGCGGAGAGCTTAACATCGCTATCGGAAATTCCGCGTTCAGTCATCACTGAATATCGCGCCCTGCTGCTATCTGCATCCCTCCCGACACTGGCAGATCACCGTAACTGAGCACCCTATTCCTGGGTAAAACTCATCCGCCACACTTAAGAGACTTTGCTGTTGCGCGGTTAGTCACTGCCGTACTACTAGTGATACCGTCAGTACCTCTTAAGCCGTTGTTTTGTGAGAAAACCGGGGTTTAAACTTCTGTACAGGATCTCGCATTTGTAGCCGATAAGTGAATCAAAACACATTTATCTAAGCGTATGCAGATTATCCAAGTTTTAAATTTTGAAGGGCGTTGCCTGCTTTCCGGGCCGCGCAAAAGTAGGTGACCTTGAGCTTTGATCGTACAGCATTATGCATAATCGGCGGAGGTCCGGGCGGACTTGCGCCTTTACTCGCGGCTCATCGACGCGGGCGTCTCGCTGCTCTATTAAAAGAAGGTGTCACGGTAGTAGAACAATCGGGGGCTGTGGGGGAAGGAAACCTGGGCCGCTGGTGCATCAACTCTGATAGCACTGGTTTCACCTTTGCGGACTGCCTGGCCGGGCCGCCGGACAGCGAACTGGCGGCATTGCGAAGTCATCCGCTCACCAAGGAACTCCTGGCAGTGGGAGACGGCACTGTGCCGTTGCGCCGCGCTGGCGAGTTTCTGGCCTTGGTCGGGCAAGCGATGAATCAAGTGATTGCGGCCTCGCCTAACGGCCGTGTTTTGAAAGGATATCGGGCCATCTCCACGCAGCGCACCGCAACCGGTTGGCTTACGCGCATCAAAGATGTTGAAACCGGACGCGAGCGCATCATTGACTCCAAAAATGTAGTGCTTGCCACCGGCGCTTCCCAACCGCTGGAACGCCTGCGGAAAGAAACCGTGGCTGGCGTCAACCTGGTTGAGCGATATGGCGAAAAACTGCTGCAATCCGGCGACGTGATAAGTAATTCGGGTTTCGCTGAGCTGACGGAGCGCTTTGCGAAGCTTGGCCGGCCTCCGCGCATTGCTATCATTGGCGGCTCTACCAGCGCGGCCGCTCTGGCCTACGCGTTTCTGAACCGCATGCCTGGGGTTACGTTTGGCGCGGGCGGGGTTACCATCCTGCACCGGCGCGAGTTGCGAATTTACTACCCCAGCGTGGAAGCAGCCCTGGCGGACGGGTACACGGAATTCGGGCCCGACGACATCTGCCCGGTCAGCGGACGTGTTTTTCGCTTAAGCGGCTTCAGGCTGGATTCACGGGAACTAATCATGCAAGCGCGCGGTATCGGGGGCCGGTCGCCTGAGCCTCGCTTGCACCTGCATCGCCTTGGCCCGGACAATGCGGCTTCCTTGAAGCTGTTGGACGAGGCGGATCTCGTGATCGCTGCGCTCGGCTATCGACCTCATGCGCTGCCGGTTTTCGATGAAGCAGGCAAACCGGTGCCGTTGTTCTCTGAAACAGGTCCGCAAGCGCGGCTGATCGATGATCAATGCCGGGTGCTGGACGTAAACGGCCATGCGCTTCCTCATTTGTTTGCAATCGGCCTGGCTGCGGGTTTTATTCCGAATGGAAAGCTGGGCGGCGAGCCAAGTTTCCGGGGGCAGGCTAATGGCCTTTGGCTCTGGCAAAGCGATGTCGGCGGCTTGATTGTGGATGCTGTTTTAGCTTCGTGCTTTGAAGAAAATGATCCCTTTGAAATGCCTGCCTTGGAGGAATGGAACACTCCGCACTGGCAGGCTTGGAAGCAAATTAACGCTACTCAGGAGTTTGAATTATGAATATCCCTTTAGTTCGCCCCGCCCCGCCGCAGCTTTCTCTGGCAGTGCCGGAACTGCAAGCGCTGGAGCAGAGTGGCGTTTTCAGTAATTTCGGCCCGGTTAATACCCGGTTCGAACAAGAACTATTGTCGCGTTTTTTTGGCGGCGAAGGCGCTTGCCTGACAGTTTGCAATGCAACCATCGGCCTGATGCTGGCGATCAAAGATGCGGTTGGCGATGTTACTCCGGGACAGTTTGCGCTGATGCCGAGCTTCACCTTTGCGGCAGCGGCTCATGCAGCGATCTGGTGCGGCCTGACGCCGCTCTTGTGCGACATCGACCCCCAGAATTGGGCGGCTGATGGCGCTGCCGAAGCGGAGATGTTGGAGCGTTACGCGGGCAAGATTGCAGTGGTGATGCCCTACGCGACCTTTGGCTATCCGATTGATCTGGAGCGCTACAAGAAATTTGCCGCCCAGTTCGGCGTGCCGACTGTTGTGGACGCTGCCGCCTCGCTTGGCACATTTGACATGTTTGGACGCGGGTTCGGCAGCGGCTTCAACGGAAGCGTCGTGTATTCTATGCACGCCACCAAGTCTTTCTCCGTCGGAGAAGCCGGCATGATTTACAGCGCGGATCCGGATCGTATTGCCCGGCTTCGCACGATGTGCAACTTCGGCTTTGGCGAGCCGCGCACGGCGACTATGCCCGGCTTAAACGCCAAAATCAGTGAATTGTGTGCGTTGCAGGGTCGGCTGCGCTTAATGGATTACGACCAGATTCTGAATCACAGGCTTGCGTTGTTCAATCGTTACCGCCGCGCATTGCCGCAATTGGAATTTCAATCGAAAGCGCCGGGCATGCAAGCGCATCAGTTTGTGCCGGCCTTGTTGCCGGTCGGCTTGGGCGAGCGCAGAACAGCCATCCGGGCGGAGTTGGCGGATCGGGGAATTGTGACGGGAGCTTACTTCAGCCCGCACTTATTTGAACAGCCATACTTCCAGAAAACTTGCGTGGCGGAGCCGATGCCCGTTGCCGACAATGTTTCCGCCAGAATGATCAGCCTGCCTTTGTTCGATGCGATGACTTATGAGGAAGTGGACGAAGTGATTGCCGCTCTTCACGCCGTACTCGGCACTACCATCATGCAGGGGACACGGCAACGCAGACCGTCGCTCGGCGAACAGCAGATACCGCTGGTTCCTGGAGTCATGAACCCCGCAGGAGGCGGAATTGCCATCTAAAACCGGCCGGATCGAAACTCTGGACTCGGTGCGAGGCATTGCCGCGTTCATCGTATTAATTCATCACTGCTTTCTGACGCGGGCGGTTTACAGTGATTTTTTCTTCTCGCAGTGGAAAACTGACGCGGCCGGAACAGGCTCGTCATTTTTTCTTCATACGCCGGCCCGCCTGGTGTGGTCCGGGTATGAAGCGGTTACGCTGTTCTACGTGCTGAGCGGGCTTGTGCTCGCTCTGCCCTGGGCGGAAGGACGGCTACCCAAATACCGCGATTTCGCCATCAAGCGTTTGTGCCGGCTTTACCTTCCTTACGTTGTTGTAATTGCCGTTGCTGGCTTGCTTAATGTTGCCTTGTTGCAGTTTGCCTATGTCGGCGGAGCCAGTAAGTGGGTGAATGAGATGACCTGGACTAATCCAGTTACCCTTTCCGTCATCTTCGATCACCTCGCCCTGATCGGGCATCACGCTACGATCAACGGAGTCACCCACACCTTGATTTGGGAAATCAGAGTGTCGCTTCTTTTCCCGTTGCTCATTCTGCCTATGTACCGCTGGGGAGTGCGCGGCGCATTGTGTCTCCTGGCCGGCCTGCTGACCGTTATCGTGAGTATGCAACTGCTTTCCGGAAACATCAGCCGGATAGGTGACTTGCTGGCATTAAGCGGACACCCGAGCGTCGCTCAACGGCTCGCTTTTGAGCTGCAATGGACTACTTATTATTCTTGTTTCTTTGTGGTGGGCAGCATGCTCGCGTTCCGGCTTAGCCAGATTCGCTTCTTCTTTGCGCGCGCTGGAGCTTGGTTAAGCTTCGCGGCTCTGGGCGCTGGTCTACTGATTTTTCAGGGCCACTGGTCTCAATGGCATGCCGTCCAGGAGTGCATGGTGGCGGCTGGATCAATTCTGATCCTGGGCGCCGCGCTGGCTCCGGGCAGAATCGAGACGGTGCTCTTGACAAGAATGCCGCGCTATCTTGGCAGAATCTCGTTCAGCCTCTACTTAGTTCACGTTCCTGTGATTCTGGCGCTCACAATCGCCACTCATGGAACATTGCCTTTGCTGGTACTAATTGCGATTGTAGTGCCGGTTTCCATTGCCCTTGCTGCTGCCTTCGACCGTCTGGTAACGGCTCCCAGCGCTACCTTGGGGCACCGGCTGGCGCAAGTCCGCCGTGAATCGCATCTCTCGCCGCAATTAATTCTGGAGGAAAGATAACATATGGCTTCATCTGCGCCTCGCTGCGCGGTTGTTTTCAAAACTTACGCCTGGGATGGTTTCGTTGAACGTCAAGCGCGGCGACTGGCTGAAGCTGCCGGCGCGCTGGATTTTTATGTTCAGATTGATGAAACCAACGGCTCGGTCGGGCCGGTTCCATTCGAGCGCGTAATCCGTTTTACCTGCGCCGATCTGGCCGCCGCCGGTCTGCCTCCGCGCTTTGGACTGGGCGGCGTGTTGTGGTGGAATCCGGATTACGCTCATTATCAATTTCTGGAACAACAGCCGGATTACGATTATTACCTGTTCGTTGAATATGACTGCGTTCTGCAATGCTCGCTGGAACAGTTTGTGGCTCGGGCGGCGGCAAAAGGCGCTGATCTGATTGCGCTGCCGATTAAACAGCCCTTCCACAAATGGCATTGGATGGCCTATCAGCGCGACGTTTATCCTCCAAACGAGGTCAAGCTCGCTTTGCTCAACACTTGTTTGCATTCCGCTCGCGGATTGAAACTTTTGCACGAGCGGCGGCTTGCCATGCAAGCAGACCCGCTTCTTCACGATTGGCCGAGCAGTGAAGTGTTTGTGCCGAGCGAGATCGCGCGCGCAGGCATGAACTATCTATCGCTGGCCGATTTTGGCGATGTTTCCCGTTCTGACTGGTTCCCTCCGACTATGGAAGATGATCTGCGGCCAGGCAATGGCGACGCTTTTATTCACCCGGTGCTCGACCGTCGGCGTTACCTCGCGTCTGTTCTGAATAACCGTGGCTCCCTGCCGCCCGGCGGCCTGGAAAAAGCGCTTTCCCGGTTCCAGCGCGAGGAATACGCGAAGCTGCTCTGGCCGGCGGCTCGCAACCGGGCGCTAAGACGTGTGCGGCACAAAATCCTCCGCTGGAAAGTTCAGTTAAAGCAGAAACGCCAAATGCTAGTCAGCGCATGATTTTGGTGTTCATGCCAGGTAGATAGTCTCCTAAGGGGATGAGACTGTCTACCTGGCTGGCTTTCATAAAGAGAAAACGACTTACTGGTTAACCTCCGGTTCACGTTGAAACTCTTTCGGCAGCAGTTCCTTACGAATGAGTTCCAGCCCCTTGCCGTCTTTCATCACGTAATCATAAAAACCGCAGTTCCGATCTTCCGGACATCCATTGATCTTGAGCAAACGGCTGTTTGGATGAAATTCCACTCTCTCCGGCGATTGATCAACATGCTGTTCCAGCCACGAACTTGACAACCCGCCTACTACGGAAAAAGGTGGATCATACACTTTGCCGGAACGGGAATCAACAATCACAAAGGAATCGCAGGAAGTGCCGCATCCCCAATTGGGAACGGTATAATAGCCCGCAAATTCTACCGGCATTTTCGCGCCTTGACGAATCCTCGTGCGAAACAATCGCTGGCCTTTATTACTCAACACCGGAAGAGCAGGCCGACCTCGATAAATCTGCTGAACAGGATAATCTTTGAACTGAGGAACAGCTTCCTTTACTTCTGCCAACATCACCCAGTTGAGCAAAAACATTGTGCCGCAATAAATGATCCGGCTTTGCATTTTCTATTAACTCCCCTTGGTAAAAACTCAATCGTTCATACTTGTGTTCAGCGCTAAGCACCACTTCTCAGGGAGAATTGTCTGACTTGTTTTTTTGAAGTCAACACCCCTACCCTCAGCAATTGACTAGGGAATCTTCTAACCCTGCTTTTTGCTTGAAATTAATTACTGTAGATACTAAGTTTGTCTGTACTTAGCCAGGGCGGGAAGCGCACGCTCGCGCTCGGCATCACCGCAAAAACCGCTTTCTGGCGATTATTTACGCCGAACGCAACAAAAAGATTCGTCACCGAAGAATTTGACTGGCGCCATACGCCGGAAGGAAAAGCATACATGATGCAGAGCTTCAAGAAAGTGATGCGCGAGGACAGAATCAAAATAAAAAAGGCAGCTTCACCAAGTAAGGGTTTGATCGCTTCGTCTTTTGCAATGCGAAACTCCTTATAAGTGATACCGAGTCGGCAAGCGATCTCCGCTTGATTCACGCCAGTTATCATTCATAAAAGCCGAAAATCCTCAACCAAGGAGCATCACTGCCGCAGCTTATTAACTTTCGCCGGCTGGTTTACCGTTTCTCTCAAGGGCTGCTGTTCATCGCCGCTGCGCCATTCACTGTATGGGCTATCGCCGCTTTGTATTTCGATCTGCGTTTGCCGTTGCCGGGCCGCGTAGCAGGTGCAATTCTCTTTACGCTACTTTTAACCGGAAGCTTGTGGCGTGCAAACAATAAAAACAAACGCCTTGTGATCTGGGCGGCAAGCGTACTTGCGGTTCTCGCTTGGTGGTTCAGCCTCGCGCCGTCAACCAAACTCAATTGGCAGCCCGATGTGTCAAGACTGCCGCTGGCTGAAGTCTCCGGCAATCTTGTCATAGTGCATAATATCCGCAACTGTCGATACTTCACGGAAACCCATTACCAGCCGGAATGGGAAACAAAAATCTTCGATCTTTCCCAACTGCGCGGAGTAGACCTGTTCCTGACCTATTGGGGTTCGCAATGGATCGCCCACGCGATTGTAAGCTTCCATTTTGCGGACGATACTTACCTTGCCATGTCGATTGAAGCCAGAAAAACGGTGAACCAGGAGTATTCCGCCGTTAAAGGATTCTTTCGGCAATATCAATTAATCTATCTGGCTGCCGAAGAACAAGACGTGGTGCGGGTCCGCACCAATTACCGCCAGGGTGAAAACGTATACCTTTATCACACGCTGTTAAAACCGGAAGATGCGCGCAATCTGTTTCTGCAATACGCTTCCTGGATGAACAAGGTTCAAAAGCAGCCGCAATGGTATAACGCTTTAACATCGAACTGCACCAGCAATGTAACGTCTTACCTGGCCCGCGCCAAAGTGGGAAGCTTATCAGCTTGGGATTGGCGTACAGTGTTAAACGGTAAAGGAGATGAAATGCTATACCAATTGGGCGATCTGGCAACCGATGGCTTACCTTTTTTGCAATTGAAGCAGCAGGCTTTGATCAACCGCCAAGCGCAAGCAGGTGAGGGCGATTCTGATTTTTCGCGCCGCATACGCGCCGGGCGCGCGGGCTTTGCGCAATGATTCATCATCACTGAACACCAACCACGCAGAATCATATCGAATCATGATCACTCGAACCGTCATCGTCGCCCTAAGCATCCTGCTATTCTTTACGTCCTGCCTGCCCGCCCAAACTTCTGTTCAACCAGGTAAGCGCCGCCCGAAAATCGGATTGGCCCTCGAAGGCGGCGGCGCGCTTGGCCTAGCTCACGTGGGGCTCATTGAGTGGTTTGAACAGCATCACATTCCGATTGATTATGTGGCGGGAACCAGCATGGGCGGCCTGGTGGCTGGCTTCTATGCATCCGGCATGAGCGGCCCTGAGATGGAACAGCGCGTAGATGGTTTGAATTGGGACAGGCTCGTAGGCGGTGAACCGGACTACCGGAAATTATCGTTCCGCCGCAAACAGGATTTGCATGATCTCGGCAATGACACCCTGCTCGGTCTGCGGCATCGTTTGGTTCTGCCTGCCGGATTAAATTCCGGCGAAGGACTGAACCTCCTGCTGAGTGAGATCGCGTTGCCCTATGGTTCAATGAAAAGCTTTGACGACCTGCCGACGCCTTTTCGCTGCGTGGCGGCTGATCTTGTCACTGCCAAATCTTATGTCTTTGCCAAAGGTTCTTTTGGCGAAGCCCTGCGCTCTACCATGTCGATTCCGGCTCTTTTTGAACCGGTGTTCGACGGCAGCCACGAGTTTGTGGATGGCGGTTTCTTAAACAACTTGCCGGTGGATGTTGTGAAGTCGATGGGGGCCGATATCGTCATCGCGGTTTACCTGGCCACAGCGTCATTCGATCCCAAAAAACCGCAAAGCGCGATTGATGTTCTGGGCCGGTCGTTAAGCGCGGTCACTGTCGCCAACGAACGGCACAACATGGAAGCGGCAGACCTGGTTGTATCGATCGATCTTAATAATCCTGAGTTTGACGTTCTGACGTTCAGCAAATACAAGGAAATTATTGCCAAAGGATTGGAAGGCGGGGAAAAGCGCCGCGCGGTTCTTTCCCGATTCTCGCTCGATGAGGAAGCCTGGGCGGAGTTTCTACAGGCTCGCCAATCTAAGCGGAAAACCAGGCTTCCGGTTGTGCAATTTGTGGATATCCGCGGCATTGACGGAAGCGAAGCGGAACAGGTGCGCTCTTACTTCAACAGTCAGATTGGAAAGCCGGTGGATGCCGATGACGTGGAAGCGCAGATCAGCAAAGTGATGGGCGCCCGCGCTTTTGCCTACATGGCTTACCAGCTTGCTGAACGCAACGACCAGCCTGGTCTCACCATCTATGTGCGTCCTTCCACCAATCGACCGCCTATTTTTCAACCGGCCATTCTTCTGGACGGCTCCGATTACCGGAACACGCGCTTTGCCTTCGCCGCCCGGCTCACTGCCGTTAACCTCGGAAGCTTTCGCTCGGAATGGCGGAACGACATAGTTTTCGGGTCAACTTACGCGCTCGGAAGCGAGTATTTCCATCCTTTCACTGTTGCAACTAACTGGTTTATGGCCCCGCGCATCGTTCTGCGGAGCAGTCCGCTTGATTTCTACCGGCGATCGCGCATACTGGCGCTTTACCGCGCGCGGGAAGCAGGCGGCGGCTTCGACATTGGGTATGAGTTAGGTAATACAGGCGAACTGCGCTTTGGTTATGAAACAACTTACCAGACTTACTCTTCCACTATTGAAAACACCAGTTCCTATCCGATTCTGCGCGGCCGCTACGGCGCGGCCAGAACATCCTACGCTTTCGATCGGGTGGATGATGAAGTTGTGCCGCATAGCGGCGTTCTTTTAAAAACCGCTTTCCGCTGGATTGAAGCAAATCCCGGTTCCCGGGAAACTCTGCCGGTAGTGGAAGGAACGGCAAGTTATTTTCATCCGCTTGCCCCGAAGCTGACTCTGTTTGAAAGCCTGGAAGGCGGCACTCTCCTCGCTCATCAAAACTCGGGTGTGCCTTTGTTTCTGCTCGGTGGACCGAACCGGCTGAGCGCTTACGGCATGAACGAACTGTTTGGAAACCACTACCTGCTGAACCGGATAGGCTTTCTCAAACAATTGAACGCGCGTGCTCCCATTACCGATGGCCGGCTTTATTTGATGGCCGACTACGAAGTCGCCAAAATGTACGACTTCGGATTCTCCAATCTACAACCGATGGACGTGAACGGCGGCTTGCTGATGAGAACGCCGCTGGGCGCTTTGTTTATCGGCGCGAGCGCCGGCGATGCCAGCCATCGCAAATGGTATTTCCAGTTGGGGCGGATGTTTTAAACGGCTTGAAGCAAATGGAAAAGGTCCTTGTATCGCGGACAAGGTGAGCCGGGCAGCAACTCCGTCAGAAGTAATTCATGTTTGTCAGGTTCTCAATCAGCCCCGGCCCGGTTGGTTCCCAGCCTAGCGTTTTGCGCGTCCACTCGCTTGAAGCCGGCATGTCCAATCCCGCAAAGTGCGCAAACCACCCGAAGTGCTCGCCCGCTTTTTCCGGATCAATAGACACCGTTGATATATTCAGCCCTTTGCCGAGCGTTTCCGCGATTTCCCGTAACGCCACTCCCTCCTCTTGCACCGCGTGATACACCGTCACGCCCGGTCCCGTCTGCTCGACTGCGAGACGATACAGGTGAGCTACATCTTTCAGCGGAGCTGCGGCCCAGCGGTTCGCGCCATCGCCGACATAAGCCGAAACTCCCTTGTCGCGAGCTATTTGCGTCAGCATCACCACAAGTCCCTGCTTCCGCGTGTCATGCACCTGCGGCAGGCGCACAATCGCCACTCGCACACCGCGCTCGGCTGCGATCTTTGCTGTTTGTTCAGGCTGCCGCGGTATGGAAGCCGAGCTCACCGGCGGATCACTCTCCGTACGGACATGCCCCGGCCTGCCGCTCGTCAATCCAACCCCGGAGGTCACGACCAGCAGCTTTCCTGGTGCAAGTACGGAGCCCATCGCCTCAATAGCCTTGCGCTCGTCCTCCCCATTCTGCGCAAACTTCGAAAAATCGTGGTTGAACGCCAGGTTCACCACGGCATCCACGCCTGTCGCTCCGCTACGCAGGCTGTCCAGGTCCTCCAGATCTCCGCGATGCACTTCGGCCCCCGCTTGCTTCAGTTGCTCCGCACCGGCGTCACTGCGCGTAAGCCCACGCACCTGGTGGCCTGCCTCGATGAGCTCCTTCACCAGTTCCGTGCCAATAAATCCTGTTGCGCCCGTCACAAAAACTCGCATCAACTCGTCCTTTCGTTGTTTGCTGGCGTGACTCGAGAAAGCTCCGCGCCAGAATTGACTTTAGCGTTCCCGCTCGATAAAACGGAGACAGCCTCCAGTTAAATAGATAAACGGGGATAGTCTCCGGTTGCACAATTTCTGCAAAATAACGTATGTCGGAAAAGAAATTCTCAGTACCTACGCACGCCCGTAAGCCTCGCGCGGATGCACAACGCAACCGTGAACGCATCCTGGATGTTGCCAAGCTCGCCTTTACCCAGCACGGAGCCGAGGCTACGCTCGACAACATTGCTCGCCAAGCGGGTATCGGCTCAGGCACGCTTTATCGCCACTTTCCTACTCGCGAAGCCTTAATCGAAGCCGTATACGCTAGCGAAGTCGAGAAATTAACTGCAGCCGGGCAGCGCTTCGCCGTCACCATGTCGCCGCTCGAAGCTCTTCGAGCCTGGATGTTTCTCTTCATCGACCACGTAGCCAGCAAAGCGCTTATCCTTCCCGCTATGGATACTGTTGCGGGCGGCTCCATGCGCCTCATCGAAGGGGCGCGCAGCGCAATCCACGGCGCATTCCTCACTTTGGTTCAGCGCGCGATAGATAGCGGCGATCTGCGTTCAAACACTGAACCGAACGACTTCGTTCGTGCCCTCGTTGGTGTCTTCCACACGACCGCTTGGCCGGGCTGGGAACTGAGCGCCCGCAGAATCGTCGATATACTCATTGCCGGTTCGCGTCCAGAAATTACAGGATGTTGAGAACAGCCTGATCCGGTGCGAGTAAGGTGTTTCGCTGAAGGACGGAGCGCTCCGGTCCCAAAGCATCCGAACACAAAACTGGCTTTCTCCCGAAGAAGAAAGCTCTGCCGGAGTTGACTGCTATACCAGTACCTAGCCTATTTGCGCAGGGAACTCAGCCTTATTTAGCAGACCTCAACCGAGTTGGTCCTCATTCACTTGCACGCAGGCAAGTTGGTCCGGCCCGATAAACGTCACGGTTAGGGCCTCTACTAATTGTGGCGCACTACACTAGCCCCCTCTTAAGCAACAAAGACGGAGCTTCACAGAATCTAATCAGGCTGGATGGTAGTACTTCCAGAAAAAGTAAACGGTCATGCCCCAGGCTGTTACCAACACGATGCGCCGGACCAGCAAGGGCGGCAACCGCCGGGCATAAGCCGCGCCCAGATAGCCGCTGATAATGGCAGCCAGCGCCATTAAAATCCCTGGCTGCCAATAAATGGTATGGGCAAACAGAAACACAACCAGCGCCACGGCGTTCACGGCGGAAGCGAGCAGCGAACGCAGGCCGTTAACGCCATGAATGCTGCCGAAGCCCAGCGCGGACCAGGCCGCAATCATCAGAATGCCGATGCCCGCGCCGAAGTAGCCGCCGTATACGGAAATAACGAACTGAATGGCGGCGCTGAGTGCCAGTGTTCCCGTTCCATGCGCTTGGCCGGGCTGCATCCAGCGTTTGATGAGTTTGGTGTTGATCCAATGGCTGGCGCTGAAAACAAAACTCGCAAACAACAACAAAAACGGAATCAGCTTTTCAAAAGCCTGATTGGAAGTGTGGAGCAGGAGATAAGCTCCTAACGCGCCGCCGACCACGCTGGTGAGAGAAAGCAGCCACAGCAGAGTTGACGGCGCATCTATATCGCGGCGATAAGCATAAGCGCTGGCCATGCTGGCGGGCCAGAGCGCAAACGTGCAAGTGGCATTGGCCGCCACCGCCGGTATGCCGGTCAGCAGCAGCGCGGGAAACACAAGAAACGTGCCTCCTCCCGCGACTGCGTTTAACGCTCCGCCGGCGGCGGCAACCAGAGCCAGGAATACCGCTTGTGGAGTGTGCATTTTCAATTAGGCAGTGGCGGCTGCTTCTTTGTTTTGAAAATTGGCGATTTCAGATACTTCTTCGGCTGTTAAGCGGAAATCCAGCGCGCCGGCAATTCCTTGTACCTGATCGGCGCGGCGAACGCCCACAATCGCTGCGGTTACTGCCGGGTTAGCCAGAGTCCAGGCAATCGCTACTTCGCCGGGCGTGCGGCCATGCCGGTTTCCGATCTGCCGCAGTAGTTCCGCCAATTTCAGATTCCGGACCAGCTTCGGTTCCTGAAATTCAGGATTGCGTTTGCGCCAATCATCTTCCGGCAGGCTTTTAGCGCGCTCTTCCGTCATGGTTCCGGTTAACAAACCCGCGCCCATCGGGGAATAAACAATCACTCCGATATTGTGCGCCTGGCAGTACGGCAGAATTTCCTGTTCCACTGAGCGGCGAACCAGCGAATAGGGCGGCTGCAGCGAAGTAATAGGAGCAATCGCCTGGGCGCGTTTCATTTGTTCCACATTGAAATTGGAAACGCCGATAAAGCGCACTTTACCTTCTTCCTGTAGTTTGGCCATTTCGGTCCAGCCTTCTTCAATGTCGGCGTCCGGTTCCGGCCAGTGAACCTGATAAAGGTCAATCACATCCAGTTGCAGGCGGCGCAGGCTGTTTTCACATTCCAGGCGAATGGAATCCGCTTTCAAGGAAGGATAAATCGTGCCGTCTTCGTGAAACCGGCGTTCGCATTTGGTGAAGATATAAGGCCGGGTTCCCCCGTGTTCTTTGATTGCCTGGGCGACAATTTCTTCCGAGTGGCCCAAGCCGTAAACGGCCGCGGTGTCGATCCAGTTGATGCCTGCTTCCAATCCGGCGTGAATGGCCGCGACTGAATCGTTGTCATCCTGCGCGCCCCAGCCGAACTTCCAGCCGCCGCCGCCGATAGCCCACGAGCCGATGCCGATGGTGGTTATCTTCAAATCGCTGTTTCCGAGTCTTCGTGTGTTCATATCCGTTTCTTTCTTGATTGTCCGACAAGGGAATTTTTATTGTGGAACGCTGTTGTTTGGAATCGCCATTTTTTCCATACAGGCCGGCATCGCACAATCTTTGCAACCGTGCATTTCTACAAATTGCTTACCTTCCAGAAAAGTCTTGGCTAATTGAGTTCCACCGCTTCGCCCGCCAATCCTGTAAGTAAAGCGGAAAATATGTTGCTTATTTCAAAACTGGGGTAAGCGTTGTTACTTTTATCGGCTTTCTCCACCATGCTTTTCTCGGCGCAGAAGCCGGATAAAACAGTTATCACGCCACAAGCGGATAGCACCAGCTTTTTTAATCCTTCCGGCAACGTGCAGCAGGTGTTCTACATTGGAGCCGACCAGCATGTTCATCAATTCTATTGGCGATCCGGTGTGGGATGGTCACCGGAGGATGTCACCGCAGACGCCGGTGCAGCTTCGGCTTTACCTGGTAGCCCTTTAACTGGATTTTTCAACCCGGCCGGAAATTACCAGCAAACCTTCTTCACCGGAACTGGCCAGCACGTGTACTCGATGTTTTTTAATCCCGCCAATACGCATTGGTATTTTCAAGATTTAACAGCCGTCGCCAATGGGCTGCTCGCCGAACCGCCGTATGTCACAATCTATGGTCAGGTGCTGACAGGATCGACTGGATTTTCCGGAGTAACTGTAAACCTGACTGGAACAACAAAAACAGGAATCAACGTCTCTCTTTTAACAGCAATAACAGACGCGAACGGGAACTATTTATTTTCCGTAGCGATTGGTGGGAGCTATGTTGTGATCCCCGCATCGGCAAGCTATATTTTTAGCCCAACGTCACAGCAATTGAGCCATATAAATAGTAATCAGATTCTGAATTTTGCGATTACAGGCGCAACCTCTGCCGAAATAGGACCCCCTGTGACGCAGCCGCCACCAACTCCGCCCCCAGCGCCAGCACCGCCCCCGGCAGTATCCGGGTCTGCAACAAACTGCAACGATATCAGCGGGCAATGGACAGATCCAGCTTCCGATACTTTCTCGCTTTCTCAAACTAGTGGCTCAGTCTCAGGAACAACCACTCAGCCTGATCCGGTTTGCGGAAATGTTACCTGGACGATTACGGGACAGTCCACAGGTTCAGGAGCATTTTCATTAACTGAAACTAATCCAGTTCCAGCTATTGATGCTTGCGGCCAAGTTGTCGAGTCAGGACAAACAGCAACTGTGACTATAACAGGTTGTTCTACAGCTCAGGAAACCTACACTGGCGATGGTTCTGGCGGCTCCGGTTTTACAGGCCGTAAGGGATCAGGAGATAGCGGTCCAAACACCACTTGGACTCGCTCATCAAACCCTCCAGCACTTTAGGTCACAGTTGATATTATGAGCGGCAAAGTAAGTACAAACTTAACTGGTTCAAGTAAAATCGGTGATTTGTCACTTACAATTAAGGGACCGGGCCAGACCACTCTTGCTCAACATACGAATGCATTGGCAGGTCAGTCATTTAACGACAGTCTCAAGCGTACATCGCTTGCTGCTGGTCAGTACGGTTCAGTTGTAGCGACCTGGGATAATACCACTGTCACTGTTCCAGTGAATTTTTACGTGATTGGGTTCACCCGATTTTCGCAGTACAATGTTCCATACGAAAGCCAATGTTCTGCTAATCCGCAGCCAGCCTGGATTGTCTATCAAATAGACAAGTCGTCGCCTGGTTACTGTTATTATAAGCCGGTTTTTATGGGAGCTACGTTCATCAGCCAAACGAGAGAAAACGGCACTGGTGTGTCCGCTGCAAACGGAGTACTGAAGGCTTATGCTGCAGGAGCGACTGGTGTCTGTAGTCCTGCTCCAGGCGGTAATAAAAACAATACTTTTTTTGCCGTAGATGTTGGAGGAAATACTATCACTCAAATCACTGGGGCGTATAAAAGCGTACTTTCGGATGGTACCGGATTCCCGAATCCTTTAACGGACAACAATTCCCCCCTGGGAAGTCTTGCTGTTAAACCCAACAATACTAACCCAGTGTTCACGAATCCGATCAGATTTTGATGATTGACAAAAACGATAATTACGATCTGCGGTCCGTACAGGATTTATGTTCAGCGTGCGCTGATCCTAGCCAACAAGGTGCTCCTAAGTGGCCCAACACTATCGCGCATATCGATACCTTCAATTCCTCTCAAACCTGCGACCCCACAACTCTTGGTGATTACGGCAACCGGGTGGCAATCAAACTTCAATAATCATGAAAACATTTATTTTTACTCTCCTGTTGATGAGTTTTCTTGTGTTGCCCTCGTTTGGGCAGATTCCACAAAAGTACCCCGAGTTTTGCGGGAAAGCGGATCGTGCCGTGCCGTTGCCTGCAAACGTTCGGGCCACCATCAATCTCTCGAACGGTCAAGGAATTTTGTACATCCAGAACGGCAATACCACTACCAAAATTGAACTGAACGGGGTGGTGAATGCAGTGAATGAGGTTTGTCCTCTCAACGATGGTCGGTGGGTTGTTTTCGCCAGTTCACATCCCGAAGAGCCGGAAGGTACAGCGGAAATTTATATTGTTGATAGCACTAGGGCATCGCTGCTGGAAACAATCTGGGGGTTCAGTCCGGTTCTGTCACCAGATCAGAAATGGCTGGTCTACCGGAAGTTTCATCCGGAGCGTGCTGAGCTTTTGATGTCGGAAGAATACCTGCTTTACGATCTGACCAAAAGTCCCGCGCAGAACCGCCAGCTTGGTATTCAATCTGACGATTATGACAGCGTAGGGATAACTGTATTCCCTGCAAGCCCGAACAATCGTATTTTCGAGAACATCGGTGTGTCGGAGGAGCAAGTCCATACTCCCGTGTCCAATTTTTATTGGGCTTCGGACAGCCGCGCCGTTTTCTTTGGGGACGGGCTGCAAGGCAAACTTTCAATCATTTGGGTGAACTTGGAAAACGGAAAACCCGCGGCGCGGGTGCATCCAATAACTTCTGCCGAGGTCTGTCCCGCGCAAGCCATAAATCTGGACCAAGTGGGCATTGAGAATGTAGAAGCCAGCGCGGAACAGAACGGTGATCGCACTATTCGCGTGAACTTTCGCTTATTTACGGACGCTTGCGTTCCCAAGACCCTGGAACTACACCGGGCGGATTTCCAGCCTGCGAAAACTGAAGTACATGTAGAGCCGAAGCGAAAAGATTCCATCGTGGACACACAATAAGAACAGGATAGATCCGGTGGCAGATTAGGATGAGATGGTAGGTGCGAAAGTGTCGGCGCTGACGCTGACAAAAATTAGGGACTGACGAAAATTAAGGACGGAGGCACATAAAATCCGTATAGGTAGTAAGCACCGGGTTAAGCTCTCAGATTTTATGTGCCTTTGCCCCTAATTATCCGTCGATTTCTGGTGGTGTGAGTGTTCCGTCCTTACTCCGATCCAAACGCATTTCTCGCAGCACAGCAATCGCACCCTAAGGCCCATCATCGATTTAGAACTGGGGCAGACACGTTATTACAAAGCTCTATGTGGGGCTACTTTAATTAAAAACCATTCCTGAAAACCGGAATACTCCTGCTTGCAAGGCTCGGCACTCGATTGCATGCTAGAAGCTATCCCTAAACCCTTCGCAAGATGATCAAGGCACATGCTAAGTGGAC
>CAXTWH010000046.1:0-42170 GCA_964247975.1 uncultured Bryobacteraceae bacterium | reverse complement strand
ACAACGTTTTTGAAGAGTGGCAGACGACTGGCTGGATTCCGAGTTGGCGTATTGAATCGGGAGAGAAAACAAATGAACCGATTCGCACGAGGGGTTGGACACACTGGCATCATCTGTTCACGCCGCGACAGTTGTTGATCAGTGGGTACTATTCTCAACAAATTGAAAACTGCCCGTCGGAAGTTCGGCCAGCGTTAACACTGAATTTGGGTCGGCTCGCTGACACGAATGGAAGATTATGTCGATGGCTCGACAAACAGGGCGGCGGCATCGGCGGCACTAAAACTGTCTTTTACAACCAAGCACTAAATACCTTTTTTAACTATGCTGGTCGCGGATGGACTGGCCTCAAGAATCAATTGTGTTCTGGGCATGCTGCCTTTCCAGCAAAAAGTTCGAAGAAAGATTTACAAAGCGACGCGCGCGCTGTTGCCGAAGTTTGCCATCTCTGGATTACAGATCCTCCTTACGCCGATGCTGTTAACTACGAAGAATTATCCGAATATTTTTTGACTTGGTACGTTCCCCATTTGAAATCTGTGTTTCCTAACTGGTATACCGACTCGATGCGGGCGAAAGCTGTTAAGGGGGACGACGCGCCGTTTCGTGTTGCTATGGCCGAATGCTACAAGCGCCTTGCAGCGAACATGCCCGACGACGGAATGCAAGTCCTGATGTTCACCCACAAATCAACGGACGTTTGGGAAGACATCGCCCTAATTATGTGGGCTGCCGGTTTACAGGTGAAGCAGGTGTGGAGCGTTTCTACAGAAACACCGAGCGCGGGAATTCGAACGGGCAATTACGTCCAATCCACTTACAACATGGTGCTGCGCAAGCGCTCCGGCGCGAAAACAGGATACGTGGACTTCATCACTCCGCAAGTCAATAAGCGAGTGAAAGAAGTGATTACGCGGATGCGGGAAAGCCAAATCGCCGGCGCTCTGGCCCGCTGCGGTTATAGCGACACCGATTATCTGCTGGCAGCGCAAGCGGCGGCGGTGGAGGTGGTGACCGGCTATGCTTCCATCGACGGAATCGACTTGGACGCTGAACTTCGCACCCCCAATGCGGAACGCGGCCGGTCGGCCCTGCAAACGCTGATGGAAAACGCCAAACGAACTGCCACTGATTTTCTGGTGCCGCCGGCAATGGATCGGGCCATCAAGCAAGCAAAATCAGGAGACTCCTACGCGTTCTGGCGGCAGTTCAGCCCGGAAGAGAAATTTCTGCTGAAAGGGTTGGAAGGCGAGGGGGCGGGTATTTTTATGATCGGCACTTTCCAGGATCTCGGCCGCGCTTACGGTTTAAGCAACTACCGGCATTTGCTAGGGCCGATTCAGACCAACAAGTCGCGCAGCAAGCTGCCTTGCGAAATGGCCCGGCCCAACGGTTTGCGGTTTGAGGACGTACCCGCTTCCGACCGTGTATTGTGGGAACATTCGCCAACCCGGCATATTTATCATGCGCTTAGTTTATTGCAAGCAGGGGCGGACAGCGATCGCGCGGTGAAACATCTGATTGACACCACGGATTTCTGGAACACGCGTTCAACGCGACTTGCGCCCATTATTAGTTACCTGAGAGAAACCACCGCTCAGCGGGAAGACTGGGCTTCGTATCAAAATCATTTAACAACGCTGTTGATCGGCGTTGAAAACGCCCGCGCTTAACATCGTGTTACAACGCTACAGTTCGCGGCGCGCCGGCCTGCACCAGAGTTTTCTGCAAGCCCGGCTGCAAGGCGCAAAACGTTATGACCGCATCGCCGGGTACTTTCAAAGCAGCCTGCTTGAACTTGCCAATGAGGAGCTGGCCGCCATTCCCTGCGTGCGGATTGTTTGCAACACGGACGTAAATCCAGACGACCTGCGCACGGTGCGCATGGCGACCGGGAGCAGGCGCAACGAACTTGAGGATGAGCTGTTGCGCATGGTTTGGAACGACGGCGATTTCCCGCGCGTGGTGGACGTGCATGGCGCGCCGGCGCAGCGCCGCTTCCGGCTGCTGCACGAAATGCTCACCGCTTCCGGCAAAGATGGCCGGCTTTTCGAAATCCGAGTGGTGCCGGACGCCGAATTCGGCTTTGTGCATGGCAAGGGCGGCGTGATTGCGGGTTCAACGGGTGCAACTTCCTTTATCGGAAGCGCTAACGACAGCGCCAACGCCTGGACCCGAAACTACGAGCTGGTTTGGGAGGACGAACACCCTGACAGCATCGCGTGGGTGCAGGAGGAATTCGACGCCTTGTGGGCGAAAGGGTTCCCGTTATCGGAGTTCGTGATTAAGCAAGTGGGGCGGCTCGGCGCACGCGCGGTAATTGAGCATGTTGACCGTTGGAAGCAGAATCCCAAGCCCGAACCGGTGCTGGCGGAAGTGCCGACCGCCACTGAATTGTTCGGCTTCTGGGATCACCAGAAGTATTTCATCAACCTGGCTTTCAACGAGCATTTAAAGTACAAGGGCGATAACCAGCGCGGCGCGCGATTTCTGCTCGGCGACGGCGTTGGACTGGGCAAGACGCTGCAACTCGGCGCGGTGGCCAAGCTGATTGGAACGCATGATTCGCTTCCGATTCTGATTGTGGCGCCCAAGCCTCTGCTGCCGCAGTGGCAGGAAGAGTTGTGGCTGAAACTGGCGGTGCCCTCGGCCCGTTCAGAAGCGGGCGGCTGGGTCACGGAGCGGGAAGAATTTCATCCGGCGCTGCCGGGCAAACCGGTGAACTGTCCGCGGAAAATCGGCATTATCTCGACATCGGCGGTGACCAGCGCGCAAGTGAGCGAGCGCAATAAAGCGTTAATTGAGCAGTTGCTCGCCATGCGTTTTTCCTGCGTGGTGTGGGATGAAGCGCACAAAATTCGGCGCGCTAATCTTTCTGAAAACAACGTTTACAACCCACCCGAGAAAAAGCTGCTTTATAAGTTCGCAGAGCAACTGGCCGGACGTACGAAAACGATGCTGCTGGCAACCGCCACTCCGGTACAGTTGCATCCGATGGAGTTATGGGATTTGTTGAATATTCTTTCCGTGAATAATCCACAAGTATTGGGCAATTCCAGCGGGCTTTGGCGGAAAGCGGATAGCGAGGACATATTTGACATTGTCGCGGGCAGAAAAGTTGTCGATCAGCTTTATGACAAATGGCAATACTGGCGGAACCCGCTACCTGCTCGCTTGAATGTCCAGACGGAAGTATTCGATTGGATTCGGACCGACCTCGATCTGAGACTGACGGACGATCAGGCCACGGCCGCTGATATCGATCGGATTGAGGAAGCTCGAAGAACGGATCTCGGTTTTCTTGATTTGAGTGAAGTGAACCCTTTCACGCAGCGAATAATTAAGCGCTCCCGTGAACGGCTGGAAAAAGCGGGAAAACTGATCAAAATTGAGATGGTGCCGTTCGGGGACGGGCAACCGATACTCGCGTCCCATGCCATGAAGCAGGCTTTCGATCTCGCCGCGGAATTCGCACAGGCTTTACATAAACGCGTTAAGGCGGCGGGATTTATAAAAACCCTTCTTCAGCGGCGTGTCGGCAGTTCCCTCCAAGCCGGACTCAAAACAGCGCAAAAAATGCTGGCCGGGCGAGAGCTGGATGAAGACACGGAAACGGATGCAGAAGGAGAGTCAATTTATCCGCTTACCGAGCCCGAAAAGGAAGTTTTGCGCCGCCTGGAACAGCATCTTACAAGACACTTGGAACGGGAAACAGACCCCAAATGCGAGCGAGTTCTGGAAGTTCTCAGAAGCGAGTTTGAAGGCCAAGCTTGGATGGAGCGTGGGGCGCTGATTTTTACCCAGTATTACGATTCCGCTTATGCTTTGGCGAGCTACCTGGCCGAACACGTCGAGCAGCCGATCGGGCTTTACGCGAACAGCAGCGCGAGCAAGTTGTTTGAAGGCGGAAAAGTTCAAAGTATTGATCGCGAATTATTAAAGGAAAAGGTGACGCAAGGCCGCTTGAAGCTTCTGATCGGCACCGACGCGGCCGGCACCGGCCTTAACTTGCAGCGGCTTGGCTGCCTGATTAACCTTGACTTGCCTTGGAACCCGACTTTACTGGAGCAGAGAAAGGGACGCCTTCAACGCGGCACAATTGGCAAGCGCATTCCTTTTTACAATATGCGGTATGACAGCGGCGCGGAACAACAGCTTTTCGAGGTGCTTTCCGGACGCATTCAAGAGATCACCAATATTTTCGGCACAGTACCCGACTTCATCGTTGATCTTTGGGTTAACGATATGCTGGAGAACAAAAGTTGGAATGATCAACCTCTGCTGACTGTGATTCATGATCGGAACCGGAATCCATTTGCGCTGAAGGAAACAACTGAGTCGTTGGAAACAGACTGGGAAGAAACCACCGAAGTTCTCAACAGCACCGCTGCTTACCATGAACTGCTGGACCCGTGGAAGTAGAAGGTTAAATCGAAATATATTTCGCCGATCCCAAACATGCCAAGAAATAAACTTCTCACAAAAAACCGTTCACAATTTTTTTGACAAAATATTTAGTCTCGTTTCAATCACTTACCTAAATTGTCAAGGCGATTGCAATTCGGGCGGGTTTACACTCTGAACCGCATGAACCCCGAGCAACCCACTGAAAACACCGAACAGAAACAGCCGGGCGACGCCCGGCTCCGCGCTAACCGCGCCAATGCGAAAAAAAGCACTGGCCCCAAAACCGCCGAAGGTAAAAGCCGTTCTTGTTTGAACGCCACCCGCCACGGCATCTTGAGCCAAGTGATCCACCTGCCCGAAGAAGAACTGAAAAGCTACGATGAGTTCACCGAGAAGTACGTCGCCTCGCTGTCGCCCGTGGGAGCTGTCGAAACGCAACTGGCGAATTCCTGCGCCGATCTCCAGTTCCGCCTCCATCGCCTCGCCGCCGCCGAACACAACCTGTTCGCTATCGGCCACGACGAACAAGGCGAGTTGTGGAACACCGGCCACGCGGAGTCTCATGCCGCTTTAACAATGGCCGAAACCCTTCGCCAGGCCGCCAACCCGTTAGCCCTGCTCACCCTCTACGAATCGCGCTTGAACCGCCGCTTTCTGCAAACCTTGAAGCAACTGCGCGACATCCAGAAAGACCGCAAGCAGCAGGAACAGCAGGAACTCGAAGAACTGCACCTGATTGGCTACAACCACCCGCAACTCGAAGATAAGATTGAGCCCGCGCAGTTTGGCTTCGTTTGTTCAAACGCCACTTGGCAGCTCTTCCGCGAAAAACGTTTCCTGCTCGGTTCTGTTTCTCAGCCGAAACCGCAACCCGGCCCGAAGCGTTCCCAACGGCAAACCGCCGCTTAACTATGGCTGAAAATCAGATTGAATCTAAGGTGGGTGGAGGAGTTTGGCTCCTCAGCTAGGATTCGAACCTAGAACATTTCGGTTAACAGCCGAACGCTCTACCGTTGAGCTACTGAGGAGCATTTGAATGCAGGTTGATTGCGAACCAACCCGCGCCGTCATAGACACATTAAACCACAACCACCCGGCGAAATGTCAACTTTGTGAATGCACTGCATTTATGCTTTTGTCCCGACTGAACAGGCAGCTTATTAATGCTACGCTGAAACTTCCGAATGGAACTCGAAAAGGTTTACGAGCCACAGCGTTTTGAGCCGCATTGGGCGCAGTGGTGGATCGATCATTCGCTGTATCATCCGCAAGTGAAACCAAGCAATCCGGTGTTCTCGCTGGTGATACCTCCGCCAAACGTTACCGGATCGCTGCACATCGGCCACATGCTGGACCATACCGTGATGGATGTCGCCGTGCGCTGGCATCGCATGAGGGGCGAAACCACTCTCTGGCTGCCCGGCACGGACCACGCCGGCATTGCAACGCAGATGGTGGTAGAGCGGCAATTAGCGGCGGAAAAACTGACGCGCACCGCGCTAGGCCGGGAAGAATTTGAGCGCCGCGTTTGGCAGTGGAAAGAACAATACGGCGGGCGAATCAATCTCCAGATTCGCCGCGAAGGCGCAAGCGTGGATTGGTCGCGCGAACGCTTCACTTTGGACCCCGGGCTTTCGCGCGCCGTGCGTGAAACGTTCGTGCGTTTGTGGGAAGCCGGTCTGATTTACCGCGGCGATTACATGGTGAACTGGTGCCCTGATTGCCAAACCGCTATTTCCGATGTGGAAACTATTCACGAAGCCGTGCCGGGACATTTATGGCACCTTCGGTATCCGGTGAGCGGCAGCGAAGAAAGCCTGGTGCTTGCCACGACGAGACCGGAAACCATGCTGGGCGATACGGCGGTGGCGGTGCATCCTGATGATGAACGTTACAAACATCTGGCCGGGAAGTCGGTGCGGCTGCCTTTGGTAGGCCGCGAGATTCCGATTATTGCTGATGAAATGGTGGACCCGGCATTCGGCACCGGCGTTGTGAAGATTACTCCCGCGCACGATCCGAATGATTTTGAAGTAGGGAAGCGGCACAATCTTCCGTTAATTCGCGTGATTGGCCCGGACGCGCGGATGACAACTGAAGCGGGAACCTACGCCGGGCTGAACCGGTTTGAAGCGCGCAAACGGATTGTGGCTGCGCTCCAGGAATCCGGCGAACTGGTGAAAACCGAAGATTACACGGTGAACATCAGCAAATGCGACCGCTCGAAAACAGTGGTGGAGCCTCTTGTCTCCACCCAGTGGTTTGTGAAGATGAAACCGTTGGCGGAAAAAGCGGTGGAAGCGGTGGAACAAGGCCGCATCGTGTTTGTGCCTGATGATCGCCTGCCGGTTTTTTATCAATGGATGCACAATATTCGCGACTGGTGCATTTCGCGCCAGTTATGGTGGGGCCATCGCATTCCTGCCTGGCACTGCCGCGCTTGCGGACAGATTACGGTAGCGCGGGAAACACCCGCGTTCTGCCGGCACTGCCATGCCACAGAAATCATGCAGGAAACGGACGTTCTGGACACCTGGTTCAGTTCCGGTTTGTGGCCCTTTTCAACTTTGGGCTGGCCGGAAGAAACGGAAGATTTAAAAACGTTCTATCCAACGTCGCTGCTGATTACCGGCTTCGACATTTTGTTTTTCTGGGTGGCGCGGATGATTATGCTGGGCCTTTGGTGTACCGGCGACGTGCCGTTCCGCCAAGTGCACATGCATGGCCTGGTGCGCGACGCGGAGCGGCAGAAAATGTCGAAAACCAAAGGCAACGTTGTTGATCCGCTTGATCTGATTGAACGGTTCGGAACCGATGCCTGCCGCATCGCGCTGTTAAGTTCGGCAGCGCCCGGCACTGATATTGCCTTGAAAGAAGACCGTATCGCTTCTTCCCGTTCCTTTGCGAACAAGCTTTGGAACGCTTCGCGTTTTCTTTTTTTGTACATGGAAAAAAGCGGCGTGAAGAATTGGATTCCGACGCAGGCTGATGTGGTTGCTGTGGAAGCAGTGGTCGACGCTGAACAAATCGCCAGCGAAGATATCTGGATTTTTGATCGGCTGCGCGAATGCGCCCTGTCCGTGAATCGCGCTTTGGAACAGCATCGTTATCACGAAGCCACTCAACTGTTGTGGGATTTCACCTGGCATGAATTTTGTGATTGGTATCTGGAAGTAAAGAAGTGGCGGTTTCAGGAAGGGAGCGGCATTGATGCGAACTGGAAAGCCGCGCTGTTCGTGTATGAAACGCTGCTGCGCCTGCTGCACCCGTTTATGCCGTTTGTGACCGAGGAACTCTGGCAACGTTTGGTTCACCAGGAAACTTCAGATCAACAGCCGGTTTCCATTTCGCTGGCCCATTATCCGCAAGCTAAGGAAGCGGCGGCAAACGCGCCTGTTCACTCGTTTTTTCTTTTGCAGTCTATTGTCACAGCCAGCCGGGAACTGCGCGCCGACAACAAACTTGATCCGAAACAGGTTTATCCGGCTTCGCTGCAAGTGCATAATGGTTCGCTGCCAAGCGGCGATCTGAAGGTAATTGAAAATCTCGCTCGGATCGCGATCAGCTCCGCTGCTTCGGGCAAGGAAAGCTTGCTGCGCTCTACGCCGGAGTTTGAGCTGCGTCTCCATGCCGCGCCGGTTGCTGTTCTGAACGGTGCGGCGCCGGTGGAAAGCAGCCGCTTAATGAAAGAAAATTTGGAATTGTCTCAACTCATTCAAAATGCGGAGCGTCAATTAAGCAGCGAAGTTTTCCTGAGCAAAGCTCCTGAAAAAGTGGTGACTACTTTGCGGACAAAACTGGCAGAGTATCAGGCGCAGCTTGAAAAGAACAAGGATTTGTTGAACGGTTCGGAATCGCAGCAATGACATTTCAGGTTGACCATCCGGATGTGCGTGCTGCGGTGGAGCGCGCTTTTCAAGAAGACGTCGGCTCGGGCGACGTTACTACTAAGCTGACAGTTCCAGCGGACTTGCAGGCTCATGGGGCGTTTCTCGCCAAACAGGATTTCACTTTGGCCGGAATTGAACTGCTGCCAATAATTTATGAGATTGGCGGCGGCAATGCGGAAGTGACGCTTCTTTCCGAAAGCGGCCGGCAAATTAGATCCGGTGCAAAGCTGGCGGAAGTACGCGGTTCGGCGCGAACCTTGTTGACGTGCGAGCGAACGGCTTTGAATTTTGTGCAGCGATTGAGCGGCGTGGCTACGCTTGCTCATCAGCATGTCCAACAAGTACAAGGAACGAAAGCCAAAGTGCTGGATACGCGAAAAACAACGCCGGGGCTGCGCACACTGGAAAAGATGGCGGCGGTGGCTGGCGGCGCAACCAATCACCGCAAAGGATTGTATGATGCGGTTCTGATTAAAAATAATCACATTACGGCGGCGGGCGGAGCGGCTGCCGCGCTGGAACGGGTTCGCCATTTTGAAGGCCCGGTGGAAATAGAAGTACGTTCCCGTCAAGAGTTGGAAGAAGCGTTAAACTGCGGCGCGAAAACACTGCTGTTAGACAATCTTACGCCGGCAGAAGCGGCAGAGTGGATCAAGTTTATCAACGGACGCGCTATGGTTGAATTGTCCGGCGGCATTAATGTATCCACGATTCGAGCATATGCCGAAGCCGGTCCCGATTATATTTCCTGCGGAGCTATTACGCACTCCGCGGTGGCGGTTGATATCAGTTTCCGGCTTCATCTCGGTTCATGATAGACGCTGCTTACATTCGTGAACATCGACCGCAGAACCAGCTACACTATTTTCCGGTGATCGGTTCCACCATGACCGAAGCCGCGCGTTTAGCATCTGCCGGAGCGCCGCATGGAACAGTGGTGCTGGCGGATGAACAAACCGCCGGCATTGGACGCTTAGGGCGGCATTGGATTTCTGATCGGGAAGACGGAATCTACTGTTCAATTCTGTTGCGGCTTCCCATTTCCCCGGCTGACCTTCCGGTGGTGACGCTTGCTTTGGGATTGGCTACGGCCGAAGCGATTGAACAGACCAGCGGCCTACCTTGCGACCTGCGCTGGCCGAATGATGTGCTGATCAAAGAGCGCAAGGTGGCCGGTATTCTGGCGCAGTTGCAGGAGCGGTGCGTTGTGGCGGGCATCGGAATAAACGTGAATCAAACTGCGCTGCCGGAAAACCTGAGAACGCCGGCCGCTTCTTTAAGAATGATCACCGGACGACCCCTGCAACGAGAGCCTTTGGTTGTGAGCCTTTTAGCGCGAGTGGAAGAATTTGCGGTTCTGCTGGTGGAGCAAGGACCGGAAACAATCATTAAAAGTTTTACTGCTGCTTCCAGTTATGTTCTGCATCGGCGCGTTGTTTATGAGACTGATCATGAAGCAAGAAAAGGGTTCACATTGGGTTTAGACAATAACGGGTTCCTGCAAGTGCGCGACGAGGCGGGACGCATACAAACGTTGTATACGGGCAGCGTGCGTCCTGACGTTTCTTAGGCGAGTGTGACCTATGCTTCTGGCGATTGATGCAGGCAATTCGAACGTCACGATTGGCGCTTTTGATGGCAATAAACTGCTGCAACGCTGGCGCTTAAGGACGATTCATGAACAAACGGCGGATGAGTGGGGCGTATTGATGCGCAATCTGTTCTCGTTTGCCGGACTGCATCTCAAACAGATTGATGGAATTATTATTGCCAGCGTGGTTCCGCCGTTAAATTCTAGCCTGGCTGGAATGGCGGAACGATATTTCAACACAACGCCTATTTTTGTCACTAATGAAACCGATACAGGCTTGAAGCTTCGTTATGACAATCCGCGCGAGATTGGAGCGGACCGCATTGTAAACAGCGTGGCCGCCTGGCATCGGTTCGGCACCGCCTGCCTAGTGGTAGATTTAGGAACCGCGATCACATTCGATACCGTCAGCGCGCAGGCTGAATACCTGGGCGGAATTATCTGTCCAGGCATCAGTATCTCGATATCAGCCTTATTTTCACGCACGGCGCGGCTGCCGTTGATTGACTTCCGGGAACCGGCGGCCTTGATCGGAAAAAATACCGTGAATGCGATGCAGTCCGGTTTGTTCTGGGGATTTGTTGATTTGATTGACGGCTTGATTGATCGTTTGAAGAAAGAGCTTGGTCCGGAAACGCGCGTGATTGGTACTGGCGGCCAAGCGCATATGATTGCCAAGGCATCGCGTCATATCCAAGAAGTTGATGAGGACATCACGTTAAAAGGACTTCAACTGATTTGGCAGCGGAATTCCCGAACATGAGCGAATTGCAGGAGCCGGACGAGGAAGAAATTTTATGGCCGGCAAATTATTCGAATTATTTTACGGAAATCGAGGAGCATTTTCGACGCGCGCGGGGAACTTCGTTGTTTTTATTATCGCCGCTTGATTGGGCTTTAATTGAAAGCTGGAAAGGTACCGGCGTTCCCTTGGAAGCGGTTCTGCGGGGCATTGATGATGCGTTCGCTAAATGGCGCAGCCGGAAAATCAGAACGCGCCATGTGAACTCGGTCGCCTACTGCGCCCAAGCGGTATTGGAATGGGCTAAGCGATTGGATGGGGCGGGGGCCACGAAAGCTCGGCAAGCCACCGAAACCGTTCAGATTTCCGATCTGCGCGAATATCTGAACAAAGCCGCTGAATCGCTGCGGAAAAGCAAGCGGGAAGCTTACCATGCGCTCGGCCACTCCCTACAAAGCATTGTTGAGAATGTTGAAAACCATGCCAAGAATTTAGAAGACTTAGAGCGCCGCTTAACTGCTTTGGAAGAGAAAATGGTCGCAATCGCCCGCGCTGCTACGGCAGATGAAGTGCTGCTCGATATCCGACGGCAACTGGATGGCGAATTAGCTCCTTACCGGGGCAAGATGACAGCGGACCAGATTGTGATGCTGGAACGACGATATCTGGATACGAAACTGCTGGAAATGGAAAATCTGCCGCGGCTCAGCTTGTTCCACATGCATTGATCGTTTAACGGAACAGATAAGAACTCAAAAGGGATTTGAGTTCCGCGATAATTTTGGCGCGATCTTCCGGTTTTTGTTCGTAAGCGTAAGCGAGCAGGCGTTCGCCCGTTTCGCTCGCCACTCGCAGCTTCAGCGACAAATCATCAGAATTTTTCATGCCCAGAAACAAAATCATTACCTGTTTCACTAAACCGGCGGTTCCGACATCGGACCGGATCTGTTCTTCGCGAGTGGCCGGGCTGATATGTTTTCCAAAAACGATGGCGCGGAAATCGGGCCGGGCATCGAGAAATTCAACGTAGCGATCAATCACGGCGCTGAGGAAACCCGGACCGCCTAATGGAAGCAGAAGCAGCAGGCGATTGCGAACTTGAGATTCAAATTCTTTCACATGCTGCACGGCGATGGTGTCGATAATAGTTTGTTTGTCGGGATAGAAACGATAAAGGCCGCCCACTGAAACGCCACTTTCTTCGGCAATCCGGCTGGTTGTGATTTCTTCGAGCGGCAGTCGCTCCAGCAAGCGGGAGGTAGCGGACAGAATCCGCTGCACGGTTTCCTGACTCCGGCTTTGCACCGGAGCGCGTCGTATTTTTTCCAATTTTCTGCTTGCTTCACGGTAACATAAGAGGAATAATAAAAGCGAATAGGACTTCGCGTTTTGAAAGTTCTTGTTTGAGGTGAATGGATGCCAGTACCCGTATCGCAAATGTGGACCGTTGCCACTTACGTATTGAAGCAGAAGCTGAAAGGGCGCAAGCAGTATCCTTTTGTGCTGATGCTGGAGCCGTTGTTCCGGTGCAACCTGGCCTGCGCGGGCTGCGGCAAAATTCAATATCCGGCGCATGTGCTGAAAATGAATCTTTCGCCGGAAGACTGCTTCCGGGCGGTGGAGGAATGCGGCGCGCCGATGGTTTCCATCCCCGGCGGGGAACCGCTGATGCATCCGCAAATTGGTGAGATCGTAAAAGGCTTAGTGGAAAGAAAAAAGTACATTTATCTTTGCACCAACGCTCTGCTGTTAAAGGAAAAGCTGGATCTTTTCGAACCAAGCAAATACCTGACCTTTTCGGTACACGTGGATGGCCAGCGCGAGCATCATGATTTTTCCGTGTGCCGCGAGGGTGGTTATGATCTGGCGATTGACGGCATTAAGGAAGCTTTGCAGCGCGGTTTTCGAGTGACCACCAATACCACGTTGTTTGACGGCGCAGACCCGAACAGCGTCCGCGCATTCTTTGATGAAATGATGGACTTGGGAATTGAAGGCATGATGCTTTCGCCGGGATACTCGTATGACAAGGCTCCCGATCAGAAGCATTTTCTAGGCCGGGCGCGCACCCGGCGCTTATTCAATTCTATTTTGGCCAATCGAAAATCAAGTTGGCGTTTTAATCAATCGCCGCTGTTTCTGGAATTTCTGATGGGCAAGCGGGATTATGCTTGTACGCCTTGGGGTATGCCGACCTACAACGTTTTCGGTTGGCAGAAGCCGTGTTATCTGCTGCAGGATGGGTATGCCGATACTTTTCAGGAGTTAATGGATTCCACCGAATGGAGCCGGTATGGAGTGGAATCGGGCAATCCGCATTGCTCTAATTGCATGGTGCATAGCGGCTACGAAGCTTCGGCGGTAGATTTCACTTTCAGTTCTTTGGGCGGGTTATTTGCTACGGCCAAAGCGGTTTTCTTTTCCAAATACAAAGACCAGAATGCTTTGGAGCAGTTGAAGGCTCCGGCGCGTCCGGTTCACGCTTTTAATCCGCTGGTTCAAATCAAGAGTGAACAAAAACAATTGCAGGAAACTGAGGCATGAACCGCTCGGAAGCTGATGCCCAGGAAGTTGCGCCTGGATTTAATCACGAACAGATTGAAGGCTGGATTCCGGAACTAGCGAGCGAAAGCGATTTGCGCGCCGCACTGGAGAAAGCGTTTGATTATCGCGGCGATATCACTATCACTTTAAAAAACGGCGAACGGGTGGAAGGCTATGTTTTTGATCGCCGTACTGGACAGACTTTGAACCAATCGGTAATTCGGATGATTCCCAAGAATACGGTTGAAAAACGTTCCATCTCCTACGCTGAAATCGCGGCACTCGTTTTTTCCGGGCGCGACACGGCAGCCGGAAAAAGCTGGGAAGCCTGGCTGCGGCGATACTGGGAAAAGAAAGCGGCAGGCGAACAGGGCATTGCTTTGCAGCCCGAAAACCTGGATTAAAACAGCTATTTTATTCAGCACTGTAACAATTCCTAGCGGCGAACTCTCTATAAGATGGAGGGTTTACTTATGAACAGCGACCAGGTTTCTGGAAAAGTAGACGAATTAAAAGGGAAGGTTAAGGAATCGCTCGGTAAAGCGACCGATAATCCTAAAACCCAAGCTGAAGGTTTGATAGACCAAGCAAAAGGGAATTTGAAGCAAACAAAAGGGAATATAGAAGAGGAACTGGACAAAGCTGACAAGCCGTAACCAGGTTTCTGTAAAGTTTTAAAAGGCCGACGATAGCGTCGGCCTTTTATTTTGTGCAAGCTGCTCAAGATGCTTACTGGAGATGAACCGTATACGTCGCCAGTGTGGTGGCAATCGAGGGCGGATTTCCGTGAGTAGCATCCAGAAGGTAGAAAATCATTCCGTCATACACCCAAGGCCCAGTCTGTGCGCTGCCGCTGGAGACATCGTAAGTAAATAGAGGTCCATCTGGAGCACCAATACGAACTTCAATAAACTTGGCTGTTGGCGCGTTCCAGGTGATTGTTGTTTGTCCGTAAAGTGATCCTGACGCACGGGGCGCAGGGTTCGGGCTAGCACTAATAATATCGCCATCATAAGGGGCTGGAGTTGCCGAAGAAGTATTAATATTGCCGTTCACGCCTTTCGGGAAGAAGCCGCCGGAGGTGGCATTTGCTTTGCCGCCATAAGCTGCATAAAGCACCTGTTGGGGAGTTCGTATTTCCGCTAGACCCCGGTCGTTAGCGGAGAAAATTCTTCCCAGGGGCGGTAAAGCAATATCGGCGGCATCAAGCGGTGGGGTGGTGATATCCAGGTTATATAGTGCCGCACGCAATGCGCCTGTATGCTCGGCTTCAATAGCGAGAATGCGGGAAGAGGCAGTTAAAACCGTTTTGTCCTGTATGGAAGCAGCAGTTCCGCAATAGGCCGTGATAGCTGTATCTTCAAAGATGTGGGCCAAGCGCAAAAAATCGTAAATATTGCCAAAACCGAAGCCTAAGGCAGTGTAGTCCATCGCGGGCCGAGCGATCGGCTGACCACCCATGTTCAGAATAGTGGAGCGAATGAGCTGTACCTGCGCGAGTTCGTCTTGAGCTAACTCCCGCGCCAGATTCCGCGTTTTCGCGTCAGGAAACGAAAGCTGGCGAGCGCCGATACTAACGCCTACTGTGCCGGTGCCGGAAATATCTACTCCAAGTTGGTCTAAAGAAGATCCGGAAAAGGCAATGTTGTAGAACTCTGAATCCAGGTATTCCAGATTGAGAGCAAAGTTGAGGATGTCAACGTCCGTGATGGTCGATTGGGCGTTGGCAACGTTAGTGGTCGCCATTGTTGCTGCGGCAGCACTAGCGATGCTTAAATTTCTAACAAAGTTCCGGCGATTAGGAGCTTTGGCGACTAGATTTTTGATGTTTTGACTGCTATCCATACCACTTACACTTCCTTTGGCAAAAAATAGCTATATTTTCCGCGGGGCATTTCGGGCAATATGCTAATCACGTAGATAGGTTTGAGATTGATTGATCATCCTAGGAGTTCCTCTAGCCACGTAAAATGCTTTACAGGCATCATTGATACTTAAAGATTTTTATTGTCATGGAAGGGTGGGTTTTCGTCGATTAAGGCCGCTAAATTAGGATTCCTTCTATTAAAGGCATAGCAATCAGCAAGCGGTTTATAGTGCCCGGACCTCCTCAATCGAATGACTTAGAATGAGTTGTACTTGCGTGGGAATCCAATCACAATCATTTGTTTACTGCTACCCTTTTCGATTGGGTGAATGTTCCTGATGAGATTGATTGTGGGTATCACCGGAGCGTCGGGCGCGATTTTCGGTGTTCGAATTCTGGAAGCGCTCAAACATCTTCAGGTTGAAACTCATTTGGTGATGTCGAACTGGGCGCGCACCACTCTCGTGCACGAAACGGATTACTCGCTTCCATACGTTGAAAGCCTAGCGTCGGTTGTTCATCATCCGGAGAACCAGGCCGCGCCGATTTCAAGCGGATCGTTTCGAACCGATGGAATGATTATCGTTCCGTGCAGCATGAAGAGTCTGGCGGCAATTCGCTGCGGGTTCGGATCGAATCTGCTGCATCGCGCTGCGGATGTGGTTTTGAAGGAACGCCGCAAATTGGTGCTGGTGACGCGCGAAAGCCCTTTCAGCGAAATACATTTAGAAAATATGCTGTTTTTGTCGCGCATGGGCGCCGTTATTTTTCCGCCGGTTCCAGCTTTTTACAGTAAGCCGGAGACGATTGAGCAGATCGTCAACCATATTGCCGCGAGAGTGTTGGATCAGTTTGATTTGGACATGAGAGGTATAACTCGCTGGCAGGGATTCACTGCGTCCAAGGAGAACGGTGAGCCGCCCAGCAAAATTCCACCAAAAGCCTAACAAATTATTGCCGCCGTTTCTGACGAGATAGTACGTTCCGTGCTTGCGTGAATGTGCCTAGCTAAGTAGAAAATCGTCTAAGTTGTAATAAAGCTGTAAATCTCGGAAAAAGGAAACCAATGACTCTGATTCTGATTATTGTTTTGATTCTGCTTTTAGGCGGTGGAAGCGGGTACTACGGCTATGGACGCTGGGGTTACGGCGGCGGCGCTGGGGTGAGTCTTGGGACAATCCTGGTGATTGTGTTAGTGGCTTATCTGCTTGGCTTCTTTCGCTAAACAGTGCGTTCGGTTTAAAACTGTTTTGATGGTGGGCGCGTAGGGACTCGAACCCCAGACCTCCTGCGTGTGAAGCAGGCGCTCTAACCAACTGAGCTACGCGCCCGAAAAGGTGTGAAATTTCATTATAGGACATTGCTGAAACGGTTAGTACGCAAAAATCTGGTTGAAGTTTTATTCTGCTGGTGGTACTGCACCAGGGACGGTGCAAATTGACCAACCAGAAATTTTTTGAACGCAGATTTTCAGTGTTATCCGGTGTTTCAGGATTGGCACAGCACGTGCTCTAAAGAAGACGTCAACACCAATGTTGGGTGCTTCTTATGCTCAGCAAACTTTCATCATCAAAATTTCTACGAATCCGCCGGTTTGTCAGCCTTTCCTTATCGGGATTGCTGGCGGCTGGTTTTGCCATTGCGCAGGATTCTTCCAGCAATGGTTCTTATAATACTTCGGCGCCTTCGCAGACCGCAGCGGGAGGAGGATGGCCGCGCGCCGGCGATTCACCGGTCAGTTCGGCTTCGGAGAGTGCGGAACCGCCTGTCACGAACGGCAGCTACAATCCTGTTCCGCCCGCGATGGGCCGGCAGCCGGGCAGCTTCGGCAATCAAAATGGCGCACCTTCCGCGCAGCTCACAATTCAACCGGGAACCTTTGTGACGGTGCGCGTCAATCAAACACTTTCTTCCGATCGCAATCAGCCCGGCGACGCTTTTTCCGCGACTCTCGTGAAGCCAGTGGTTGTAGACGGCCTGGTGGTTGCGCAACCAGGCCAAACGCTAGGCGGGCGAGTCACCGAAGCGCAGAAGGCCGGGCGCGTGGAAGGCACATCGCGGTTAGCGATTCAGTTAACCGACTTGACTTTGGTTGATGGCCAACAAGTGCCGATTCAATCTCAATTTATCAATCGTCAGGGTTCTACATCAGTGGGACGTGATGCAGGCGCGATTGCGGGAACAACCGGCGCCGGCGCGGCTATCGGCGCGGCTGCTGATTGGGGACGCGGCGCAGCAATTGGAGCAGGAGCCGGCGCGGCCGCAGGTATTATCGGCGTGCTGCTGACTAGAGGGCATGCTTCGGTGATTTATCCGGAATCAGTGCTGACTTTTCGTATCGAAGCGCCAGTGCTAATTTCAACGGATCGCGCACCGGAGGCGTTTCGCCCGGTGCAGCCGGTTGATTACCGGCCTGCTTCCACTTTTGCGCCGGCAAACGTTTACGCCCAAGCGCCTCCGCCTCCCGCGCCGGCTTATTATTACGGGCCGCCTGCGCCAGCTTATTATTACGGACCCGGCTATTATCCGTATTACAACTATGGGCCAGGATTTTCGTTCTTTGTCGGTCCGCGCTTTTACTATGGTCCGCGTTTCTACGGCGGTTACGGCTACCGTGGTTATGGGTATCGTGGTTATCGCCGATAAGTTAAACACGCTAAAACAAACTGCCGGATAGGAAGTGATTCCCATTCGGCAATTTGTTTTGGAAGGCTTATTTTGAAGTTCTGGTTTGGGAAGCGGTAAAGGGACTGAAATTGGTGGTGTAGTCGAAGTAATCTACTCCTTCTTTTCGTTTCAGGAAACCGACTACCGCATAAGTAACGGGCGTCATGGCTGCTTCGTAGATGACTTTGGCCAGGTAAGCGGACACCACCAAACGGGCGATGGTTGTTAAGGGAACCACGCCGTAAAACCCGATTAGCATCACCAGCAGGGAATCCACGGCCTGGCCAGCCACTGTGGAACCAATTACGCGCGTCCATAGATAACGTCCTTTCGTCAGGAGCTTTAATTTTGCCAGCACAAAGGAGTTGGCAAATTCTCCGCACCAGAAAGCAAGCAGACTGGCCGCCACCAAACGCGGCACCGTGTAGAACACCGTTTCAAACGCCTTCTGGTTCGGCCACTCCGGGGCAGGGGGAAGTTTCACGGTGACGATGCACATGAGCGATAAGAGAGCTGACGCGAAGAACCCGAACCAGATCGCCTTTCGTGATGCGCCGTAGCCGTAAACTTCCGTGAAGATATCGCCAAAGATGTAGGTGATGGGAAACAGCAGTTGCGCTCCGCTGACGCGAATGGGACCCCAGGCAACAATTTTCTGGGCCACGATGTTGGAAATCAGGAGAACCACTACGAACACGGTTATGAGCGAGTCCAGAAAACGATATCGGTGGTCTGTCTCAAACAAAGAACTACGGTGTTGATCTGCAACTTTGTCCATAAATATTAAATTCCTTCCGCCAGCATTCAAAACGTTCGCAGCTTCCACCACAGCCAGCACACAGCGAGAACAAACCCAAGCAGAGCCTGGTATTCCTCATTCCGGCGATATAACGGCCAGGAAAAACGCCCACCCTGTTTTTGCAGGCGACGCAAAGGCAGCAAACGATTGACCTGCGCGGCATAAGCGGCATAGTCAGGAAATATCTGGCGCAGGTGTTGTTCTTCCAATTCAATGACCGGCAGATAGACCAGAAAGAAAACCACAGCGAACAGGACAACCAACCACCAACTACGGCAGGCCACCACGATACCGCAGGCTACCAGCAGAGTTCCGGCATACAGCGGATTGCGAAGGTAAGCATAAGGGCCGCTCGTGGCTAAAGCGCGATTTTTGGCCAAATGGCCTGCCGCCCATCCACGCAGCAGCAAGCCCAAACAGGAGATAGGCAAGCCCATCGCAAGCGACGCGGCAGAAGGTTTCGACAACCAGGCAAATGCGATTAACAGAAGGAAGCCGCAAGGAACGCGAAGCTTGGCGACAAAATCGGCGTACGGTTTTGGAAACAGGTAGCGGCCGGAACTCAAACGGAGAACTCCGCTTGTTTGATCTCCGCCATCAACGACTGATAAACTTCCTCTACTTTGATCGATCGCATACTGGGGTGTATTTCGGAATCGCGCCGGTACGTGGAAGCAATCCCAGGAGCGCGTAGCACTTTGATTGTTCCGCCGTAAGGTCCATTGCGGTTCGGATCAGTAGGACCAAACAAAGCGACTCCCGGTTTTTTGAGCGCCGCCGCTAAATGTAGAGGGCCGCTATCGACGCCGATTACTGCGACGCATTGCCGGGTAGCGTAGATCAGTCCTTCGAGCGAGGAGGTATGCACAATCAAATCAGTTGAATCGGATAACTGCCGCGCTTGTGATGGGGAAACATTGACAACCATCTCCAGTCCTGCTTTTTTTAACTGTTGCGCCAAGGCTTCATAGTTCTGAATCGGCCACTGCTTGCCGGCCCAACCTGCAAACGGACTTGCCAGCACAAACGGCGTGGAAGGGAGCAAACCGTCGGGATGTCCTTCCGGGATCGGCGTCCGAAAGCTAACCGCTCGCGCTCCGGCAGCAACGGCTAATTCGATGTTCCGTTCCACCACATGCGCTGCAACGGGCTTTACCCAATTTGAATAAAGGAAGGAGGCAGCCGATTCCTTTGCTGTTGATGGATGCCAACCAAAGAAACTTCTGGGCCGGGCTGTTCTGCCCACCAGCGCGGATTGAAGCAGACCTTGAAAATCCAGGGCTAGATCCGGTTTCAATAAACGTAGTGCGCGAAAAGAAGCAGTGATTTCGCTGAACTGGGAACGGTGAAATAGAGCTACGTCGTCAACATCAGGATTGTTGTTCAACAGCGCTTTCCATTTCGGGGCAATCATCCAGGAAATTCGCGCTTCGGGAAAGCTTTGCCGCAGTGAAGCAACTGCCGGGAGCGCATGAAGAATGTCGCCCATCGCGCCCAATCTGACCACCAGAATCCGAGTTGGCTGTGCCATCACGTTAACTCTTAAAAGCCTGCCGGCGGCCTGCTACCAAAGATTCGAAAGCGATGCGTAGCCGGGTATCAAACTCAGCATCTTCCACGATTTCCACTACGTTTCTACGCACAACAGCGCGCCAATCCGAACCGGTTTCGATCATCACCATGTCCACTAGTCGCAGCGCAGCAAGCAGCACCGCCCTGGACTGCGGATTGAGCAAAGTATTTTCCGCGCCTGATTTCACGATCACCAGCAGTTTGCAGCCTGTGGTTTTCAATTTGGCCAAGCGATCGGCCACGGCTGCCGTCACAGGATCAAATTCCCCCGCCACAATCATCCATTGTTCACGGTCGACCAAGTTTGGCAGGTCTTCAATCTTCTGTAATTTTTCTCGTGTATCCACTCTGCTTGCGTGCCGTTGCGCTGCAACAGTTTCGTTTTTAAGAATACGCTACCGGAGTAGCTGCAAGGCTGCGACCGTGACCTGTTCGGCGGAAACGCGCGTCATGCAGCGGTGATCAATCGGGCATTCGCGCCGGTGACAAGGCGCGCAGACCACTGGTTCTCTTACCACGGCGTTCCGGTGGCCTGCCGGACCGGTGGCATATTCATCCGTAGGGCCGAACACCACGGCGGTCGGCACTCCCAAGGCCGATGCCACATGCATACTGCCTGAATCATTGGTGATAAACAAGGAACAAGCTGCCGCCAAGTCAATAAACTCGCGCAGCGTAGTTTTTCCAGTCAGGTTAATTGCTTTCCGGCCCTCCTGTTCAATCTGCCGGGCCACGTCGGTTCCTAGTTCGGCTTCTTCCCTGGACCCGAAAACTGCTACAGTTGCCTTCAACTCCTCAGTTAACGCAACCGCTGTTTGGGCGAAACGCTCCGGCAGCCATCGCTTGGCTCCGCCGAACGCTGCGCCGGGACTAATACCAATTACTGGTCCTTCCACCCCGTGTTGAGCAAACAATTGTTTGCCCTCGCAGGCTGCTGTATGAGCACTGGCCAGCACCGCTTGGCTGTCAGCATCGTAGCCGGTAATGAGTTGCGCCCGTTTCAATAATTCCAGGTAATAAAAGCGTTGATGACGAGGCAGTTCGTTTTTTTTGGGAACCGGTATGGCTTGCGTCAGCAGGATGCCCCTGCCATCCCGGTTGTAGCCGATACGCTGCGGGATGCGGGCCAGCCATGACAAAACAGCCGCTTCAAAAGCATTCTGGAGCAGCAGCGCCATATCAAATTTCCGTTCCGATAAGGCGCGCGCCGCCTGCCACTTTGCGCTTAATCCCTTCCAGCTTTTGGGAGCTTGGTAAAGAATCACTTCATCACAGAACGGTTCGCGCCGGTACAAATCAGCAACCGAGGAACGCGCCAGAATCGTGATGTGGCTTTGGGGAAATTGCTGGCGCAAGGCGTACAGCGCGGGCAGACACATTACCGCATCGCCCACCCAGTTGGTGGCACGAACCAGAATACGGTGCTGCTGCGGTTGCATGGCGTTTACTTCTTCAGCATACCGGGCTCTTTCTACAATAGAAACAGAAGATGTCCCGATTGTACTCGCGGAATGAATTGATAGCGCAGCGCCAGGGCTGGAAAACGGCAGGCAAGCGCGTGGTAATGACCAACGGCTGTTATGACGTGCTGCATCCCGGCCACGTGCGTTTATTGGAACAAGCACGGTCGCTGGGCGATGTTCTGATTTTGGCTTTAAATTCCGACGCAGGCGTTCAACGATTGAAAGGCCCAGGCCGTCCCATTATTTGTGAGCAGGAGCGAGTCAGTCTTGTTCTTCATCTGGAAGCTGTTGACGCAGTGATCTTGTTTGACGCAGACACCCCGCGCGAGTTAATCAGCGTTGTGCTGCCGGACGTTCTCGTGAAAGGCGCGGACTGGTCGCATTTCATTGCGGGCCGTGAAGAAGTAGAGGCAGCAGGCGGGCAAGTCTTGACAATTACCCTGGAACAGGGCTTTTCCACAACCAATATCGTGGCGAAAGCATTGGAAAATGTTTGTAATAAGAATCAGCCGGTGGTTGAGCGGGCATGATACATCCTGCGATCCGTGATCTTTTCCAATCGGTGGCGAAGCAGACAGCTTTTCAATCATTACTGCAACAATTGACGCAGAACGAGCCGGGCGCTTACGCTCTGTCCGGTTTGGTGAATACAGCGAAAGCGCTTTACCTCACCCTTCTGCATCAAGCCACCGAAAAACCGCTGCTCATTATTGTGGACGGCAGCAAGGAAGCGGAGACCCTGCTGCAAGCCACTCAAACATTTTTCAAATTGCTGGTGGATGAGCGCGACCTACCCGCGCCGCAATTAATTCCGGCTCTTGATGTTCTGCCCCATCAGAAATTATCGCCCCATAATGAAATTTCCGAATGCCGGGCGGTGGCGTTGTGGCGGCTTTCCGGGCAGAAGGTGCCAATCACGATTGCGCCGGTGGCCTCGCTTTTGTACCGGACGGAGAACGCCGAATTCTACCGCCAGTTGGCTTTAACGGTTCGCGTCGGCGAAGAGCTTCCGCTCGAAGATCTGGTCCACCATCTGGAAAACATCGGCTACGAAAAGCGCGAGCCGGTGGAAATGCAGGGCGAGTACTCGCTGCGCGGCGGCATTCTGGATGTGTTCCCCGCTGAAGCGCTACAGCCTGTCCGCATTGAGTTTTTTGGCGATGAAGTGGAATCCATTCGGCATTTTGAAGTGGAATCACAGCGGTCGGTGCTGAAGATTGATTCCGCTACCTTGCTGCCGTTGTTGGAGCATCCCCATTCGCGGACGTTGTTGCGGCAATTGGCGGAAGCAATCGGTCCCGATAAACAGGACGATCTGCTAAACCCGGGCGATCCGTTTCCCGGCTGGGAGTTTCTGGTGCCGCTGCTGCGCCCGCGCCAGGAAAACCTGTTGTCGCTCGATAGCGAAGCGTTGGTGGTGCTGGATGAGCCGGAAGCAATTCAATCAGCCGCGGACCGGCTTTGGGTGCGGTTGCAGGAGCCATCGCGCATTGTGCCGGAAAAGAATTTCGCTACTTGGGAGGAAATCACTAAGTCACTTACGGCTCGTACCGTTGTGAACCTTCGCGAACTGGATTTGAGTTCTAGAGCTGATGCCCAGACGCACCACATTCCAACCCGCCCTTCGCTGAACTTCAAAGGCAACATGGCGGTGGCGGTGACGGAAGCGCGCACGTTAGTTGAGAACGGAAACCGCGTGGCTTTTTTTGCAAAATCCGTGGGCGAACTGGAACGGCTGGGCGATATCTTGCAGGAATACAGCGTTCCTTATCAGCTTGGCATCGAATCAGCGGCCGGCTCACGAGGCTTGACGGAACGCGCTTACTTTGCCAGCGGAGCCAGCACGTATCTGATTAAAGGTGACGTGCAGCGCGGGGCGATTTTCCCCGATTCGCAGGTGGCTATTCTCGGCTCGGAAGATTTGTTTCAAACTTCCGACCTGATTGCGCGCCAGCCGACGCGGTCGCAGTTAGCTGCTTTTGCCGCCGATATTGCTGACTTGAAGCCGGGCGATTACGTGGTGCATACCACGCATGGCGTAGGCCGCTTTGCCGGTATTCGCGAGATTGCCCAAGGCGAGCAGAAGGGCGATTTCATGATTCTGGAATACGCTGGTGATTCCAAGCTGTATGTTCCCCTGACACGGCTCGATCTGGTGCAGAAGTTTCGTGGCGCTGGCGAAGCCAAGCCGTCACTCGATCGCTTAGGCGGGGCAACCTGGGCAAAGACCAAATCGCGCGTGAAAGCAAAAATGCGCGACATGGCTGACGAGCTTTTAAAGCTTTATGCCCAACGCCGTCTTGCGCAAGGTTTTTCCTTTTCGCCTGACAGCAACTGGCAGCGCGAATTTGAGGATGCGTTTGAGTACACGCCTACCAAAGACCAGTTGAACGTGGTCTCACAGATTAAAGCGGATATGGAAAGCGACCAGCCGATGGATCGGCTGCTTTGCGGCGATGTGGGCTTCGGCAAAACCGAGGTTGCCATGCGCGCTGCTTTCAAGGCGTTGGGCGATGGAAAACAGGTGGCTGTGCTGGCTCCGACAACGATTCTGGCGTTTCAGCATTTTGAAACCTTCAAGCGCCGGTTTCAAGCGTTCCCAATACGGATTGAATTGGTGAGCCGGTTCCGCACCGCGAAAGAAATCAAAGATGTACTGGCCGACGTGGCAGCGGGTAAGGTGGATGTGCTGATCGGCACACATCGTCTGCTCTCGAAAGATGTGGAATTTGCCGATATCGGGCTACTGATCGTTGATGAAGAACAGCGTTTCGGGGTGAAGCACAAAGAACGCTTAAAAGAAATCCGGCACAATATTGATGCGCTGACTATGAGCGCCACGCCGATTCCGCGCACCTTGCACATGTCACTGCTGGGACTGCGCGATATGTCGGTGATTGAAACCGCGCCGAAAGATCGGCTGGCGATTAATACCGTAGTCGCTCATTTTGACCGCGACCTGATTAAAGCCGCCATTGAACAGGAAGTGGCCCGCCAAGGGCAGGTGTATTTTGTTCACAATCGAGTGGAAACCATTTTCGAACGCGCTGCTTACCTTCAGGATTTATTGCCGAATGCTCGTGTTGGCGTAGGCCACGGCCAGATGGGGGAAGCTGCGCTTGAAAAAGTACTGCTTGGGTTTATGCGGCACGAATTTGATGTGTTCGTGTCTACCACCATTGTGGAAAACGGCATCGACATTCCGCTGGCAAATACGATCATTATTGAGGATGCCCAACGCTACGGCTTAAGCGAGCTTTACCAACTGCGAGGCCGCGTGGGACGCTCAAACCGGCGCGCTTATTCTTATCTGCTGGTGCCGCCGAACACCGAGTTAAGCGAGATTGCCCGTAAGCGGCTGGCCGCGTTGAAAGAATTCAGCGATCTGGGGGCAGGCTTCAAAATTGCTGCGCTGGATCTGGAACTGCGCGGCGCTGGTAATCTTCTCGGCGGCGAACAGCACGGCCATATTGAAGCCGTGGGCTATGACACCTACATTCGTATGCTTGAAGAATCGGTGCAGGAGTTGAAAGGCGAGGAAGTTCCGCTGGAAATCCATTCTACTCTCAACATAGGGATAGAAATTCGTATCCCGGCCACGTATATTGCCGAAGAAGCGCAGCGGCTGCGCGCTTACAAACGTATTGCCGATTTGAAAACCGAAGAACAGGCCGCCAGGATACGCGACGAATTTACGGATCGCTACGGCGCATTGCCGGTGGAAGTGGAAAATTTAATTCGATTCTCGCTGCTGAAGTCGCTGGCGGAGCGGGTCGGCGCGGAATCGATTGATCGCCGCCAAGGTTTCGCTAACATCAAATTTCATCCGCAGTCGAGAATTGACCCGCTGCGCTTGATGGAAGTGGTGCGCAGCACGCCGGGAGCGCAGTTTACACCTGCTGGAGTGCTGAAGATGCCGACTGATTCGCTGGAACCTGGCGCGCTGATTGAGAGTTTGCGCGGCCAGTTGGAGTTATTGCAGCCGGTTTAGAAAGTGAGACTGTCATTGTATGGAGTTTCACGCTTGATAAGATAATTAGGTACGAGCATTATCATGAGCAAACTTTCAACAGGTTCTAGGCTCCCCGAAACGGAAGTTTCGCAGGCGAATGGTAATTCTGCGGAAGCGGATTCAGCTAGTGTTCCTCTTGCAACATCTGACCTTCCAGAAGTTAGTTCTCAAAAGTCCGAACTGAACGAGTACGCCCTTCAAATGGAAATTATGAAGGAAGTCATGCGCGACTTTAAGACTTCACTTCGTGAACTCTCTAAGTGAACGAGCCGATATGGATCTCCAAGCAAGTAGTTTTGGCTATCCATCAACTGCAGCTTGAAGAACATGGTGGTCTTTCAGGTATTCGCAGCGAGAGTGGATTGGAAGCTGCCCTTGCCGGTCCCCAACAGACTTATACTTATGTTCCTGACGTGAATCTCGTTCAGCTAGCGGCTGCTTACGCTTGGAAAATAGCCAGAGCGCACGTTTTAGTTGATGGAAATAAGCGGACCGCATGGGTAATCTGCGTAGGCTTCTTGCGGCGGAATGGCTTAAATGTTTTGCCTGATAAGCCGGAGTACGTTGAAGTCATGAGAAGCGTTGCGGAAGGCTCTATCACCGAAAATGATTTCGCCGCTTGGTTGGAGCGACAAGTAGTTAGATCCCAAGAAGAGGAGGAGCGAAATCTGTAGGGTTGCCCTTCGCCCTAATATCCATTAGCAATGAGTTATGACACCTGTATCTGTATGCTCGAAAAAGCCGTTGCAAGAGTTGCAAGGCAAGCTGAGTGCTGAAGATGCCGACTGATTCGCTGGAACCTGCGGCGTTGATTGAGAGTTTGCGCGGCCAGTTAGAGTTGTTGCGGCCGGTTTAGGTTTATACTGCTCATACAATCGGCAGAAAATAAAAAAATGAAAACATATCCAGTTGAACAAGCTCTTCGGGCGCAGAAGGCATTGAGAGAGGCCGCCGGACTTGGACCTGAGATGTTTCCGATTCAAGCCTTTGTCGGGATGATTAGCGATGAAATTGACAGACTCCCATCACAGGGGAAAAGTGATAGTGAGATTGCCGCGCTCATTACCGCGAACTCAACGATCGAGATCACAGCCGAGGAGATTTCAGAGAATTATGCTTCTCCTGAAGAACGTCATCATGCTGATTGAACGCTGCCTTTAACAATTATTAGTTATCGCTATCTTAATGGATCGTTTCGAACGACTTTCTGATTAGCGCGATCACGCCACAAAGCGCGAAATCTTCGGTGTTGTTCTTTCCAGTCAGATAAGCTAAATGTTGGAGTAAATCTTATGGCGTTCAACCTGACTGTGAACGGGCGGGCCACCACCGTCGATGTTTCTGCTGACACCCCTCTGCTGTGGGTTCTGCGGGATGTGATGAACCTGCACGGAACTAAGTACGGCTGTGGAATTGGGCAGTGCGGAGCCTGTACGGTGCATCTGGGCGGCCAACCTGTCCGGTCATGTCTGACACCCATTGGTGCTGCCGCCAATGCGCAGGTCACTACCATTGAAGGGCTGTCGCCCGACGGTTCTCACCCGTTGCAGGTAGCTTGGCGCGAAGTGGACGTGCCGCAGTGCGGTTACTGTCAGTCCGGCCAGATTATGTCGGCGGCGGCGTTGCTCGTCAAGCATCCGAAACCAACCGATCAGGATATCGATGCCGCTATGAATGGCAACTTATGCCGCTGTGGAACTTACCTGCGCGTCCGGGAAGCGATTCACAAAGCCGCCGGAGCCGCGCAAACCGCTGAACTTGTTCACGTTGAAACCAGCAGCAATCAGGGAGGCTTCTAATGGTTCGCTTGAATCGCCGTTCTTTTTTGCAAGTGACCGCGCTGGCCGGCGGCGGTCTGCTGCTCGGCACATTTGTTGAGCCGGAAACGGCTGCGGCCCAGCAACCTCCTTCTCCGCAAGCACCGCTTTCGCCCAACGCATTTATCCGCATTGCTTCGGACGGCACCGTGACGCTGATTTCCAGAAACCCGGAAATCGGGCAGGGCATTAAGAACATGCTCGGCATGTTGATCGCTGAAGAACTGGAAGTAGACTGGAAAACCGTGAAGGTGGAACAAGCCGATTTGGATGCCAAGTACGGCATGCAAACCACCGGCGGCAGTCGCGCTGCTTCGAACAATTGGGTTCCCATGCGACAGGTGGGCGCGGCCGGTCGCCAAATGCTGATCGCGGCAGCAGCGAAAAATTGGGGCGTAAACGAATCGGAATGCTACGCCAAAAATGGCCGCGTGTATCATCGCGCTACGGATCGCTCATTCGGCTACGGTGAATTGGCCGCGAAAGCAGCCGCAATGCCGCCGCCGGATCTTCAATCCCTCAAATTAAAAGAAGCGGGCAGTTACAACATCATTGGCCAGCGGACTTCGGGCGTGGATGTGCCGAACATCACGACCGGCAAGCCCATCTACGGCATGGATTTCACAATGCCGGGGATGCTTTTTGCCGCTTATCAGAAATGCCCCGTTCTCGGCGGTAAGGTTGTCAGCGCAAACCTGGATGAGATTAAAAAACTGCCCGGCGTGAAAGACGCTTTTATTCTGGAAGGCTCCGCCAAGATTGCTCCCTTGATGGAAGGCGACCCTGGTTTGGAGCCCGGTATCGCAATCGTAGCCGATACCTGGTGGCTGGCGCAGTCGGCGCGCAAGAAGCTGAATGTGAAATGGGATGAAGGCTCCGCCGCCAGCCAGAGCACTGCTGATTTTGCCAAACGCGCGGATGAACTGTCGAAACAAGCGCCCGCTCGAACGCTGCGAAACGAAGGCAATGTGGACGACGCGCTGAAAAACGCAACCAAGGTGGTGGAAGCCGCTTATGCGTACCCGTTTATCTCTCATGCGCCGCTGGAGCCGCGCAACTGCAGCGCCCAGTTCAAGGATGGCAAGCTGGAAATCTGGACAACCAGTCAGTTGCCGGCTCGCGGACGCGCCCTGGTTTCAAAAGTTTTAGGTATTCCCGAAAGTGACATCACAGTTCACCTGCTGCGTGCAGGCGGCTCGTTTGGCCGCGGCCTCACTAACGATTACATGGTGGAAGTATCGGCCATTACCAAGAAGATCGGCGCGCCGGTAAAACTGGTGTGGTCCCGCGAAGATGATATGACGCATGATTATTATCGTCCCGGCGGTTTCCATTACCTGAAAGGCGGCGTGGATGCTTCGGGCAAGATCATCGCCTGGAGCAACCATTTCGTTTCCTACGGCCAAGGCGATCAGTTTTCGCCTTCCGCCGCGATTGCTCCCACGGAATTTCCTTCGGGCTTCGTGCCGAACTTTGCGATGTACTCATCCGTGATGCCGTTGGAGTTAAAAACTGGTCCTTTGCGCGCGCCCGGCGCTAATGCCCAGGCATTTGTGATGCAGTCGTTTATTGATGAACTGGCCCATGCTGCCGGTAAAGATCCGATGCAGTTCCGGCTCGATCTGCTGGTTGAACCCGGCAAGCAGCTTGTGGCAAAAGCGGCTAAGCCCAAGGATGAGAACGAGTCAGTGCCTTCGCGCAACGGCGCAGCGGCGCAGCATCAGGCTTACGATACGGTTCGGATGCGCGGCGTTCTGGAAATGGTGGCTGACAAATCCGGTTGGGGCAAACGGGAGCTGCCGAAAGGAACGGCGCTTGGCGTTGCCTTTCATTACAGCTTTCAAGGCTACTTCGCGCATGTGGCGGAAGTGGCTGTTCTGCCTGGTAATAAGTTGAAAGTCAACAAAATCTGGGTTTGCGGCGACGTGGGCAGCCAGATCATTAATCCGAGCGGTGCGGAAGCGCAGGTACAGGGCGGAGTGATTGACGGCTTAAGCGAAATGATGTTCCAGGAAATCACTTTGGAACGGGGGCGCGTGGTGCAGCAGAATTACAATCAGCACCAGTTGATGCGCTTAGCGCAAGCTCCAAAGATAGAAGTGCATTTCCTGAAAACGGATCATCCGCCTACCGGTTTGGGTGAACCGGCGCTGCCGCCCGTGTTGCCTGCGGTAGCGAATGCGATTTTCGCGGCAACCGGCCAGCGGGTTCGCACGCTGCCGTTGGCGAAGAGCGGATTTAGCTGGGCTTGAACTTACTGTAATCAAGCGGGCTATTGACCACGGCAAGACTTTTCGAAGCTTTTCACCACTTCTTGGTTGATGGTAAAAAGTGGTGAAAAGCCGAACAGAAAAAGGTTGGTGTTCAATTCCAACGTCTTGCTTGCGTGTCTTGCAGCGGTATGGTTCACGTCCCAAATAGCTAAAGCCCAGGACCAAGTACGACGAAGCTTTGGAACTGCTGAAACACGCTGATTTCAATTTCGACGGCTTCGAAGATTTAGAGTTACTCCAGGCTTACGTGCCGCATTTAGGAAAGTCACAGTATTGTGTTTACCTTTGGAACGAAGCGGAACAGCAATTTCGCTATGATCCCGAATCTCCTGCCGTAGGCCCAATGCCTCATCCGGAAACCAAAACGATCACGGCACATCAAGATTGGCAAGGCGGCTCTTCCAATAACAGCACTTATCGTTGGAACGGCACAAAGATTGAACTGATTGAAGAAAACGGAACTGTCTACGGCAGCGACGATCCAAACTGCGGGTCTACGGACTTCTGCCGCAAGTTGATTAATGGGAAGATGGTGATTACCGCTGAGAAACCCTCGTCCTGTTCCGGAAAGCAGGATGTGCCGCTTGTCTGTCCTGTGAATCCGGACTCTTCAACCGTGATCGAGCCTCAAGAGTATGTTGTCGTTCAAGGTTCGTTTTCTCCAGCAAGGGTTGCAGTCAGAAAGAGGCGGCATGGTGTTCTTTTCTCCCCGGTAATGCCGCCACCTGATCTCACGCCGCCTCCGATCTACACCGGATCGGCGGTGAACTGCAATGATATCAGCGGAACATGGCAGGACTCGCAGTCAGGCGGAACTTGGTCACTCTGACAAACCGAAAACGCTGTTTCCGGCTCGTTAATTATAGAAAAACCAGGATGTGGAATCGTGTCGTGGCGTGTGTCCGGGCAGGTCATCGGAAAACTTGCAACTCTGACTGCCACTGACCCAAAACCAGCGGTAAACAAATGCGGGATTTCGTCTGCCCAATCGATAACAGCCAGGCTTACTCCTGGTTGCGCAACCGGAACCGCTCAGGTAGATATTCAAAAAGCCGGTAAGTAGTCCGGCGAGTCGTGTGACTCAGTACAAAGTATTCTCTAAGCAAGTCCGATACACTGATGAACTGTGATGATTACCCGGATCTACGGTGCCATCATTCTGCTAGTACTCGCTTTTTCACTGCTGCAAGCTGAACCGATCCGGCTGCATCCAGCAAATCCGCACTACTTTCTGTTTCAAGGAAAAACAACAGTTCTCATTACCAGCGGCGAGCATTATGGAGCGGTGATCAATGCGGATTTTAACTATGCTCGTTATCTGGAAACGCTGCATTCGCAAGGCTTGAACTACACACGCTTATTTGGAGGAAGTTATGTGGAGAAACCGGCTCAATCCTTCGGCATCAAGCGCAACACTCTTGCTCCTGCATCCAACCGTTTCGTTGCGCCCTGGCTAAGAAGTGAAACGCCGGATTATGCAGGCGGCGGCAACAAGTTTGATCTGACCCGGTGGAATCCGGAATATTTTCAGCGCTTCCACGACTTCCTGGCGGAAGCGGCTCGGCAGGGCATTGTTGTTGAAGTGACGCTGTTTTCTTCGCAGTATGACGAGATCCAATGGCAATTGAGCGCTTTTCATTCCGCGAATAACATCAACAACACAGCCTCGATTGATTGGAAAAAAATTAACACGCTGGAAAATGGAAACATTCTTGTTTTTCAAGAACAATACACGCGGAAACTGGTTCGGGAAGCGAACGGCTTTGACAACATTATCTTCGAAATCGAGAATGAGCCGTGGTCAGACCGGGCCGTGCTCGCGGACGTGATTAATCCTTATCTGGCGCAGGCTGCGCGCGGCAAATACCCAAATTCGGTTGACATAGCGGACGAGCTTTCGATGAAGTGGCAGGCCAGGGTCGCGGAATGGGTTACGAGCGAAGAAGCGCAGCTCCCCAATAAACATCTGATTGCCCAGAATTATTGTAATTTCCGTTTGCCGGTACGGAATTTGGTTCCCCATGTCAGCATCGTAAACTTTCATTACGCTTACCCGGAAGCGGGGCTTTTGAATTATGGATTGCGAAAAGCCATCTCCTACGACGAAACAGGATTTCTGGGGCAGGATGACGACGCTTATCGCAGGCAGGCCTGGAATTTTATGTTGTCGGGCGGAAGCGTGTTTGATAACCTTGATTACTCGTTTTCGGTGGGGCATGAGGATGGAAGCGATGCACAGGCGAATGGTCCTGGAGGAGGCAGCCCGGTTCTGCGCCGACAGCTTCGCATTTTAGGTGATTTTCTGGCTAAATTGCCTTTGGTGGAGATGACGCCGGATACTCAAATGATGAAGCATGTGGCCGGAGCATACGCCCGAGTGTTATCGAATCCGGGAAAAGAATACGCAATCTATTTCGATGGAAGCGGTGTTGTGAACGCAGTTTTGAACCTTCCTGCCGGAGCATATTCCATTGAATGGCTCGACACTCAAACCGGAAAAACGGAAACAGGAGGATTCCTCCATCATGGCGGAGAAAAGTCCCTGCAAACACCCGAGTTCGAAAATGGAATAGCGCTTAAACTCACTGTCGGCAGGAAGTAAACGCGAAGCAGCCGGTATGCAGAACGTGCAGATTTTCGGAATTAAAAATTCACCAGCAACCCGCGCCGCCGAACGTTTCTTCAAAGAACGCAGCATACCGATTCAGTTGGCGGATCTGAAGCAGAAACCGATGTCTCCCGGTGAAATCAAACGCTTTATTGACCGCTTCGGCTTTCTTGCGCTGCTCGATGTCGAGGGCAGAGCCTACACCGATGCCGGGCTGAAGTACCTGAAACTGACTGAGGCCGAACTGCTCGCCCGGATTGAGCGCGACCCCACGTTGTTGAAACTGCCGCTTGTTCGCGCCGCCGGCAAACTCAGCATCGGCCAGGATGAAACAAGCTGGAAAACAATGATCGAAACGCTGAAAAGCAAGCCGGCGAAATAAAGTTCAGTACCCGCTGCCGGTGAGCGGAACAATTTGTTTGCCGCTGCCCGAATCATCGGTGAATAAAAGCGTAGAGCTTCTGAATCCGGTTGCCTGCGGCGCAAATTGCAGAGTTACCGCGCAGGTAGTGTAAGGCGGCAGAGCCGAGCCGCATCCGTTTGCGTCGATAGCGAAATCAGCAGTGTTGCCATCTGATATGACAATGCTCGAAAAGTTGATTGCGTCCGTGCCCGGATTGTAAATGTAAATGACCGCCGGGCCGCTTGTGGTGTTCAACGCCTGCTGGTTAAACACCCAGTAATCATCAGAAAACTGAAGTTTTCCTTTTCCTTGACCCGTACCCATAACAGGAATCACATGCGGCCCATTCGGGGCATCATCTTCAATAACCAATTGTCCGGTTCGCGCTCCTGTTCCCTGCGGCGTGAAGCTGAAGGAAATGGCGCAGAACTGTCCTGGCGCAAGTATACCTGGCAGACCGCCTGGACTTTCGCACGTGCTGTTCGTTATCTGAAAATCTGAAAGAACGCTGGCATTAGCAGCTCCGGTTTTGACGATGCTTACACTGCCGATGTGGAGATCTGCCGCGCCATTGCTGTTCACGTAGATGACGCCCGACCCGCCCGGCTGTCCCACCGGACTTTGCCCAAAATCCCAGTTTGTATTTGAAAGCTGTAGCCCGGAATGGAACCCGGTCGGCGTTGCCACAAAAATAGTTCCGCCAGAGCCGACCGAGCCGACAACCACACCATTATCGTTAACAATAGACGCATTGAGCAGATACGGCGTGGCTGGGATTTCCGGACAAATTACCGCGGGCGCGTTGCCGTCGGGCGTCATCACAAACGGAAAGTTATACCGACCTACAATGGCGTTCAAATTATTGAAGCCGTAGAACGCTGCTGGACCTCCCCGATATGTCAGCGTGGTTTCGGAGCCATCAGGCGATCGCAGCGTGTCGATTGCGGAAAACTGCCCAAACAACAGGAACTGCGCATTGTTGATCTTAGGCTGTAGCAGAGGAGGCGCAAGGGAAAGGTAGGGCGAGGTCGGCGCTGATGACACATCAAGCACGTTAAAGAAGCCGAGGGCGTCGCGCGTAAACAGATGCTTGTTGGTTTGGCCGTCTTCTTTCACAACTACGATTCCTGTTACTACGCCGTCATCGTTGATAGACGATACCAAAAGATCGCCAAAGCTCTGGTCCCGCGTATCCGCAGGCGGATCAATGAGCAGATACGAACCATCCGAATTGCTGATAAAACCTCGGAGACGTGCTGGAGAAGCCGACTGATCGTCGCCGTAGCCGGCCAGTTGTCCTTTATTGTTTAATCCGGTTATCGAGAACTGTCCGCTGGGGAAAAGAGGCGGAATGTTAAATGGAAGGTGTGTCCCGTTCTGGTCAATCAAAAAGACCTGCGCCGGATAGGTTCCTACCGTACCCACAATCTGCCCTCCGTTGTTAACGGCAGTAGGGTAAATGCCGGAAACAAAGCCCCCGCTTAACGAAAACGTTTTACAAGTATAGGTTGAAACCGCCTGCGCCTGCGGAATTAAACCGCTAACTATAACGAGCATCATCCAAATACCAGTGCGTGCAAACATGGGTTCCTCCTTAAAGCCGAATTGTTGCTTAATAGCCGTAACCTTTGATGGGAATAAACTGCGGGCTTATCGGAGAATCATTCGTCAGGGTTAATCCCGCCGCTCGCAAGCCTGGCGCGCCCGGCGTGAATTGAAACGTTACGGCGCAAGTGGCGTAAGGCACGAACACGCTGCCGCAGTTGTTGGAAGTGACTCGAAAATCAGCGGCGTTATCGCCGGTAACTGCAATGCTGGAATTAGTGATCGGATCCGTGCCGGGATTATAAATGTAGATGATGCCGAAAGGCCCAGCCTGGCCTACCGGGTTCTCCCCAAACATCCAGGAATTGTTTGACAAAACCAGTTTCTGCTTGCCGGTGCCGGTCGCATCTAACTCAATCACGTGCGGCCCGTCCGGCGCGTCATCATATAGAATAATCTGCGCCCGCCTTGCGCCTACCCCTTGTGGAGTGAACGAGAATGAGAGAAAACACCAGTCACCCGGAGAGAATGTTTTTGCTGTTTGCGCAGGTGAGCCAAATTGTGAGGGAGGCACCACGCACGTGGTATCTGTCAATTTGAAATCTCCCGGACTGTCATTTGGATCTTCGCTGCCGAGCGCCACCGTTCTGATATTCAAGTCCGCCATGCCCGTGCTGCGGAGATAAATGGTTCCAGTTCCGCCGAGCTGTCCCACCGGACTCGGCCCGAAACTCCAGTTTGTATTTGAAAGCTCCACCCCGGAGTGGAGCCCAGTCGGGGTGGCAAGAAACAGGTTTGACTGTCCGTAGAGCGAACCAACAACCACGCCATTATCATTCACATTGAAAGCAAAACCCTGGTTTGTCAGTTCCGGGCAAACGATTGCCGGCGCATGGCCGTCCGGGGTCAGTAGTACCGAAAAAGGAGATGTGTAAGGATAATTTTCAAAGAAGCCTGTAACTGCGCCCTGATTGTTGATGCCCCACCAAGTCCACGGATATGCTGAGCCGCCCCGGAACTGGATGGAAGTTTCTGATCCGTCCGCCTGCCGCAGACGATTTCCGGGAAGCACCGCCGTTCTGGCATTGTTGAATGCGCCAGCCGGACCAATTAAGTAGGTTCCTCCGAAGTACACCGGATTACCCGCCTGGCTGTGCTGGTCAAACAAGGAATAAATGCCGTCAGCGCTGCGAATATACCAATATTGAACGATTTTTCCGGCCTGGTCCGTTGCTCCGATTTCGCCCAAAACATCGCCGTTGTCGTTGATGCTGCTCACCCGAACATCGCCGAAAGTTTGTGTCGGCGTGTCGGGCGGGGGATCAAGGTGCGTTATCGATCCGTCCGGGTTACTGATAAACCCTGCTGCGATCACGGGCGGGAACGGATAAGGGTTCCAGGGCGAATTTGCCACGCCAGTCCAACCGGCCACTTGCCCACGATTGTTGATGGCAGTTTGAATCACGGCTCCGCTTGGAAGTGAATACGGAATGTTCGCTCCTGTTTTATCCACTACAAACGGAGCAGTAAGCGTAGTTCCCGCCGCTTGTTGTTGATTGTTCAGCGATGTTGGAAACAGGACTGAAGCCAGATTCCCGTCAGTATTCACCGGAACCACTGAACACGTGTAAGTGGAAGCCGCTCGCGCAGTTGACGCGAGAATTATGGAGAGTACAAAAGATAATAAGCCGAGTTGAAGCTGCCGCACACTTGCTCCTGTGAATCTGCTCGAACAGAATGGCAGGAACGCTGCGATCTGCCGGGGAATCCACGAAGGAACATATCACTTGGTCTATCAGGAAGCAAGCAAAAATTAACGAGAAACAATTCTGGTATTCACGGGGGTGAGTTGTTCTGCTGCCTGCCATATTCAAACATTAGGGTTTTCCTTGCGTGGAATGTTTACGTTAAAAGTTCACTTTCTTAGCTGATAATGTTTATTAATCAGATTAATAGAGTTATTTTTCAGCAAAGGACACCTGCCATGAACCAATCCCAACGACCTGTCGGTATTTGGCTTCGCTGGATTCTAGTCAGCTTTTGGCTGCTGCGCTTCACTGCCGTTTGGGGGCAAACTCTTCCTATTACTTTCACCAATTCCAGTCTCCCCCATGCTACGGCGGGACAGATGCTAAATCAGCAACTGACTGCGACAGGTGGAACTGCTCCGTACACCTGGACCGCAAATCCGTCCATGCCCTTTCCTGCCGGCATTGCCGTATCGCCGCAAGGGGTTTTACAAGGCACTGCTTCCGCCAAATCAGTGGGCGCTTCGCTGGTCAGTTTGCACATCACCGACGCGGCAGGGCAAACCGCTGCCCAGCCGTTTGAGTTTTGGGTTGATCCTGCCCCTATTATTGCCGTCAACTCCGGTGGCTCGGCTGCGGGTCGATTCCAGGCCGATAGCTATTACGGCTCGGTGGAAGGCAGCAGCTTGGGTCAAACCGCTACAAACTCGGCAATTGTCGATACTGCTGGACTCAACAATCCGCCGCCTGCCGCCGTATTTCAAACCGAACGCTTTGATCCCAGCCAATTCGTGTACACTTTGGCTGGACTTGGCGCTGGCAATCAGCAGAATCTGGTTCCCGGAATAACTTACCTGGTCAGACTTTACTTTGCGGAAACGGCTTACACCAACGTTGGGGCGCGCCAGTTTGATGTGACAATCAGCGGCGCAATTGTTCTCCACAATTTTGACATCCTGGCGGAAGCGGGGCATCCGAATCGAGCGGTAGTGAAAGAATTCACTGCCACCGCGCAATCCATTTCCGGGGGGCCGGGCGGCATTGAGGTTGGCTTCGTTGCCGGAGCCGCCGGCCAGCCCAAAGTAAATGCGATTGAGATATTGCCTGCGACTCTTCTTACCAGCCAAGTGCCAGCCGCCCCGAACGCAACGGATGCGACCGCCTATGAATTAGGAGTGCGTTTCCAGCCACTGCAGGCAGGCGAGATCCGGGCGATTCGTTATTATCGTTCGCCCAGTGAAACGGGTTCGCATACGGGCACGCTCTGGTCTGCTAACGGCACAGTTTTAGCTAGTGTCAGCTTTCAGAATGAGACTGCTTCCGGTTGGCAGGAAGCGCCGCTGTCTACGCCGATCCACACGGTGTCCGGCATTCCGTATGTGGTTTCCGTCAACGCTAACCAATATTTTGCTGACACTTATAACCAGTTTTCCAGTTCTCCATTGATCAGCGGCTCCCTGCAAGCGGTCGCCACGTCTTCAGCGCCCAACGGTCTTTTTGGGAGTCCGGGGACTTTTCCCACTCAGTCTTTTGCCAACAGCAATTATTTTCGCGATGTTGTTTTTGTATCGAATACCGGGTCTGAACAACGATTGCTGGCCAACGACGTTCCCGCAGTCGTCAGCGTCACGGATAACCAGGCTTATGAACTTGGCGTGCGTTTCCGCAGCCAAGTGGCTGGCGAGTTGCGGGCGATTCGCTATTACCGCGCTCCCGGCGAGACCGGCACGCACACGGGCCACATTTGGACGGCTTCGGGAACACTGCTTGCGACTGTTCCGTTTACCAGTGAAACCGCGACAGGCTGGCAGGAAGCTCGCCTCCCAACCCCGCTCCTGCTGCAAGGGAACACTGATTATGTAGTGTCAAGTAACAGCACTTACTTCGGCGACACTTACAACGCGCTGACTTATCCTGGCCTGAGGTTTGGTTTCTTGAACACTTCCGGTGACGCCACCAATAACAATGGCCTGTTTGGTCCGGCCGGATCCTTTCCCGCTTCTTCTTTTCAAGCAAGCAACTACTTTCGCGACATCACATTTGCTTTCGCGCCGGCACCGTCCGTTGATCTGTTCGGTACTCAGCAGCCAGACACACCGAACGCCAGCGACAATCGCAGCTATGAGTTGGGCGTCCGGCTGAACGCGCTTGTGAGCGGACAAATTACAGGGCTGCGCTATTACAAGAGCAGCCAGGAAACCGGTACGCATACCGGCCATGTCTGGGATGCCAATGGACAGCTATTAGGCACAGCCACTTTCAATACGGAAACGGCCTCCGGCTGGCAGCAGGCTCTTCTCGCGACACCACTGACGGTGCAAGCCGGGAACTCGTTCACTGTTTCGGTGAACACAAACAGCTATTTTCCTACTACGCTTAACGGCTTAGCGCAGAGTACCAACAATGGTTATCTCAGCACGATGGTCGGCAACAACGGCGTATTTGGCAACATAGGAACGTATCCTACCCAGTCATATCAGAACAGCAACTACTTCCGCGACGTTCTGTTCACGCCCGCCGGTCTGCCGGTAACTGCCCAATCTATACCGCCCTATATTCACCGTGGCTATCTCGGCTGGATTCGAGACTTGGCTTCCGAGCCCAGGCCCACTGATACATGGCCCAGCATTGTGATCGATGACCAGCTCCTGGCTGACTACGTAACTGCTGCCAAAACGCTGACCAAAGACGGCCTGAATGAATTTCAGGTTTGGGGATTAGCGGCTGCTAATTCTTATTCCGTGGATGTGGAGCAAACTGCTGATGCTACCCGCGTTGCTCAAATCAAACAATTAATTGATTCCCTGCACCAGCAAGGCTTGAAGGTCATCGCCGGAACAGGCATTTATGAATGGGGTTTTCAGGCCATTGTGCAAGCACCGCAGAACAGCGACATTGCCTGCACAAGCACAACAGGGTACCCGATTGCGCAGCCGTTTGCCTCCAAAAGCTGGGACTACCAGCGTCGCATTATCGATTATCTTTTCAGCTTCGGAATCGACGGCATCACGCTACAGCCCGGCGACATGGGGCGCTGTCAGTGCGGTCCGGATTGCAATGGGCTATCGGATGCCCAGTACTTTGGCAAAATCATTAATCAATCCGCTTCCTACGTCCGCCAAAAATATCCGAACGCCATTCTGGGCGTCGGCGGCTATGGCCTTGACCTGAGCAATTCAAGCTTCAACGATGTAGCGGCTATGTTGAAGCAGTTGGATTACTACGATGATGTCGGGAATCAAACCGTCGGCTTCCGGCGCCAACTCATCCAGGCAATCGCGCCCACTCAGCTTGGCAGCATCGCTGCGCCAGGAGTTAGCCCGCCCTTGCACTGGGACCGCAAACGCTGGTTCCTGCCTACGTTTCAACATCAGCTTGAGCAACTGCAAAGCCTAACCGCTGACGGAGGACGCGCCTCAGAAAATTTTATGCGTATTCTCGCCAATCCCTCAGATGAGGTCAGCATGCGTTTGATAGCTCAATATGAAAGGAATCCTGGTTCCGACTGGCATTCTAAACTTGATGCGATCCTGACGGAGATTTATCAACCGGCCAACTCCTCAACTTTGGCCAGCCTGCGCCAGATTTTCATTGATGCCGAAAACGCTTACTTCAATAACGCATCGGTTGACCTGAACAATGATCTGGTAATGGAGCCGCTCGTCAGCAGCAGCGTCGGCCCGCCTGTTTATTTGCGAGACAAAATGTCTTCCAGCCAGCGAGCCGCTTACAAAACGGCGCTGCTCGATTTACAATCCCGCTTGAATAATCTGAAAGGGCAAGTCGGCAACGCGGATCGTCTGCAAATGATTCTTGACTGTATCGGAGAAGTGCTTAATGATCTTGCGTCGCTCCCGTGAAAAAGGAGCTGGCGAATGTGTAAGCAGCTAATTTTCGTTTTCTCCTTGCCGGTTGGTCACAACCGGAACAAGCTGGAAGTCAGGAGGTGGCCTATGACTCCGACCCGCCACCACTACGACACGGACTTGAGTGACGCTGAATGGGCATTAGCGGCTTCACTGCTACCGCCGGAAAAGCCCGGTGTTCGTCATCGCGAAAACGATTTGCGAGAACTGATCAATGGGCTTTCGGTACGTGCTCCGCACGGAGACCGCCGAGTGCCATGTTCCACCTGACTTGCCGCCTTGAACTCTGTATTGCCAAAGGATTCCGACGCGGGCGTCAGATGGCTGCTGGCAAGACCGGCACGATCTACTGCGCAAGCGGGTGCATACAGTGGTGTACGGCCCGGCAGTCCCATGCCGCCATTCTCGACATCGACAGGCAAGGCTTTGCGTTGAAAGCGGAGGGTTCACGCGGCGAACTGGCCAGAGACTACAAGGTATGCTGATTGATCTGCAAGCTTTGCATTCTCAAGGGAGGTTGTATGCTTCGGTGTTTGACTACAATTTCACTTTTGCTTTTTATGAGACTCTGATGAAGTGGGTACTTGCTTTGTTCGGAGTAACCAGCGAAATATTCAGATCATGCGACGTCGGATCTCGACGTAAACACAGTTTTGCATTATTATCGGAACAAAAAGCTGATGGCGACGAGACAGGTTCGCCAGAGGGAACGAGGTAATCCAATTCTATGAGTCAAGCTAACCCAAAGACGGCGGAAACTGAAACCGCGAACAACGCCGTGAACGAATGGAAGATAGCCGCCGCGAACTGGGCAGCATCGCAACTGAAGGATGGGATGGTTGTTGGACTCGGTTCAGGTAGTACAGCAGCTTTTGCCGTCTCCGCCATCGGGAGACTTACGAAAGAGGGACTTCGCGTTATCGGCATTCCTACTTCGGAAAACACGTCGCAACAAGCCCGCAGTCTCGGAATCCCATTATCCACGTTGGCCATCCACCCGGACATCGACATAACAATCGACGGCGCGGACGAGGTTGAACCGGACTCTTTAAGCCTCATCAAAGGCGGCGGAGGCAATCTCCTGCGAGAGAAAATTGTTGCCCTTGCCAGCAAAGAATTAATGATTATTGTGGACCAGAATAAGCTGGTCCCGCAATTGGGCAGCCGTGCCCCGGTGCCGGTAGAAGTGGCGCAGTTTGGCTGGCAATCAACCGGAAGGCGATTATTCGCGCTTGGATCAACACCGGTGTTGCGGATGGCCGCTGATCAGAAGCCTTTCGTTACTGATGGGGGGAACTACATTTTCGACTGCGCCTTCGGACCAATCAGATCCGCTCAAACGCTTCAATCGCAGTTGGACGCGACGGTTGGCGTAGTTGAACACGGTTTGTTTGTCGGTATCGCTTCACGAGTGGTAGTGGGCCAGTCAGATGGTATACGGGTTCTAGAAAAGCATGACCTTGCCCGCGAAAAACGTACCCCTGGCTGAGAGACTAAGAAGGAGCAAGAATGACACAGATCAAGAAGATAGCAGCGGCAGGGCACCCTTCCGGGTGCTATCAGTAAGCACGCCATCAGCGCCGAGCAAATGGAAATCAGCCGTTTACGCGCCGAACTGGCCCAAGTGAAAATGGAGCGCGACATCCTGGGAAAAACGACGGCTTAATTTGCCAAGAGCCAAAAGTGAAGTACGCCTTTATCCGTCGTAACCGGCATCTTTGACCCGTCCGTGTGTAGTGCCGAGCCTTGAATGTCAGTGTCGCCGGCTACTATGAACAGTGACATCGTCAGAACGCCAGGAGGTTCCCCGGACATCTGACGGAGTGTTTTGGGGATAACGACCCGGCCAGCTTTATCTATCGTGACGGTGGTGTTCATCATGGATTACTAAAATGGGAAAACCCATCTGCCAAATATCATTTGGCAAACCGTTGATGAGCTGTGATTGAGGCCGGATGCACTTGTATTAAGCGATGCGCACAATAAAACAATGGCCGTTTGCGTTTGAACCGTTCTGGTTGCGGGTTCTAGGCAAACGGCCATCTTGGGTCTATCTGCTATCTTGTCTTTGCTTGAATAGGCACGTCGCCCGGCAGACCCCATTGCCGGATGAGGGGCGTGGAAGGAGTGCCGCTCGGAATCACGTACCAGGTGCCGTTGGCCGGCCGCCAGACGATGTAATCGAGCTTGCCGTCACCATCAAAATCGCCGATTAGCGGGGTGTCTCCATTTAAGCCCCACTGTTTAATGAGGGGCGCGGAAGGAGTGCTGCTTGGCATGATATACCAAGTGCCGTTGGTTGGCCGCCACACGGCGAAGTCGGTTTTGCCGTCGCCGTCGTAGTCGCCTGGAACGG
>CAXTWH010000045.1:0-42323 GCA_964247975.1 uncultured Bryobacteraceae bacterium | reverse complement strand
CTCCGTTTCCGGTCTTTGCTTTCTTGCCACCACGATGCCCTTCGCGGCACCACATAAATTAGATTAACAAATTCCTTCGACCTTAACAAGTACTTTCTCAGAAGTTTCTTATTCGATCGACTCGCCAAGAGATGTTTCTTGTAACCCCTCCGACACAATATCATTGTCGAAAATAGGAAGCAAGCGGCTTCTGCGCTTTTGTTAATCAGATTGCTCTTCGAAATTCAGTTTGACTCCGGTTCAATTCCGTTTTCCAGTGCTACAGTAATGTTTTCCCTCACTCTCCATGAATTTACGGTCCACGGCAGGAATTCTGGCTGAAATCGTGTCGCAAAAACAGTTGGAAGTGAAGCTGCTATCCGCTCAAAAATCCGAGCTTCAAAGCAAAGCCGAACAGAACCGGGGAACGCAGCGGCCTTTTGCGCAGGCTTTACGTTATTCCACACCGGCCGTGATTGCGGAAGTGAAGAAAGCCTCGCCTAGCAGAGGGCTACTGCAGCCGAATTTTGATCCTGTTCGCTTAGCCGTCGCTTATGAACAAGGCGGCGCGGCCTGTTTATCAGTGTTAACTGACGAACAATACTTTCAAGGAAGTCTGGCCGATTTAACAGCGGCTAGAGAAGCTACCATACTGCCCGTTCTGCGCAAGGATTTTGTGATTGATCCGGTGCAGATTTACCAGGCTGCCGCGCATGGCGCAGATGCCATTTTGTTGATTGCCGCCATCCTGGAAGCGGAAGAGTTGCGCACTTTCCGCCAGTTGGCAGCCGAACTAGGCTTAGCGGCATTAGTGGAAGTTCATAACCACGAGGAACTGGACCGCGCGCTTCAATCAAGCGCTGATCTGATCGGCGTAAACAATCGCAACCTGGAAACCTTTGAAGTTTCGCTTAACACTTCGCTGCGATTAAGCAAGGAAATGCCTGCGGAAGCGACGCGAGTAAGCGAAAGCGGAATTTTCACCCGCTCCGATCTCGACCTGCTGCGAAACGCAGGCTTTCATGCGTTTTTAATTGGCGAATCATTAATGAAAGCGAATAATCCTGTCGGCGCACTGCGCGCGCTGGTCGCGTGACCCATGCAACAGCGGGCAGAACCAGTTTTCCTTGTGAAAGTCTGCGGTGTTACTACCGAAGAAGATGCTTGTGCTGCTGCCGAATCCGGTGCTTCCGCCATTGGCTTTAACTTTTATCCCCGAAGCCCTCGCTTCCTTAGCACGGAACGCGCCCCTCAGATTGCAGCGGTTCTGCCCCCGGAAATCCTGCGGGTTGGAGTGTTTGTGCATCCCATTGCGGAAGAAATTTATGCCCGCATCCATGATGTGCCGCTTGACGTAATCCAAATTCATGGCGAAGTTCCGGCGCTGGACCCCAGTAAGTTAGCTCAAGCGAAACTCTGGCGGGCGATCCCAGTAAACGCCAACTTCCGGGCGGATCAGTTGGCAGCGATGATTGACGCGGAAGCATTTTTGTTTGACTCCCCCACCGTTGGATTTGGCGGTTCCGGGAAAACCTTCGATTGGTTTCGTGTTCAGGGAATTACTAGGCGCATCCTGATAGCAGGCGGGCTGGACGGCTCCAACGTGGCGGCGGCGATCAGCGCGAGCAAGCCCTGGGGCGTGGATGCTTGTTCCCGGATTGAATCCGAACCAGGACGAAAAGACCTTAAGAAGATGCGTGAATTTGTTCGTGCTGCGCGGGAAGCTTTCCAAATTGAAATGACGTTAGCTCGATAATGCAATTACATGGGTACCAACATGTCTACTACTCTGCCTGATGCTCGCGGCCATTTTGGCCCTTATGGCGGCCGTTATGTGCCGGAAGTGCTGATGTCTCCGTTGGAAGAGATCGAGCATGCCTACGATCAAGCGCGCGAAGACCCGGCCTTTCAAGACGAGCTGCGCTACCTGCTGCATCATTACGCCGGGCGTCCCACGCCGCTTTACTTTGCCAAACGCTTAACCGAATCTCTCGGGGGTGCCGACATCTGGCTGAAGCGCGAAGACCTGCTACACACCGGAGCGCACAAGATTAATAACTGTTTGGGCCAAGTGCTGCTCGCGCGGCGCATGGGCAAAAAACGGATTGTGGCGGAAACGGGCGCGGGTCAGCATGGCGTAGCTACCGCTACGGTTTGCGCGCTGTTTGGGTTGGATTGCACCGTGTTCATGGGCGAAGAAGATATGCACCGGCAGCAGTTGAATGTGTTCCGGATGCGTTTGCTTGGAGCCAAAGTAGTAGGCGTTTCGGCTGGCAGCAAAACGTTGAAGGATGCCACCAGCGAAGCGATGCGCGATTGGGTAACAAACGTAGCAACCACTTACTACATCTTAGGTTCAGCTTTAGGACCGCATCCTTACCCCATGATGGTGCGGGATTTCCAACGCGTCATCGGCGACGAAGCTCGCGCTCAATCGCTGCAGCAGATAGGCAGGCTGCCGGACTTCTTGTTCGCTTGCGTAGGCGGCGGCAGCAATGCGATTGGATTGTTTTATCCGTTTGTGGGTGACGCCTCAGTACGGATGGTAGGCATTGAGGCCGGCGGGCGAAGCCTGCAATTGGGCGAACACGCAGCACGCATGCAGGGCGGGATGCCCGGCGTTCTGCATGGCGCTTACAGTTACCTGCTACAGGATGAGGGCGGCCAGGTAAGCCCCACCCATTCCATTTCGGCAGGACTGGATTACGCGTTGATCGGCCCTGAACACGCCTGGCTCAATGACCAGAAGCGGGCCGAATACGTTTGCGCCAGCGATGCGGAAGCACTGGCGGCTGCTCGGCTGCTCGCAACCACGGAAGGCATTATTCCCGCGCTGGAATCTTCCCACGCGCTGGTGGAAGCCGTCCGGCGAGCCCCGGCAGAACCGGGAAAAGTTTACGTGATAAACGTTTCCGGTCGCGGCGATAAGGATACCGGAATCTACCGCGAAAATATGCCGGAGCTGGATGTATGACAAAAACAACCGGAACGGACTCCCGCATCAGTCGTTTGTTTGAGGCTTGCGCCGCGAAAAACCGAAAAGCATTTATTGCTTATCTCACTGCGGGCGACCCGACGCCGGAATCGACAGTTCCTTTGGTGCTCGCATTGCAACGCGGCGGTACCGACCTGATTGAATTAGGTGTTCCGTTTTCCGATCCCATTGCGGATGGGCCGGTGATTCAGCGAGCTTCCGAGCGAGCGCTGCGCAACGGAATTACTTTAACCCGAATTCTGGAGATGGTGCGGGAAATCCGGGCGCATTCTAACGTTCCGCTGTTGTTGTTCAGTTATTTGAACCCGGTAATGCGCTACGGATTTGACGCTTTGGCACGAGATGCCGCAGAAGCAGGTGTGGATGGCGTGTTGTTGACCGACCTCAGCGTGGAAGAAGCAGAAGAGCCGGTTCAGCGTTTGCGCGAACACTCTCTCGATACTGTGTTTCTGGCTGCGCCGACCAGTTCGGCGCGGCGGTTGGAATTGGTCGGGCGGCACAGCTCCGGCTTTGTGTATCTGGTATCACGAACCGGAGTCACGGGCGAACAGGCTTCGCTTTCCAGCCAGGCAATTCCTTTAATTGAAGCTATGCGCCAGCATACTTCCCTGCCCTTGGCTTTAGGATTTGGCCTCAGCAAACCGGAGCATGTTGCTGAGGTCGCCCAGTTTGCCGATGGCGTGGTGGTGGGCAGCGCGCTGGTCAGACTCATTGAAACGCATAAGGATGCGCCGAATCTGCCGCATCTGCTGGAACAGTTCACGCTGCAACTAACCGCGCCGCTGCGGGAGCAACGCGCATGAGCCAGTTCGGCATGGAGGACCTGGAAGAATGCCGGGTCTGCATTGACGCCATCGATATTCGTTTACTCGATTTACTCAATGAGCGAACCAAAATCGTGGAGCGTATCGGGTCAATTAAGCGTTCACTCACTTTGCCGATCTACGAACCGAAGCGGGAAGATACCGTCATTGCCAACGTTCTGGAACATAACCAGGGACCGCTTCCTCCTGAAGCAGTGCGCCGCGTGTTTGAAAGAATCATGGATGAAATGAGAACGCTGCAAAAGGTAAAGATGCTGGAAGCGCAGGAGAAAAGCCATGAGGTTTGCGGGTCCGGGCAGTGATGCGCTCCAAACAACGTGGCAGAGGATGGGCAGGCAGTAAATGTTGGTAGTGATGCAGGAAGGCGCTGCAGAAGCGCAAGTACAATCAGTAATTGACCGCCTGGTGGATATGGGCTTTACGGTTCATCGTTCCACGGGCGTGCGTCACGTTCTGCTAGGCGGTGTGGGACCGGCGGACGATTTTGATCCTTCTGATTTTGAAGTGATGACCGGGGTAAAAGAATGCCACCGGATTGTTTCCCCTTACAAGCTGGCCAGTCGGCATTTTAAACCGGACGGCACCGTGATTCAAATCGGCAAAGTGGCCATCGGCGGTGAACAAGTAGTTACAATGGCCGGTCCGTGCAGCGTGGAAAATGCGGACCAGATTGAGCGCGCGGCCGAAATTACCGCGCAAGCAGGAGCGCAGGTCATCCGGGGCGGCGCGTTCAAGCCGCGCAGTTCTCCCTACAGTTTCCAAGGACTGGGCGAAGAAGGCTTGAAGTTGATGCGCCGAGCGGCGGACCGGCATGGCCTGCTGGTGGTCAGTGAAGTGATGGATCATACCCAGATTCCGCTGCTGCTTACTTATGCCGATATTCTGCAAGTGGGCGCGCGCAACATGCAGAACTTTAATCTGCTTCGGGAACTGGGGCGGGTCCGCAAACCGATTCTGTTAAAACGAGGCATATCAGCCACCATTGAAGAACTGCTGCTTTCCGCTGAATATCTCCTGTCAGGCGGCAATTATGAAGTGATTCTCTGCGAACGCGGCATTCGCACGTTTGAAACCGCCACCCGCAACACGTTCGATGTTTCGGCCATTCCGGTTTTAAAGCGGCTGTCTCATCTGCCGGTGCTTGGCGATCCTTCGCATGGGACAGGCAAGCGCGATTACGTGCTGCCGATGGCGCGAGCAGCAGTAGCGGCGGGAGCAGATGGACTGATTGTGGAAGTTCATCACGATCCGGACCACGCGCTCAGCGATGGAGCGCAGACTCTGCGCCCGGAGCAGTTTACCGAAATGATGCAGCAGATACGCGCCATTGCCGGCGCGATCGGGCGCAGCGCCTAGCTTTCTGATGCAAACGGTTGCCATTGTAGGCGTTGGTTTAATTGGAGCTTCGTTCGGGCTGGCCCTGCGTGAAATCGGCTTTACCGGCGAGATCATCGGGGTCAGTTCTTCAGCGGCCCTGGAAGAGGCAAAGGCGGTCGGGGCCATCTCCGCTATAGCTTCCCTGGAACAGGCTTGCCAAAAAGCAGATGTGATTTATCTGGCGCGAAATGTGGAGCAGATCATATCCAGTTTGGAAATGGTAGCCAGCTACGCCAGAAAAGATGCTTTAGTAACCGACGCGGGCAGCACAAAAGTCACCATCGCCGCCAAAGCAGCAGCTTATCCTGAACTCTGCTTTTTGGGTGGTCATCCCCTGGCCGGCAAAGAAAAACGGGGAGCAGCGGCAGCGGAAGCAAGCTTATTTCGCAGTCGTCCCTATCTTCTGACACCCCTGCAGGGTCCGGCTTCTCCTTATTTGGCTTCGTTCCGTTCTGCTTTAACTCAGATGGGCGCCATTGTACTGGAACTGACACCGGAAAAACACGACCGAACGCTTGCTTATACATCGCATCTGCCACAGCTTGTTTCCACTGCTTTGGCAGGCGCTTTAAACGCACAAACCAATCCTGATTTTCAGGATCTTTTTGGCCCAGGACTGGTGGATATGACTCGCCTGGCTCTCAGTTCGCCGGATTTGTGGTCGGCCATTCTCCGCGAAAATCGTGAACCCGTATTAGAAGCCTTGGACAGTTTTGTCCGGCAGATTGCGATAGTTCGTGAAGCTATCGTGCAGGAAAGCCCTGACCAGGTGTTCCAAGCGGCCCAAAATTTTGCGCTTACCCTTCGCCATCACAAACGTTAGTTTACGGTTATTTTGGGAAAGTACTAGGCGCAACTGATACTACAGAAAACACTTTACACTATCAATCTGCTTACAGACTGCATATAATCGAGAAAACTAGGAGGATGTGTAAGCGTGAGCACCTTAACTCAAGTATTGAAAGCACACCTACTTACTCTGCCAGACGTAAGCAGATTATCATCCCTTCGGCGTTTCACCTCGCTGTTTACGCAAGGACAGCCGGCCGATGCTTTGTATTTTCTCGAAGAAGGATTGGTAAAGCTGACTCGCACCAATGATGCGGGCGACCGGATCATTCTGTCCATTGCCGGACCAAACGAGCTGATCGGCGAAGAAGTGATGTCTGCCGAAGCTTCGCTTTATCAGGCTGATGCGGAAGTGCTCACCTCGGTAGCCTTGTACCGGATCCCGCGCGAAACCCTGCTCCGGGTGTTGACTAATAACGGCGAACTGGCGAATAGCGTTATTGATTTTCTGCTGAACCGCCGTAGAATGTTAGCGCAAAAAGTAGAGCTGCTTTGTTTGCATGATGTGGAATATCGAATCCTTTATTATTTGGCCGACCTGACCAATTTAGTGGGGCAAGATGCTTCTACCGAAGGCTATCACTTACCGATCACTCAGGCCGAACTAGCTGATCTGATTGGAGCCACCCGCGAAACCACTTCCACTACCCTGAACCAGCTTGAACGAAAAGGGCTGATCAAATTGTCGCGGAGATTGTTAACGATTCCTTCGCCCGCCATGCTGCGGAATGCGGCTGCGCCGCGCAGCGCGGTTCTTAAAATGAATACGGCAGTTTAGGGAACAGGCTGTTCTGCTTCTTGTTCGAGCAACACCTTTCAGAATCTTGCTGCTGATTTTGGCAGCTATTCTTTATCCTGTTCAATCGTTCGCTTTTGACCACATTTCCACTCTCACCGTGCTGGTCCGGAACACGGAAGATCAGACCTTATCAGACCTTCGCGAAAGTGACTTCCAGATTGTGGACAATGGCAAAACACGCCGCGTCAGTGCTTGTCTGAACCTTCGTCCGCCAGTCCAACTGCAATCCGCACGCCCGCCGGAACAGTACCTTGTATCAAATCGGCCTCTAGCAGCTTTTGGTTTTCCGCAGCCCACCACGGTTCTCCTGCTCGATACACGAAATACTGATCCTGAGTTTCAGCCTTGGCTCTCGTTGCAAGCCATTCGCTTGGTTTCGTTTTTGCGTCCTGGCGAGAATCTGGCTTTATGGCAGTTGTCCCGGCAGGGATTGAAGTTATTGCATCAGTTCTCAAACGGCACGCAAGAGTTAGCAGATGCCATCGCGCCGCAAGCAATAACGAAAACTGCTGGGAAGATCAAATGGCATCCGGAAAGAGTGCAAGCGCTTGAGCCGGACGTAGCTGCCGATTTCGATCAGGAAAGCATTCAACCTGCTCTTCGCGTGCAGCGCGATGCAGCCACCCAAACGGCGCTGATTGAATTGGCAAACTATCTCAACCAGTTCAACGGACGAAAAAACCTGGTGTGGATGGCGTCTGATTTTTCCACCGGTGCAGCACTCCGCGCTTTGAACAAAGCAAACATTGCCGTTTATCCGGTGGAAGTGCGCTCCGAAATTGTCGAAGAGCCATTCCAACTTTTATCCGCTGGACACCTTTCAAACATACCGGCTCATCGGCGGCGCAGTCTTTCCCGTAATTTCCAAAAAGCAATAAGTATTTGGGCTGCTTCCACCGGCGGCAAGGCAATTTCTAATCGAAGCCAGTTGGCAGAAGCCATATTCGACGCCTTGCAACAGACCCGCTTTGTTTATCAACTGAGCTTTTCTGTGCCTGATGAAAACTGGAACGGACTGGCACACTCGCTGCAAGTGCGAACCCTGGCTAAGAACGCTTCCATGCTAGCAAAGCAGATTTATTATGCGGAATCGCCTGCTGCCGCTTTATTGAACTCTGTGTTTGATGTCGAAACAATCGGTTTAAGCATCCACCCGGAAGCGAGCGGCAATAATTCCGGCTTACAGGTTTATGTTGCGGCCAGGGATCTGCAATGGCATTTCGATCAAGATATCTGGAAAGCCGCTATAAACATCTTGGTAAAGGAGCAGCCCGGCTCGCAGACTCCAATCGCGCGCGAAACTAAAATTTTCACGCTGACACAAACCCAGCATTCTGCACTAACTGAACAAACTGTCGCCAACCGTATTCCCATCAGTGATTTTCACTTAAAACAAGGATTGTGGATCTTGGTGCGCGACACAAGCTCTTTTAACATCGGATCAGTGACGCTGCCGGCACAGCCGCCGCGAGAAGCCGGATACTAAACCACTAGCCTTTGCAGTTCTTCAAAATTGCGCCAAGTGACTAGATGAAACTCAATCTGTAGCTTCGTGAATCGCTGCAAAAATTTCAACTCCTCCATTCCGGGAACCCGCGGACCAGCTACCAGCAGTCGTCCCCGTTCCACCCGGTACGGAATCAGCGACGATCCGGAAATCTGCGGCGGCGGAATTACCCGGGCAACGTTCGGATTGATTTTGCTTGGATCAAGATACGCGGAAGGCACTCCTTCTTTCAGGCCTAAAGCTTTGCTGAGTTTTTCTTCTGATATTTCCTTGGCGTGCACCAGGTAATCCGCCAACGCCGCATTGTTCGGCAAGCGCGCCTGCGCTTGTTTTAATTTCAATTTGCTGATAAATCCGGAATGCACCAGCACATCATTCAAACAACGGTGGCCATTTGAGCGTTTTTGCTGTTCGGGATAAGCATGCGCGGTTTTCATCCAGGCGAGTGTTTGGCCTTTTAAACGGGCAGTCAGGTACCGAGAAACTGCTTGTACCGCAGCTTGCGCGTTGATCAGGTTCTGATGAAAACATCGCAAGGGAACAAGCAGCGCGAACGGTATTCCGTAAATGCGCCGAACACATTCCATGCGCACCAGCAGGCGAAAACACTGCAAAACCAGAGTAATAGCGTAGCTTTTAATCACCCAATTTGACTGTGTTCGCATAGCCCAGGGTTGGTGAACCATTGTGCTCCAGGTCCAGGTGATGAATCCCGCCGCGAACAGAAAGTTGGTGAGAAGCGCCAGAGGGTTGGTTACCAAGCCTCTGCGATCGCGCCACAGCCAGTACTTGACAGGCAAAGCGCCCTGCCAGCCGTGCCGCTCCCAGCTTTGCAGACAATTGCCAATAGCCCAACGCGTTCGCTGGCGCACTGCGGATTGGAATTTGCGTGGAAAAAACTCGCGAGTCGCAAGATAATCTTTTGACTTTTGTAGTTTGCAGAAGACCTGCGAGAGCCCCATTTTGTGAATGCGCAAGCCGCTCTCGTAATCTTCGGTCAGGCAAAGCGGCTCAAACACAACATCGTTGTTTTCCCGCGCCAGTTGGTTTAGAATTTTGCGGGAATAAGCAGTGCCTACTCCGTTTGAGGGAATAAAGGAGCCGCTAATCTGCCGCGCCCGCATGTCCAGGGTCTGGTACTCGGCAAAATCTTCGCAGTAGATTCCGTGCGTAAATTCCCAGAATGGCGTCGGCAAGGGCAGCACCGGAATTTGCACCATTTCGTAGCAATCGCGTTGGCTGTTGATCAGGGACAATGCTTCGGGGTGAATCAGGTCCTCGGCATCATGAATAATCACCGTATCGAAGCGAATACGCCGCTGTTTTTCATGCACGATCATCTTCTGGTAAAGACAATTTAAACAGTCTGCTTTCGACGTCGGGCCTGGTTTTGCGCACACTGCCGCCTGAACGTTTTTAAATTCCGAAGCCAAATTCTGGGCAATCTCCAGCGTTGCTTTGTCATTCGGGTAAACTCCCAGAAAGATGTCGTATTTCTGGTATTGAATGGCGGCAATGTTATGCCGTACCATATCCGCAATCACAGCCGATTCGTCCCAGCATGGAACAAAAATTGCCATGCGGCGCTGCATTTTGCGAAATGGGGCCGATGCTTCTGAGTCTGCTTCACGCAGATACCCCCACCCGCAGATCAGTGCCGGAATCAGGTCATCAATTCCGCAGATAATCAACAGGATTGCCAGAATCCCGAGCAACTGCTCATAAAATGAGTGATGAAAAAAGATAGCCGTGAATTCCAACTAGAAATAAGTGGGAAATTGCGGTTGAGTTTCGCTTAAAATTAAAAAACAACTTCTTGCCGGCTAGTGTTTTTAAATTGTGATTGAACTGTTGCCTAACAGTCTGCATTTCACAGGACCAAGACCAAGCAGCCTTAATTTTTCTGAAATCAGAACAGATGAGTTTGTATCGGACGTGTGCCTAGGAAGAAGTAAAAGAACTCCGGACGATGGCGGGCGGCTTCTTATAAAAAATCAGGTTCTGTAATGTTACATTCGGAACTGATGCAAGTTGAGGCTGCATTATTCTTTGAAACAGCAGAACAAATTTACGCCCGTGTTTTCAGGCAGATCAAACCACGCACGACGCTGCCTCCTATTCACGTGAGATTCAAGAAATATGCCAATGCTGACAGCCGGATTGTTTTAGCGAACGGATTGCTTTGCGTTTACCTAAGCGACGTGCTTGAAAATGCGCCCGCGCCTGTACAGGAAGCTTTGGCGAAGATTCTGCTCAATAAACTTTACCGGAAGCAATCCGACCAGCACGCGCTGGCTGTGTATAGGAGATATCTGAACCGTGCTGATATTCGGCGCGCCTTGCACCTGATTAAACAAACGCGGGGACGCAAACAGTTCCGGGATGCGCGAGGATTTGCCTACAATTTGCATGCCTTGTTCGAAGAACTAAATACTGAGTTCTTCGCCGGATCTATCGAAAAACCGCAGCTTGGTTGGAGTCTGCGCCCTAGCCGCACGACGCTAGGCCACTATGATCCTTCGCATCACGTCATCATCCTCAGTTCACTTCTTGATTCGCCAGACGCTCCGGAACTCGCGGTCCGCTATGTGATGTACCATGAAATGCTGCATTTAAAGCATCCTACTGTTCACAAAACCGTTCGCCGCTGCGTTCACACTGCAGCTTTTAAAGCCGCAGAAAAACTGTTTCCTCAATTTGAAATAGCCAAAGCCTGCTTAAAAACCTTTTTGGAACTAACGCAATAACAAAAGAGCTTGGGACTCAGGCAGCGTTTAGAACGCTGACTGCACGTAGTTGTTCGTTCATCTGCTGCAATTTAATTACCAATAGCTGAGCGCGAACAGTTCCTAAACCTATCTTGCATAGTTGGAAGCTGGTATGCACCTGCAGAACAGCCAAGGCAAAACTCCACTGCAGTCGTAACAGAGCAGTAGTGGCAGCAGATTGATCAACTTCACTGGAAGCTACCAGATAGCGGGCAGTAGCATGGAGTTTTTTGAAATCAAAGATTAAGCGGGCAAGATACTGCTCAAAAATTGCTAAGCGTTCCCGCCGCAGCTTCTTGTAAATACTCGAATCAAAACCAGGCTGACTGGAAAGAAAAGTAAAATCTTCGTCCGACAGAAGGTTCAACATCGGCCTATATCGTTCAATCGAAAAAGATTCCACCCACTCCGGCGTAACATCATCGATTGTTGTTTTCCTAAAAAGCCGGTTGAGAATTGGAGCAACACTCAGCACACACACGCCTGTTGTCACCGTCAGTGCAGCTTCAAGAACTTGAACCAAAAGAAAACTCCGCTAAGGCGAGAGTACCAAGTACCAAAAGTTATTGCAAGATGAATTTGTGCATTCTTTGCCCAAAAAGGAAAAATACTGCGTTGTTCTCATGAACTCCTTTTCTATTACCTACGGGCCGAGCGTAATAAGGCAGCATTAATGGCGTTTAGTTGCCCTATCATCTGCTCCTGATCTTTTCGCTTCCAACTATGACCAGGGCGGATTTTACGCTGTTCCCCTCGGCGGTTTAAGAATACTAGCCAAGTCAGCAAGCAGAGAATCTCAATCCAATATAAGGCAAAATCAATCGTTTGCCAGTACTCCGAAGGCAGCACAAGCCGCAGAAAAAGAACTGCGGTATCAGCGGCGTAGTAGACCAGAAAGCCAGCACAAAGCAATGCTACATTCCGCGCAACTTGAACAGGAAACCACAGCAGAAACACTAACATTGCAGCTAGTAGAACTAGCGAAGTGATCAAACAAGCACTTTCAATTATCAAAAATCTGTTAACGAACGAACCGAGCACGGTTTTTGGCGGGTGCGAGCTAAGAGCTAACTCCATTTCAGCGATGCCAGTCGCAAGCACAAGCGCAGCAATAAAACAGCCAATCAGAATTTTCCGGGATACCCGAAAAATGCCATAATGCTCCATCATGATTCTATGCAACAGTGCATAAGCCACCCAAACGTATAACACCCAGCCCACAGGTCGTTCTATTAACCAGATAATTCGGTAATCAAACTTATAACGTCCAAATAGATGCTGCCAATTGCCGCCTATATAAAAAGCCGATAAGGAAAGCTTGTAAAGGAGAAATACCGCAAATATCCGATACGGCGAAAATAAGCGCAGCGACACGAGCCGCACAACCAGAACAATAGCAACAGCTATGTTTAGGTACTTGCTTATCAAGGCAAAATACATTATGAGATGTATCAGACTATCGTAACAGTAAACTCCTGTATTTTAGCCGGCTTCAGACCAGCCGTTCCCGATAATTAGGAGAACTCGTGTCTAAACAAATTACGGAGCTTCGGGTGAGTCCGGATTAGGAATCGGCTCGTGCGGAATAACCAGGGAACACTTGGCGTTGTCCAGGTTCGACATCAGTACTTGCGCAAGCATAGGTTTAGTACTAAGCCTATTGTGGTAGCATTGCATACCGTTTACAGTGGAGAAGGAAATGCTCGAAAGTGCAACAAGCAAGAAAGAAGATAGTAAGCGTTTCATAAATGTAAGTCCCTTTGAATCAGTAACTTCACTTGCAAGATAACGCGCCGTCGCAGCGAAAACTACGTGGCCCTTAAGCTTTTCTAAAATCAGAACAAGTTTGCTAGATCTTGAGCAGCCTGGGACCAGCTTTGCTGCGTTTCCTTCAGCCGATTGCGTACCGAATGGAAAAAGCTCGACTAACACAGTTGGAACACGAAGCTGTTTCGGATCTCTGGGATCGCACGCTTTTGCATATCCCAAGCTCCTACGGGCGACTAGTGTATCTGGCAGGCTTACGCAACTCAGATACGGGTCGGTACGAGCATTTCGGATTTGCACAGTTTCCCAACAACGCGGACGCAAATCGGGCGCTGCGGCGCAGCCACGAATCTATTTTCCAGGAATGGGTCAATTTTTCTCTGGAACAGAAAAAGGCCGATCTGGAACTATATATCTCAACGCTTGAACAGGTAAACAGGACGGAATTACTGGAAGCTTGGCTGCGTTTAACGCCGTATAAGAACCTTGTACCGGCTGCTATTCAAGGTCCGGAACGGCAAAAACACGTGTCGGACTTCGAAGCGATTTTGGGCCTGCTTAAGAACGTGTACGGCGTCGCTTCCCCTGATCCAACCGCATAGCCGCCGCCATTACCTGACCAATCACTTCGATTTCGTCCGGGTATTTGAAATAGCGGCTCGGCAGATGCGAAGAAGCATGAGGCTGGAGAATTAGATATTCTTCGGCGAGAGAACACCAACTGCACTCATAGCCACTGCGGTGTTCAAGAAAGTATATGGGCCGCTCATACTCGTAAAGCCATCCGCTGGACAAGATTTTTTTCTTGCTTTCATCAATTTGCACCAGTGAACCCGGAGCGAGTACCGGATACATGGCCCAATCTTCTGATCCAATAAACCCATACTTATGACGGCGGAAATCCAGCCCTGCCAGCATTTGCAACGGAAGTTGACCCCATTCACGAATATATCTATTCAGAAAAGATGTTTTTCGGAAATCGATCATGTTTTCCGACCCAATTGGCACGGAAATTGAGCCGTCAGCATGAGGAATGTCCTCAATGATATGAGTTAAAGAGATAGGAATTCGGGCCGACTCCGCTGGCACTTCGACCAGCCTCACTCCATACCAACTCACTACTTCCGTGAAACTTAGCCGATAGATAGCACATAAGGAGTAGATTCTGAAAATACTGGGAACTATGCCTCGATTTTCAATATCAGATAGCCTGCTTAACGCGATGGAATATTCAGGATTTTTATGCCGCGCTGCTAATTTTTGACTAGCTTCCTCCACATCTCGAAACCGCAAATTAAGCCTTTCACGTGCACGTTTCAATTTCTGCCCAGGTTCTTCCATACCTGCCAACAATCAAACCAAGATGCAATTTTGGCACAATCAGAGCTCTGTTCTTATCCAGGATCAAAGCTGTCCCGCAGCGATATTAACATGTTTCGCCAGTATTTGTTCTGATTTTGGAACAAACTGCTGTTTCAGAACCTTTTTTTCAAAGTGTTTTCAGGTGAGATAGGGCAACTCAGGTGCTTTCTAACGAAGTTGCCCTTCCTTTCTAGCCCCTCCGGTTTGCCCAGAGTTGTGTTTTGAGTTCGTACTTTGACGCAGCCTACAACGGAGAACGTTTTATTGGAGAAATTTGTTAGCAACAATATTTATTTGTTATAAAGTTCACATTCTTCCCTTGAAACAAAACCATTTCAATACCACTCCCTGCAACACTAACGCCAATAGTTCTGTCACTCTTAATTGTTTTGTCAAACCATAGTGCAGCGCGATGGGATGATATTGACAATGCAGAAAAACCAGAAAATTCTGGCCGCTTTCCAGGGAGAACTAGGAGCATTCAGCCATGCGGCTGCAGGTAAACTGCTCGGCCTTGGCTTTGAAGTCCTGCCCTGCTCCCAGTTTGAGGAAGTCTTTCAATCTCTCCAGAAAGGCGAAGCTACTCACGCTGTTGTTCCCATTGAAAATACTTTACACGGCAGCGTGCATGAAAACTACGACCATTTATTGCACTACCAGTTGCCTATTGTGGGCGAAACAAGCATCCGGATTTCTCATCAGTTGATCGCCATGCCAGGCACGGATTTCCGGAACGTTCAGAAAGTTTTTTCGCATCCGGTGGCTTTAAATCAGTGTCGCCGTTTTTTTCAGCGCAACCCGCAGATTGAGAGAGTCCCACATTACGACACGGCCGGAAGCGTGAAAACTTTGGCCATTCACCGCTCCGTCCATTCTGCCGCTATCGCTTCTGAAACCGCCGCCGAAATCTACGGCGGAATTATTCTTGAAAAAAACATTGAGGACGACAGCCAGAACTTTACGCGTTTTTTTCTCCTTCACCAAAAAACTGCTGCCTTTCTGGAAGGAGCAAAGAAATGGAAAACCTCGCTCGTGTTTGCGGCCCAAAATCGTCCCGGCTCTTTGTACGCAGCAATGTCGTGCTTTGCTCTGCGGAACATAAACTTGACGAAAATCGAATCGCGGCCTCTGCGCGGCAAACCTTGGGAGTACCTGTTTTACGTGGATTTAATCGGCCATGTCAGCAATTCTGTGATCGCCGGCGCGATAGAAGAGCTTGCCCAGACCACCACGTTTCTAAGAATTTTGGGCAGTTATTGCCCAACTGAATGAGGATTGGACTGCCTAATCGGATCGAGACTACGGTGAAGCTTACGCCCGGTCAACAAGGTCCACAACGCTATCGCGGCACAGCTCCAGGCGCGAGCTTTCAAGCTGGAAGCGAACAACCGTCCGTAATACCGTAGCCGCAGTTCCCTTGATTGGACCAGTGTGTCATAAAAAATGTCGCAAATCATTTGGAAGTTGCGGCAATTTTTCAACGACGCGGATTTTGTTGTTCGCGAGGTGAGCTGGTCTTCCCGATCCTGCTTGTACCAGACTGCTACATCTTCGCTCAGATAACCAAGCTTGAATCTCCTCGTCAGTTCCAGAAAAAACTGCATGTCCGTGTATTTTGATAAGCGCTCATCCCAGCACACCGCAGGATAAACGCGCTTGCGCAGAAGCGCGGAATTGGTGTGTATGACGTTGAAATAACGGAAGTTGAGAAATGGTGAGTGTTGGTACCCGTCCGGCAGATAGCGGATTTGGTCTCCTTTGCCGTCGATCATCACCACCCGTGAGAAAACACCATCGGAATCTTCATGTTTTTTCAAAAATGCAAGCTGATGAGCGATTTTGTCCGGATAATACCAGTCATCATCATCGAGAAAAGCCAGGTAATCTCCTCGCGATTCCGCCATACCTAGGTTTCGGCAGTGCGCCACCCCGGCGTGCTGTTCCAAACGAATCACACGAAGACGGTCATCCCGCACATAAGGATCAAACGGCAACTCTGAGCCGTCATCAATCACAATTACTTCAATGTTCCGGTAGCTTTGGTGAAGCGCAGTGTGCAAGGCAATCGAAGCGGCATCCGGCCTGTTCCAGGTCGGAATGATAATCGATACCAGATCGCCACAAACATCCTCTTGCGAGGGCATAAAGATGAAGTGGCACGTGTCGTGACTTATTCGCCTATTTTCTGGAGCCCGGAGAATATATTATGACGAAATTCAAACGTCGGTGTCATCGGTTTGAGTTGAATGGAGCTTGGCGGCAGAAACAATTTTCTCTGCTTGCAGCGCAGGCACAATCTCGTAATGGTCAAATTCCATGTGAAATGAAGCGCGGCCCTGCGTTTTGGAAATCAGATCGGTTTGATAGTTCAGCATTTCCGCCATCGGCACTTGGGCGCGTATCACTTGGCTTTTTCCTTGAGAATCCATACCGGAAATTCTTCCGCGGCGGCTATTGAAGTCGCTCATCAGATCACCCGCAAAATCGGTGGGAGTTTCCACCTCAACCCTCACGATCGGCTCCAGCAGCACCGGTTTTGCCTGTTGCATAGCCGCTCGGAAGGCTAATCTGCCCGCCAGTTTGAAAGCCATTTCGGAGGAATCCACATCATGATAGGAGCCATCGTAAAGAACCACTTTGAAGTCCACTACCGGAAACCCGGCCAACGATCCTTTTTCCGCTGCTTCCAGAATTCCCTTTTCCACTGCCGGAATGAATTGCTTCGGAATCGACCCGCCGAAGATATTATTAACGAACTGAAACTTTTCGCCGCGCGGCAGCGGTTCCAGTTTGATCCAGCAATCGCCAAACTGTCCATGCCCGCCAGTTTGCTTTTTGTGACGGCCTTGCACCTGGGCAGAGCCGCGAATCGTTTCCCGGTAAGGAATCTTTGGCGAGTGCAGTTCCACATCAACGTTGTAACGGCGCTTCAACCGGCTGCAAACAATTTCCACATGCTGTTGTCCATTCCCGGCCAGCAGAAATTCTTTAGTTTGCGGGTCACGATAAAAGCGCAGTGAAATGTCTTCTTCGAGAATTTTATGCAGAGCCGCGCTGAGGCGGTCTTCGTCGTTGCGCGTTTTCGCCGAAATTGCATACGCAATGCCGGGCTCTGCTTTCTCTGCCCGGTCAAACACAACGCAGGTTGTCTTCTCGCAAAGAGTATCTCCGGTCAGAGTGTCCTTCAGCTTGGCCACCACGCCTATGTCGCCAGCTTTCAGTTCTTTCACTTCCGCCATCTGCTTGCCCAATGGAACCGATAAATGAGCAAAACGCTCCGGCTGCTTGGTCCGCATATTGAGCAAACCTGCATCATTCGCCAGCGTTCCCGACATCACTTTGAAATACGATAAGCGTCCGGCAAAAGGATCAACCAACGTCTTAAACACAAAAAGCGAAGCAGGTCCACCGGCAGCAGCGCTTCGCTTTACGGGATTGCCGGATACCGTTCCCGCCAATTTTGTGCCATGCAATGGCGAAGGCAGAGTTTCCGCAATAAACTCCAGCAATAAATCAGAGCCGATATTTCCGCAGGCAGACCCGCACAGAACAGGAAAAAGCCGTCGTTCGCGCATTTCCTCGCGCAGGCCGCTGAGAATATGTTCAACCGGTAGGGTACCGGTCGCGAAAAACTCCTCCAACAGATCATCTTTGCCTTCAGCTACCATTTCCACCAAAACCTCATGCGCTTTGGTAGCCGCTTCCAGGTAAGGAGGCGGAATAGCGGTTTCTTTTCCTCGTTGGCTACCGGCAGAATAGCAATAAGCCTTCATGCGGATCAGATCAATAATCCCGTTGAATGTTTTTTCGCTACCTATTGGCAACTGCACCGGAATCGCTGACCGCCCGAACCGCTCCTGCACGCCTTCCACCACCGCTGCGAAATCGGACCGCTCGCGATCCAGCTTATTTACAAACAAAGCGCAGGGCATGTCCAAGTTCTCCGTGAAAGACCAAACTTTTTCGGAAGACACTTCCACGCCCGCCGTGCCATCGAGAACCAGCACTGCGGCGTCAGCGGCCAGCAGGGTAGATTTGGTGTCGTGCAGAAAAATGTTATAGCCGGGCGTGTCAATCAAGTTAATTTTATGGTTCTGCCAATCAAAAGCGGCCAGCGACGAACAGATACTCAGTTTGCGATGAATTTCTTCCTCATCAAAGTCTGTAATCGCGTTTCCGTCGTCGGGCCGGGTTAAACGTTCTGATGCTCCCGAAGAATACAAAAGGGCACAGGCCAGCGACGTTTTGCCCGCATGCCCGTGCCCAATTAAAGCCACGTTCCGAACCTCGGAACTCTCATGCACTTTCATATAGAGGGGCCTCCCAGTCGGCACATCTTGGCCAACTGTGACAGGAATGTATCACATTTGAAACAGACAAACGCTAGTTTGTGGGGTCGCCGTGAATTTCCACTGCTTCCTCATCGTTGGTCGCAGAAGGCTCCGGCAATTTGCCGGTCCAGTTAGCGTAACCCCAAAAAATCGCGGTGGAAGAACTTAACAGGCCGGAAACTGCGCCAATCAAGCGAACGCTGTAGTGTACCGAAGCAATTCCCGCGCCCATCATGGAAAGCATCATCGTTGACCAGTTGAATGTTTCGATGGTGGAAAACACCCTGCCGCGAAAGCGATCATCTACATGATGCAGCAGTTTTGACCAGTTCAAAACTGAACTGACCGCCACCGCGCCTCTCGACAGCGCCATAAAAAAAAGCGCCAGATACCAGTTCGTCATCTGGCTGAACACAATGTAGGCGCCGCCATGCAGCAGATAACAGAAGAAAACTGTTTTTTTATAATTTTCAAACGTGATTGTTTTGCCGATCCGGTTGCCGATTACCCCGCCGATCAATAATCCGATTCCAGCGATTCCCCACAGTTCGCCTAAACCGCTTGGGCCGCGTTTAAACACAATTTCGCTGAACATGGTAAACAGCACTTGCGCCGCGCCGCCGCCGCTCGCCCACCCGACCGCAATTAAGCCAATGCCTAAAATCAATGGCGTTGCCGTCATGTAGCGAAGCCCTTCGCGGTACTCGTGCCAAGGCCGCACCACTTTGGTTTCATTCAGCATAGTGCGTTCGCTTCGAAAATGTCCCTTGGGCGAACGAAGCTGCCAAATGCAAAACGCGGAAAACACAAACGACAACGAATTAAAAATGAACGCAAGCTGATAACCGAACCAGCCCACGCTTTTTCCGCCGAAAAATGCTCCAACCGCTAATGTCATCCAGCCGGTCGTTTGCGTCAGCGAGTTAGCGGTGTGCAGTTCTTTTTCGCTGGCAATAGAAGGAAGAATAGCCGAGCGCCCGCTGGTAAAAAAAGGAGAAGCCAGCATCAACAATGCGCTTAGTAGATAAAGCAAAGAGCTTTTGTGATAGCGCACCGCCAGAATAAAGCCGAGCGCTACCACAGCCCGAACCAAATCGCTCGCAATCATGGTGCGCCGACGGTCAAACCGATCAAGCCATACGCCTGCCAGCGGCCCCGCCGCCACCGCCGGAATCGCGCGCGACAACATAATTCCCGAAATCACCGCGCCGCTGTGAGTTTCGGCAATCGCCAAACTCAATACAGCCACGTTGTTGAAGTGATCGCCCACCTCACTCACAATTTGCCCCATCCACGTGAAGCGATAATTTCGATTACGGCGCAGGAGTTGGCTGAAATCAGACACTATTTAAATGAAACGAGATTCACTGCAAAGGAACTTTAAACGTAGTATGCTTTCATTTTAACTGCTCATATACCAGCCGCCGTTTACATTGATGGTCTGGCCGGTGATAAATCCATTGCCGGCCAGCATAACGGCCACACCTGCCACCTCTTCCGGAATCCCGAACCGGCCCACCGGAATCAGGTCCGGCTTGGCGTTCGGATTACCTGTCACCATCTCTGTTTCAATCAGCGCGGGAGCAATCGCATTCACTGTAATTCCCTCTTTCGCCAATAGATTGGCATAAGAATGCGTCAGCCCGATCATGCCCGCTTTGGAAGCGGCGTAATGCGGCCCCACCACGCCGCCCAATTGCGCTGCCACTGAGGTTAGATTGATAATTCGGCCAAACCGGGCGGTTCTCATCGGAGGCAAAACTCGCTGAGTTACCAAAAAAGTGGATTTAAGATTGATTCGGATCAAATCATCAAAGTCCTGTTCAGTGATCTCCTGAATCGGTTGCGGCCTGGTCACACCGGCATTGTTGACCAGCATCTGCACCGGACCAAACTCCCGCTCCACCTGCGACACGAGTTCATTCACCTGAGCGCTTTCAGAAACATCGGCGCGAATACACAGCGCCTGACCTCCAAGCTTTTCAATTTCCTCCTTCACCTTGTTAGCTTCCTGTTCGCGCTCCCGGTAATTCAACGCGACGAGCGCGCCTGCTTCGGCCAAAGCAACGGCAATTGCGCTGCCCAATCCACGACTGCCGCCAGTGACCAATGCGATCTGGCCAGCTAAGGGCTTCCTCATTGGAACGTTTCCAGTTTTTTCTGCTTGTAAGGCGGATTGACGTAAGCGGAAACCAGGCTTTCGTTTCCAGCTTGGTCAATGGCCCTTACTCCTAAAACAACCTCGTCAATAGATACACCCTTGAGCGTGTATTGATTCACCTTTCCCACAAAAATTTCGCGCTCCCAGTAAGGAGATTTGGTATCGCGCACTACAACGGCGTAGCCGGCTAAATCAGACTCAGGATTGGGGTCTGCCCAAAAAAGCTCGGCGTCATATCCTGACGTGCTTCTTCCCAATGGCAATGCAAACGAGCGGCCCCCTTCCAGCGGCGGCGAAACAGGAGTGGGTGATTTGGGCGCAAGAGCGAGCGAAGCCAGTCCTGCCGCGTTCATTCTTGTGACGAGGGTAGTGAAAGCAGGCGAGGTATTGGCAAAAGTGTCGTTAGCAGTATGTTGATTGGCGAAATTTTCGTAAGGCGTTGTGACGCGAACTGCCGAATAGCCTGCTGCATTAAACGGGCTGTGATCTCCGCCGCGGCCAAACCGATCATGCCGGAACACCAGATTCACATCCATCTCTGGTATGTATTTAGCCGCTGTTTCTCTGATATATCGAGCCAATTGACGTGATGAGGAATCATCGGGGTCTTCGGAATAAATGTTGATCCGGCGGTTTCCTTTCGAACCGTCACCGCGCACATCGCTGCCGATGATGTCATTATTGAAAACGCCTTCAATCACATCGCCTTTCGCTTTTGCTGCCTCCGCATAAGTGGAGCTGCCGAGCAAGCCGTATTCTTCCCCGGCAAAGGCAATGAAAATGATTGTTTTTCGGAACTGGTGTTGGCTCATTACTCGCGCCAGTTCAAGCACCGCCGCCGTTCCGCTGCCATCGTCCGTTACGCCCGGCGCAACCGCAGCCACCGTTGCTTCGGGGTCCAGTACTCGTTTTCCATCTTTATCATTCCGGTAAACCATGTTCCACGAATCGTAATGGCCGCTCACAATTAGGTGGCGCTCCGGTTCGCTTGTTCCCGGCAAAATGGCGATCACGTTATAAACTTTCACATCTTTAAAAAATCGCCCTGACGCTTTGATGCCGTGTTCATCAAATGAAACCTGCAGCTTCGGGCTATAGCTTTGGAACTGGTCGCGGATCCAGCGTCGTGCAGCGCCGATGCCATGCTGCGGGTCGTCTTGCGAGGAATAAATATTTCTGGTTTGAAATTCTTCCAGCTTCTTCAGAGTTCCGGTAATCTGCTGTTCTGAAATTCCAGCAGTGATCTCCGAAACCTGCGGGTTCAACGAGGAGGGCGGATTCTGCGCGCCTGCCCAGGAAACCGTTAAACCCATCAATGCGGCAGAAACAAACTGTTTGAATAATTTAACCAAAACTAAACCTGCTTTTCCTAAGCGTAATACGCGGTCCGATCAAGAAAGTTGAAATACGATAGTTTGCCTACACCGCTATAATTGTTGCTTCTTTTAATGGATATCGATTGGTTTCCCTTATGGCTGAGCTTGCGCGTGGCTTTTCTTGCCACAATAGCGGTAGTAATTTCGGGTACTGGTTTTGCTTACTTGTTGGCACGCTGCCGTTTTCGGGGAAAGGACCTGCTCGATTCGCTGTTCACACTGCCGCTGGTGCTGCCGCCAACCGTGCTGGGCTACTACCTACTAGTGCTTCTAGGCCGGCCCTCACCGCTTGGAAAACTTTACGAATCTTTGTTCGGAAAGCCATTGGTGTTCACCTGGCAGGCTGCGGTGATAGCTGCTTTTGTCCACTCGGCTCCTTTATTTGTGAAAGCGGCGCGGGCTGCCCTGGAAAGCGTGGATGCCCGCTACGAGTACGCCGCCCGTACGCTGGGTGCGTCGCGCTGGCGAACATTTTTTTATGTCACACTGCCGCTGACCGCTAATCAGATCGGGTCTTTAGCGGCCCTCAGCTTCGCCCGGTCATTAGGAGATTTCGGAGTTACCATCATGTTGGCCGGCAATATTCCCGGACAAACCCAAACCTTGTCGGTCGCCATCTACGATGCGGTAGAAAGCGGAAACGGAATGCTCGCCCGCGCCTTGGTGCTCATCGTTTCCGCAGCAGCGATTGCGATTCTCTGGCCAGCCACTCGCTGGTCGAAAAGCGCCTGGTCTGGTCCGTTTGTTTAAACGGACGCTCAACCCATGATTGACGTCCGTATCATCAAGCAGCTTCCTTCTATCAATGCCGGGCCGCCGTTTCAGCTCGATGTTCATCTGCGTTCAGAAGCTCGCATCACCATTATTCTCGGGCCAAGCGGCGCCGGCAAGTCATTACTGCTGAACTGCCTTGCCGGACTCACTCGCCCTGATGCCGGACGTATTCAAGTACAGGACGAAATATATTTCGATAGCGCGCGCAAAATTTATGTTCCTGCTGAAAAGCGCCGCTGCGGTTATATTCTGCAGGACCACAGTTTGTTTCCCCATATGACGGTCGCTGGCAATTTTGACTTCGCCCTGAAATCCATGCCCGCTCCCCGGCCGACTAAAGCAGAACAAACTCGTCGAATGCAAGACTTGATGAAAGCTTTCGAGTTGGAAGAATTGGCTCAGCGTCGTCCGCGCGAACTCTCCGGCGGACAGAAACAGCGCGTCTCGATTGTTCGCGCTCTGGTCGGCAACCCACGTCTTATTTTGTTCGACGAGCCGACGCGGGGACTGGACCGGCGCTTACGAGAAGGCTTTTATGACGTGATAAAAAAAGTCAAAGAACAAGTGGCTGCGCCCATCGTGATCGTCACGCACGACCTTGAAGAATGCTATGAAGTGGCCGACACTATCTGCCTGCTTTCGCAGGGAAAACTGTTGCAGATCGGCCCCAAGGACGACGTGATTACCCGGCCTTCTTCGGTGGAAGCAGCAAACGTGCTCGGGTTGTACGCTTTGCTTCCCGCTGAAATTCTTTCTGACAACGCGATTAAGAGCGCCAGTTATTTACGGGTAGCTGAACAGGAAATCGAAATTCCGTGTCTGCTTGAACAAGCTCCCGGCGCACAGGGCTGGCTCTGCCTGCGCCGAAGCGAACTCACCGTTACAAGCAAGCTTTCGCCGAAAAAGATTCCGCGAATTACCCTTCCGCTGAAGCAGACAGTTTCCACTGTCAACGGTGTACGTCTTGAATTGGAAGGCTTAGAAATTGAAGTGAGCCAAAGCCAGTTCGCCGCGCTGCCAGGAAGCCGGATATGGATTTCTTTTCCGCCTCACGCCATTCACTTCCTTACCCGTTAATTCAATTACGGCAAAGCAAACGCCACATACGTTCCGCCGGATGAATCGCCCGCCTTGGTTTTAGCTTTGCCGCCGCCGCAGGCAATCACAATATACTCTTTTCCGTTCGCCTGATAAACGGCTGGCGTGGCGTTTCCTGCGGCTGGCAACTCTGTTTCCCAAAGCAACTTGCCGGTAGCTTTATCGAACACATGGAATTTTTTATCGTAATTGGTGGCGGCAATAAACAACAAGCCGTTTTTAGTCACCACCGCGCCGCCGTAATTTTCGCTGCCGGTATTCTTCATGCCCTCCTGCGCTAATTGCGGATACTCGCCGAACGGCTGCTTCCACGCATACTCGCCGGTGTTGAGATTGATGGCATTCAAAGTTCCCCAGGGCGGTTGAATTGCCGGATAGCCATCAGGGTCCAGAAATTTGTTGTACCCGTCAATTCCATACTTCTGATTGATGGGCGAATCGGCCACCTGCGTGGGATGCACTTCCACGTTGTTCCCATGCGCGACATATTGAATAATAGCCTGAATATCATTTTCCGGCAGGCGAGCAAATGAGGGCATTCGGCCTGCGCCTTGATGAACCAGCTTCGATATATCGCCGTCGTTGAGCCGTTCGCCTACATTCACCAGCGACGGAAAATCCGGCGGTGTGCCCTTCAAATCAGGCCGATGGCAGCCGGAACACTCCCGCAGATATAATTGCTGCCCGTTGGTGGCCTGTTTTTGAGAGTTGCTCGGCACTAAACGCAGCACCCAGGCCATCTCGTTTGCGTTCACATACAACAATCCGGTGTCCGGGTCGAAGGCGGAGCCGCCCCATTCCGCGCCTCCATCAAAGCCCGGAAAAACAATCGTGCCTTCCCGACTCGGCGGAATAAATTGCCCAGCGCTTCTCAATTTGCGAAAACGCTCCAGCACGGCTTGGTGTGCTTCCGGGGTACGCTGCGTCAGCATGTCCTCGGTGAGAATCTGACGCGCAAACGGAGCAGGCTTCGTCGGCAACGCTTGCGTCGCGGCGGTTACTTCGCCTTCCACATCGCTTTTCGGATAGCCGCGGCTTTCAATCGGAAATAAAGGCTTGCCGGTTTCCCGATCAAACAGAAACACGAATCCTGATTTGGTCGGCTGCGCCACAGCATCCACTCGCCGCCCCTCGCGCAGAACGCTTACCAGCGTTGGAGCGGTAGGCAGATCACGATCCCACAAGTCATGATGAACCGTCTGGTAATGCCAGACCCGCTCGCCGGTATCCGCTTTTAGAACCAGCAGGCAGTTGGCAAACAAATTGTCACCAGCGCGGTTTGCGCCGAAGAAATCAAACGTAGCGGAGCCGAGCGGCAGGAATACCAAGCCGCGCTGCGCGTCCAAACTCATGCCGGACCAGTTATTCACTCCGCCTAGATATTTCCAGCCGTCAGCAGGCCAGGTTTCATAACCGAACTCGCCCGGATGCGGGATGGTATGGAATGACCAGCGCAGCTTTCCGGTTCGCACATCATAAGCGCGAACGTCGCCCGGCGCGGCTGGCAGGCTTTCGCTCACAATACTGCCCACAATCAGCAGATCCTTGTAAATCATCGGCGGGCTGGTATCGGATATGGAAAGTCCTTCAGCGGAACGGCCCAGATCATCCCGCAGATTAATGCGTCCCTCAGTGCCAAATCCGGAAATCGGCTTGCCGGTTTCTGCATTCAAACCATACAGGTATTCCCGCGCGGCAAAGAAGATGCGTTTATCGCCATCGGTGCTGTCCCAGTAGGCCACGCCCCGGTTTCGCATCTTGGTGACCACAGCGCCCTCTTCGTTCGGATTGAAGCTCCATTGTTGTGCGCCGGTTGCCGCGTTTAAAGCCACCACGCGCAGTTTTGGCGTAGTGGCGAACAAAGTTCCGTTCACCACAATCGGAGTGCATTCCATCTCCGAGCCTGGAAAAGCATCGCCGGAATTAAACGTCCAGGCTGTTTGGAGTTTCGCCACATTTTTCTTATTAATCTGCGAAAGCGTCGAGTAGTGAAGATTGTCTGGACCGCCGCCAATGGTGGGCCAATCCACAGATTCTTTAGTGAGCTTATTCGAACCGGCCCAAACGCAGAAACAAGCGGTAGAAGCCAACAGCAACACAATAAATGGAGAACGCATCAACTTTTGGAAGGATAATACCACTATTTTAATATCTTGATGCGGATGTTCTTGTAATAAACGGTGCTATTAGGGTCATGTCCCTGCAACGCAATGGTTCCGGTTCCAATCCGGCGATCAGAAAAATCTTTTGTGCCGTTCCAGTCGGCAGGTTGAGTCCATTCCTCAATCAGCCTTCCGTCTACTTTTACCGTGATCGTGTCGCCTTTGGCAATAATATCTTCGGTGAACCACTTGTTGTCTTCCGCTACTTTGTCGTGGTTATCTTTTACTTCATAGATGCTGGCGGTTTTGCGCGGATCGGTATTGTATGTATTGTTGACCTGAATTTCAAAACCTTTATTAGGGAACCCCTTATCCTGGTAAGCGGTTTGGATGTAAACACCCCCATTGGAATTGGGCAGGGTCATTATATCCACTTTTAGCTCAAAATCCTTGAACTCATGGTTGTGGAAGTTCCCGACGTAGAAACAATGGCTGCGCAGACCATGCGAAACAATTGCGCCGTCTTTTATCGAAAAAGTTTCCTGATTTTCATTCACCTTCCAGCCGGTCAGGTCTTTTCCGTTGAAAAGAGAAGTGAATCCTGTTTCCGCGCCGAACGCAGGCAGCAGGTAAAGAGAAAGCAACAAAACGTATTTTTTCATGCTGCCGTTTATGCTACTAAACTTTGGTTGTGCCGTGCGGCAGAAGAAATTCAAGAAGGCTATTTGTTAGTGAACCGCAGCCGCTACAATCCAGCCGATCGCTAACGCAACCCCAGCCAGCAGAATAGAAGCCTGCGTATTTTTCTCAACCGTTGCTTGGTGCCATAAGTTCCCCGGCAGCGCTTTTGCGATTATCGTAAAAGCAATCGCAAACAGCACGATTCCGGTAAGCGCAAAGCCGATCGCGTTCAAGAAACTGGAAAGAGACATGGAAGCGCAGACAGATCAGCTATTGAAGCACGGATTCCAGCACTTCCACCGTGCCGTAGCGTTTTGCCACATAATTATTGAGAATGGTCCGGAATTCCTGTACAATGCCGTCGCCGCGCAGAGTTTTGGACAGCTTGCCGTCAATATAAACCGGCGCAACCGGATCTTCAAAAGTGCCGGGCAGCGAGATGCCGATGTCGGCATGTTTCGACTCGCCGGGACCGTTCACAATACAACCCATCACGGCTACTTTCATTTCTTCTACGCCGGTATATTTTTCGCGCCAAATCGGCATCTGTTCCCGCAGATAAGTTTGAATCTGGTCAGCCAGATCCTGGAAGAAAGTGCTGGTGGTGCGGCCGCAGCCCGGGCAGGCGGCCACTTGAGGCGTAAAACTGCGCAACCCAAGCGATTGCAATACTTGTTGGCAAACAATCACTTCTTCCGTCCGGTCTCCATTTGGCAGCGGAGTCAACGAAGCGCGAATAGTGTCACCGATGCCCTGTTGCAAAAGAATCGAAAGCGCCGCCGTGGTAGCCACAATGCCTTTAGAGCCAAGCCCGGCTTCGGTTAAACCAACGTGCATCGGGTAATCGCAGCGAGCCGCCAACATCTGGTACACGTAAATCAGGTTTTGAACGCTGCTCACCTTCGCGCTCAGGATGATTTTGTTGTGCGCCAAGCCGTGCCGTTCCGCTGCTTCCGCGCTGCGCAGCGCGCTTTCCACAATGGCCTGCATCATCACTTCATCCGCCTCCAAAGGCTGCGGACGGCGGGCGTTTTCATCCATCATCTGCGTCAGCAACTGCGCATCGAGCGATCCCCAATTAACGCCGATGCGGACCGGCTTGTCGAACTCCACCGCGCACTCGATCATAGTGCGGAAGTTATCATCGTGCTTCTTGCCGATGTTGACGTTGCCGGGGTTAATCCGGTATTTGGCTAAAGCGCGGGCGCAGTCCGGGTATTTTCTGAGCAGCAGATGGCCGTTGTAATGGAAATCGCCGATGATCGGCACGTCCACGCCGAATGCTTTCAGAGTGCTGACGATTTTCGGAACCGCTCGGGCGGCTTCGTCGGTGTTCACCGTCACGCGCACCAGCTCGGAACCGGCGCGGGCCAATTCCATTACTTGATTCACCGTTGCGGTAGTGTCGGCAGTATCGGTGTTGGTCATTGACTGAACCACCACCGGGAAACTACCCCCGACTTTTACTCCGTTGATGTTTACCACAACAGATGAACGGCGTGAAGGGGGCAGCATGCGTATATTTGTACCTTGATTCAGGGTTAGCTGAGCCTTCATTTTAGCAAGGCTATCCGGTAAACCGCTAATAACAATGATCGTTGCGCGAAAACAACCCATTGCAAGCTATACTGATACCTGGAGTTTCCCCTTTTGAGCCTTCGTAATTCCCTGCGCTTTTGGGCGCACTTGCAGCTTTTGCCTATTCTTGAAAGCGGCGAAGAAACCCTGGTGGGCGGCCAAGCGGTAATGGAAGGCGTGATGATGCGCTCCCCTCACAGTTACTGCGTGGCGGTTCGCCGCCCGGACGGCGAAATTGTGGTGGAAGAATCACCGCTGCCGCGCTTGTCGGAACAGTACAAAGCTTTCAGTTGGCCGATTCTACGCGGCTTGGGAACGCTGGGCCAAGCGATGTGGCTCGGCATGAAGGCGCTGCGGTTTTCCGCTAACGCGCTGCTTGGAACTGTTGCCGCTGAAAACGGCGTGGAACAAACAAAGCCAAAAGAGATGAACCAATGGGCCATGTGGGCGAACGTCGTCTTTTCGGCAGGCTTTTTCATTTTTCTTTATAAGTTTGTTCCTTTGTTTCTGGCCACTTGGCTCGGCCACCATTTCCCGCAGGTGGGCAGCCGGTTAGCCGTGAACTTGATCGACGGTTCTATTCGCATTCTTCTGTTTCTTGGCTTTTTGTTTATCATTTCGCGTATGAAAGATATTCAGCGGGTGTTTGAATATCACGGCGCGGAACATAAAGTGGTTTTCAATTTTGAATCCGGCCAGCCGGTGACAGTGCAGAATGCACAGCAGTTTGTGACTTGGCACCCGCGCTGCGGCACTAGTTTTCTGCTGGTGGTGATGGTGATTGCGATGGCGGTTTACGCCCTGCTCCCTTTTGATTCGTTTGCATTGAAGCTGCTGGCGCGTATTGTGCTGCTCCCGGTGATTGTGGGCATCAGTTACGAGTTGATCCGCTTCGCGGCCAAGCGCCGGCAAGGGTTAATGGCAGTTTTAACGCAGCCCGGACTTTGGCTGCAACGCGTGACCACCCAACCGCCATCCAATGAACAGGCGGAAGTGGCGATCCATGCGCTGGAGCGCGCGATGGCCCTGGAGAAAGCGCAGGGTGGCGAACTGGTAATCGCCTAAACACTGCACAAAAAGATTGTCATGCAATATAAGCAACGGCTGGACGGCGCGGAAGCCCGCTACAACGAACTTACCGACAAAATGGCTGATCCGGACGTGATTAACGATTCGGATCAATATCGGAAGGTTTCCAAGGAACAATCTGAATTAGGGGAATTAGTTTCGAAATACCGCGAATGGAAGCGAGCGGACCGCGAGCTTACCGATGCCCGTTTGATGTTGAACGAATCGGATCCGGACCTGCGCGAGATGGCCGAATTGGAAGTGCAGCGACTGGAACCGGAAGCAGAACAACTCGAAAACGACATTCATCTTCTGCTGCTGCCGAAAGACCCGAACGACGATAAAGATGTTGTGCTCGAAATCCGCAAGGGCGCAGGTGGTGACGAAGCTTCACTATTTGCGGCGGAAGTGTTTCGCATGTACACACGCTACGCCGAAGAAAAAGGCTGGAAAGTGGAAGTCACTTCGGTTAGCGAATCCTCCGTAGGCGGTCTCAGCGAAGTGATTGCTTTAATCAGCGGCACCAAGGTTTACAGCCGTCTCAAATATGAAAGCGGCGTTCACCGCGTGCAGCGCGTTCCAGCCACCGAAACGCAAGGCCGGGTGCATACTTCCACTATTACCGTGGCGGTAATGCCTGAAGCGGACGAAGTGGAAGTGCAGATTGACGCCAAAGACCTTCGCATTGATACCTTCTGTTCTTCAGGACCGGGCGGCCAATCGGTTAACACCACTTATTCGGCGGTTCGCATTACGCATCTGCCGACCAATCTAGTAGTGTCCTGCCAGGATGAAAAATCCCAGATTAAAAATCGGGCCAAGGCCATGCAAGTACTGCGGTCGCGCCTTTACCAGATTGAACTGGAAAAACAGTTGGCGCAGATTGGGGCAGAGCGCAAAAGCATGGTAGGCACCGGGGATCGCAGCGAGAAAATTCGCACTTATAACTTCCCGCAGAATCGCATTACGGACCATCGCATCGGCTTAACTCTGCATCAACTGGATTTAGTGATGGAAGGGCGCATGCAGCCGATCTTTGATGCCTTGAACACTTACTACCAGTCTCAGCGATTGAAAGAAGAAGGCGGAAAAGCAGCCTAGAAGCACTCGCGTGACCCTGCAAACTGCGCTGCAACAAGGCACGGAGATTCTCGAAAAAGCGGGTATCAGCGCACCCCGCTTAACCGCGGAAGTTCTGCTTTGCCATGCGCTTCGCTGCGAAAAATCCTACTTGTACGCTCACGGCGGCGATCAACTGATTGAACGCTGTTGGATTCACTATGGCCGCTACCTGAACGAACGACTGCAAGGCAAGCCCACTCAATACATTACGGGAAAACAGGAATTTTATGGACGCGAGTTTCGTGTCACCGAAGCTGTACTAATTCCCCGCCCGGAAACCGAACATTTGGTGGAAACGGCGGTTGACGCTATCAAGCTTTACGGCTACAAATGCATTCTGGATGTCGGCACCGGTTCAGGAGCCATTGCAATTTCCATCGCGCTCGAAATCAATGGCTTCGTTTGTGCTTCTGATATTTCCCCTGACGCGTTGGCCGTAGCCGCACAGAATTGCGCCGCCTACCGAGCGCCGGTCGCCTTTTTTGCCGGTGATCTAGCATTCGCGGTGCGGCCTGCCGGTTTGGATCTGCTGGTTTCCAATCCGCCGTATGTTCCCGGTGCCGATTCCGCCAACATGCAGCGGGAAGTGCGGGATTGGGAACCGCACGTGGCTTTATTTGCCGGTGATACCGGGCTGGAGATTTACCAACGGCTGATTGCACAAGCGGCGGCAGCGGTTCGGCCCGGCGGTCAGCTCATGATGGAGCTTGGCTACCAGTCGCTGTCCGGCGTTCGGGAAATGCTCGGCAGCGATTGGCAGGAAATTCAAGTCGTTCACGATCTCGCCGGGTGGCCGCGGGTAATCAGCGCGGTTCGCGTTTAATTTACCCCAGCCACTTCACGTAATAAAAGCGGAGCGGCTTGGTTCCAGTGTTTTTTATGCCATGCAGATTGTTGGCTTCGGAATACATCATCGCGCCTGGTCCTACCGGCTGATTTTTGCCGCCGACCACAATGGTTCCGTTGCCTTCCGCCACAATCACGATTTCTTCTTCGGGGTGCTGATGCGGGGGATGCGGCTCCTGGCCGGGATATAACAATAAACTGCCAGCCACCAACGATTTCAACTGCTCGGTTTTTGCATCAAAGTATACGGTCTGCTCACCAAACGGATGTTTTTCTGTTTTTCCGTTTTCCAGCGTGAAAACAGCTTCCGGCCAGCTATCCGTTGCGGCCCCAGAAGCAGCGGCAGCCAGGGCAAGCAATCCTAAAAGCGATTGACGACGATCCATTTTAAATTTCCAGTTCTTAAGACAGGTTAAAGTGTAATTGCGTTCTTTCATTCTCCTTCATGCGGAATTTTATCTGCTTCCTATTCGGGAAGTTTCTTCACCCTCGCGGAATAATTTTTCTGCTCATTTCGCTTTTGGCACTGCCGGGCTGTTTTGCGGCACGGCAGAAACATGCGGAAAAACCGCTCCGACCCGATGGAGCTTTGGAAAAAGCGTTGGCGCAGATTACGCCGGAATCGCTGCGAGCAGATTTGTCTTTTCTTTCTTCTGATGTTTTAGCAGGCCGCGATACACCCTCGCCGGGGCTGGATGTCGCAGCGGAGTTTATTGCTTCCCGTTTTCGCGGAAACGGCTTGGAAGCTCCGGTGGAAGGGACTTATTTCCAAATGGCGGACTTAAGCGAAAACGCCCACAAAGCGGCTGAACGCTACCATTTTAAGCTTCCACAAACACAGATTGTGGGCCGAAACGTGATTGGCATTCTGCCGGGGTCTGATCCGAAGCTGAAGGATACTTACGTGATTGTTTCCGCGCATTATGACCACATCGGCACTTTAGATACGGCCCAGGGTCGAACGGAGGAAAAATCGCCTCCTCCTGGCGATCGGATTTATAACGGCGCGGATGACGACGGCAGCGGGACTGTTTCTGTGATTGCATTGGCGCAGGCGTTCTCCAAGCTGAAAGACAAGCCCAAGCGGTCAATCATTTTTCTGACGTTTTGCGGCGAGGAACTAGGGCTGCTCGGTTCCCGCTACTACGCCGAACATCCCGTGGTGCCGCTCAAAAACACGATTGTCGACATCAACCTGGAGCAGATTGGCCGCAGCGACGGCGACATCAAGAAAGGGCGCGCTTCGCTTACCGGATATGACTTCACCACCATCGGAACATTGTTCCACCGGGCCGGATTAGCTTTCGGCATGGATGTTTACAAAGACAAGCACAGCGACCGGTATTTTCAAGCCAGCGATAATTTAAATTTTGCCCGCTTCGGCATACCCGACCATTCCATCTGCACGGCATTTGAATTTCCGGATTACCACGGCGTAAAAGACGAGTGGCCGAAGATTGATTATCCGAACATGGCGACCATTGACAAGGTAATTGGAACAGTGGTTTGGAACATCGCCAACTCATCAACTGCGCCGCAATGGAATTCCAGCCTGAAGCAAACGACGGATTACCGCCAAGCTGCCGCTAAAAATTACGGATCAACTGCAACTAAGTAAACACCGGAATCAATGCTGTGTTTGCAGTGCATCAATTACTTTCACCACCACATCGCCCACCACTTGGAAACTGTGGGCTGAGAGTTTATCCGCCGTGTCCTTGTCCGTATGCCAATAAGAGTTCTGCGGCCCGTAATCGAAGTCAATCAGATCCAGCCCGTTCACGCCGGCCGTTACAAACGGCACGTGGTCATCGTCGATATCGCCTTGATTTGGCAAAAAGTACTTGCTGTCGCCTAGACCGCCTGCTATCTGCCAAACCAGCGTGCGAAGCGAGGCCGAAGAGTTTGTGTCCTGCACAATATCCAAATCTTTGTCGCCGATCATATCGATGTTGATTAAAGCTTTGATACGGCTCAGCATTCCATCGGCAGCCCATTTTTCTACCAGGTGGCGGCTACCGTAGCGGCTGTCGGAAGCTGTCCATTTTGCTACCGCTTCTTCGCCGTCGAACCAGACCAGATAAATGTCGTCGGTCCGGTTCTGATGCGCCAGCACATGCGCCAACTCCAGCAGAAAGCCGGTGGAAGATCCTCCGTCGTTCGCGCCCAAAAAGTTCACTAACGGAATGCGCTTGGTGTCGTAATGGCCGGTAATCACAATCGCTTTGCCGGAGGTTCCGGCGAACCTGGCGATCACATTGGTCATCGGAACACTGCCGTTCGGGGTGAAAGCAGTGAACGAATCCAGCGTCACTTCCGCGCCGGTCGGCTTTAATTCCGTTACAATCCAGTTGCGCAATTTTGTGTTCTCTTCCGAGCCGGAGGGCCGCTGCCCGAACCCAACCGAACGCACCGCATACGCCAGTGCGGCGCTGCCGGAAAACGGCGCGTTGCCGTGCGCGGCTGGAACGGGTGAGGCGAACGAGGCCACGCTAAAAACGACCCAGAGAACGGGAATTGTAATCTTCATGATGAAAATCGAAAAAGAATTGATAAATTAACCAGGCAAATTGCTGAATTATGCGAGACTGAACAAGAACCTGCCGCTCTATACGTACAGCGACTGTTGTAACATGGCGGCATCGCATTAACATTGAAATCGGGTACAGAGATGCTATCGGTTGGACGGGTTCTCCGGGGAGAACGGGAGAAACTGAAACTTTCTCTCGAAGACATTGCGAAACGCACCAGAATTTCAAAAGCAACTCTCCAGGCAATTGAGGATGACAATCTTTCGTTTATTGCCAACACCTTTTATTACGAGAGTTTCGTGAAGCAGTTTGCGGCGGCAGTTCGGGTAGATTTCACCGTTTTGCGGCCGGCATTGGAATCTGCCGCTGCCGAGATTCCAATCCCGCTTCTGCCTGGTGAGGAAATCCGGGTTCTGAATGTAACGGCGTTACAACCAACTCCAAAACAGAATGGACGCTGGATGCCGGTGCTTTCTTTGGTAGCGGTACTGGCGGCCTGTTCAGTTTTGTATGCCTTGTCCAATCGTTTTCAGAGCTCGCATTCCCCGGCTATCAGCCAAACGCCTCCCACTCAGCTTTCCGCCGACACGAAAGTAGAACCGAAAGCCGATAATAAGGCTGCGCCTAAAACTATTCTGCTGCAAGTAGCAGCCGTGGAAAAGACTTGGCTTTCGCTCGAAACTGATGGGCGCAATGTTTATAGCGGTCTGCTGGAGCCAACCGGCACGAAAATGTTGGAAGGAAAAGATTCAGCGAAAATTCGAACCGGCAACGCAGGCGGTTTGGCAGTGACATTCAACGGTAAAAACTTAGGCGTGCTAGGTAAACGCGGCGAAGTACAAACGGTGTTATTCACACCCGATCGGTATGAGATTCTCCAGCCCGGTCTGATTTCACGCCTCCTCCTACTGCCAGTGGTGATTCAGTTTCCCTGGCGGTAACAGTAAAACCGCGTTTATTTTTGGTTTTTTGCGCGCGCTCCAGTTTCCGTTTCTGGCGTTCCAGCGTCAACAGTTCCCGGCGGCGGCGCTGCTTGATGCCGGTGTCCACTCGTGTCCAGAAACGGCGGAAATAGTCCAGAGCCGACCAAACGGAAAACCCAACCACTATCCACATTGCGCTAATGGCCCACCACCGGATTTCCGGCCATCGAATGGAAAGCATCATCAGCGAAACAGCAATTACCTGGCTCACCATTTTCCATTTGCCGATCTCGCTGGCGCCAATGGTATAACCTTCCGCTGCGGCAATACTGCGCAGCCCGGAAACAGCAAACTCCCGGCTGATAATCAAAATCGCCATCCACCCGGGCAGAAGTCGAATTTCCACTAATGAAATCAGGGCGGCGGAAATCAGCAGCTTGTCGGCAATCGGATCCAGGAGCGTACCGACCGTGGTAACCAGCCCCCAGCGCCGGGCCAGATAACCATCCAGCAGATCCGTAATAGCGCAAGCCCAAAACACGGCAAAAGCAAAAAAGTTGCTGGAAATGAGCATAGCGCCGTGAATTTCGATTCGCAGATTCCGTTGCACCAGCGCGGCGACCAGCAAAGGTACCAGAAAAATGCGAATCAGCGTGAGGGCGTTCGGAAGATTCATGGAGCCGTAATCAACTATAAAACAATTTGGAGGGCCCTACTTGCTATCCAACAGCGGAACGGGACACGGAAGTAAACCCTAGTTCACGACAAATTCTTCCAGCAAAGTTCTTAACGATAAAGGAGCATCGGCCACAATTTCGCAGCAGTTATCGTAATATTCCTTGGAAACGATTCCGGCTCGCTCATGAAGTAGATGCAACGCCCGGCCCTCGCCTACCGGCAAACGGAACCGTTGCCGAACTACCGGGTCCAGCTCAATTTCCTGATCGATTTTTTGTAGCAGGGGGTCAATGCCTTGACCGGTACGAGCGGAAACAATCACCGCTTCAGTGGCATTCTGGCGAGCGGTTTCTCCTAGGATGCGATGAGTGAGCGTGGCCGGATCTTCGCCGATGCCCTGATCCGGGAGTTTGTCAGCTTTATTTAAAACCAGAATCTGCCGAGTGGTTTCCGCTCCGATTTCGCCCAGCACCCGCATAACTTGATTGGTTTGTTCTGCTGCTTCCGGCGAGGTCGCGTCAACTACATGAAGAAGCAAAGCAGCGGCGGTTACTTCTTCGAGCGTGGCGCGAAACGCATCCACCAGCGTAGTAGGCAGATTGCGGATGAAGCCGACCGTGTCGCTCACGAGCACGCGCCGACCGGAAGGCAGACGAATTTGGCGCACCGTGGGATCAAGTGTGGCGAACATGCGGGCATCCACCAGCACCGCCGCGCCGGTAAGCCGATTAAACAGCGTGGATTTTCCAGCATTGGTGTAGCCTACCAAACTCACCGTAGAAAGCGGTACGGCTTCCCGCTGCGAACGCTGCACACCGCGCGAAGCGCGAACCCGCTCAATCTCGTTTTTCAGTTTGGAAATGCGCTGCCCGATTCGGCGGCGGTCTGTTTCAAGCTGGGTTTCACCCGGGCCGCGAGTCCCAATTCCGCCACCCAGCCGGGACATCTGCACGCCGCGCCCGGTGAGCCTCGGCAACAGATAGTTCAACTGAGCTAACTCTACTTGCAACTGGCCTTCACGAGTACGCGCGCGGGCAGCGAAAATGTCGAGAATCAATTGTGTCCGGTCAACCACATTGCATTGAAGCTGCCGTTCCAGGTTTCTCAACTGAGTTGGCGAAAGCTCCCGATCAAAGATGACGGTTTCAATCGTTTCGGCTTCCACCCGCATGGCGATTTCGGAGACTTTGCCGGAACCGATCAGCGTAGCAGCGTCCAGCGAGGAACGGTGCTGCAGAACCTGATCCACCACCGCAGCACCGGCGCTTTCTGCCAAAATTTTCAATTCTTCCAGAGATTCTTCAGCCGAAGCAGTGCCGTTCCGCCGGGATTCGCTGCCCAACTCCACCCCGACAATCAATGTTCGTTCTTGGCTGGTTTGCATATAAAGGGGACGCGCTTGGCGGCATCTTGCTTCCCCGGCAGTTTTTGGCTGCCAAGCGACACAGGAAGGTCTTGTTCCTTACTGCGGCGATTGTTCCGTAATCTCGCCGATCGGCGCGCCGGGAGCAAGACCCGCCGCCGGTTGAGTGCCGGTTCCATGAAAGGGCCGCGACACTACTACCGTGGAAATGGCATGTTTAAAAATGAGCTGTTCCTGGTTGTTTGTTTCAAGAACCACTGAGTACTTGTCAAAACTTTTGATGCGTCCGGAAAGCTTCACTCCGCTCATCAGATAAATGGTGAGAAAAGTTTTTTCTTTCCGGGCATTGTTGAGAAACGCCTCTTGAATGTTTTGCGCAAGCTTATCCATTTTTTCCTTATTTTATTTGGGCTTCGCTTTTTAAAGGGATTCGCGCAGGAAAAGGAGATTTTCCTCCAGACCCGCAGTAAACCTTTTCTATCTATAGTAAGCATATCCACAGGCGGGCCGGGGTTCGCGCTATCCTCAAACCGTATGGACCGAAGCTTGGTCGATGATGAGCGTTCCGGGCAGAACCTCGCTTTATGGAGCGTGCTGGCCAGTGCGGTTCTAGCCATTGCCAAGATAATTATTGGTTTAGCGGCTCACTCCAGCGCGGTTGTGTCCGATGGCTTTGAAGCGGCAGCCGACGTATTATCATCCAGCATTGTGTTTGTGGGCTTGTGGTTGGCAAGCAGGCCGCCGGACCACAATCACCCTTACGGTCATGGCCGCTACGAAACGCTTTCCGGCTTAGCTGTCGGCACCATTCTGGTTTTCACCGGAATCGGCATCTGCTGGCGCAGTTTTCTTACGATGTCGCGGCCTGAACTGGTCAGTTCTTTTGCCGTTTACCCCTTGTTTGCGGCCATCGCGGTGAAATGTTTTTTCGCCATCCGCAAACAGCGATTGGCAAAACGGCTGCGCAGCGCGTCGCTGACTGCGGACGCTTGGCACGACATTACTGATTTGTTCTCTACTTTCGTTGCTTTAACGGCTGTGCTGGTGAGCCTGGCTAATCCGGTCCGGTTTCACACTGCCGACCATGCCGGCAGTATGCTGATTGCTTTAATTGTTGTGTTTGTAGGAATTCGTTCGGTCCGCCAGACCGTAGAACAGCTTACTGACACCATGCCTGGCGAAGAAACCATGAAACAAATCCGTTTAGCGGCTTCTGCTGTTGCAGGCGCCATCGGCGTGGAAAAATGCTTTGCGCGGCGTACCGGATTTAAATATCATGTTGACCTGCATCTGGAAGTAGACCCGAATCTCACCGTCCGCGAATCCCATGACATTGCCGCCCAGGTCAAGCGCAATATCAAAGCAAGGCTGAACTGGGTAGCGGACGTATTGATTCACGTTGAGCCTGCTCCTGAAAAATCTGTGCCTTACCGGCCAACTTCGACGCGGAGAGCTCCATTCCTCCGGTGAATTGTGTGATTTGGTTGTGCGGCCTGTTTCAGCGGGAGCATCCATTGCTTAGCAGAAGTATCTGAATCTTTCATGGAAAACAAAGAAATTGCGCGGCTTCTTTCAGAAACAGCCGACCTCATGGAAATTGCGGCTGATGATAGCTTTCGGATTCGCTCCTACCGGAATGCAGCGGCAGTGATTGAAAGCCACCCTGAGCGTTTAACGGACAATCTCCACAATCCCCAGCGAAAACTCACCGATATTCCGGGAATCGGCAAAGGCATTGCGGCGATTATCGGCGAGATCGCGCAGCGCGGCTCCTTTGAGCGGCGCGATGAAATGTTGAAGCGTTTTCCGGCCTCGGCCTTGGAACTGCTGAAAATTCAGGGTCTCGGACCGAAAAGCATCGCGCTTCTCACAGAACATTACGGCGTTCGCAGCGTTGATGACCTGGAAAAAATCTGCCGCGAACAGAAACTGCGGGAGCTTCCCCGGATGGGCGCCAAGCTGGAAGAAAAAGTGCTTCGCTCGATTGAAGCGTATCGCAAAAGCGCCGGGCGTTTTCTGGTGAGCTTTGCGAAAAAAACAGTGGATGAGTTGAGCGGAGAAATTCTCGCCCTGCCCGGCATCGAGCGTGTGGAAGCAGCAGGAAGCCTGCGGCGCGGCAAAGAAACTATTGGGGACGTTGATCTGCTGGTGACAGGTTCAAACGCGGAAGCGGCGCTTGAGCTGGCGGCAAAGCACTCGAAAACCCATGAAATTCTGGGACGCGGCCCAAACAAAGCCAGCATCCGTTATGGATTGGAAGGAATTCAGGTGGATGTTCGCGCGCTGCCGGAAGAAAGCTTCGGCGCAGCCATGCAGTATTTCACCGGCAGCAAAGAACATAATGTTGTGCTGCGGACCATTGCAATTAAACAGGGCTTTAGCTTGAACGAGTATGGCCTATTTACCTTGGAAGGCAATGAACGGGTTGCCGGCCTAACCGAAGAAGAAATCTACAATCGCCTTGGCTTTCAATGGATTCCCCCGGAGCTGCGCGAAAATTCCGGCGAACTGGAAGCAGCGGCGAACGGAACGCTTCCGGTTCTGGTGGAAGCGCAGGACATTCGGGGCGACCTGCACATGCACACCAATGAAAGCGACGGAAAAGCGTCACTGCGCGAGATGGTGGAAGCAGCGGCAGCGCGAGGCTACCAGTACATCGCCATTACCGACCATTCCAAGGCCCTGGCAATGGCTAACGGCTTGAATGAGCGGCGCGTTTCTGCTTTCGCCAAACAAGTGCGCGAGTTAAATCAGGAAGGCTTACCGCTGCGCTTATTTTCCGGGCTGGAATGCGACATCCTCCGCGATGGCGCAATGGACATTGCTGAAGACGTGTTGGCCGAACTGGATTTGGTGGTGGGCAGCGTTCACAGTTATATGAACATGGAAGCGAACGAGATGACGGACCGGCTGTTGCGCGTGCTGCAATCGCCGTCGCTGCGCATTCTAGGCCATCCGACTGGCCGCCTGCTATTGCAGCGGGAAGGATACGATTTTGACTTTGACGCGGTGGCCGCTGAAGCAGCGAAGCGCAATGTCTGGATGGAAATCAATTCCAGCCCAGAGCGGCTTGACTTGTACGCTCCGCTGCTTCGTTCCGCTAAAAGCAAGGGTGTTCGGTTCACAATCTCTACCGACGCTCATCACCCGAAGCATCTTGCCAATATTTTCTTTGGCATCACAATGGCCCGGCGCGGCTGGCTGGAAGCTAAAGACATTGTGAATACCCTTCCGGTCGCAGAATTCGCAGCGGCAGTCTCAGAACGCCGCCCGATTGCCGCACAATAAGAACAGATACAGCGGCTTAAGCAAACCATGCGACTTCTGCGCAGCAAACGATTCCGGTACACGCAGCCTTTGACGCTCGCCTTTGTTTGTTTGCTGCTCCTGATCGGAATTTCCGGCATGGTGGCGCTGCAAAAATCGAAGCAGCTTTATAACAAGCTTTCCGAGGTCAGCGAAACTTATCAGCACTTGGAGCGCGGCTTAAACGAGGTCCGGTCCGGTATCCATTCGTCCAACGTTCTGGTGCGGGATTTTTTATTAGATCCTTCGTTTCTGCGGGGCGAGAACTACCGCACTCAACTGCTGCAACTGCGCGCGCATACGGACCAATCGTTGAACGACTTGGCGCATCTGGTTCGAACCAACCAAAAACAATTGCAGGAGTTGCGCGTCCAAATTGACGATTATTGGGAATCGCTAAATCCGGTGTTTGCCTGGACACCCGAAGAAAAACGCACTTTGAGTTATATCTTTCTGCGAAGGCAAGTAATGCCGCGCCGCGATCACGTGCTGGACCTAGCTCATCAAGTGCAGCAGTTCAGCGAAGCGACTCTGGCCCGGGAACAACGGGAGATCGGAGCAAGCGAGCGGGAGTTTAAAAACTTTGAAAAGCGGATTCTGGTGATTTCGCTTTTGCTAGGGCTAGGCGTCGCGGCGTTGAGCATGTTCGGAGTGCGCTCGCTCGAAAAGCGGGAAGCTAAGCAGCGGCGCTATACCTTTGAAGCGCGCCGCCGGGCGGAACAGGCCGAAGGAGAAATGCGCCGCCTTTCGCAGCAGCTTGTGCGAACCCAGGAAGAAGAGCGCCGGCGTATTTCGCGGGAATTGCACGATGAAGTGGGGCAGATGCTGACCGGATTACGGATGGAGCTTCGTGCTTTGTACCGGCTGCATGGCGCGCCACGGGAGCAGTTTGCCGTGCGACTGGAAGACATGAAGCTGCTGCTCGATCGAACGCTGCAAAGCGTCCGGGATTTAGCAATGGGTTTGCGTCCGGCCATGCTCGACGACCTGGGTTTGGTGCCTGCGCTGGAATGGCAGGCCCGCGAATTCGAACGAAGGCACGATATACGCGTGTCAACCAGCCTGGATTCCGCGCTCGATCATTTGCCGGACCGCTATCGAACGGCAATTTTCAGAATTGTGCAGGAAGCTTTAACCAACTGCGCCCGCCATGCTCAAGCCACTACAGTGGAGATCACGCTAGTTAACCAGAATGGCCTTTTGCTGCTTTCCGTAGCGGATGATGGAATCGGCATTCCCACTGGGGCTGGTTCTGCTGGACTCGGATTGCTCGGCATTCAGGAGCGCATTCGCGAACTGGGAGGATGGTTTCTGGCGCAGGGCCGCGAGGGGGGCGGAACTGTTCTGAGCGCGGAAATTCCGTCTGAGATTCCGGTTGTAGGCCATGCCTGAGTTCCGCATTCTGCTGGCCGATGACCATAGCATCGTGCGCAAAGGTTTGCGCTCCATTCTCGAAGAAGACGCCGCGCTGGAGATTGTGGCGGAAGCGGCGAACGGGCGCGAAGCGGTTGATCTGAGCCAGTCGCTTCAACCAAGTATTGCGGTGCTGGATGTCAGCATGCCTTTGTTGAACGGCTTAGAAGCAGCTTCCCAGATTCAGCGGGTGGCGGGCAGCACAAAAGTGATTATGCTCAGCATGTACCCGGATGAGACATATATTCTGCGCGCGCTAACGGCCGGGGCGCGCGGGTATTTGTTGAAGGATTCCGCTGAAGAAGAAATTCTGCCGGCGGTGCGGACCGTGATTCGGGGAAACACTTATTTCAGCCGCGCCATTTCCGAAACCCTGTTGGCGGACCACATCCGGTATTTGCAAAAACGCGGTTTGCAGGATTCTTATGATCTGCTGACTGAGCGGGAAAAAGAAGTTTTGCAGCTTTTGGCCGAAGGCCGCACCAACAAAGAAGTGGTGCAGGTGCTGAATGTGAGCCTTTCCACGGTGGAAACACACCGGAATAATATGATGCAAAAGTTGAACCTACACAGTTCGGCGGAGATTGTGCTTTACGCGGTTCGCAAAAAGCTGATTCGTTGAGCAAGAAGTTCGCTTATTACCGCAGCTTGCCCTCTTTTCGTGAATACCTTCTTATAAAAATGCCTTACTTAACGTGAGTTCGACGTAAGCGGAACTCCTTGCAGACAGGGGTGGAGTGTTCTA
>CAXTWH010000044.1:0-47030 GCA_964247975.1 uncultured Bryobacteraceae bacterium | reverse complement strand
TAAGTAAGGCTCAGCTCCCACAAAAGAAGAAATCGATACCAACCGGGCCGAAATGTTCTAGCGAATTACCCGCAACTTATCACTCATACCGCAGCGCCACTACCGGATCCAGACGCGATGCTTTCACTGCCGGCCACACTCCAAAGAAAATCCCAATCGCCACCGAAACCGTAAACCCGGTCAGCACCGCCCATAGCGGCACCGTGGACGGCAGACTCGGCAGCAGCAAGCCAATCAACAAAGTAATCGCTACCGCCACAATCACTCCGATCACGCCGCCTGCTCCGGTCAGCGCCACTGCTTCCGTTAAGAACTGCGTGATAATGTCCTGCCGCCGCGCTCCCAAAGCTTTGCGAACGCCAATTTCCCGCGTCCGCTCCGTTACGCTCACCAGCATGATGTTCATCACGCCGATGCCGCCCACCAGCAAGCCAAGCCCGGATATCGCAATGGAGATCAGCAGAATCATTCCGGTAATCTTATTGAAATTCTCAATAATCGAATCCGGCGTGGAAATGCTGAAATCATCGGCAACATTCTTCGGCGTATGCCGAACCCGGCGCAGCGTGGCCCGTATCTCATCAATCGCATCCTGCCGATGACCGGCGGAAGCTTTTGCTGTCATAAAGAAGTTGTTGGCCTGCGGGTAGCGAATCCGCGCTGTTTCAAATGGAATGGTGATCTCCCGGTCCAAGCCGTTCTCGCCAAAGAAGCCGCCCTTGGCTGGCGCGAACACGCCCACTACGGTATACGTTACTCCGTTCACCTGCACCTCCTGGCCCACCCCATTGCCGTTGGGAAACAAAGCATCCGCCAGGCTCGACCCCAGCATTGCCACCTGCGCCGCCCGCCGCGCTTCTTCCTGGGTAAACAATCGGCCTTGCCGGACTTCTCGCGGCGAGATGTTGTAATAGTTTGGCGTCACACCCGAAAGCGACATGTTTTCCGTTTCGTAACCAGGTACTTTCGCGGAGAAGAAAGTGCCGGAAGGCGGGTTCACGGCCAGCGTGGTAGCCACATCATCTATGGAGTGAACAAAAGTTCGCAGCGTATCGGCGTAATCCGCCCGGAACGGCTTGCGTTTTCGTTCCTTCGGCGGCGCGTTCTGCCCGCTTGGGTCACCGCTCACCTTGGCGATGAATATACTGTCCGGTCCAAATTCGCGGAAAAATTCCTCAATGCTTTGCTTCACGCCCGATAACAGCGATCCCACTGTTACTACCGTGGTGATGCCAATCACAATGCCCAAAATCGTCAGCCCCGACCGGAACCGGTTCATCCAGATCGAGCTAAACGCCATGCCGAAAGTATCTTTAGGTGTGATCCGCATATCTACTCCGCCCGTAGCGCCACCACCGGATCAAGCCGCGCTGCTTTTCTAGCCGGATACCATCCCGAAATGACTCCCACTGCTGTGGAAACAAAAATGGAAAGCACCACATAAGGCACGCTAATCCGCAGCGCGGTTCCGAACGAATACGAAATTACCTGTGCGAGAAGTGCCGCTAACAGCAGTCCTATCGCTCCACCAGTTAAAGATAAAATCACTGATTCCGTTAAAAACTGGAGCATGATATCCGATTGCCTAGCTCCCAAGCTCTTGCGTATGCCAATTTCCTGGGTGCGTTCAGTCACGCTCACCAGCATGATGTTCATGATGACGATGCCGCCCACCAGCAGCGAAATACTGGTAACCGGCACTACAATCACCGCGATCACGCCCAGAATCTGACCTACGAACGAGCGGATCGAGTCCGGCGTCAGCACGTCAAAGTTGTCTTCGCGTCCCGGTCTGGCGTGAAATCGGACCCGCAGCGCCGCTCGCGTTTTTTCTAAGGCCGCATTTACATCCAAACCGGACCCGGGCCGCGCCTTGCCGAAAACCGCCGAACCGTTCCGGCTTCCATACAACTCGTTGTACACGGTAAACGGGATGTACACCGGATTATCCAGGTTCTGCCCAAACGACGAGCCTTGCCGCTGTAGTAACCCGATTACGGTAAATTCTTTTCCATAAACACGAATGACATGGCCCAAAGGCGACGTATTGGGAAACAACGTGCTTTGAATATCCGGGCCGATCACCGCTACTGGCCTATGCTTCTCCACTTCCGTATCGGAAAAGAATCGTCCGTCCTCAAGCGGGATATCCCGAATAGAAGGTAGCGTAAAATCCGCTCCCAGAATATTTGCCGCTTCAAACGTCTGGTTTTCTGCTTTCACATCTTCGGTCCGCTGTTCATACGGGCTATACATAATGTCATCGCCCGTAGTGGATTCTAAATACGCCACGTCTTCCGGCCGGATACGCTTGTTGTAGCGTCTTTTTTCTGCTATTTGCCGCTGGCTTAACCGCCCGACAGAAGCAATCTGCGCTATTAGATAAGTGTCCGATCCAAACGCTTTCGCCGTTGTGCTTTCAGCATAAGAGCCCAAGCCGTTAATTGCCGCGCCCACCAGCACAACACTCGCCACTCCGATAATCACCCCGAGCAGCGTCAAAAAACTCCGCAGCTTGTGAGCGCGAATGGAATCGAAAGCGAGCATCGTTGCCGTGCTCACCTTATACCAGGTGCCTGCTTCGCGCTGCCGGGCAAGCTGGGAATCAACTAGGGATTTATCGTAAGTACTCGTCGCCAAAAGTCTGCGCTGCTTCCGTTGTCAGGACGTTACTTCTTCAGTTTGACACCTTTTCTTCGGGCGCAAGGTCGCGGATTGTCAGGGCAGTACCCTGGCAGTTCCGCGCCACGAATATTGGGAACTGGATGCACTAGAAGGCGTCACAAACAGGGAACCTCGGCGTGACCCGGGGTTTGTTCTTGGTGCAGAAAGGAGGTCCAATCGATCTTCTAGTGTTTGTACTGAGGCTGATTTTACTCAGGAAACGTCAAACCAAAGTGAAGCTCGAAATCGAGTTGTAGTTTTGATCGAAGAAGGCTGGCCAACCAACAGCTAGCCTTCTAGATGCCATCATATCTCATTTAGAAGCGGGATAAAAGTCCCTTTTACACCTTTGCTTTCTTGCTCTGGCGCACCCATTTCAGAACTGAAAGCACACTGCCCACCAATGAAATGACGATTATTCCAATCATGATGGCCAAAAACCATTTCGTTTTGGTGAGCTGTATCAGTTCGTTTCCAAACCTCGAAGCCAGCATTCCCACGATCGTAAACCGCACCACCCGCCCGATCAATACAATCCCTAGTAGTCGCGGTCGCGGATAATTAAACGCGCTCGCTGCCGCCACGACCGGCGTAAACGGAAACGGAGGCGGCGCTACGCATACTAGTCCTACTGGAATACCGGCCACCTTACTCATTCTACGTTTTAAGAACTCGAACCGCCGCTTGCTCATCAGCTTCTGCAATCCCACTTCGCCGCCTTTTCGGACCACTAAGTCCATCAACAGTACTCCCAAAGTGGAGCCAACTGCCGCGACCACCACATAGAGTGGCAGTTGTTCTTTATGTTGGATGGTTAAAGCAGTCAGTAACAGATCGTTGCCGAGCGGCAGAAACAAAAATGACGAATCCAGAATGCCAAGTATAAGCAGCCCGCCCGCTCCGAGACTGAGCAAAAAAACAAAAAGATGGTGAATAGCCCCTTGCACTCCTCGTTTGATACGGAAAACCGCCAAACTGGATCAGCGAAGATTGGCAAGCTAAGGATTGGGCGAACCAGGATTAAGCGGCAGCGGTTCAGTTGGCAATTCAGAATCCGGAACGCCCCGCACTAGTTTAAACGTGCGTTCCCAACGTGTTCGAGTCAAAAAATGCTCGCCCAAATCGACGAAGTGCGCTAGTAAAGAGCCAGGGGAATTCGCGGTCAGTTCTTCCGTCGATGCCCGGTACGACCACCAGATTAAAAACGGTTTGCCGGTGATATTTTCCCGGGGAATAAATCCCCAGAAACGACTATCCGATGAGTTGTCCCGATTGTCTCCCATTCCGAAATACATACCGGGCGGCACAACCACTTCGCCATTCACAACATGACCGGAAAGCATGTCCTGTTGCCGCTGCCGGGCTGTTTCTTCTTTCGCGGGCAAACAGCAGCGGCCGGGAAAATTAGCCAGCATGAAGTTGGAACCATACTTGTGATAAACGTATGGCTCGTTCAACCTGATGCCGTTCCGGTAAACTACGCCATCACTGATTCTCAGCCGGTCTCCCGGCATCCCGATCAGGCGTTTTACCAGCGTCAGACTAAGATCCGGCGGGTACCGGAACACAATAACGTCGCCATGCTGCGGCTCCTGATAAGGCAGCAGATGTTTGCCGATGGAACCGCCCGGCGCATAAGTCAGTTTGTCTACCAGCAGGTGATCGCCGACCAGCAGCGTATCCTGCATGGAACCGGTCGGTATTACATATGGTTGGGCCAGCGCCGTTGTGCCAAACAGCAATAACAGAATTGTTGCCGCCCATTCCGCTACGCTGTTCCTTCTGCGTTCCAGGTTCGGGCGGCTCATTTTGGACTGGCTGTTGTTCATAGACGTTGAACTCCGGCTTTCATTATCACTGCTTTTCATCGTAAGTTGCGAGACATTCAAACTGTTTACTCCACTTAAATAGTTCGTTTGCGATTTGGAACAAAGGATGAGGAGTTCTCGGCAGCAGTAACCATGCTGTTTCAAGTGCCATGCGCTTTCCTGTTTTGGACTTCCCAGCCTCGTAAAATAGAAATCCGAAAGAATCGCCATTGATTCATGCCTGTTCGCGCATCTTTACTCCCATCAAAATCGGTTGTTTCCGGATTCCTGCGGCTGCGCGCTGATCACTTGATCGGCTTCAATGCCTTCATCTCCCTAGTGGTTGGTCTGCTCGGTCTGGTCGGGTGGATCGGCCATCTGCCTGTCCTGCTGCAAGGATGGGCTGGCGCGCCGGTTATGGCTCTCGATACTGCCGTATTGTTTGTGTTTGCCAGCCTTGGTTTATTTGCGCTGCAACAAAACAGACTCGGAATTGCAAGAAAATCTGGAATACTCCTGATGATAGGCAGTGCTTTCAGTTTCGCTGCCGCTTTCACGGATTTACCGGTTTCTCTCACACACTTTTTTCTGACCTCGGTTAATTCTCGGGTTCTGTCGCCCACTCAAGCGGAGCACGCGCACATGTCATATCCAGCGATTCTTGTTCTGTTTCTGTTCGGGTGCGCTTTGTATGTGCTATCGCGGCAAGTTGCTGCCTCGCTTGCGTTGTGGCTTGTTGCTTTATCAGGAGCGTTCATCGCCAGCATCGGGTGTTTGGGAATTTTGGTTTTGGGCGCTGCTGTCAGCACCGGACATTGGTGGAATAGTTTTCTGTCCCAAATGCCGTTTCCGGTGGCTTTGGCATCAGTTGCGCTCGGCATAGCTTTATGCGCCGTGTTCTGGACTAAATTAGTCTTTCGCCAACAACGGACTCCCATTCTGGCCGCTGCCCTTAGCTTGGCGAGTGTTTTGTTCCTTTTTGCAGGCGTTGATTTCGCTATTTTCGTCAGCGCCGATGCCACCATTGAAACCAGGAAAGCCATTGCGGAAACTTACCGCAACAGCAAAACAGTTCAGTTGCTGGTGGAAACCGTCCGGGAAGCCGAAACAGAACAACGCGGATTTCTTCTCACTAGCCGCAGAGAATACCTTCAAAATTATGAACACCAAGTTCGGCTCGTCAGCTCTGCTTTAACTGAACTGCATCTGCCGACGACCTACCCCGAAAAGCAAGCTTCCTTGTTTCGTTCCTTGATTGCGCAAAAAATGGTTGAGTTGGCCCGAACCATTGAGCTGGAAGAACGAAATCATCATGACGAAGCTGTTGCCGTTGTGAAATCCGATGGAGGCTTATCGCTCATGAAGGGGATCGATGCCGAAGCCGACACAATCGCCCGGCTCTTTCAAATCGCGTTGAAACACTATTCGGACGACAACTGGAAATCGGTTCGGCTGATCCGGAAAACCGTCGCTTGTTCTTATATCTTGGCTGTTCTGCTTACCGGTTTATCGCTCTACTTAGTAGTAATTGAGTTGAAGCGTCGCTCCGCTGAAGAAAAATTGCGGCGTCAAGCGGAATCAGAACTAGAAGAGTTGATTGATGAAAGAACCCGTGAGCTGATTGAAGAAATCTCGCAAAAGCAACAAACCGAACAAGCTCTCCGCCAAACTGAACAGCGGCTGGAAACGGCCTTAGCCTTCTCCGGTGTTGCTGCCTGGACTTGGAACATCCATGAAGATGCCGTGGTATGGAGCGGTCCTGTACAGCAAGTGTATGGCTTCAGTGCTGCTGAACTGAACAGCTATGTTAAGTTTCAATCGTTGATCCATCCCGGCGACCGGCAAGCAGTAAACGCGGCTTTGGAAGTTGCCGGTGAAACCGGAGCGGATTACACCGCTGAATTTCGCGTGGCGCTTCCTGATGGCCAAATTCGCTGGATTGCAGGGCGCGGCGGCGCACTACGCCAAGACGGAAAACTGGTGCAAATGTCGGGCGTTAACTTCGATATCACTCCCCAAAAGCGAGTCGAACAGAATCTGCGCGAGAAGGATCGTCAATTGGCGATGATCTTTGAAAGCGGCACTATCGGGAATTTCAACTGGAACGTGGCGGAAGACAAACTTATTTGTCATCCAACTATCTGGAAACTGTATGGCGCTGAAGCGCAAGAAAGCGCTCCTGCCCAATGGTTTACCGATCGGCAGCATAAAGATGATGCCGTTATGATTGAGCGTGCAGTGAAAGATATGCTTGAAGGGCGCAGTGCGCTCGACATTGAGTTTCGCGTCAACTGGCCTGACGACTCCGTTCATTGGCTGGCTTGCCGCGCTGTAGCAGTCCACGACGGAAACGGAGCGCCGGTTCAAGTCAATGGCATCAACATCGACATTACCGAGCGCAAACTCGCGGAAATGAAATTAAAGGAAAGCGAACAACAGTTCCGCCATCTGGCGAACGCCATGCCGCAGATCGTCTGGACCGCTCAGCCGAATGGGCACCCCGCTTATTTCAACGACCGCTGGTACGATCTTAATGGCTTTGAGCGTGGAACTGCCATCAATGAAACTTGGCAGTCGGTTCTCCATCCTAATGATCTTCAACCGTGCTTGAAAGGTTGGTTAAGGTCGGTGCAATCCGGTCAAACATTTGAAAATGAACTGCGCATGTGGGATAAACAGCGCCGCGCTTACCGCTGGTATCTGTGCCGCGCTGTTCCCGTTCCCAATGCGGAAAACCAGATTATTCGCTGGCTCGGCACTTGCACCGAAATCCATAATCAGAAAGAAGCGAAAGAATTATTGGAAGCTGAAGTGGCGCTTCGCACTGATGAACTGCGCCGGTCGCTGCTCGAAAAAGAAACGCTGTTAAAAGAAGTTCACCATCGCGTAAAGAATAATCTCCAGGTCATTTCAAGTCTGCTCAAAATGCAGGTTGACTTGATTAAAGATAATGCCGCCGCCAGCGCAGCGCTGAACGAAAGCCGCCAGCGTGTGTTCTCGATGGCTCTGATTCACGAGCGTTTATACGGTAATCAGAAAATGGATGAAATTGATTTCGGGGAATACACCCAAACCCTGGTTGGTGAATTATTCTATTCTTACTCACGCTCGACAAATGTGTTCACCAAACTCAAATTATCCCCCATTATGCTTGGCATTGACCAGGCTATTCCCTGCGGACTCATCTTGAATGAACTCATTACCAACGCTTTGAAATATGCTTACCCGGACAACCAGTACGGGGAAATTCTGGTTGAATTGAAAGAGGTTGAAAATAATTGTGTTTCGTTGACCGTTTCAGATAACGGCGTGGGTCTGCCGGAAGGCTTTGAGTGGCAGCGATCAAATACGCTGGGCCTTTCCATTATCGACATTCTTGCCCATCAGATCGGCGGTTCGCTCGCTGTTCAATCGCAAGCAGGAGCTACATTTACCGTTGTGTTTCCCAAAGAGACAATAAGTCAGGCGGTTGACGCCGCCGCAGTATCAACACACTGCCGTGAATCTGCTCCGTCTCTTTAAGGTAAATTGGCGTGGTGGTGCCTGTCACGGAATGCTGCGCTCCGCCACGACTGCACAGTATTCCTTTATAAGTGCAGGCTTCCGGTTGATTAATGCCGAGCGGCAGTTCCTCTGCTTTTTCATCGCAGCCGTTTATATTTATTTGAACTACTTCCTGCAGCGGTTTTCCCGGCGCTTCGACGCAGCACCAGCCGGTTAATTGTTCAGCCGCTGCATTGATGAACTTCACTGTTCCGTCACAATCCGTTACTACGATTGCGTCACCGATGCTTTGTAAAACGGTGCGCAGCCATGCTTCTTTTTCCCGCAGTTCCGTTTGCAGCCGGTAGCGATTCAAAGCAATTTCAATCGCAACTTGGAGATCAATGGTAGTGAACGGCTTCACCACATAACCGAACGGATGAGTGCGCTGGGCCCGATCCAGGGTGGCCGGGTCAGCATGAGAAGTCAGGTAAACCACTGGAATATCGAATCTTTGCCGAATGCTTTCCGCCGTGCTCACTCCATCCTCGGCGCCCCGGATTTTGATGTCCATTAGCGTCAAATCGGCGCTGACCAGCGAAAGCAATTCCAGTGCTTCCTGACCGGACGATGCGATGCCCACCACCGTATATCCCAATTGTTCTAAAGTTTGTTTCAGGTGACGCGCAATTAGACCCTCATCTTCCACAATAAGAATCTGCGCATCGCTCCGAGTTCGACGTTGTTCCACCAGAAAATCTGCTCCTGAAATGAGGAATTTTCAACAACTGAAGTGGCTACCGGTGAAAACCCTTCTCACCTCATAAGCTGCCGTCAGGCAATCTCACCAAACGAAAATCTCAATTTAAAGGAAGCAGTAAAGTACTGTAGTACTCCCCTTACCCCTTTCCAGCCTGTTGCGGAGAGCCGCAGCTCCCGATATGGACTGTAGAAGGGAGGAACGAATGCTGAAACGAACAATGAATCTACTGGTCTGTTATCTGCTTGGACATGAAGTTGCTTGGATTAAGCAGAAGTCTGGAGCCCTTCCGGTGCTGGGCTGCACCCGCTGCCATTGTCGGCTTAACGGCGCTGGCGGTTCCAGTCCTTTACGCGCACAGCAGTAAAGTTTTTTTTCAATCAGCAGAAGTTAAAGGCGGAGGTAGGTCTGATTGGCTGAACGCGTCTTTGTTGTGAGTCGATATAAAGCCAAAGGAAACATCATCAGAAAATCTACGCGGAACCGGCCCGTGGTAAACGCCGCTTGTTGTTACCATTCTGTTCCACTCGTCGGGCATTAATAAACAGCAGATTGTGCCTTCACGCAGAAACTCAATACTTTTGAGTGTCCTGTCGAGTGTTCATCAGGTCTGTTCGGTTACTCATATTGCAGGGCCGTCACCGGGTCGATCCGCGCCGCACGCCGAGCTGCCCACAAGCCAAACACTTGATTCAGAAGGAGGGAGTACAGCAGCAGCCCGATGGCTTGCCTCCCGTCAAAGGTCATCGGCAGGTCCGCCCTGCTCTCTGCCGCCCGTGTGACGAGATAACCGAGGGCGAGCGCTGACAGGACACCGATAATGCTCACAAAGGTGGCCTCCAGCAAAATTTGTAAAAAGATATCAGTTGCGGCGGCGCCCAAGGCTCGCCTGGTTCCCAGCTCAGGAGTTCTGTTCCGGATCGCCAGGGAGTAAAGAGCGAGCACCCCCAAACCTGAAACCAAAAGGCCACTCACGCCGACGCTGCGGATCAGAAATGCCAAACGCGCCGACGATGTTTGCAGAGTGTTTAAAGCTTCCTGCTGATTTTGAATCTGGTAATCGGCAGGGAGTTGAAGCCCCGAACGATGGCGACGCTTCAAAACGGTTTCAACTTTCTCCATCGCAATCGGCATCCCATCGCTCGATGAAACGCGAAACAGAATAGCATCCAGGGATGTTCGGTTCATCAGGCGCGTCATTGCGGTTGATACCGGTATGTAAATCTGCGCGTCTTCGTTGGCGGTGTCAAGTCCTTGGCCGCGTTCGCTGAGAACGCCGATCACCTGCATCGGCACGCGATTAACGAGAATTAGCTGGCCCAAGGGCGAGCGATCCGGGAAAAGATCTTGCGCGACGCTGTATCCAAGTGCCGCTACCCGTGCCAACGCTCGAACGTCCTGCGTATCAAAGAATCGGCCTTGCGCCACGGACCAACTTTTGATCTCAAGATAACGCGGCTCACAACCGATGACCGGACACAATGGTTTTGAAAAATCACCGGCTTTGACCAGAAAGCTGCCGGATATAATTTCGGAAGCTTCGGCGATCTCGGGAATTTCCCGGCAAACTGCTCCTTCGTCAGCGGGACGCAAGGTGTTGACCGCCGAACCCGTCCGGGCACGTCCCGCTACGTTCTTGCTTTTTTGGGAAGTCACGACGATGACATCCGTGCCCATACGCCGGAGCTGGCTGATTAGTCGGGTGCTCCCGGCGGCGGTGTAGTTTATAGAGACAATAAGGCCCGCTGCACCCACCGTAGTGCTGCCTATGGTGAGCAAAGACCGTAAACGAAATCGGGTCAAATTTCGAATGGCTTCCCGGCCCACATAAAATAGTTTCCTCATTGTAAACGGTTACGCCCGTAGCGCCTCTACCGGGTCTGTCCACGCCGCTCGCAGGGCCGGGTACATTCCAAAAACCAGACCGACCGTCGCCGAAAGCAGAGCGGCAAAGGCGAAATCACGGACTGAGAAGACAAACGGAAGGCGCTGCCATTGGCCTACACTTTGGATGGCCACTGCGCCCAGTACCATTCCAGCTAGCCCTCCCGCCGAGGTGATCAACAAGGATTCCAGTAGGAATTGCAGCAGAACATCGCCCCGGCTCGCGCCCACAGAGCGCCGGATGCCAATCTCTCTCCGCCGCTCAGATACAGCGATCAGCATTAAGCTCATCGTGACCATTCCTCCGAGAACAATCGCCCCAACGGCTACGCCGAACAGCGTCCGAGTCAAGGTCGTGCCGATGTTTGTCAGTTGTTTCATGATCGCTTGCGGATCGGTAATACTAAAGTCGTCGATAGCCGAAGGCGCGAGATGGTGCCGTTGGCGCAGCAGCACCGTGATTTTGCTGACTGCCAAGCCGCTTTGCCGCGGGTACCGCAATTGCGCAATCACCATCGTGAGAAAGTCCCGATTGAATAATCGCTTCGAAGCAGTGGTCACAGGGATTAAAATCAGATGATCGAGGCTCCCGCCGGCGGGTCCTGCGCCATGCGGGGTCAGCAGCCCAATGATCCGAAAAGGAACATTGCCAATCAGGATCTGTTTATCCAAAGGATCTTCGTCAGGAAAAAGCTCCTTTTTGGCCTCGGATCCCAGAATGGCGATCCGGTTGAGCGAGCGGACATCAGTTTCGGAGAGGAATTCGCCCGCTGCCAGTTCTTCGCCGCGCAGTTGCAGCCAATTAGCGGAAACGCCGAACACAGCGGGTGTTCCTGACCGCTCGCGGTACTTAACATTCACATCGAAGGCGTTTTGCAGCAGAGCGACCTGCCGAACTTCCGGAAGCTCCGAGGCGATTGCCGCCGCATCGTCGAACTTAATGTTTGGAGGTACGTTTGTCACTGAAACCATGCCTCGCATTTTGCCCGCACCCGGCCGGATCAAAACCGTGTCAAACGTGCCGAGCATGTTCCTGACTCGCTTCGTTGTTTCCTGTCTGGTTCCCTCGCCAATCGAGTTCAGAACAGTTAGGGAGGAAATGCCAACGACAATGCCCAGAGTCATCATAAATGTCCGTCCTCTCGTTCGCCAAGCTGTTCTCCCAGCAAGCGCCAAGGTTTTGATGAGCATCAGACTTCTCCGCCGGGAGTAATGGGTTTGTGAAGCGCGCGATCGCTTCGAACGACTCCGTCTTCGAGAAAAATTTCCCGCGCCGCGTGTTGAGCAATCGCTGCATCGTGCGTCACCAGCATAATGGTCCGCCCCTCGCGGTTCAATCTGTCGAGAATGGACATGACTTCCGCGCCTGCCGCCACGTCCAGATTGCCGGTCGGTTCGTCCGCCAGCAACAAAGGAGGCTCATTGATGAGGGCGCGCGCCACGGCTACTCTCTGCTGCTCTCCTCCGGACAGTTCGGAGCTGTAATGATGCGCTCTTTCGCGCAGACCGACGCGCTCCAAAGCCTCGAAAGCGCGGGCACGGCTGACACGCTCACCCGAGTAAATCATTGGGATTTCCACATTTTCGAGCGCCGTTGTTCTCGGCAGCAGATGGAACGACTGAAAAACAAACCCGATCTGACGGCATCGGAAACGAGAAAGCTGGCGGTCGGAGAATCGGGAAACGTCCTTTCCCGCTAATCGATAGACTCCTTGGCTGGGGCGGTCGAGACATCCCAGGATGTTCAACAGGGAGGACTTGCCGGACCCCGACTTGCCGCGAACCGTCACAAACTCGCCCGCCTCAATCCGAAAATTGATATCTCCAAGCGCTGTGACCGGGTGTCCATCGGTCCGGCGGTAGATTTTGGCAAGGTCGATCACTTCGATCATCGGACGCTCCCGTTCGAACGCGGTTCGGCTTCGACGCAAGCAATGGAATCACTCCGCGATAATCCTTTCCGGATTTCCGTAAAACCGTTGTCGTCGCTGCCGGGCACAATAGGACGCCGTTGCAGTTGGCCGTTTTGGGAAACGTAAACGAAGCGTCGTTCGCCCTCCCGCTCGATCACGCCAGTAGGTACGACCAGAGTATGTCTTTGCGCCGTTGTAATCGTCACGTTGGCTGTCATATCCGGTTTCAGTCCGGTATGAAGAGCAATCCCAACACCCACCTCATAATTAACCACTCCAGCAATGATGGTGCCGGCCGGCGCAATCCGTGTTACGTTGCCGCTGTACTCGCGATCCGGGAAAGTCCCTACCGTAAAGTGAACCGGATCACTGGGTTTGACATTGCCGATATCGGTTTCATCCACCATAACGATCAACTCCAGCGCATTATCTTCGAGAATGGTGACAAAGGTGGGCGCGGCAAAAGAAGCGGCAATGGTTTCTCCCTGTTGTGTGGAAATGGAGGAGACCGTGCCTGCAATCGGAGCGCGCACATCGACGTAGGGCAAATCGGACTCGACCACCGCCAAATCCTGCTTCGACTTCTCCAGTTTGGCTTGAGCGCTGCGCAGGTCTTCTTCCAGATCCTCCGTTTGCTGCCTCGGAGCGAGTCCTTCCGCTAAGAGCGCACGGCTTCTTGCCAGCACTCTCCGCGCTTTTTCTACCGCAATTTCGTCGTAATGGATTTGGGCCTGGGCCTGCTCGATTCTGGCGCGCAAGCCGCGTGAGTCAATTTCCGCAATCACTTGATTCCTTTCCACATGGGAGCCGACCGTTACATTCAGCTTGGTAACGATACCGGAAAGTTGTGCGCCGACCCGAACTTCGGCTCCGCTGCGCAGGCGAATCGTTCCCGTGGCGGAAACGTTTGTGGCGAGATTTCTGTACTCGGGTTGCAGGATGCGTGTCACACGCAACCGGCGGTCCCGCGCTGAGGAAATCCAAGGCCGCCAGAAATACAGCCCAGTGGCGGCGCTGCTGAGCAATAGAAGTCCGGCGAGCCAACGCATAGTGTTGATAAATCTAACCCGCAAACGGATTACTTTTTGCTGTAAACCATCACAACGGATGGTTTGTTCGCACGCGTAGTCTCGACGTACAAAGTTCTGCCATCGGGAGACAAATATCGCGTTTCGACTGAAACTTTGATGCTTCCGGTCAGTGCGCCGGGAGTGGTCCAGGTTGTAATGAGTTTTGCCCCTTCCCAATGAGAAACAGTGGTGCTTTTCTCACCCATCGGCGTTTCATTGGTCATCGGTTTGCCAGTAAGATCAAACCGAAGCTCTTGTTTCTGGTTCTGGCCCATCATCGTGGCCTCAACATTCTGCGTGAGTCGATCGTGCGACTGTTTAATGATTGTCGTCATTTTCAGTTGCGACATCATCCCGATGTTCTTGCCTTTAGCGGGGTCAAACATCCAGGTGCCGGTGAAGTTTGTGCTGTTCTGAGTAAAACTGGCGGTAGAAGCCGTTAAAATCAGAGCGAAAGTCAGTAACCATCGGAACATGCCCCGAGTATGGAGGCTGTACCTAGGTATCGAGTCAAGAACTATCTCGTGACGCGTTCAGCACACCTTGGAGAAAGGTGGCGGCAACGATGCCGAGTGTAAAGGAGAAATAAAGTTTTCGAGATCTCTTTGCTACCTTTGCCTTTTTTTGGTAAGCAAAAACAACCGCGATTTGAATAATGTATGAAAACTGCCCTACTGTGCCAATAAATATTCGGGTTTCTTACGCTTACCGGTTGCGGGTTCCTCCACGAGACTGCTGTTGCGCGGGACAAATTGGTTTTTGGCGTAATTGGGACTCGCTGACAGCCGCTAGAAGCCGTTCCCGCATGCGTGACAAGGCGTGAAGCTTACCGTCAATGGTTGCAAGCCGCTCCTGTAGAATTCTCATCATTCGATCCCCCCGCCCCAGTTCCGAAGCGCCCTTCTTGAAGGGGGCGGAGAAGAAGCCGTGGAGTTCGATTAGTTGTTTGATGTCCTGCAAGGTAAATCCAAGATCCTGGCATTCTCGGATGAATCGTATCTGCCGGACATCCTCATCTGTGTAACAGCGATAACCGGATGGCGTGCGGGAAGGTTCGCGCAACAGACACTTTCGCTCATAAAACCGGACTGTCTGAATATTCACGCCAGCCCGCTGCGCGAGTTCGCCGGTTCTCATCATTAAGTATTCTGAACTCTGTACCTGAGTACCAAATCACTCGATTTTTATTCGACTCATTGCGCTGAAAAATGGGCAACTTTATAAAATTTGACAGCCACATAGCTGCTCTTGCCGCTCCCATTGCCACAAGCTACCTGATCGGCTCGTCGAATGCTTAGTCCCGCGCTTTTTAATTGGCTGCGGCTGTGCTCTCGGCGCGTGTAGCGGCTTATACTGTTTTGCTTATCAAAATCGAAGCCGTGCCCGATTCTAAACCGTTAAAAAGCGAATAACCTCGTAAACAACTTTTACTGACTACACTCTTGAAGAACGTCCGACAATCGCGTGATAGATCACCAGCACCAGAATAGACCCGACAACCGCAACCAGCAGGCTATAAAGGTTTAACCCATTTACGCCGGAAGCGCCGAAAAGGCTGAAAACCCAGCCGCCTAGAACAGCACCTACAATACCGAGAATAATATCAAGAGCAAGGCCGGAACCGGTCTTATTTACTATCTTGCTCCCGATAAAACCCGCAATCAGCCCTAAAATAAGCCACGCAATAAACCCCATGTTTTGTTTCTCCTTTGAGACTTGAGCGACGTTGCCGAAAACCTGAAAACTTATGGAGCCGCAAACGGTTTGAGAGCGGCAATCACTCAGGAACTTTCTGTAACGTCGTTCCGAACCGTTAGAGCATACTGGACGAGAAGAGTGTCTGTAAATCATGCGCCGTTTTATGAAAATGTACTATACTGCGGCTCATTCAGGACACAATCGCGGTCTGGAATGAACAAAGGCGATTTAGAAAAACACTTGACTCTCACGCAGCGTGACACTCCACATTAAATTTGACGGTTGAAGAAAACGCGATGCAGGTCAGCTTCGTGCCGGATGCACCTGCTACATCCGTTTCTGGCGCCGTTGTCAAAATAAATAACGTTCTTTAGAAGGATGAATGATGCAAAACGATTTCTGGATAGAACTGGAGCGCGAAGCCAAACCAGCTCGCATCTTAATAGAGCGGCTACCGCAAGATCAACTCGCCTGGCGTCCGGACCCTAAGTCCCGCACACTCACAGAATTGGCTTGGCACATGACCAGCATCCCTGGAGTTGTCTCCGAAATGGTACAAAAGCCTGAACAGGAACGCAGCCAGGTTCCGTGGCCGCCCCGGCCCGATTCGGTTTCAGCCATGCTCGACGGCTTCGACGGCAGTATTGCTGCTGCGAAGGATAATCTGAGCTTGTTGACTGACAATGCGCTGCTGAATTCATTTCGCGTCACAAATAGCGGAGAGGAACTATTCGTGATGCCGCGTCATCAGTTTGTGCGTTGGGCCATGCTTACCCACTTTGTCCATCACCGGGCGCAACTTGGCCTGTATCTAAGGATGCTTAACGTGCCGGTGCCGGCCCTGGTCGGTCCATCGCTTGACGAAAATCCGTGGACTGCCAAACACTGAGAGCATAGCCTATGTTCTCTACCGGCGAGTTCTCGCGCATTGCCAGAGTGTCGAAGAGGCTTCTTCAATTCTATGACGAAGAAGGAGTGTTTCATCCGGCTTATACAGATCCGCAAACCGGTTACCGCCGCTACCGAGCGCAACAACTCTCACAACTCAACCGGATTCTGGCTTTGAAAGAGATCGGGTTGACGCTCACAGAAATACGTCAAGTAATCGAGCGCGGTATCTCTGAAACCGAGGTCAAGGCAATGCTTCGCCAAAAGCAGATGGAACTGGAGCGAAGCTTACAAACGGGCTTGCAGCGTCTGCGTTCACTTGAAGCTCGACTCGGCGACGGCGAAGCATTGCCGGATGTAGTGTTAAAGTCGCTGCCGGCGTCTTATTTTATAGGCCGATCAACGCAACTAGCGTCTAGTGTGGAAGCGTGGAATTGGGTCCGTGAAACTGCTGCGGACATTCTGCGCACCGTGCAGCGCCGGGTGATTGATTCGTTTTCGCTCACGCTGCCTGGCGACGGCTTTGAAGTATCCCGCTTTGCCATGGAAGCAGGTGCAATGGTATGCGCGGAAGCAGCGCAAACAATCGCATTACCCGCCGGGTATTGCCTCCGCGTAGTGCCGGAGCGGGCATTGGTCGCCACCGTGGTGCAATCGGGTGGTCCCGATCTGCTGCATCAAAGCTGCGGAACCATCGGACGTTGGATCGAATCTCAAGGTCTAACTATGTTAGGAATTCCACGGGAAGTCTTGGTCGAGTTCCCGCTGCCGGTGCGTTGCGAAAACACCGTCATTGAAAGCCAATTCGAAGTCCAACGGAGCTGAATCCGGTGTTTCGGGGTCATTTGGCTATTTCCCCGGAAGTACATCCGGATGGAATCGGAATAACCCAATTGCATTGTGGTGTTTCGATAACGTTCACTCAACTCAATGCGGAAATGGTTTCCTCATCATTATGCTGACTTGGAACAGAACAGGCCGGCATACACGAAATTTGCACGCTTTGGAGTAGTGCCTGAAGGTCCTTTGCATTCACTGGTTTGGTGAGGTAATCGTCCATCCCCGCTAACAGGAGCCGTTCTCGATCTCCGGCCATCGCGTGCGCGGTTAAAGCAACAATCGGAGTATGGCGGCTCCGAACCGCTTCCGCCTGCCGGATCTGCCGGGTCGCTTCAATGCCGTCCATCACCGGCATTTGCACATCCATTAAGATGAGATCGAAAGTTTTTTGCAATGCGCTTTGCCTAGCCTGCTCGCCATTGCTGGCCACCGTCACTGCATGACCTGCTCGTTTTAACATCCCGCAAGCCACTTTTTGGTTGATGATATTATCGTCCGCCAGCAGAATGCGCAAGCTGACTTCTGGCATCTGTGAATAGTGAGTGGAGGAGACTGGTTGAGCTTCACTCTGTGAAGCTAATGCTTCCTGCCCCCGGATCAGCTTCAGAACTGTTCTTCGCAGATCCTTTTGCCGCACCGGTTTGGTGAGGTAAGCTGTTATGCCAAGTGCATGACACCGCTCCATGCCCTCGATCTGATCCAGCGATGTAAGCATCATGCTCGGAATTTTGGAGTAAGCTTCCAGGCAATTGATGCGCTCAACGAGCATGAATCCGTCCACATCCGGCATCTGCGCATCCGTTATAATCAGCCCAATCGAAGTTTTGGCTTTTTGCTGCTCCGCTAAAATGTCGAGTGCCTGCGCGGCTCCATTAGCCAGCAAAGTGTGACAACCCCAGCGGCGCAGATTCTCGTCCAGAATGCGCCGGTTTGTGCCGTTGTCATCAACAACAAGAACACTGACGCCTCGAAGATCCTGCCAGTCAGTATTTTCCTTATCAGACTCCGGCACGCAGCGGCTTTCCTCAAATGGAATTGTAAACTGAACTTCCGTTCCTCGCTCTAATTCACTCGTGAGTTCAATCCGGCCATTCATCAGTTTTATAAGCTGATTGGAAATGGTAAGGCCAAGGCCCGTTCCCCCATAACGTCGGATAGATGATCCGTCCACTTGCGTGAATGCATCGAAAATCGTTGCTAGCTTGTCCTGAGGGATGCCGATTCCCGTGTCTTTCACAGAAAATTGCAGATGTCTCGCACTGTTCGGCTCGTTTGATCTGTTAACCAGCAGGACAACTTCTCCAGTGTGAGTAAACTTAATCGCGTTTCCGAGCAGATTCAGCAGAATTTGCCGCAGCCGCCCAGGATCGCCGAGAACCATTTCCGGAACATCCGAATCGATCTGAACGGCCAATTCGAGACCTTTCTCATGAGCGCGTACCGCCACGCCGCGTGCTGTATCTTCCAGGCATGATCGCAATTCGAATGGTTCTTCGAGGATCGTGAGCTTTCCTGCTTCTATTTTGGAGAAGTCGAGAATGTCGTTGATGATTGTCAGAAGACCATCAGCGGAAACTTTTACGGTCGTTAGATAATCCCTCTGTTCGGTTGTCAGATTGGTTGCCAGGGCAAGTTCAGCCATCCCGATTACCCCATTCATGGGCGTACGGATCTCATGGCTCATGTTGGCAAGAAATTCGCTTTTTACGCGGCTGGCGACTTCAGCCTTGTTTTTAGCCGTTACTAATTCCTGAGTTCGTTCCTGAACTCGTTGTTCTAGCTCCTCTTGATGCTGCTTCAAAGCGATCTCGGAAGCTTGCAGCACTTTTCTTTGCTGGCTGCTGATTTCCAACTGCTTGGCTAGTTGTTCTTCCCGGTTGTTTAAAAGGGCGTTCCGCCGGGCATCGAGAATCGTCTGGCGGCGAAGCAGGTGCGCCCACAAACCGCATATCGCCACTTCCGCGCTGGTAATTCCAAAATGGAAACTTAACTTAAGCCAGGGAATATAAGACTGCTCGAAGAAGTATAGTTGTGAACCTGTATTGGTGAGATAAGCAAACAAGACATGTTGTCCGATGATGAGCAGCGTTCCTGGCCACATCGATAACCAGTCTTGATACATAATCATTACCGTGAAAGCGGTAAAAAAGAAGAAATGCATTTCCGCTAGGCCATGCATCTGGTAGATGTGCAGAATCACGAAGCATTGAAACGCAGCACCGGTAATGCAGCGCGCGGCGAGCGTGGTCGGTAGCAGCATGGTTGCGATCCAGACCATTGCGACCGCCATGAAGCCTACCGTCGCCGCCATTATCCAGGTGCCATAAAACGGAGCCAACGAGAACCCAATGGCGAGGTGAATCAGAATCAGTTTTCGCATCCAGGAATCACCCCGGGCATAAACAGCATTCATTACGGTATCAATTTCAACTAAATCAAGAGCAATTTGTTTTGCTGGAAAACAAGCGCCAGCTTGAATACCGAAAAGATGAGAATGTTTTTTATCGACCATAAGCTGCTCGCTTCCGAAGCGGACAACCATAAGCGATTAAAGCCGCTTCCGGCTGCTTCCCTAACCGTTCGCCGTTTATTAGATGTTCAAGGGCCAGTCTCACGAATTCAGTGCGCGGATCAGAACAGTAGCGGGTCAGGTTGTAATTGCCGCGAAAGTAAAGTTCGTGTTTCGGTGTTAAAATCACGGCCTGCGGCGTCGAATAAACGCCCAGTTGAAAAGCGATCCGCCCATCCGGATCTTCCACTACAGGTGTTTCCAGTTCATACTTTTTAAAAGAACGAATCTGATCCGGCGTTCCTTGTACCACTGCCACAAACGAAACCCCTTGGATTCCAAATTGCTTCTTTAAAGCGCGCAGATGATCAATGTTGAATCTTGAGCAAGGACAATCGGAGTTGAAAAAATGCAAAAGCAGCGGCTTGCCGGGACGGTCGTAAGCTCGCAGCGTTGGTTCTAAATGGACGATAGCGCCGAACGCCGGTTGAAATAACTGAGCCGGTTTCGGAGTCGGTTGCGAATACTGCCAGTCCTGCCACCAGAACATTCCTACCATACCTGCCAGAAGCAGACTCACAACAACTGCTGTTGCCGCTTGTCGCGCTGCTGAAATTCGCCGAGTTCCACCCACACTCTGTTTATCGGCGGAAAGCGGTTCTGGCTTAAGTAGCTTTCGGAGTCACCTGACGGCGGGACTAATCGAAAAATAATTCAATTTTCAACAAAACACTGCAAAAGATTGTTTGGTGCGTGTCAGACATGTACGGGAATTCGGCACGGGCCTAGGACACGCCCATCGCAGCAGAACTCCACTAAACCGACATATTGTCTTTGACGGCATTCATCCTCTGGAACATAGCTGGTCGCTTCTTCCATGCCCTGCGCTTGCTGAAGAATAATGGCCCTTGCCCCAATCTTCACTGAAATTTTATGGTGTTCAAACGAAACGCAATTTTTGGGCAGAAGAATGATTCCATTCTCGCCCGCTCCGATCAGCTTAAATTGATCTCCTAAGTCTTCAGCCGATCCGTGAAAAGTAGCCCACTCTATCATTGGTGCCTCCCCTGAATTGACGGCCAGAAAGGAGAACGGGAGACTCAAGGCTTTTCTGATTGCTTAGTCCCACTTGCTTATGCAGTTTCTCAGCACTGAATACGCTGTCTAAAACGTGTTTTCAATTCCAGGCGCGCCCGCTTTAACCGGCTTTTCGCCGTAGGCACTTTAATCCCAAGCTGTTCCGCGACCGCAATCATAGGAAGTTGCTGAACATCGCTCAACTCAAGCACGGAGCGGAGCAAAGGAGGAATACGGCGGACTTCCTGCTGCAAAATGCAAATCATCTGTTCACGATTTACTTTTTCCTCGGGAGTTTCAAGAAAACCGGGAATTGCTGACGCAGTATCTCTGTAATCATCCAATTTATCCACGCCGAGGTAAATAACGGGATGTGTGCGCAGTTTTCGCAGCCGCATTAGACATTGGTTTAAAAGTATATGCGTCAGCCACGTGGAAAATTGAGATTGGTGCTGAAATTGATTCAGGTGTACAAAGGCCTTACACAAAGCATTCTGCACCTCATCTTCTGCTTCTTCCCGATCGCGAAGAATAGAAGTAGCCATCTTCAATGAGGCTGGCCGGTAGCGCAACACCAATTCGGTGAAAGCGGGCTGGCTTCCCCTCTGAGCGGCTCGCACCAGCTCGGCATCTTCAATGCCGGAGGGAGGACTGCTGATTGTTTTCATAAATAGGTAAGATCGAAGTGAGCAAGAGGCTCCGCCCTTTGACAAAACTACATTTAAAAACAGCGGCGGTCGGCTTTCCGGTGATCCAATCCATTTTGCTTCGGCTCGCCTTTGCCTCGCATTCGAAGGCCCATCAGCATCACGGAAACAGTTCGGCTGCAAGCTATATCCAGTTCAACCAGAAAAATGCTCTGCCACTGGCCTAAATCCAGCTTGTTGCGCGCAATATTCACAGTTTCCGAACTGCGTAAAGTCATCGCCTTACAATGAGCGTGGCCGTTTTGGCGTTCATAAGCTGGTATCCCTGTTCGCAGTTCCAACTCGTCATGCCGGTAGTGAACTTGCGGACTCGCCATAACATCCAACTGCCGCGCAAAGTCCTCCAGCAGTAACGGTTCATTTTCATTGATCAGCAGCCCGGTTGTTGTATGTCGAGTCTGAATATTGGCTGTGCCGAACTCGATTCCTGACTGCTGAACCAGATTTTGCACTGCTTCGGTTAGATCAATGAATTCAGGCGCTTTGCTGGTTGGTATTGATAAAAGCTGGTACTCGGAAACGAAATTGTTGGCGGCTTCAATTTCAGACTGCTTTTCGGTTGAACTGTATCGGCTTCCTGCTGGTTGGGCGCGAAGCAGTGTTTGAGTGAATTCTTTATTCATGCGCAATTACCGGATTTCTGAAATGGCAACAGGCGCTTTGGAGAGCGGTACGTCCTGTGACAACACTTCGATGCTTAAGGCGGTCTCGCCGATTCCTCGGGCCTTGGTGCTCCAACTACTCTTTCGAAGCATTCGGAAACCATTTACATAGCGGAAACTCTGAATAATATAAGGTTGTCCTACCCAGAACGAGCTGGCAACCACATGCCCTTCTAAACGAATCAGCCCGTAGTTTTCCTGGTCAATCCAGAGGCGTCCCTCCAGTAGCGAACTCAGTTTGCGCCGGGGTTCCATGCGTAGAACGTAACAGGAGTGATCAGCGCAATGTTCTTTTCCCAAAACTTCAAACTGGTAATTGTCCAATGAGAAACTCAGGTTCGATCTGTTTTGCGGGCGCGTCAAATCAGCTTCAGCATCTAGAATTTTCTGCAGCGCGTAACGATAGATTCCGCCCGAACCATACCACTGCAAAATTTTAAAGTGTTCTCCCTCAGTCGTGTTGTAGGTCATCTCTACTTCGGCGATGGAAACCTTGTTTTTCTCTGGAGTGCGCAAAACATACTGGCGCGTAGAGTGATAAGCAGTAAGCTGGGTCTCCTGCCTGCGCTGTTCTTTTAGAAAGTTCAAAACTACTTTGTTTTGTGAACCACTGTTCGACTCGCTTAGAAAGGAGAAGGCGTTCAACACAAAACCGAAACCTGCGCTGAACCCGGCAAACAGGAGTAATGCAGCGATTGAGGTAAGCTTTTTCACAGGGTATCTTTTTTAGATAGCGTTACTAATAAACTCGTTAGCTGATACGGTTAATTGCTTCACCGTGGATCAGGACCGAACAAATTTTCTGTAAAAAAATGAATCAGTTGTTTAACTCAGGCTATCGATGACTTGCGCCGGAATACTCGCGCAGTAAAGCCGCCAGAACTTCCTCGCTATGATGAGCTGGTTTTACGCCTGTCCATTCTTTGATGATTTTGCCTTGGGGATCGATCAAAAAAGTATTTCGGGCAGCGATCGTAATTCCCAGAATACTGCGCTTCGAGCCATACGTCTCCACTAGCTTGGCATCCGGATCGGACAACAATTTGAATGTCAGGCTTTGTTGAGCGCAGAATTTCTGATGACGATCAGCGGAATCGACGCTAACACCCAAAATCACTGCGCCTGCTGCTTCATACTTTGGCAGATCACGTTGAAAGTTGTGCGCTTCCATCGTGCAGCCGGGAGTGCCGTCTTTAGGATAAAAATACAGAACCACATACTTACCTTTGAAATCCGCCAGTCTCACGATCGATCCGTCCTGCGAAGGTAAGCTGAAAGAGGGCGCTTGTTGCCCTACGGTTGGCAAGGCTTCATTCGCTGCCCAAACCACGGTAGCCAGCAGTGCTATAGTTAACGCTCTACTTATAAAGTTCATGGATGAGCCTCCGCTCAACAAATAGATTCTTCCGCTGCGCGTCAGATCAGAATTAAATAGCTGATCGCCCGTTTGAGTTGTGATGCCGAATATTCTTTGAAGAGCGCAAAACGCTTATCCGGCTTTTTTCATCTCTCCCTCAAACACAAGCGTAGTTGGTTTCGAGGGAACTGATCCGACCGGTTCCATGCTAATCAGCATGGAACTAAACTGGGCCACTTCAACCGGTCCCCGAAAAACGGTGACAGCCCGGCCTTGAGGGTCAGTGGCAAACAATTCGATCGGGCGAGGCGCGCCATTCCGCGGCGTAACCCAGCTTTGGTAAACCCAACCCGAAGGTGGCGCAGGCAGTGTGTCCACCACCATTGCCATGCCTAGCTTTTTATGCACGTAAAGTGTGCCGTGCAGAGTTTGACGCTTAGCGTCCGTGAGCGGCAGTTCCACCGTTCCCGGAGCTGCCAGAATTTGCAGCATATTCGACACCCGCGCCGATTCCGCCGTGAGCGTTTGCGCAGGCTGTTCTACAGAATGCTGCGCTTGAAACTGCCGTAGCGACAAAACAGCCAGAATCAGGCTCGCGGCAATGGCGATCAACCAGGGAAGTAAATTGTTGCGTCCTGCAACAGGCGCTGCTCCAATTGAGCCGGCAAAGCGCGAGCGAAGACGCGTTGGTGGCTCTGCTAAGGGTACAGTCTGTGAAATAAACTGAGCTCGATTCGAAGCGCGCTGCAACTGCGCTTCGCAATAAGCGCATCCTGCCAGAAGATGCTCCGAGAACGCGCTGGCTTCCGGTTCTTCCAAGCTGCCCAGAACGTAAAAATCGTAGCTGTCCTCAAACCGCTCGCAGTTTTGGTTGTGAATGGTGTTGTTCATGCCAGATCCGTTTCCGCCATGACGTTTCGCAGACTTTTCAACGCGCTGCGAACTAAGCCCTTCACCGTGCCGAGCGGCTTTTTCAACTGCCGCGCAATCTCACTTTGTGACATGCCCTCGAAGTGAGTCAATTCAATTACTGCGCGCTGGTCCTCGTTGAGTGATCGCAGTGCGGCTAAAACGGTTTGCTGATTCGCCGCGCGTTCGGCAGGGTTATCGTGCGTGGAAAACGGTTGTAAAGATTCCCATTCGCTGAAATTAGCCGAAACCGTTTCCGGAGCGTGGCGCGCGGCTCGCAGATAATCAAAAGCGCAGCGACGCGCTACAGTCACCAGCCAGCCTTCCAGATTTCCTTTTGCTTCATCAAACGTGCCAATGCGGTTCCAAACTCGCAGCAGCGCTTCCTGAGTAAGGTCTTCCGCCATTGCCTGATCCTTCACCGCGCGCAGGATGACCGAGTACACCAGCTTGGCATAACGGTCATACAACTCCAACATAGCGTGAGTGTCCCGACGCTTTAATCGCTGGATCAGCGAGGATTCCGAAAATGCTGTCTGTTGGCCGATCATAGCCATTGAAAAGGAACGACGACCTGACAAAAGCACCAGATCCGATTCAGCCGAATCAGGTGGATCGCTTCTATCAGCGGCGCAAAGAATGCCTGTGAGCGCATCAGATAACAGATAGCCACAACTACCTGTTATCTTAACGAACTCCGCATTCACGATTATAGAAAGCTTAACTATGGCATCAACACGGAATCAATTACGTGGATTACGCCGTTTGATTGCGGCAGATTGGCGGTAGTTACTTTCGCGGTGCCGCCTTTTGCGTCAGTTAAGCTGATGCCGTTTCCATCCGACATGGCGGTGAGTTCTTCGCCATTTACGGTTTTCAGTGTTGCTTTCCCGCCGCCTGCCTTAATTGCCTTTACCAGCTTAGCCGCATCCATCTTTCCGGCTACGACATGATAAGTGAGGATCTTGGTCAACTGGTCCTTGTTCTCAGGCTTCACCAGATTATCTACTGTGCCTGCCGGCAGCTTTTGAAAAGCTTCGTTGGTGGGTGCGAAAACCGTGAACGGGCCAGGGCCGGACAGCGTATCAACCAGACCGGCGGCTTTTACCGCGCTGACCAGCGTGCTGCAATCAGGCGAGTTGGAAGCATTCTGCACGATGTTCATCTTGGGAGACATGGGAGCGCCATCGCCCATCTGATTTTTTGCAGCAAAGCTAAAAGCCGCACAGCTCAAAATGAGCGCTGCGGCGAGTGAGGTAATCTTTTTCATTGTTTAATCCTTTTTGATTCGAGACTTGTTTTGCTAGCTCATCCTCTGATACGGCAAATAACCGCGTGTTGGATCAACGCAAATAAAAATCTTTTGGTGGGAGAACTAAAACTGGAAAGATAAAATCGAGTTGCACTCAATACGTGAGCCACGTACAGTTGAAGGGAAAAGAAGATTGTTGCTTTTCCCAAGTAGATTAAGCAAGTGAAACTGCTTTTATCGGCAGAAGGACGCGAAGCTAGGTACACCATTCCCGAGTCGCCCGATGTGAAAGGTATTCGGCAACGTCTCGGCATATCGTAAGCGGAATTTGCTGCAATATCTGCTTTAAACTGCCGCACGCTGCAGGAATGGGAACAAGGCGAAGCGAAGCCGGATGGAGCCGTATCGGCCTATCTGTTAATGATTGAGCGCATCGCGGAAGCAGTGAAAACCGCCTTGGCTCGCTGTTAATTCCTACTCAGGAAAAGCAGACAAAATCACAATTCCAGCCGCGAGGAATGAATGGCGGATGTTTGTTGTTTGTGCCAGTCAACATCGCGCCACATGCCGACAAACTGAGGTCCGCAGAAGTTGCTGGTTGCCATAGCCGCCCATCGCCCCGTGCTGGCGGCTGTTTCCACGCCGATGGCGCATAATTTCTTAATCCAATCCCATTCGAGCAAAGGCCAATCCTTATAATCGACTAGGCTCCAGCATTCCGTAGTGATCAGCGGACGTTTCGAAAACCGCGACCACTCAGCCGCCTGCTGGATCTCCTTTCGAAGGAGCGCCTGCCAATACTCCTTTTTGGATTCATAAAGCGGCTTGGCGCGGTCCACCAGATGCTCGTAGCCTTTCAAACTGAAGCGTTCGTAGTTGTAATCCACCTGTTTGTAAAAATCGGCTGCCTGGGCCATCCAGATGTGCAGTTCCAGAAAGTCCAGCATCGAAACATCCTGTGACCGCCAGGTATCGTACTCGGAAGTCATGGAAAATGTGTAATCAAGATTGGGGTAAGCCGCTCGGACAACGGCAATGCTATCGTGCATCCAACGCGTGCCGAAAGCGCTCGCGCGCAGCGTTCCCTTAGGCAGAAAGGGCGCCCAGATATCCAGCGGAAACTCGTTGCAAAGATCAACGTAAAGAATATGTTGCAGCAGGTTGTCCGCCGCGATCGTATCGAGCGTTTTCTTCCAGATTGCGCCGTGATCTTCCGCCGAGTGAATGGACATGCGAGTGTTCGCCGCGTCCTCGCGAAACCAGGTCGACAATCCGACTCGCAAGCCGCGCTCACCGCATTTGCGAATAAATTGGTTCAGCGCAGGCTGTATCTGCACGCGGTTCTTTGCCGGACTCCCCCAATCCTGAACGTTCCAGACCGGAATCAATTCCCAGATGCGCTTCGGATCAGCAGCAACAAGATGAGGATAAGGGTCAATCCGCACCGCATTGTAGCCCCTGGCGACAAGCTGATCTAGAACTGCGTCCCAGTCTTCATAGCCTGCTCCCGGCCAACGCCGTTCCAGCCAGGAAAAGTCCCACATGGTAATCGTCAAAGGCTGGTGCAGTTCCGCTAGACGCGGCGGACGTGAAACCGCCTGCTCCGCCAAAGCAGGAACCGCCGTTGCCGCAGCAAGATTGCGAATGAATGTTCTTCTGTTCACGAGATTCTGGTCCGTCTGGATTAGAGGGTATCAGGACCACGCTGCTGTGAGAAATTTTCAATGTAGAAAACGATTGAGTACATTCTCGGTAATAAAATGCTTGATAATAATTTCTTACAAACCGAACAGGCAGCAGATTAGAAAAGCTAAGACATTAAACAGCGGAAGTATGCTCAGCCAGGGAAACCAGAAAGAAGCCACAAAGCCAATAAAAACCATAAAAGGGTACGACCACATGATTGTTACAAGAGCTATGATTGAAGCTTTGTGATCCGGCCAGCCATCGAACGCCATTCCCGATACCGTAGCCAACGGAGCCCAAGGTACAAGCAACGCGACCGAGATAACACGTGAAGTCTTCCTAACGCTGTATTTTATGTCTTCTTGCACCAGGGTTACGCCTTTACTGTTTTCTAGTTCAAGAATGAAAAATAAACCTGTTTGGGGTCAAGGAATAAGGATACTACTCACTTGCAAGCTTTTCTTTATCACTGACAATGCCGTTTCCATAAACTTGACTTTATGGGCATTCTGATTCTGCTTTTGTTCTGGTGGCAGAGCTATAAACCAATCGATGTAACGCCAATCGCGCAGGCGCTACGGAACAATCAATTCAGCACGGCGCTTCAGTTTACCGAAGAACAACTGAAACAGAATGCACGAGATCCCCAAATCTGGACGCTTCAAGGTCTGGCCCATACGGGTTTAAAAGAACAGACCGCCGCGCTGCATGATTTCAAAACAGCTTTATCCCTTGCGCCGGACTACCTGCCTGCCCTCAAAGCGGAAGCGCAGATCGAATACGCCACTAGTAATCAACAATGTGTTCGCACGCTCCAACGAATTGTTTCACTCCAACCAGATGATCCGGTAAGCCATGCCATGCTGGGGGCGATAGCTTACCAACGCCAGGATTGCCGCGCTGTGGTGGCAAACTACGCTGCCAGCGAAACACTAATCAGTTCGCAAATGCCCGCGCTCACCGAGTATGGCCAATGCCTTTTTGAAACGGGACAGAAAGAGAAAGCAGCCGAAGCATTCGCCCAAGCGGTAACGTTGGACCATGTTTCCTGGTCAGCCCGGTATAACTTGGCAGTAGTGGATCTGCTCTTAAACCGCGCAGCGGATTCCCTGGCCGCCTTGCAGCCGCTTCTTGAAAAACAACCGCAAGAGCCGCAAATACTAGATGTTGCTGCCAGCGCTTATGAGCAGATGGGAAACACGCCGCTCGCTGTGCAAACGCTGCGACAGGCAATTGTGATTGATCCAGCTAGGAGCGCACTGTACCTGCACTTTGCTGATTTATGTTTTGCCCACAACTCGTTTCAAGCGGGAATTGAAATGCTGAACGCAGGCTTGCAGAAACTGCCCAAGTCTCCACCACTTTATCTGGCTCGTGGCGTTCTGCTGGTGCAACTGGGCGAGTATGCCAAAGCGGAAAATGATTTCGCCAAAGCGGCTGAACTGGACCCCGCGCAGACTTCCAGTTCGGTAGCCCAAGGACTAACGCAACTGCAGCAGAGTAATTTAGACGACGCGCTGGCGGTGGTCCGGGCCAAATTAAAACAAAACCCGGACGATGGGTATTTGTATTACGTGAAAGCTGAAACCTTACGGCAAAAAGGCATGGAGCCGGGAACAGCAGCTTTTCAGGAAGCGTTGACGGCCGCGGAAAAGGCAGTGCAACTAAATCCCAAGTTTCCGCTGGCCCAGGATTTATTAGGCACGCTTTACCTTCGGCAAAACAAGCTCAGCATGGCGATTCAACAATTTAATAGCGCACTGAAGGTCGAGCCGAACAACGAACAGGCTTTGTATCACCTGATCGTGGCTTCTCGTAACAGCGGGCAAACAAGAGTGATTCCCGAACTGATGAAACGCCTGGCCCAAGCCAAAGCATTCAACAAAAAACAAGACGAACAGATGAACCGGTACACGTTCGTCGTGGAGCCGGACCGAAAACAAAATCAACTCCACTGAACATTAAAAGAAAATTTTGGCTCCGATTTGCAGCCAGCGCGGTTGGGCCTGCGAAGTGGAGCGGCCAAAACTGCCGCTGGACAGGTCCGAATTAATGCCGTTCAGATTCGGGTGATTGAAGATGTTGTAATACTCGAAGCGAAGCTGCAAGCTGACGCGCTCGGTAATAGCGGTCGATTTAATAAGGCTGGCATCGGTTTCGGCAAAGCCAGGATTGCGGTACTGGTTCGGCTTTTCGGTTCCTTCCGCGCCGAACGCTGGCTGGCTCACGATACCCGAAGCAAACAACCCGTTCAGGTAAGCCGTCCGACTGGTGGGCAGCTTGTAAGTGGAAACGTTCGGGTAATCCAAGTTAAAGCCATCCGCATTGTAATCGCCGCTGCCCGGCGTAAAGCCGATGAACTTACCGGTCGCATCCTTTAACGCCTGGAACGATGCAGTGGTATACACGGTGAACGGATTGCCGTTCTGGGCGGTGGAAGTGCCGCTTAAAGACCAGCCGCTTAACACTCGCCCAACAAGCCCGTGTCCGCCGCGAACTGCCGGAAAATCATAATTCCAGAGAAGCGAGAAACGATCAGGCGCGTCCCAGGCAGAAGGCGCGTAGTACTGCGACAAATTCTCATAAGTGGGATAAACTTGCGAATTATCCAGCGAACGCGAGTGCGTATACGAAGCATCAAAATAAAAATGCTGCTTGAAAAGCCGCCCGCGAAGGTCAGTAATCAAAGCATTGTAATTGGCTTTGGCCCCATTCGCTTCATAATTAATTGCGCCGAAGCTGGACAGCAATCGCGTGGGCGCGGTGGTGTTGTGTTGAATGAGGTCTCCGGCAAACCGATTGATGTCCTGCCCATAAGATGTGTTCCCGGTTTGCCCGTAACCGGTAATGATGTTGTAAGAGCGCGACCCGGCATAACCAAAACTAGCGATCAGGTTGCCGAATAGTTTATGCTCCAGGGTGCCTGAATAATTAAACGTTGTCGGCGAGGTGAGGCCATTCTGGACGGCGCCGATGGGAATCTGCGCGCCGGGAATACCGCCTCTTGCATCAAGCGCCTGGCCTTGAAAGGCAGGGTAGGGAAATGTTGGCGTGGTGGCGCTACTGCCGAAAGCAAAAATGGGTTTGGCAGTGGTGCCGTCCGAGAAGAAAGTGGGAACAATAAAATTCGGCGGGTTTCCATTGATGATGTCGGTCAGGTTACCCAAGGTAGGCATGTCATGGTAAACGCCGAAGCCGCCGCGTACCACCCAGCTTCCGGTTTTCGAAGGGTCCCAGGCAAACCCAACCCGAGGAGCAAACGCCTGCCAGATGGATTGATTTAATACGTAATTTTGTTGTTGCGCATATCCGTTCGCTACCTGCTGGCTGAAGGTGGTGCCGGTGCCTAAGTGAAAGTTTGAAACCACGGTGCCGGGCAGCGTGGCATAAGGATTGCCGAAATTATCCCAGCGCAACCCCATTGTGACGGTCAAATTTGACTTTGCCTTCCAAGTGTCTTCCAGGAAAGCGCCGTTAATGGTGGTGGAATAGCCATAACTGCCTGCTTGCGGTTTGCCGGTGATCGGGTTATAAGCAAGCTGATTTTCGAATTGGACGTTGCCGGCTACCAGATCAAGCAGATTGTTGAATTGGAAATTGGGCTGCGTATGGACGGGAGCGAAAAGGGCTGTGTCATCCCCATGCCAGCCATCGTAGCCGAAGCGCAGCGTGTGATTGCCCTGAATGTGGGAAAGCACATCGCGCCAATGGTAGCTATGCTGAATGAAATTACCTTGCGCGAAGCCGACTCCGAAGCCGTTGATTCCATTGACATTCACGCTAGGCACGGAAAAATCTCCGGTTTGATCATTGGTGCCTTGAACTTTTAGATAAGCGAAAGCCGCTTCGTTGAGCGTAGCGGGCGTAAACGTATGAGTTTCGTTGACTTGCACCGAATTGGTCGTATAACTGTTTGTGGTATTGAAAGCGGTTCTGATGTTCGGTCCGCCCGTATCTAAAGTGGTTCGAAAAAAGTTTCCGTACAAGCGATCGCTCTTGAAGTACTTGTCAATACGAACAGCGTATTGCATTCCGTTGCGATAGTTGGCGGCAGTTTGCACGCCGTTGTCAGTAATGGGCGTGTTGCAGGGAAGAAACGCGGTGGCCGCTGTGCTGCAGGTAGTGGGGAATGCCTGAACCGCCGTCTGGTTTACTCCTGTCGCGGTAGCTTGGGCAGGCGTGTATTTAGTAAGAAGTTGAGTGCCGACTGTGCCGGGAAATGCGCGCTGGGCAAAAGCGGTGAACTGCGGGTCTTCAAAAGTAACGGAATTGATCACCGCCTGCGAAGCGCGAAGCGGTTCAACCGCAAAGAAGAAAAAGAACTGATGATGCGGAATGATTGGACCGCCGATGGCTCCCGAAACATTGTTGCTGTGGAACGGAAGATAGTTGTGGCTGAACTCCGTTCCCGCCCACAGATACTGGTTCGTAAAATAATCACTTGCCAAACCGTGAAACGTGTCAGTGCCGGACTTGGTTGTTTCCGTGAAAACAATGGAACTGCCGCGTCCGTATTCGGATGAATAAGTGTTCACGGCAGCAGTAGACTCCTGAATCGCATCGGGATTAGGGGTGAGATTAAGCACGCCCGGACGGACATTGCTGGTAACATCAAGCCCATCGACGACATACATGTTGGCGTTGCTGCTGCGCCCGTTGGCGCTGGCATCCACCTGCTGCTCGGTAGAAAAATTATCGGCGGCGGAACCGGGGCTGCCGCTGGCGGAAAGCCCGCGTCCTGAAACGCCGGGCGCAAGCGTAACTAGGTTAATCATGTTGCGTCCGGCAAGCGGAACAGCTTCTAACTCCTTGGGCGCGATAGTCTGTTGATTGCGGATTTCCGAAGCGTCAATAATCGGGGCTGCCGCGGTGACTTCAACCGAAGTTGATGCCCCAGCCACCGACAAAGCCAACGGAACACTGAGGTCCTGGCCAGTGGTGATGTTAACTGAAACATCCAGTTTAGTAAAGCCGGGGGCGTTGGCGGAGATCCGGTAAGCGCCCGGTGCTAAGCTGACAAAACGGTAATTTCCTGAATCGTCTGTTTTAGCTTGCTGGGAAACGCTGGTGGCGGGATTCGTCAAGGTTATAGCAGCATTGGAAATAGTGGCTCCGCTTTGGTCGGTGACGGTGCCGTCAATGCTTCCACTAAACTGAGCCGGACACGGCAAACTCAAAAAACACATCAGAACAAGGCACAAAACGGCCGAGTGGTGGGACTGTCGCAACATGGAACCCCTCGCAGTGAAATCGAACTGAGTTCTTACTGGTCATCCATACTATCTCAAATGGAAAGTACTGGCTATACGAAATCGAAGCAGTGCAGAAAATGCTGTATCGCTTCGATCTGGTTAGGAACGCGCCGCGACTTTGAATTTCACCAGAGAATCCGGTTCCAATCTATGATGATAAAAACTTTAAGAGTGTTGCAAAGCAAACCCAATCGCTATAAAACTTCCGAATCCAGGGATTCTATGACACGCCGGACCGCGATATCGATGAGTCTATTGATGCTGGCAGGAACGCTTGCCTTCAAACAAGCGACCAATCAAAAGCAGATCGGAGTTTCACCAAGGAAAGCTCAAATTTCGCCTTTCGAAGAACGCGGTAGCAAGGGCATCGCAGTCTTAAATGGTAAATCCGCATCCATTCAGCAAAGCAAGCCTGTTCAACTTGAGTTCTACTCAGAAACAGGTCAAATCGAGCAAAAAACTGCTGGATACGATCATCTTCAAATATCGGGAACAAAGGCCGATGGCTCCGCCCAGGTTTCCGGTCCTGATGGATCGCGTTTTCAAGTTCGCGATGAATGGTTCCTTGAAAATGATGTTCTTCAGTTCTCCCGAACAATCAGGGTATCTGGAAAAAGTTCGACCGGCTTTTTGTCTTCCCTCACGCTGGCTCATCCCGAAACACACCCGCGTTCCGAGGTTGAGTACTTCGCTCCGGGCGTTATCTACGGCACCAGCGCTCACCTGTCAGCTAATGCAATTGGCGGCAGCGAAACTTATTCAATCGGCAGACCGGGCCAAGTTCGAATCCGGGAAGATCGTTTGCCCGCTCCCTTATTCGGAGTTCGCTTCCCAGATGGCTCTGCGTTAACGATTCTCGATGGATCGCCAAACGGGGAAACCACCAGCGCCGACTCGCAGGACACAACAATTCAAACCATGATCAATGAACACTTCCGTTTTGGTGCCATCGGCGCGGATTTCGATCACGGCCATCACTCGCAAGGGTTTTGGTTTCCGGGCAGCGAAGGCGAGGTGACATACCGGGGAAACACCTATCCCGGCGGCCAAGTCCGTGAATGGCGGCGGCGCTATCATCCCATTCGCGATGGATTTGTCCAGCAGTATCGGTTGCAGTTTCGATTTTCGCAGGAAGATAGTTTCTCGAACTACCTTAAAAATGCTTGGCGATGGGCATACGATACCTTAAATCCCCCGGTTACTTGGCACAATATTCCCACCATCCGTCGAAACATAATTGACGTGCTGGCAAGCCAGGTGGAAGTGCATGGCCATCGGGCCGGTATTCCCAACGCTCTGCCGGCCGTTTCCGAATCTCAACATCGGCCTGACCGAAAAGCCATCATGGGATTCACCGGCAAAAATCTGGAAGCAGCAGAACTGCTGTTGGCTGACGCGCAATTGGATTCCGATCCTGAGCGCGCCGCGAAAAACCGGCAACTGGGTTTGGCAATCTTTGCGTCATTTCTCCAACTTCGGATGAATCCTCCAATCGGGGAAGGCTTCAACCTGGACACCGGCGAACCAGCATTAGCCATCCCCCGCGACGGTTGCGTTTATCTTCGCTCGTTTGGCGATGACATGAAAGCTGCGCTGCGGGCCTACCGCCGCGAACGCGAACAAGGGCGCATTCATCAGGAATGGCTAGCCTGGACCAAGCAGTTTGCAGACTGGCTACTAACACAACAACAATCAGAAGGCGGATTTCCACGCTCCTGGAAACCCGGCACGGGCGAAACTGCGGATGCTTCCCCGCAATCTTCTTACAATGTAGTCCCCTTTTTGGTGCTGCTCAGCCGCGAAGCGCATGAGCCGCGCTACCTGGAATCGGCCCGGCGTGCTGCCGAGTTTTCCTGGGCGCATGGGCAGGCCAACAGCCAATTTGTGGGCGGAACAATTGACAACCCGGATGTGCTGGATAAAGAAGCCGGAACTTTGTCGAACGAAGCGTATCTGGCGCTTTACGAAGAAACGCACGAAGCAAAGTGGCTTGCGCGTGCTCGCGCGGCTGCTGATTATGCTGAAACATACATGTATATCTGGAACGTGCCGATGCCGGCAGATGCCGATAACGCCCTGCTGCATTGGAAACAAGGCGTGCCGACCTATGGAACACAATTGATCGCCACCGGACACTCACTGGTTGACGACTACATGGCCTTCGACGTCGATGAATACGCTAAGTTGGGACGCTGGACGGGCGACAAGCATTATCTTCGTGTAGCGGAGCTTCTTCTGCACGACACCAAAAACATGGTCGCCATGCCTGATCACGCCTTTGACTTGAAAGGTCCCGGCTGGCAGCAGGAACATTACAGCTTTGCGCCGGTGCGCGGATTCGGTTTGCACCGCCTCTGGCTGCCTTGGGTGGCCACCAGCCAACTGAACGGCATCTTCGGACTTATGGAATTTGATCCTGCGCTGTTCGCCCAATGGACGAAAGCGGAAAACAAGGAAACAAAATAATGAAGTGCCTCCCATACTGTTCCCTGATCATCTTCGGATTCGTTCCGTTTTTTTTAACCTGGGTTCGCGGCGAACAACCCCCTGATAACCCTGTGACACCCGCTGAACTGAAAGAGGAGATCAATATCAAACTACAGCGCGTTCACCGCTTTCTGATGGAACGCCATCTCGCCGGTGTTCTCTTAAGCCGCGTTGATAATTTTTCCTGGATCACCGGAGGAATTGCAGACAACCACATTGTGATTACCAGTGAAATCGGAGCCGCCTCGCTTTTAGTCATGCAAAACGGACGCAAATACGTTCTTGCCAATAACAGTGAAATGCCGCGGCTGCTCCAGGAAGATTTAGCGGAACTGGGCTATGAGCCAAAGTCATTCCCGTGGTACGAGGAGATCGCGGGCAAACTCAAAATTCTGCATCAACTGGCAAGCGGAGGAACTATCGGCAGCGATACGCCCTTGGGAAATCTGGCGATGGTCAACCCGGAATTTGCTCCTCTGCGTTATCAACTCACCGATTCGGAAATTAAAAAGCTTCGCTGGGTAGGAAAAAACGCAACCGAAGCCGTCATCGCCGTGTGCAGGGAGTTGAAACCCGGCATGACCGAGCGCATGATGGAAACAATGGCTTCAAATGAACTGATGAAGCGCAAACTGCGCCCTACAGTTCTGCTGATGGGCGTGGACCACCGTGTTTACGATTATCATCACCACACGCCCACTGATTTGCCGTTAACAAAATACGCCATTGTGAATGTTTGCGCCCGGCGTTGGGGCTTAGTGGCCTCAGTCGCCCGGTTTGTTCACTTCGGCCCGCTGGAACCCGAATTGAAACGCAAGCTGGCAGCGGCAATGCGGATCAGCGCGGAATACGAAGCTCATTCAAAACCGGGCGTTACCGCCGGACAAATGATCGCATGGGCAAAAGCCTGGTTTGCGGAAGCCGGATTCCCTGATGGTTGGAAAGATCACCATCAGGGCGGAGCCATCGGCTATGCCGAGCGGGACTGGCTTGCCGCTCCCGAATCCAAGGAGATCATTCACGACCACCAAGCATGTGCCTGGAATCCTATTATTCGCGGAGCCTTGTCGTTCAACACGATTATTGTTTACGCAGACCACACTGAATCTGTTACTGAAACTTCGGATTGGCCGACCGTACCCATCAAGATCGATAACCGGACTTACAATATGCCGGATATCCTGATTCGCTGAATACACGAGCTCAGGATTCAGCAAGAACAATAACCATGGATTCAAGATCTACTTTTCCTCCTCTTGGTAGCATCAAGTGTGGCGACAACAAGCGCATCTTCTGGCATCAAACGCACCGCCGAGATCGTGCCCCGTCGCGGTGCCCAGGTGCTCCTGGAAGTTCTGGAAAGCGAAGGCGTTGAATACATCTTCGGCAATCCCGGCACCACTGAGCTTTCCTTAATCGACGCGCTGCTCGGCCCGACCTCTATCCAATACATTCTGGCCCTGCAGGAAGCAAGCGTCGTGGCAATGGCCGATGGCTACTCGCAAGCAACGGGACGGCCCGGCTTTGTGAACTTGCACACTGCCGGAGGACTGGGGCATGGCATGGGCAATCTGTTGAACGCGCAAGTGTCTGGAACGCCATTAGTAATCACCGCCGGTCAGCAGGATTCCCGCCATGCTCTGATGGACCCGCTGCTGTTCGGCGATCTGGTCGGCATCGCTACTCCCAGCGTGAAATGGGCGCGCGAAGTCACTAAGCCGGACCAGTTGCCGGTGCTGATACGCCGCGCTTTTCACGATTCTAAAGCCGCTCCTTCCGGCCCGGTTTTTCTGTCCCTGCCGATGGACATGATGGAAGAACTGACCACGGTGGGTATTGCTGAACCTTCCACCATCGACACCTGCGCCGTTGCCGGCTCGCTCGACCGTTTAGCCGATCTGCTGGCCTCCTTCGGCGCCAACCGGCTCGCGCTGATTGCGGGTGATGAAGTATGGTCCAGCGGCGCAGCCGAACAAGCAGTGATGTTGGCCAATACTTTGGGCGCGCCGGTGTACGGTTCCTCCTGGCCGGCGCATCTGTCGTTTCCCACCGCCCATCCTCTTTGGCACGGCAATCTTCCGACCAGGGCCAGCGAAATCGCCGCCGAGCTTTCGTCCTTCGATGGAGTGTTTGCCCTAGGCGGCAAATCGCTGATCACCATTCTTTATACAGAAGGCTCGGCGGTTCCGGAAGGCTGCCGCGTGTTCCAACTCTCTTCAGACGTGCGCGACCTGGGACGATCTTACAACACCGAACTTTCCGTGCAAGGCGACATCAAAGCTTCGCTGAATGTACTGCTGCCTCTACTCCAGGAAAGATTAAAAGAACGGCGGCAGGAGCTGGACGCCGCCACGGCTTCGCATGGAGCACGCATGACAGCGCGGCGCAAAGCCATTGACGAACAAGCCGACCGTGAATCTGCGAACCCGGTCATCACTCCGCTGGTAGCGGCCCGGGAAGTGCTTCGCGCCGTCGGCCCGAAAACGCCGATCGTTGATGAGTCCATTGCCACTTCCGCTTTTCTCCGCTCACTATTGCGCGATGAAACTGTGCGGACTTACGCCTTTCTGCGCGGTGGTGCGCTCGGTTGGGGATTGCCTGCTGCGGCGGGTTATTGTCTGGGCGTTGGCCGTGAACCGGTAGTTTGTTTAGTTGGCGATGGTGCCGCTCTGTATTCACCGCAAGCACTCTGGACGCTGGCGCGCGAGCGATTGCCGGTCACCGTTGTGGTGATGAATAATCGGGAATACAACGTGCTCAAAAACTTCATGAAAGGGCAAAAACACTATCTGTCTTCTGCCCGTAATCAATTTATTGCAATGGATCTTGTGGACCCGCCGATTGATTATTTGGCACTGGCAACTTCTATGGGAGTCCCTGGACGCCGAATCGAACGAGCCGGTGATATTGCATCTGCCGTAGAAGCTGGAATCGCTTCCGGCAAACCCAACCTGATTGAAGTTGTCATCAGTGCCACTTGATACAACGATGCAGGCATGATCACTAACGAAACCTCGCAAAAGCAAATCAACACACCGCGCCAAATCCTTTTCGCCAGCATGGTCGGCACAACGGTGGAGTTCTTTGATTTCTACATCTATGCAACTGCGGCAGTGCTGGTGTTTCCGCGGCTCTTTTTCCCTGCTTCTGATCCCGCTTCCTCCACCTTGGCTTCTCTCGCTACTTTTGGTATTGCTTTTCTCGCACGGCCTATCGGCTCTGCTCTGTTCGGCCATTTCGGTGATCGCATCGGTCGTAAGCAAACCCTGGTTCTTGCTTTATCCACCATGGGTTTATCGACGTTCCTCATCGGCGTCCTCCCCACCTATCGCGTGATCGGGATTGCTGCACCCCTCTTATTAGCCTTATGCCGGTTCGGCCAGGGCATCGGACTCGGCGGCGAATGGGGCGGCGCTATTCTGCTCGCCGTCGAAAACGCTCCGGCCCGCAAACGCGCTCTTTACGGCATGTTCCCGCAGTTCGGCGCGCCGCTCGGTTTTCTGCTTTCCGGCGGAGTGTTTCTGCTGCTTTCGCGCTTGCTTACCGATCGGCAGTTCTTCTCGTTCGGCTGGCGGGTGCCTTTTCTCGCCAGTGCCGTATTAGTGCTGCTCGGGCTTTACGTTCGCCTCACCATTACCGAAACACCTGTATTTAAGGCTGCCATCGAATCCGCCGGGCAGGTCGATGTTCCTGTGTTCACGGTTCTCCGCGATTACACCGGTACTCTCGTGGCCGGCATACTCGTCTGCTTAGCCACATTCGTTCTTTTCTATCTAATGACCGTTTTCGCCCTGTCCTGGGGCACCACCGCTCTCCATTACAGCCGCGCCAGCTTCCTGCTTTATCAGCTTCTCGGTATTGTATTCTTCGCGCTCACAATTCCTGTTTCGGCTCTGCTCGCTGAGCGCGGGCGCAAGCCGGTTATGCTAGGGACCACGCTGCTAATCGCCCTGTTTGGCCTGATACTCGCGCCGCTTTTTACCGCCGGCCCTGCCGGAGCAGTCACCATGATGATTCTCGGCTTGGCTCTGATGGGCCTCACCTATGGGCCGCTTGGCACCATCATATCGGAGCTTTTTCCCACTCGCGTTCGCTACACCGGTAGTTCACTGGCCTTCAGCTTGGCGGGTATCCTAGGCGCTTCACTTGCCCCTTACATCGCTACGTGGCTCGCCAAAAACTACGGCCTGCAATATGTTGGTTTCTACCTGACTGCCTCCGCGGTTCTCACCTGTGTCGGCTTGTTTTGGGTTCGTGAAACAAAAGACAAGTCGCTCGCTGCTTCCTGATCGGGTTAACAACTCCTTTCGCCCATGCTTTTCCGGAAAACGCTGTCGCGCCTTGGATAGGCAAATAGTCCGGCGCGCCCGCATCGCTTGTCACAGTATCTTGAAATTCTTGCCTTCTTTGCGTAAGCTGCTCTGCCTTCCAGCTCAGGATCGTTAAAGTCCAACACAACCCCTGTTTCAGTGCCGGTCGGCTTGCCCCACACCCGAGTCAGTTCCCGGATTACCTCATTCTCGGCGTTCTCGATCTTAGTTCCATACCAGACTGCCTGCATGGTGCAAGTTTTAGTTAAATGAGGCTGCTCGCTGTCGGGCAGCGGCGGAAGAGATCCACGGGTGACTGAAGGCGTATAAGAGAAAGCTGCTCGTTTGGTAAATGCCGCTAAACTACCCGCCGAAACAGCGCACCAGCGATTCTGCAGTTGATAATCGAACTGGTAAGCCTCTTTCTCAATTTCGTAATGGGCCGGCTTCAAATCTTCATGAGGATGTGCTCTTTGCCAAATGCTCACGGTAGGCTGCGCGTCCAGAACCGCCGTATCGTTCTCCACTTGTCTGGCTAAAGCAGTCGCGCTGCTGTTCTGGGCAAAACATCTGCCGGCAAGAACCAAAAACTAAAACGGCGAACCGCGCCGCTCGTGATTTATAAACATCCAAGCTCACCGTGAGACTCCGTGGAATTTGCTTCCGCTTCATCGCCTTTATGAAGTCATTCTAATTTGCCCCTCTGCATTCCCGGAAAGCGGCGTCCGGCGCCTCATTTCCCGCTGCCGATTCTTTTACTTGCCTAGAAAATACGCTTCTGAGACAAGCATTTGCGTTTCTCCATAAGATGCAATAATTTATGAAACGCTTATGAAGAAAAACCTTGACCTGTGCAGCCGCCGTAATTTCATCGGTGGGACGGTTACCGCGCTTAGTTCGAGTCACTTTCCTCTGGGCGCAAAATCTCTTGAGCGATCCAACCGGCCAGTTGGTCCGGAATCTCTTCACGCGTTCGCGAATGAAGCGCAAATCACCCCTTCTTTCTTTCAATTACAGCCAGGCGCGGTTCTCCCCCGCGGCTGGCTGCTCGATTGGGCCAACTCGGCCGCTAACGGAATAACCGGACATCTGGACGAATACTGCGCTACTTTCGGTCAGGCTTGGAAAGGATTCGGATTCGAAGCTAGAGGAGCAAATCCCGACGGGACCGGTTGGCCGCTCGAACAATGCAGCTATTGGCTGGATGGGGCGATTCGGCTCGCTTACCAGCTTGACGATCGCAAACTGATTGAAAAAATCCAGACCCGCCTTAACTTTGTTGTAAACGGCATCCTGAACGGCGGCGATTCATTCATCTACTGGCGTCCCGGCTCTGTTCTCGACAGCAACTTCAACAGTTGGGCGCACTCGCATATGGGAAGGGCTTTGGTGGCTTACTATCAAGCTTCCGGAGATCCCCGAATCCTGGATGCCCTGGTTTCGGTTTATCGAAAATTCCCGCTGCCCAAGCTCGGAGATGACTTTACCAATGTTTCGGGCGCTGTAAACATCGACCCAATGATGGATGCCTTTCTTATGAGCGGAGATCGCGCCATTCTAAGCAACGTTCGAAGGTTTGTCGAGTCGGACTCCTACACTGCAACCCGTTCCAATTTTCTCGCGAACCGGATACCTGTCGGTCACGACGTGATCTTCTACGAAAACATCCGCGTTCCCGCGCTGCTCTATCCGTGGACCGGTGAGCGCGCCGATCTTGCCGCTACCCTGCAAGCTGTCCAGTACAGCGATATGCGCTACGGCTTGCCCGTCGGCATCGGCTCCGGAGAGGAATGGCAGGCAGGCATTGGAAGCACAAGAAACATTGAAACCTGTAATGTGGCCGCTTCCATGTGGAGCTTTCTGTGCCTTTCCCGCGTGACCGGCGAAGCAAGCTATTCCGATCGAATTGAGAAAATATTTTTCAATGCCGCGCCCGCGCCGGTAAGCCGTGACTTCATAACCATGTCGTATTACCAGAGCATGAACCGCTACGGCGCCGATTTGCCGCTCCAGGAACCCAAAAATCCAGGACTGAACGCTTACAAGTTCACGAAAATAGGTCATCCCGTGTTGTGCTGCGTGGGAAATCTGAATCGCTTGATCCCGAACTATGTAATGCACATGTGGATGGCGACTCCCGATGCAGGCCTTGCAGCCGTATTATATGGCCCATCGTTGGTGCGGACCTCTGTTAAAAGCGGGGTGCAAATCGAGATTGAAAGCCAAACTGCCTATCCTTTTGAGGAATCGATTGAGCTGAAAGTAAGACCGCAAATTCCAGTCGTTTTTCCGCTCTACCTGCGCGTGCCGGAATGGTGCCGAAATCCCGAAATAGCCGTCAATGGAGAGCGGTTTCTTGGCAGGCTGGACGCCAAAGGATTTATCCAGGTCAACCGGCGCTGGAATAAGGGCGACAGCGTGACTCTTCGGTTTCCCATGTCAGTGCGAATCGTAACCGGCCGGGAAACAAGCTACCCGCCAGTCAAGTATTTTGCAAACAGTCGGGCGATCGCAAAGCTGCCGGGAATCAGAAATCCTTACGCTTGCGTCTATTACGGTCCGCTTCTCTTCTCTTTTCCGATTCGCGATCGAAATCCTGATCAGGAAGAACCCGGCCAGAACTTCCATTACGCGCTCGCGATGACCTCCAAGTCTCCCGGCCCGAACGATGTCGCGGTAATTCGGCATCCGATGCCTGCTCACTGGGATTGGTCGCTGAACAGTCCGGTCGAACTGCGGGTCAAAGCGCAAAAATTCGATTGGCGGCCCACGGAAGTACAGCCCATTCCCCAAGAACCTGTAAAAGACGGCGCCCCGGTCGAAGCATCCTTGGCCCCTTATGGCTGCGCCAAGTTCAGAGTAACGATGTTTCCTGTAACGGAGCAGTTGTGGAAAGCTTTAGGGCCTGGCTGATTGCTTGAACATCAGTGAAGTTTAACGGGAGATCTGTGACAGTCACCGCAATTCCGAATTGGAGGAGATCCGGGAGATCTGTGACAGTCACCGCAATTCCGAATTGGAGGAGATCCGGGGAAGTTCCGGGGTCTGCTGCCGGTTTCCCCGGTTCTCATTTTGTATCGGACGGCGCAGAAAGTCCGTTCATGGATTTTGCTGTTTCAAAAGAGCCGTGCCTAGGCCGGGAAGATCCGAGACCTCACCGTAAGAGATGCCGTACTCTCTAAACATCCGAGGAACTACGCAGTCTCTTAATGTCGTAAGATGGCGATGCTCCGAAGAAGCGCTTATACTCACGATTGAATTGCGAAGGACTGTCATAGCCGACGCGCGCGCTTGCCGTGGTTACATCAATATTTTCTGAAATCATCATCAAACGCGCTTCTTGCAGGCGAAGCTGCTTTTGAAACTGTAACGGGCTCATCGAGATCACATCACGGAACCATGCATTCATCGATGATGTGCTCATATTCAAGTGTCGAGCGAGTTCAGTCATTCGGACATTCCTCGTAGCATTCTGTTTCAACCAGACCAGTCCGGAGAGCACTCTTTGTATTTTGGTGTTCTGATCCAGCATTCGACGCAGCAGCGCATGATTGTCGCTGATGAGTAGCCTGTAGTAGATCTCACGCATGATGAGCGGGGCAAGAAAAGGGATCTGCTCGGGCTTGCGTAGAAGTTCCGCCAAACGTGTCACAGCATCGAGTAGTTCGTCGTCTAATGCGTGCGCCGAAATCGCAGGGTCCACAACTTGTGGTAACGGCCTTCTCAGGTCGGCGTCCCTCAAAACAGAGGCGATCTCGTTGAAGTCTAGAACAATGCTCACACCGAAGTACGGCTTGCCGGGGTTTGCCTCGACTACCTGTCCGGAGATGGGAATTCCCAGAGTGCAGAGCAAGTAGTTGCCGGGAAAGCACCGGTAAGGATGTGCATTGACCAGGACATCTTTCGCTCCCTGTGCGACCACGCAGAAAAAGGGCTGGCTATCTGTTAAGCGCGGCGTCTCGGTTGTGGACGAACGGTTGAGAAAGACTCCTTTGATTTCCGTTGTGCTGGTCCCGTCCTGAAGCACAACCATCGACAGCGCTTTCGTAAGCCTCTCAAGCCCGGTCATTTTCACCTCTTCTCAGAGACGCAATCCTGCCTGAATCAGTGCCGCGTTTTGGCGAAATAGGCAGGAATTTTAGCGGATTGTGCAAGCATGGAACGGTGAAATCCGTCACAATTGCTAAGGCGTCGGCCATGCATCTCTCGTCATTTCGTACGCTCGGCGCAGCAGGACGCATCATCAGCTTCGCTGCTCTTAGCGTAATGACCTTTGCTGCTAAAGGCTGGGGATCGGCCGCTAAAAGTTCGAAGACCGTTCTGAACACCTTCAACGATGCTGGATGTGATTCCTCCGGTACGGCAGTTTTCACGCCAGTGAAGCGCAAGGTCTTCGGCGGCGCGGAAATTTGTTCACGACAGGAAAGGGAAGATTATGAGTAAGCTCGAAGGTAAAATTGCGCTCGTCACCGGAGCTACCGAAGGGATGGGTTTCAGCACTGCTCAGGAGTTCATCAGAGAAGGTGCGTTTGTGTTCATCACCGGCAGACGCCGCGAGGAGATCGATAAAGCGGTTCAAAAACTCGGCGGGAAGGCATACGGCATTAACGCGGATGCGGGCAGCGTCTCGGACATCGATCGCATGTACTCCGAAATCAGGAGAGAAAAGGGTAAGCTCGATATTCTCTTCGCCAATGCCGGCATCTACAAGCAGGTGCCTTGGAATCGAATCACCGAAGAGGAGTTCGATCAGACGGTTGCCGTCAACGAGAAAGGTGTCTTCTTCTGTATCCAGAAGGCGATCCCGTTGATGGATCAGAACGGGTCCATCATTTTGAACGGCTCCTTTATTGGAAGCTCGGGCATCCCCGGCATGTCGGTATACGGCGCGACCAAGGCCGCTGTGCGCAGTTTTGCCCGCACGTTCACCGTGGAACTGAAGGGAAAAGGTCCTCGTGTGAATGTGATCAGCCCCGGTCCGATCGACACGGAGGGCTTCCGCCATTCAATCAAGAACGACTCCGCCGCGCGCCAGGCAACAATCGAAATGGTTCCCATAGGGCGCATGGGAGAAGCAAGCGACATCGCCAAGGCAGCAGTCTTTCTTGCTTCCGACGATTCCGCCTTTGTGGCTGGCGCCGAATTCTTTATCGACGGCGGCACAAACGGAGTGTAATCCGGATTGAATACTAGCGGCGGCGAACAGCAGCGCGGCGTTTTAAACATGTGCCTGTTTCAAAGGATAGGAAAAAGAGATGTTTGGCATAAAAAACAATGTCGAAAAGGCAAATAGCTTTGTAACAACAGGCTCCAAACGCCTGTTCATCGGCGGTAAATGGATTGCTGCTCAATCCGGAAAAACAATGCCTGTGATCGATCCATCAACGGAACAGTCGCTGGCGGCGATCGCGAAAGCCGGTCCGGAAGATGTGGATCTTGCCGTTAAAGCTGCTCGTCAGGCTTTTGAAGACAAGAATTGGGCCGATATCGGGCCGCATCAACGGGCACGGTGCCTGCTGAAAATGGCTGAGTTGATCGAGCAGCACAGCGAAGAGGTGTCCGCGATCTCAAGCTACGAAATGGGCATGCCTTTCAAAATGGCGCAGATCACAACGGCCCAAATGATTGATGTCTTTCAATACTACGCCGGTTGGACGACCAAGATCTTCGGCCAAACGATCCCTACCCAAGGTCCCGGCCTGGCGTACACCCTCCGCGAACCCTTGGGTGTGGTCGCGGCAATCATTCCGTGGAACGGACCCATATTGTATGCAAGCTGGAAGGTAGCCACAGCTCTTGCCGTGGCAAACACTGTGATTTTGAAACTGGCGGAAGATGCGCCTCTCACCTGTGTGCGCTTCATGGAACTCGCGGAAGAGGCTGGTTTTCCGCCGGGCGTAGTGAACCTGTTGACAGGCTCTGGAGAAGAGGTCGGCGATGCCCTGACCGGCCATCCTGGAGTAGCTAAGATCACCTTCACCGGCTCCACTTCTGTCGGCAAGCACATCATGGAGGTCGCTTCGAAAAACCTGACCAGGGTTAGCCTGGAATTAGGCGGGAAATCGCCGTTCATCATTTTTCCGGATGCAAACCTTGAGAAAGCAATTCCCATGGCGGTGAACGCTTTCACGCAGAACGCCGGCCAGGCATGCACAGCGGGAACGCGCGTCTACATTCACAAGAACATCTACGACCCGGTCAGTCGGCAGATTGCAGAGGCCGTCTCCAAGCTCAAAGTCGGCGGCCCGTTTGATGACAGCACCCAGGTTGGGCCGATTATTTCCGCGAAACAGCGTGATCGCATTGAGCAATACATTGCCTCCGGACGCGCGGAGGGAGCAAGGCTCCTGACCGGCGGTGAGCGCCTGAGCGGAAAGGGGTACTTCCTCCAACCCACAGTCTTTGCTGATGTCGAGGACAGGATGAAAATCGCGCAGGAAGAAATCTTCGGTCCGGTCGGCGCGCTTGCATCGTTCAACGACGAGAACGATGCGGTTCTGCATGGCAACGCGACACAATACGGCCTGGCTGCTTCGATCTGGACCGGCAATCTTGCAACTGCGCAGGCTGTTTCTCGAAAAATCCAGGCTGGCATGGTCTGGATTAACACGCACTTCGAGTTGGACGCCGTGTCGCCTTTCGGAGGATATAAACAGTCGGGGTTGGGCCGCGAACTCGGCGCGGAATTGATCGATGATTTCACGCAAACAAAGACGGTTCTGATGAGGCCCTAGCAGGTTCCGCGTTGTGCAACCGGCGCAGCCGCTCTCTCACGAGAGAGACTCCGCTTTGCAGGAAACTAATTCATCATGATTGAATCTGAACGGCTAATAGGCAGCACTACCGTAATCAAAGTGCCAGAGATGTCCTTAGATGATTTCACAGCGACACAACTGCTGCCGAACCTTAGTATGGAGGTTCTAGCCAAAAAACCCGAGTGGATTGATAGCCGGACCTTCGATGCGAAAAGCGGAAAGGTATTCCTGAGTGTCCATACTTGGGTGGTCCGCCATGAAGGGAAGACCATCCTAATCGATACAGGGGCCGGAAATGATAAAGACCGGCCGAACTTAAAAGTACTGCATCACCTTCATCATCCTTTTCTCAAACGGCTGGAAGCAGTCGGTGTATTGCCGGAGAAGGTCGATTATATTCTGCTGACCCACATCCATGCGGACCACGTGGGCTGGAACACCCGCCTAGAAGGGAAAGACTGGGTGCCTACATTCCCCAATGCGACCGTTATTTGCTCGGATATGGAATGGCTGTATGGGGCGGCGCTGGCAAACGGCGATGAAGCCGCCATTCGCACCATCAGAAACACTGCTGACTTGGGGTATCCCATACGGCTTCCTGTATCGGGTGTTTTTGCCGATAGTATGCAGCCGGTCATGGCGGCGGGACGCCTGAAGCGCGTGGCGGTCGATGGTTCCGAGGTTTTACCCGGAATACGTCTTGTGCCAACGCCTGGTCACAGCATTTGCCATGCAGCCATTTCTATTTCTTCAAAGGGCGAGGAAGCGATTTTTGGCGGCGATGTATTGCATCATCCTTTCGAACTTCACGATCCGGACCTTACTTCCATGTTTTGTGAATTCCCGGATGCAGCTAGAAAATCACGACGCCGACTTGCGTCACAACTCGCCGACAGCGGTGTTTCCTATTTCAGCAGTCATTTCTCTGGTTCCTCGGTGGGTAGAATTCTGCGTGACGGTGACGCATTCCGGTGGGAGTTTGCGGAGTAAAAATACTCAAGTATGTTTAATCCTTACGGTCACTTGTTGACTTGTTCTTCGTTGCATTGGGGCAAAAAA
>CAXTWH010000043.1:0-47253 GCA_964247975.1 uncultured Bryobacteraceae bacterium | reverse complement strand
AACCAGATTGAACGAATTTACAGAAAAGGTGTTGCTTTATCCGGCAAAAGCGGAACCATATTGAGCAGCCCAAAGCTTACCGGAGCAGCTAACCGCAGTACCCCTCGCGGTGTTTCTGCCATCTCCGCAGCGACCGCATTCGCACGCGCCAATTCTTCTAAAATGGGCTCAACCTGAGCGAAATATCGAATCCCCGCCTCCGTAGGGGCCAGTCGCCGCGTGGTGCGCTGAAAGAGACGAACGCCCAATTCCGGCCTCAAGCGAAGCAATGACGCGCGAAATTGCCGATGGGTCCAAATTCCGGCTCCGGGCCGCAGCAGCCAAGCCGCCCCGGCGCATAACTTCTACGAAGACGTCCAAATGGCCAAGATCCATTCATGTAAATCGTATACGAATCTCATGCTTATAGAACTATCGATCACGTTACTAACAGGACTTAGGCTGGGAATCAGTGAGGAGTTAACCATGAAAATCAAGAATTCAATAGCACTCGTGACAGGAGCTAATCGAGGGATTGGACGGGCGATGGTGGAAGCGTTGCTCGAACATGGTGCCCAACGAGTCTATGCGACCGCACGGAACATTGTAAGTTTGGAACCTCTCAAGGCACTCGATCCAAAGCGCATTGAAGTGCTCAAACTTGATGTCACCAATCTGGACGATCTCCAAGCGGTGCAAAAACAGGCAGCGGACATCACCATGCTCATCAACAATGGAATAACATACGTTGATACGTGTTAAGCCTGTCTTGCAAGTCATGGAGTCTGTCATTCATCACGCGGGGCCTTCGCGCTCAGGAGCATTATTAAAGCTCGCTGTGAATTCCTTACTTGCCGTACAAGTCGCAGCCGTGGCTGAGTTGTTGGCAGTTTTATCCCGTTCTGGCCTAAACAATAAGAGAGCGTGAGAAGTTATCTCAACGCTACCCGTCGTAAGTGCTGCCGCTTCCGGCGCAGCCCGTCTCATCTTGAGTGAGGAATACAGTCCATTATTTCCAGTGTCCCTGGTCGAAAAAGATCTTCGCTATACCTTGCAAGTCGCGGAATCCGTGCAAGCGCACATGCCTGCGATCGGCACAACGAAGGATCAATATGAGTGTGCCATTCATGCTGGTTATGGAGGAGAAATCTGGTCGCTATCAGCAAGCTATACTGATTCGAAGAATTCTACTTTCAAACTTAGGCTCCTGCTCTACAAATACTGCGCCCCTAAAACTTTCGCTTGTGAACCGGCAAGCCGATGAATTCGTTTACACGTTGTAAGCGTCGCCGATGATCTCGCCGCCCGGCGCAAGTACCCGGTTCAGTTCGCTTCCGAAGCTTGCCAGCAAAGGTTGCAGATGAGCAGGAACCAGGATCTTGGTGAAAAAAGCATTCTGCCAGGGGATCCGTTCCGGGCTGGCGGCGAGAAACATCAGATTGTCAAATTCAGAAAGAGTTCGCCGCGCCTGGTCAACTTCTTCAGGATCGCCGAGCGCAACCAGGCACCCATTCATCAGCACCCGCCCCAGCATGGCAGCTTCCTGAAAAGACGGAATCGCTAGGCTGAGTACCCGGTCATCCGCCCTAAACTGCGGCATGAATTTACAAGACCACCCGTTAAGCCAAATTGATTAAACCGCGATTGGGAGCGGCAGCCAGCACCGCCGCTGCGTCTTCTTCCGTAAATTCTTCCGTTTTCGCCGAATGATTCATGGAACAGAATTTCGGTCCGCACATGGAACAAAAGGCCGCTTCCTTAAAACCTTCTTCCGGCAGGGTTTCATCGTGGTAAGAGCGGGCCGTTTCCGGGTCGAGCGACAAATCAAACTGGCGGTTCCAATCGAATGCGTAGCGGGCGCGGGAAAGCTCGTCATCGCGATCGCGCGCGCCGGTGCGGTGTCTTGCCACGTCCGCGGCATGGGCGGCAATTTTATAAGCGATAATGCCCTGCTTCACGTCTTCGCGGTTCGGCAGCCCCAAGTGTTCTTTCGGCGTCACATAGCAGAGCATGGACGCGCCGTACCAGCCGATCATCGCCGCACCGATGGCGGAGGTAATGTGATCGTAGCCGGGCGCAATATCGGTGACAAGCGGACCGAGCGTGTAGAAAGGAGCTTCGTAGCACATCTCGTTTTCTTTTTCCACCTGCATCTGGATCTGGTCCATAGGGATATGACCAGGTCCTTCAATCATCACCTGCACATCGTATTCCCAGGCTTTTTTGGTCAGTTCGCCCAAAGTTTTCAGTTCCGCGAATTGGGCGGCGTCGCTGGCATCGGCCAAGCAGCCGGGCCGCAGACCGTCGCCGAGCGAAAAGGAAACGTCGTATTTCTGGAAGATTTTGCAGATATCCTCGAAGTGCTCATAAAGCAGGTTCTGCTTATGGTTTTTTACCATCCATTCAGCCAGAATGGCCCCGCCCCGGCTGACAATACCGGTAATGCGCTTGGTGGTGAGCGGCACGTATTGCACGAGCACGCCCGCGTGGATGGTCATGTAATCCACGCCCTGCGCCGCCTGTTCTTCAATTACTTCCAGCATCACCTGAATGTTTAAATCCTGAACGCGCCGCACTCGGCTGAGCGCTTCATAGATGGGAACAGTGCCAATCGGCACCGGCGAAGCGGCAATAATGGCTTTACGGATTTCCGGAATATCGCCGCCGGTGGATAAATCCATCACGGTATCGGCTCCATATTGAACCGCGTAGCGCAGCTTGTCGAGTTCATCGTCGATATGTGACGTGGTTGACGAATTCCCGATATTGGCATTGATTTTGCACTTGGAGGCAATTCCAATGCACATCGGCTCCAGCGAATGGTGGTTGACGTTGGCCGGAATAATCATTCGTCCGCGCGCGACTTCTTTCTGAATCAGGTCCGGGCTTAGTTTTTCCCGCCGGGCGATGTACTCCACCTCCGGTGTAGTGATTCCCTGTCGCGCGTAATGAATCTGCGTCCGAACAAGATCGTTCCGGTGTTCATTCAGCCATTCGATGCGGTTCATTTCTCGATTATAGGTTGTCAGGTTTCGCGCTGTAGCAAACCAGTATACTTCCGAGATATGCGCTTCAGTTTGCTTCTTGCGATTTTGATAGGTTCTACTCCCTTTATCCGGTCTGCTGTTTTACCGTCAATTCCCCCGACTGAATACCAAACGCGCCGCGAAGCAATACGGCAGGAAGTCAACGGCGTCCTCATTGTTTTCGGCAGAACCACCAAAGCCGAAGAAGAACTACGAACCGGCTTTTTTCAGGAGCCTGATTTTTATTACCTGAGCGGGTGGACGGAACCGGATGCCGTGATCCTGGCCACGAAAAGCGAAGAAGAGATTTTTCTGCCGCCCAGAAACGAGCGGTACGAACGCTATTACGGACACAAAATCAGCGCCGGCGATGCGGACGCAGCCGCGCTCACCGGATTTAAGAAAGTTCTTTCGCTTTCTGAACTGGAACGGGAATTATTTCGTCTGTTGGGAAATGGCAAAACAGTGCAAATTCTGAGTTCGGAACCGGAAGCAAGCTCGGTGAAGCCGCTGCTGGCGCTCCGGCCCGACGTCACCGTAGAGGATTTTTCCAGTCAACTCAACGCGCATCGCGAATCAAAGTCCGCCGCCGAACAGCAATTGCTTCAGCGAGCGGCGGATGTTTCGGTGCAGGCTCATGTGGCGGCTGCGCAAGCTTTGCAAACCGGCTGGTTTGAATACCAAACTGCTTCCCTGATGGAGAAAAGCTGGGGCGATGCAGGCTGCGAGCGCCCGGCCTATGCTTCTATTGTGGCATCAGGCCCGAATGCAGTGGTCCTTCATTACGCGAAAAATAAGCGTCAGATGCAAGCAGGGGATTTAGTGGTGATCGACGCGGCGGCGGAATGCGATGGTTACGCGGCTGATATTACACGCACTCTGCCGGTGGACGGCCATTTCACTTCTCGCCAGCGGGAAATCTACGAAATTGTTTTGGGAGCGCAGCAGGCCGCAATTGAAGAGGTAAAGCCAGGGATGGTCATTGGCCGTAAAGACACAAACGGGAGCCTCATGAAAATCGCCTACGATTACATAAACAGCCACGGCAAGGACCAGAAAGCGCAGCCGCTTGGCGCGTATGTTCTGCATGGGCTTTCGCATCACATTGGCTTAGATGTGCATGATCCGGGTGACATCATGAAGCCGTTGCAGCCGGGCATGGTAATCAGCATCGAGCCGGGTATTTACATTCGCGACGAGCAGATCGGTGTGCGGATTGAAGACATGGTGCTGGTTACCGCTGACGGCCACAAAGTTCTTACCGAAGCCCTGCCCAAAACAGCGGACGAGGTTGAAATGTTGATGAAACAAAGAAAGCCGTGATGCGCTTGTCTAATTCAAACCGGCTTTCCAGCGTTCGATCAGCAAAAGCTGTTGTTCTACCTGCTGCCGTTCAGCATGGGGCGGCGCCAGGCGCAGATAAGCTTCCAGGTCTGCTTTCGCAGCGCGATGATTAAGCTGCTGCAGATGAATCAAACCGCGCAAGCGATGTTCTTCCGCATCGTCCGGGTAAGCAACCAACAAAAGATCAAGCACCAGCCGGGCCTTGTTCAGCGCGCGACCCTTCAGGTAAATGGTTTTCAGATTGGTCAACATGCGAACCAGAATCTGCCGTTCAGTCACGGGCGCAAGCAAGGTTGGATTCGACTTCAGATCCACTCCCCCGGTATCACGGGCCAACTCGCAGCAATCCTCAAACGTAAGAATGCGGCCGTGGTGAAACGGATCAATCCAATAGCGCGAGCTTTCGTCCTGATAAACCACGATGAAATGACCGGGAAGTCCCACGCCGGAAACCGGCCGGTTCAACCGCCGCGCAATCTCCATGTAAACCACAGACAACGAGATCGGAATACCCAGACGGCGGGATAGAACTGCATTCAAGCAGCTATTTCGCGGGTCGTAATAATCGCTTTCATTGCCGCGGAACTGAAGCGAATCAAACAATAATTCATTGATCTTATGAATAACTTCCAGGCCGCTCGATTGAGCAGTGAGCCGCTGGCGGATCTGATCGGCGAAGTGATTCAAACGAAACAGTGAGCTTTCAAAGTCAAGACCGGGAAATTCAATCGAGGCTAGCTCCAGCGCAGCGACATCGAGCGTCACCGGAGCGGAGTCGTTTTTGAGCGCTTGCCTAAGCTTCTGCACCGCGCATAGCATATCACTCAAGTAGCCAGGTTCGAAACAGATTTTTCCGATTTTGCTCGAATCTGGTAAGGTTGCGGATACAACATACGGAAGAAAAACAAATTGTTTTTTGCTCGATCTGCCCTGAAATGCAAAAGGTCCGCTGGTAGGATAGAAGGTTAATGAAGGGCATCATCCTAGCCGGGGGGACGGGTAGTAGGCTTTATCCGCTCACCAAAATCACTAATAAACACTTGTTGCCTATCTACGATAAGCCGATGATCTATTATCCGATCCAGACTTTGGTGGATGCGGGTATTCAAGATCTGCTGATTGTAACCGGCGGAAGAAATTCAGGCGACTTCCTGCGGCTGTTAGCCAACGGTAAACAGTTCGGCCTGAAGCACATCAATTACACCTATCAGGAAGGCGAGGGCGGCATTGCGGAAGCTTTGGCCCTGGCCGAACATTTTGCCGAAGGCGACCGGATCTGCGTTATTCTGGGCGACAACATTATTGAAGGCTCCATTGCGGAATCCGTGCGGCAGTTCAAGCAGCAGGAGCGCGGCGCGAAAATTCTGCTCAAGGAAGTATCCGACGCCGAACGATTCGGCGTGGCGGAAATCGAAGGCGATCGCATTATCGGCATTGAAGAAAAACCGAAAAACCCGAAGTCGAATTTTGCGGTAACGGGCATTTACATGTACGACGAAACGGTGTTTGAGAAAACAAAACATTTGGAACCGTCGGCGCGCGGCGAACTGGAAATCACGGACGTGAATAACGCGTACATTGAGGAAGGCACGATGGCATTCAGTTATCTTGACGGGTGGTGGACGGACGCGGGCACGTTCGATTCGCTGATACGAGCCGCCAATCTGGTGTACCAGACTAAACAGAAACACGAGGCTGTACCAGTTCCGTCCGGAGACGAGGCATGAGCAGCGCGGCACTAGGAGCAGCCGAAAAAGGATTGAAATTGACCATTCCGGTCTGCCCGCCCGGCATCGGCAAAGTAATTCTTTCGCCTGGGAGCGGCGATTTAGTAGACGGCGCGCGAATTCAACCATATTCGCTCTGGCCTGATGATCGCGGATATTTTCTGGAAATTGCTAGAATCGGCCAGGGGCTGGTGGCCGATTACCCCAATGAATCCACCCAGATTTCCGCCGCGCTCAATTACCCGGGCATTATTAAAGCGTTCCACTATCATAAGTTTCAAACTGATTTCTGGGTGCCGGCAGCGGGTCTTTTGCAGATAGCATTGGTGGATCTGCGCCCGGATTCACGCACGTATGGCCTGAAAAACACGTTGTATGTTGGCGCGCTGCGGCCTTGGCAGATTTTAATTCCGCCGGGCATCGCCCACGGCTACAAAGTAATTGGGGATCAGCCTTCGGTGCTGGTGTACGTCACCAATCGAAACTATGACCCCAGCGATGAAGGCAGAATTCCTCATAACCATTCCGACATTGCTTACGATTGGGAGTTGCAGCATAAGTGAAAATGCTTGTCACCGGGGGAGCCGGGTTTATCGGCTCCGCCTTTGTTCGCCGGGCGCTCAGTGAAGGCTTGGCATCGTATCTAGTGGTGATTGATAAATTGACTTACGCCGGAAACCTGGAAAATCTGGAGCCGGTCGCGCATCATCCGAATTACCAGTTTGTTCACTGCGACATCTGCGATGAGTTGTCAGTGCAGCGGGCTATGCGGGAAGCCAATCCCGACGTGATTGTTCATTTCGCTGCGGAATCGCATGTGGATCGCAGTATTCATTCGCCTGCTCCGGTAATTCAAACGAATTTCAACGGCACTTTCACGCTGCTGGAAACTGCCCGCCAATTGAAAGTGCCGCGCTTCATTCATGTGTCAACAGATGAAGTGTACGGCAGCATTGAAGCGCCGCACGACGCTGACGAAAATTATCCGCTGCGCGCCAGCAGCCCGTATTCCGCTTCGAAAGCCGGTTCCGACCTGCTGGCTCTTTCTTATTTCACAACCTATAAAATGAACGTCACTGTCACCCGGGCGTCCAACAATTATGGGCCATACCAGTTTCCGGAGAAACTGATTCCGCTGATGATTTCCAATGCTCTCGAAGACAAGCCGCTGCCGGTGTATGGCGACGGACAGCAGGTGCGGGACTGGTTGTATGTGGAAGACCATTGCCGCGCTATTTTTTCGGTGATTGAAAAAGGCCGGGCCGGTGAAATCTACAACATCGGCGGCAACTGCTCGCTGCCCAATCTCGAAGTGGTGCAGCGCATCCTACAAGCCACCGGCAAACCGGAAACCCTGATTACGCGGGTGACGGATCGTCCCGGTCACGATCGCCGGTACGCGCTTACCAATGAAAAATTAACCCGTGAAACCGGGTGGGAGCCGAAGATGCCTTTCGATGAAGGGCTGGCCGCTACCGTTACCTGGTATCAAAAGCGCAGTGACTGGGTTCAACGGGTAAAAAGCGGGGAATACCAGAACTTTTACGAACGAAACTACGCTCATCGAAGTTAAAACTGTTATTTAGCTATCTTGAACCGCTATAGTAGTTCAAGATTTCGACGGCCGCTTGGCTGCCCAACTCAGGCAAAGGGATTGCGTGAAAAAGCCCCAGTACACATCCATACCGTTGGATGAACTCAAACGCATTGAGGGCGAAGCCCTGCGTACCGAGTCGGTTGACGACCTGCGGGCTTTGTTTGAACGTTTGCAGGTGATCCGCCGTACGTTCATTGAGGATTTTGATGTACAGCTTGCCATCAGCAAGGTACAGCAAACCGTGGTGGAGCGCGGCCGAGTTCTGGTGGAAAGCCACGAGAATTTCGAACAGCCTGCCGCGTTTCAGGAATCGCTCCGTTCGGACGCGCTCCAGGCTGTTCCGTCCCGCGTTGAAGCGGCGGAGGAACTGCCTCCGTACGTGGAAAAAATTGACGCGCGCACCTGGAAGCGGGCCACTTATATTGGCGCATTTTTCGCGATTATTCTGTTTGCGCTTTTCTTTTATCTTGTTCTGACCGCTCGCCGGTTGAACATGCCGCCGGAGAACACGAACACTGCCCCCAAGAACACCAAGATTGTTCCTGCCGTAGATAAAAATAAACCGAGCGCGGTTCCGGCTCCGTCTACTAAGCCCACTCTGCGCTTGTACACCGACTTGGTGCCGGGAACTGTGATTCTGGATGCAGGCGAGCCGCAAGCGCTCCAAGACGGCGAACTGCAGCTTGATGACCTGAAACCAGGCCGGCATACGATGAAACTCACCGGGCGCACCGGCGATGCCACGTTTGAATTTGAATCGTCGGAAAAAGGAGCGCCTCGCCTGGCCGCGCCGCCTATAGGAAACGACGTGATGATTGTCACCGCTTCCACCGAGGACGGGCAAGGGCAGCTTATGACCAATGCCGTCAATTCACAGGCGCTGCTCGACAACAAAGACTTAGGACAGACTTCCACTGCCGGCCTGCCGCTTTCGGATTTGGGCCAGGCGGATCACGATCTGCAAATTAAAGGCGCAGCCGATTCTCAACGTTTTGTTCTGACTTATCTGGCCGCGCCCGCGCTTACGGTTTTCGTGAAAAGCGACCTGAATGCAGGCAGCCTGGTTGTCCTGGCAGGCGAGGATAACGCTGATGTATTTATTGATAATCAGCAATACCGCCGTCAAACCGAACACGGGCAGCTTCGCATTCCTACGCTGAAAGTGGGTGCGCACACCGTTCGCATTAGCAAACAAGGCTTTAACGATGCTCCCGCGCAGACCGTTCAAATCAAGAAAAGCGAAGAAGCGCGAGTGGTGTTCCGGCTACAACCTAAGCCGCAATTGGCAACGCTTGAAATAACGGGAGCACCCGCCGGAACGGAAGTGCTTGTTGACGATGCCGTTCTGGGAACAACAAGCGCCGAAGGAACTTTAACAACAAATAGCATCAAACAGGGCGAACACCGTATTGAGCTTCGGCGTGAAGGCTTTGGAGCCAAGCAACTGCAAAAAACATTTCAGCCGGGCAAAACAATCGCATTAGGGCCGCCCGATACGCTGTTGAACAAAGCAGCCCAAACAGCGGAAACTCCGGCCACTCCTGCAACCGCGCCGCCTCCATCGCAACCAGTTGCTCCAGAACAGAAAACTCCGGAACAGCCGGCCATATCCACTGCGGTAGCGGAACCGGCAACCATGCCGAGCGCCATCCATAAAGGCGGTGGATTTCTGGTTTACCATGCAACCAAAGCACCTGGCCGCTACTCGTTCAGCATGCAACTGCGCAAAGGCGGCGGATTTCTGAAAGCGAAGCGCTTACAGTGGTTTCTCGGCTATCAGAACACCAGGAATTACGTTGATTTCCAGGTAGATGGAAAGCACTTCACGGTAAAACAGATAGTGGACGGCAAAACCGAAGAACTTTTAAAAGCACCGTTTGAAGGCGACCTGGATACTTATGTTCAAGTGGACTTGGCGGTGAAAACCAATTCCGTTGCGACGCGACTTCGCTCCGGCGACGGCGCGTGGCAGAACATGGGCAATGTCAGCGTGCCTGGAGAAGATTTCACGCAGGGCAAGTTTGGAGTGTTGATTTCCGGCAATGATGAAGTCGGCGTGTCCAGCGTCCGTTACGGAAAATAACAGCGTTCATTCGTTTTGCTGATCCAGTAACATGAACTGTGGACGAACGGGCCTTTTATCGCGAATCGAATACCACTAAACCAGCGACGCTTACCTGTTTATACTGCCGCACTCCGGCCACTTATGATTTACGCTGGCTGGTGCGCCGGAAAGTAGATCGCCTTCCCGGAAGCGCCGACCAACGCGACCGCGCCAAATTTGCCAAAGCCGCCAGCTACATGGTGCTGCTCGATGACAAAACAGTGTGCAAAAATCCGCGCTGCCGCAAGACTTTCGAAATTTCCGGCCTGAAAACTACTGCGTTTCTCACCGACTGATCATTCACGACCGGTGCCGCTTTGCTGCAGAAGTTTCGCCACCAACCCGGTCCAACCGGTTTGGTGACTGGCGCCCAAACCAGCGCCGGTGTCGCCATGAAAGTATTCGTAGAAGAGGGTTTTATCGCGGAAATGAGGATCGTTCTGGAAGAGTTCCGATTGGCCGTATACCGGTTTTCTTCCCTTCTCATCAGCCAGAAATAAAGCTGATAAACGATGCGAAAGGCAGTCAGCTATCTGCTTTAAATTCATTTGGACGCCGGAACCGGAAGGAAACTGAACCCGAAAGCCGTCGCCGTAGTAGTAATGGAAGCGTTGCAAAGCTTCAATCAAAAGGAAATTAATCGGAAACCAGATAGGGCCTCTCCAGTTTGAATTACCGCCGAACATGGCGGTGGTAGATTCAGCCGGTTCATAGTTCACTGTATGCACGCTTCCGTCAACGGGCAGAACAAAGGGATGCTCCGCATGGTAGCGGGACAGCGAGCGAATGCCAAATGGAGAAAGAAATTCGTTCTCGTCAAACATACGGGCGAGAATACGGCGCAACTGATCCTGCCGGACCGGCGCAAACAGCGTTCGATCGCCGGTTCCTTTTTCAGTGATTGAAGCCAAGCTGCCAGTCAAATCAGGGCGATGCTCAACAAACCAGTTCATGCGTTTTTGAAACCCCGGCAGCGCGTCGATTTCGCGCTGTTCCAGCGTGTCGCAAGCTATTAAGGGCATTAATCCCACCAGCGAGCGGATTCGAATCAATTGGTTTTCACCGTTCAACTGGCGCAGCCGGTCATAATAGAACCCGTCCTGCTCGTCCCAAAGCCCGGTGCCGCCTTCGCTGTTCAGCGCATAAGCAATGTACAGGTAATGCTCAAAAAACTTACTGGCGATGTCCTCGTAAGCTTTGTTGATTTTGGCCAGCGCAAACGCGATCCTCAGCATCAGCAGGCAGTAACCCGCCATCCAGGCAGTGCCGTCCGATTGTTCCAATATGCCCCCGTTCGGCAAGGGCGCGCTTCGATCAAACACCCCGATATTGTCGAGACCGAGAAAACCGCCTTCGAAAATGTTGTTCTGCTCGGAATCTTTCCGGTTGACCCACCAGGTAAAGTTCATCAGCAGTTTATGAAAAACCCGCTCCAGAAACCCGTAATCCGGTTTGCCTTTGATGCGCTCGTCAATTTTGAAAACGCGCCAACAGGCCCAGCCATGAACCGGCGGATTCACGTCACTAAAGGCCCACTCGTAAGCAGGCAACTGCCCGTTCGGGTGCATATACCATTCGCGCAGAAACAAGGAAAGCTGGTCTTTGGAAAAGTCAGGGTCGGCAGGCGCAATAGCTACCACATGGAACGCGAGGTCCCAGGCGGCGTACCACGGGTACTCCCATTTGTCCGGCATGGAAATGATGTCCTCATTGAACAAATGAATCCAGTGGCTGTTGCGCCCATGTTTACGCGAAGGGGGAGGCGGCGGGCTGGCCGGATCGCCGTCCAGCCATTCTTCCACCACATAATGATAAAACTGCTTGCTCCAGAACAAACCGGCAAATGCCTGTCGCTGCACCAGCCGCGCTTCTTCAGTCAACTCGGACCCGAAACCGGCATAAAACTCATCCGCTTCGCTCAGCCGTAGAGCAAAAACGTTATTCTGAGCTTCCGGTTCCAATGCCGCAGATTCCATCACTGCCAAGCGGAACTGAAGAACTTGCTGTTCGCCCGCTTGCAGGATAAGCGGATATAAAGCACAGGCTTTAGTTCCTTTGTTATCCGGGTTGACGGCGTTTTTCTCACCGCTGATGACGTATCGGTGAAAAGCGTCTTTTGCGTATCTGCTGCTCTGATAGCCGAAGATGCGTACGGAATTTGTTTCGTTCTCGGTAAACAAAATCTCCGGTGCGCCATCAAAACTGAATTTGAAATTTCCTAACAATGGATGAGAAATCAACAAACCATCCGTGCCTCGTAATAAGGAAGGCTTGGGTTCGCTGTTGCGGCCCCAACTCCAGGTATTGCGAAACCAGAGTTGCGGAAGAACCAAAATCTTGGCTGCTTCCGGCCCGCGATTCACCACCGTCAAGCGAATCAGAATGTCATCCACATCATTTCGGGCGTATTCAGCCGTGATGTCGAAGTAGCGGCTTTCGTTAAAGACACCGGCATCTTGAATTTCGAACTCCGGCTCCAAGCGGCTGCGCTTCTGGTTTTCAGCAACCAGCGAATGGTAAGGGTACTCGGATTGCGGGTATTTGTATAAAGCTTTCAGGTAGGAGTTGGTCGGCGTGGCGTCGAGGTAATAGTAAATTTCCTTGACATCCTCGCCGTGGTTTCCTTCCGGGCCCGTCAGCCCGAACAAGCGTTCCTTCAGGATAGGGTCTTGATAGTTCCAGAAGGCCCAGGCCAAACAAAGCCGCTGGTGATTGTCGCAGATGCCAAGCAGTCCGTCTTCGGTCCAACGGTAAGCGCGGGAGCGCGCCTGGTCATGCGTGAGATAGCGCCATACATCGCCGGACGCGCTGTAATCTTCCCGAACCGTTCCCCAGGCACGCTCCGCCAGGTAAGGTCCCCAACGCTTCCAATGCTTCTGGCGGGCAGAAGCTTCGTCCAAGCGCTGTTGTTCGGCATTCATAGTTTCTGCTGTTCAGAATGCCGAACCGGTTCGGATCTGTAAAGTTCTGCTGGTTTTAGGCCACGTTTGATTCCACGGCAGCTTCTTCCCGTACTTCCAGCGGACGCTTGAATCCGCATTCTTTATTAGGGCATTGCGCCACCGCGCCGGTTTTCAGATATTTCTCGATCAGGTAGCTGGAGCCGCAATCCGGGCATTTTTCCGGCAGCGGTTTGCCCCAAGCCACGAAGTCACACTCCGGATACCGGTTACAACCGTAGAAAATCCGTCCGCGCTTCGATTTGCGTTCTACAATCTCGCCTTCCGAGCAGTTCGGGCAGTTCACGCCAATGGTTTTCTGCTTCACGAATTTGCATTTCGGGTAATTGCTGCACGCCACAAACTCGCCGTAACGCCCAAACTTCTGCACCAGATTATTGCTGCACACCGGACATTTTTCTTCGAGCGGCACATCCTTGCGCTGTTCGCCGCCAATCTGCTTGGTGGTTTTGCAATCCGGATACCCGGAGCAGGCGTAAAACTGGCCGAAGCGTCCTTTTTTCAGAACCATCGGGCGACCACAGTTTTCGCAGTATTCCTGCTCGTCCTGTTCCGAGAAGTCAGCCTTATCAACATCAGGCAGATCAACGGTCAGCTCACGCGTGTTGGTGCATTCCGGGTAGCCCGTGCAGGCAATAAAGCTGCCGTGCCGCCCCCATTTGATCACCAGCGGCTTGCCGCATTTCTCGCATGTTAAGTCGGTAGGCTTTTCCATGCGCTTGATGTCGGTCATGTTCCGTTCGGCGAATTCAAGGTCCTTCTCGAATCGCTTGTAGAACTCGGCCATTGCCAAGCGCCAATCGATTTTGCCGTCTTCGATTTCGTCCAGTTCTTCTTCCATTTTTGCCGTGTAATGCACCGCAAAAATGTTGTTGAAGTTGTCTACCAGCAGATCAGTCACAACCATTCCCAACTCGGTGGGTTGAAAGCGTCCACCTTCTTTTTTCACGTACTCGCGATCTTGGATGGTAGACAGAATGGAAGCGTAAGTGGAAGGACGGCCCACGCCGTCGGCTTCCAATTCTTTCACCAGCGTAGCTTCGTTGAAACGCGGCGGCGGCTCGGTAAAGTGCTGCTCGTGTTCCAGCGACTTGATTTTGAGGATTTCGCCTTGGGTGACGGCGGGCAGCTTGTTTTTCAGCTCGTCATCGTCTTCGTCTTTCTGGTCCTTGCCTTCTTCGTAGACTTTCAAAAATCCGTCGAACTTCGGCACGCTTCCGGTAGCGCGGAACAGATATTGCGCGTTGCTTTTGCCGGAAACGGTAATCTCAATACTGGTCTGGTCAAAAACGGCAGGCTTCATCTGGCAGGCGGCGAAGCGCATCCAGATCAAACGGTACAACTTCAGTTCATCTTCGGCCAGATACTTTTCGAGCGAATCCGGAGTGCGCAGAACGGAAGAAGGACGGATAGCTTCATGGGCATCCTGAGCGTCCTTTTTTGTTTTGTAAACGTTAGGCGCTTCCGGCAGGTACTCTGCCCCGTAGCGATCACCAATCATCGCGCGAGTTTCAGCCAGAGCATCATCGGAGATGCGGGTGGAATCCGTTCGCATGTAGGTAATTAAGCCAACCAGCCCTTCTTTGCCAAGCTCTTTGCCTTCATATAACTGCTGCGCCAGCATCATGGTCCGCTTCACGCTGAAGCGCAGCTTGCGCGAGGCTTCCTGCTGCAAAGTGGAAGTAATAAAAGGAGGAACCGGATTGCGACGCTTTTCCCGCGTGGCAACCGATTTAACGGTGTAAACCGCGTCGGCCAGATCGTCCAAAACGCTTTGCGTAGCGGCTTCGTTGGCCAGAAAGGGCTTGTAAGGCGCTTTGCCATCTTCCGCCGGTTTCGGCAGGTTCAGCGATTCAGCGTCTTCAATTTTGGCGAGCTTTGCTTTCAGGACCGGCGGCTTTTTCGCATTCAAAGCCGCGTCAATAGTCCAATACTCTTCTTTTTGAAAAGCTCTGATCTCCCGTTCCCGCTCCACAATCAGGCGCAGAGCTACGGTTTGCACCCGCCCGGCTGACAGGCCGCGGCGAACTTTGTCCCACAGCAGCGGCGAAATTTTGTAACCTACCAGACGGTCCAGCACGCGCCGGGCCTGCTGCGCTTCTACTAAATTAATGTTGACCGCCATTGGCTTATCGAAAGCTTTTCGCACGGCGTTCGCGGTAATTTCGTTGAACATGACCCGAAACACCTTCGGGCCGTTTGCCTTTTTGGAATCGAGTTCTTCTTTTAAGTGCCAGCAGATTGCTTCGCCCTCACGATCAGGGTCGGCGGCCAGATAAACGGAATCAACGCCCTTTGCGGCCTGCTTCAATTCTGCAATCAGCTTTTTCTTGCCTTCAATTACTTCGTACTTGGGCGCAAAATCGTGGTCCACATCGACCGCCAGATCCCGCTTGGGAAGGTCTTTCACATGCCCCAAGGAGGCTTTTACCACGAAATTTTTGCCTAAATACTTCCCGATAGTTTTCGCCTTCGCCGGAGATTCAACGATGACGAGCGACTTTGCCATAAAAATTTGCTACCTAACTAACAGCCTGTTCGCAAGTTTGAGATTACCTGAAATTTCGGCCAACGGAATGAACTTGCAAAACTGAGTTGGACCGAAAACCGGCTCCAAACCGGAACGCTACCTTTTTTACCACACTTTTAGAAAGCGCTTACCGGGAACCTGCCGGACCAGTCCATTCATTTCCAGATCAAAGAGGGCTGCGATCAGTTCTGATGATGATACCCCTTCAAAAGATTCGATGAGTTCATCAAGCTGTTTGGATTCATCTACTTGCAAGTAATTTAAAAGCTTGCGGGAAAGCTCCTGTAGGGGGGCCAAGGCTTCCGTTGCGTTCCCGTTTACCGCTTTTCCGCCATCCAGAAGAATTTGTTGCTGCCCCCGGTTGACAAGATCGCGCCGAACTTCCGCCGGCAGCTCGTTTACAATGTCGCTCCATTCCTGAACCAGCTTGGCAGTGCCGTCCTTGATGAGGAGATTCGGTCCCCAACTCATTTTGGAGGTAATATTGCCTGGAACCGCGAATACTTCTCTGCCCTGTTCCACCGCAATCCGGGCGGTAATGCCGGAACCGCTGTACTGCGCCCCTTCCACGATAACCACGCCTAATGAGAGTCCGCTCACAATCCGATTACGAATCGGAAAGTTCTGAGGGTATGCCGGAGTACGCATGGGAAACTCGGAAACGAGCAGTCCACGCGTGGCTAAATCGTCAAATAAGCGGCGGTTATCCGCCGGATACAGAACATCCACCCCGCAACCCAGAACAGCAACTGTATTTCCACCGGCGGAAAGGGCCGCTTTGTGAGCGGCGGTGTCGATGCCGCGCGCCATGCCGCTGTTCACGGTTAACCCGGCTTGGGCCAGATCCGCGCTAAGCCGTTCCGCCGCTGCCAAGCCATAAGCACTAGGCCGGCGCGTGCCGACCAAAGCAATTCCAGCCGATTGAAGCAGTTCGGTCCGGCCACGGGTGAAAATGATCAGCGGCGGATCGTATATATTTCGTAACAGTTGCGGGTAAACAGGGTCAAAAAGAGAGATTACTTGCGCCCCGATCTCATGCAGTTTTTCCTGTTGATCCACGGCATCATCAAACGCACACCCGCTATTAATGCTGCGTGCCAGGGCAGAAGTGAGTCCGGAAGCTTCCAGTTCCGATACGGAAGCTCTGAAGATGGCCTGCGGAGACTTCCATTTTTCAATTAATCGAACAGAACGCAGGGTACCCAGCCCTGGTACCATCCTAAGCGCCAGCCAATGGAGTTGTTCTTCGTGCGAGGTCGCAAGAGTGGCCATGTGGAACTAGTGCCGCCTTCCATTCGATCGTCTCGCGCAGGTTTCTGGGACATTCCTCAGCTTTTTGAACAAAATCTAAGCTCAAAATACAGAGACTCCCTTTTTGGTGGCATCACATTAACAACGCATGGGCGAACTGAGACTTGAACAAGTAAGCAAAACTTACGCTAACGGAGTTTGCGCTCTTAAGCCGACCGATTTGCAGATCAAAAACGCTGAATTTGTGGTATTAGTCGGTCCGTCCGGCTGCGGCAAATCGACGCTGCTCAGAATTATTGCAGGTTTGGAAACCTGCACTTCCGGAAATCTGCTGCTGGACAACCGATCGCTGGTGGGAACGCCTCCAAAAAACCGCGACGTGGCGATGGTATTTCAAAGCTATGCCTTGTATCCGCACATGACGGTCCGGCAGAACCTGGAGTTCGGCCTGCGAATGCGCGACGTTCCGCCGAACATCCGAAAGTTTGAAGTGGAGCAGGTAGCGGAGATGTTGGAACTGACTCCTTTATTGGAGCGCCGTCCAGGGCAGATTTCCGGCGGTCAGCAACAGCGAGTGGCACTAGGCCGGGCCATTGTGCGGCGGCCCAAATTGTTCCTGTTCGATGAGCCGTTAAGCAATCTGGATGCGAAGCTCCGCACCAGCACGCGATCGGAACTGATTAAGCTACAGCGCCAACTGGGAATTACTTCCATCTACGTCACTCACGATCAATTAGAAGCCATGAGCATGGCCGATAAATTGGTGGTGATGAAAGACGGCATCGTGCAGCAGCAAGGCAACCCGCTTGATATCTACCGGCATCCGGCTAATCAATTCGTTGCCTCATTTCTAGGAGCGCCACCCATGAATATTGTTCCGGCTATCCTGCAAACACACCGGCAGTTAGGGATCGGCAATCAAGTATTAAATCTTCCTTGCGAGATTGACCAGGCAGGAAAAATCTCGCTGGGATTGCGCCCGGAAGATTTCCGCATTGCTTCCTACAATGCAGGGAAGGCGAACGCGCTGCGCGGCCAGATTAGCCTGGTGGAACCGCTGGGCAGCGAAACACTGGTGACGTTCGCCGTAGGCGCTCACGATCTGGTCGCAAAATTGCCATCAGAAACGCAGTTCAGAATCGGGGATCAGATTGGATTATTAATTGACTGGCAGAAAGTTCTGGCGTTTGACCATGCTTCAGGGATCAGCCTGGGTCCGCTACTTAAGCCCAGTTCGCGAGATTCCTTGTATGATGTAACGCTGGAGAGCTAGGTAAAGAACAATCACCGGCAAAATCGAAATCAGCGAAATAACCATAATGCTGGTCCAATCGGTGCCGTATTCTCCTTGCAACAGGCTGATGCCGACCGGCAAAGTTAATGAGCTTTGATCTTTTAGCACCACGACCGGCCAGGCAAAATCGTCCCAACGGGCCAGAAACGTAATCAGCAACAGCACCGCCATTAATGGCTTGCTGAGGGGAATCACAATGCGCCAGAAAATCGACCATTCGCTCGCGCCGTCCAAGCGAGCGGCTTGTAGCAGTTCGTCAGGAATGCTTCTTAAAAACTGACGCGCCAGAAAAACTCCGTAAACTTCCGCTGCCCGAGGAGCCAGCACAGCCCACATTGTGTTTAACCCGTGAAAGTGGGCTACTAATAAAAACTGCGGAATCAACAGCACTTGCGTGGGAATCATCAGCGTACTAATAAAAACGGCAAACAGCGCTTCCCGACCGGGAAATTGGAATTTGGCAAACGCGTAACCGGCGACCAGATCGAGTGAACCGGTGAGCAAACTGCCCAGAATAGCAATGATTAAAGAGTTGCCGAACCAGGTGAAGATTGGAAACTTCTGAGTGGTGATGGCGAAGTTCTCCCAAACGAATTTTGAAGGCCAGAGATGCAGGCCCCGCGAGAACAACTCACCGATCGGCCTGACTGCGGTGATAAACATCCAATACACCGGGAACAAAAACAGAAAAGCGATCACTGCCAGCAGAACAAATCGGGAGATTGCGCCAAAACGATTCATGCTTTTTGCCGTTCCCGCGTGAACCACCACATCACAATCGTAATCAGCGAAATTAAAAGATAAAGGCCAACACTGATCGCACAGGCATAGCCTTCCCGCTGCATGTCGAAACCGGCGTCGTACAAATATTGCACCAGCACCGTGGTGGAGAAAGCGGGTCCGCCGCCCGTCATCACATACACCAGATCAAACACATGAAAGGAATAGATCATGTTGGTAATGAACAGAAAAATGGTCGTTTGCCGAACCAAAGGCCAGGTAACATACCGAATCTGCTGCCAGCCTCCCGCACCGTCCAGATTGGCCGCTTCGTAAATTTCGGTCGGAATATCCTGCAAGGCCGCCAGATACACTACCATGCAGAATCCGGTTCGTATCCAGAGGGAAGCAATGATCACCGCCGGCATCGCCAGAAAAGGCGACGAAAGCCAGGGCAAGCGCAGCGCGGCGAAACGATCCAGCACTGCGTTTAACACGCCGTACTGATCGTTGAAGATCCAGGCTGAGATCGTAGCTGCCGCTACTCCTGAAATCACATCGGGCATGTACAAAGCCAAGCGAAAAAACTGCCGACCCGGTTGAGGACGATTCAGCGACACGGCCAGCAGAAAGCCGCTCAACAGCGACACGGGAACCAGCACCAGGCCAATCAGGACTGTGTTTTCTAAGGCTCGCCAGAACTGCCGGTCGCCGTACATTTCGGTGTAATTGCTCAATCCGATAAAACGATGGCCGCCCAGCAGATTCCAGTTATACAAGCTCATCCAAAATACGGCCAGCAGAGGACCGGCAATAAACACGGTAAACAGCAGCGTTTTCGGAGCAAGAAAACCATAGGGAATAGCAGTTTCCTTGTTCATGAAGTCACCAGTATCTCGTTTATGCTTTTCGCCAGGTTGTTGATCGCTAAATCAGCATTCTGATCGGCGGAAAACGCCAGATTCAGGTTGTCTCCCAATTCGCGCAGAATCCGGGGAAAAGCAGGCAGTGTTACGGTGCGGGCCATATGAACCGGCACGGTAGCGGACTGGTCCATATACACCTGCATGGCCTCGGGATGATAGCTATAAGGAAGCTGCTGTTTTAAAAGGTTTTTCCGCACCGGAATAAAACCGGCTGCGCTGACGAAATCGCGCATATTGGCTTCGTTTGTCAGAAACGCTAAAAAATCTGCCGCAATTTCCGGATGGCGGCAATCCCGGCTGACGGCCACGCCATTGCCGCCCAGGTCGGAAGCCTGTTCACGATCCCGAGGAAGATAGGTGACGCCCCATTCAAAAGCAGGTGAATGGCTTTTCAGATCCAGCAGGCCATAATCGAAAATCATATGCACCACGCCGGTGATGAACAGATTGGTGACATATTCGCTGGCCTTGGCCGAGTCGCTCGGCGGGATTAGTCCTTCATGAAACCAGTTCTGATTCCAGCGCAGAGTTTCCACGGCGGCGGTGGATGGTATAGCAGCCTTTTGCAGGTCGGGTGAAAGCAAACTGCCGCCATGCTGATAAAGAAAATTCAGCCAGCGGGACGAGCCGGCAAAGGTCCAGTTCATGGCAATGGCGTAGCCGCCGGTTTTACGTTTAATGGCGCGGGCCACATCAATGAACTGTTCCCAGGTCCAGGCTTCTTCGAGCGATTGAGGAGCCCTGATTCCCATTTGGCGGAACAGGGTTTTGTTGTATTGAAGGGCACTGGTGTCGGTGTGATGGGGTAGCGCGTGGATACGCCCACCGCTTTGCACGGCAGACCAGGAAGAAGCGGTAAACTCGTTTCCGAGGTTCGGCGGCAGATAAGGAGTGATATCGACCATCGAACCGCTTGGAGTATATCGGCCTAGATCCTGATACTGGACCCGGAACATATCCGGCCCCACGCCGGCCGCCAAACGTGTGTCCAGTTGTTCCTCGAATTTGTAGCTGACTTCTTCCACGTCAATTTTAATTTTGGGGTGCAGTTGCTCGTAACGGTCAATCACGCTCTGAAACCCGGCAGTTTCCACCTGATCGCCCCAGGTGGAAAATGTCAGGTGTGTTTTACCGTCTTTCACCTGATTGCGCCGGTAGCAGGCAGCCTCAATCGCGGTGGCCGCGAGAAAAGCCCGTCTGGAAATGCCATTTCGTTTCAAACTTCTATGATGCAACGGTTTAGGCAGTGGGTGTAGAACCAATGGTTTGCACAGACGGAGGGTTATTCATCGGCGTAGCGTTAAGTTGGAAGAATGCGCCGCCCTTCTGAATATTTTCAAGATAAAGAACTGGACCTGCTTTTTATGGCGCGGCGACTGCGTGAAGCGCTTCGCCTAGAAGATTTGTTGACGAAATCGGGCGTGGAATATTATGTGGAAACCGGCGAGTACGAAGGCGGTTTGTTGTTCAGACGCCAGTTGACCGGAGCCTATTTCTACGTGACGCCGGAAGATTTGGAAACGGCCCGCAACGTTCTGACCGGGAACCGGTTCAAGCCGTATGACCCGCAACGCGATCGGTAGCGTCAATCATGGCTGCAGGTTAGCAATAAGAAAATCTGTCATCTGCCGGCGCATGCCTTCGCTCAATGTTCCGGTAACGCCGTGAGTTTTCTGTGGGTATAGCATGAAATCGAATTCTTTGTTGCTGCGGTGCAAAGCATTCATCATCTGCATGGTGTTTTGAAACAGCACGTTGTCATCTTCAAAATTGCAGACAATCATCAGCTTGCCTTGTAGCTGATCCGCCGCCAGCACATTCGAGCTTTTCCGGTAGCCTTCCGCGTTTTGATCGGGCAGTCCCATGTAGCGCTCCGTGTAAATAGTGTCGTAGTTGTGCCAGTCAGTGACCGGCGCTCCGGCAACGCCAACTTTGAATACGTCCGGCGCATGCAGCAGCGAGTACAAAGTCATATAGCCGCCAAAGCTCCAGCCGTAGATGCCGACGCGAGCCGGATCCACAAAACCCAGGCTTAACAGCTTTTGAACTCCGGCGCGTTGATCACTCAATTCGACTTTGCCGAATTCGCGGTAAACCGGACTTTCAAAACGATGGCCCCTGCCGAATGAACCACGGTTATCCACCTGCCAAACGGCGAACCCGCGATGGGCCAATGCCTGCTCCCAAGACAAACCGCTCCATAGATTGCGCACGGCTTGGGCGTGCGGTCCTCCGTAGACGAATACGATAGCCGGATATTTGCGAGTTGGATTGAACTGAGCGGGCTTGATGAGGCGAGCATAAAGCAGTGTTCCGTCGTCTGCTTTCAGCGTGACAATTTCAGTCGGCAGAATCTCAAAGCGATCGGCTTCGGTCCGGTCCGGTTTTTGCATGACGGCCAGCTCCTTGCCGGAGTCGTCATGCAGAGTGACGCTCGGTGGAGTAGTCGGATTAGAAAACACATCCAGGTAATTTCCTGCTTCCTCGTCCGCTCGAATATCGTGTACTCCGGGCTGTTGTGAAAGCCTTTGCGGATTGCCTCCATCGAGCGAAACGCTGTAAAGCTGTTCTTCAAGCGGACCGGCTTGAGTGGAAGTAAAATATACTAAACGCCGCGCTTCATTAACAGCAATCACGCGATTTACCTGCCAGTTCCCGGACGTGAGTTGTTTCAACTGCCGGCCTTCAGTGGAGTACAAGTACAGATGCCGAAAGCCTGTGCGCTCGCTGGACCAGAGAAACTGAGAGACATTGTGTAGAAAACACAGATCGTCGTGAGTGTTTACCCAGTATTGGTCCTGTTCGCTCAACAAAGTGGTGGTCTGGCCGGAATTGCTATCAGCAGCCAACAAATCCAAACGATCTTGCACCCGATTCAAGCGTTGAATGGCCAAGCGGCTGCTATCGGGCAACCAATTAACGCGGGCGATCAGAACGTTTTTATTCGGGCCTAAATCCATCCAAGCGGTATTGCCGCCGAAAGCGGAAACGACGCCGACTTTCACCAGCGCATTTGGAGTGCCGGCCTGCGGGTACCGCTGCGGCTCATACACAGCCCGCTCCTTCAATAAGTCTTCATGCGGGTAAATCAACTCGTCGCCGGTGTTAAATTGCAAATAGGCAATCCGCTTGGAATCGGGCGACCACCAGAACGCAGTGCCCAGATCGAGTTCTTCCGGGTAAACCCAATCCAGTTTTCCGTTCAACAAAGTTGGGCTACCGTCGAAGGTAAGCTGCACTGTTTTCTTCGATTCCAGATCAAAAACGAAAAGGTTCGATTCGCGGCGGAATAAAACGGATTGTCCGTCCGGCGACAAGGTAGGAACATGATTCTCGTTGATTTCCGGCAGAACATTCCGGGGCTTCGATTTGCCTGTTTCCATCACAAACGAAGCAGAAGCAGTGGGGACCAGCATCAAACGACCGTTGCGGGACCATTGCGGCCCGCTGGTATTCACGCGCCGGTTCTGCCAGTTAAACGGCGCGGGAGGCGAAGCGGCTTTTTCGCCGGTTTTTACCGATTTATCGAGGTCTTCGAGCGAAAGCCAGATCTTCGCGCGGCGCGCTGGCACATCGTATAACCACAATTTTCCTTTTTCCTCGTAAGCAAACATTTTTCCGCCGGGCTGCCAGATTGGACTGGGCGCGCGAAAGCGCGGCGCGGCAGTTGCCAGATCGCGCAGGGTGATCGGCTTTTTAGCCGCATATAAGCAAAGCGGGAACAGGAATAAACTCAGTCGGAATGCGCGGCAACACAAAGCGAGCATGTGATTTCGATTGTACGGGAAGAGGCTCAAGACTATTCTTCCGTTCTACCCCAACCTCCTCCACCAGGAGTTTCCAAGCGCAGAATTGATCCGGCACGAAGCTGTCGGCTGCACTGCCCCGGTAATTCGGTCCGTTGTTCGCCGTCAAGCACTTCTGTTTTTCCGGTTGCTCCCGGTTCGCCGTTCTGCAAGCCATAAGGAGCAAAACTCCGCCGGTCCGCCAGAATCGTTGTTTGCGCGTCGGCCAGTAATTCGATTTCGCGGATCAGTCCATCACCGCCGGTAAACCGGCCTTTGCCGCCTGAACCGCGCCGGTAAGCGTAGGAGCGCACCCGCAATGGATAAGCAAATTCCAGCGCTTCAGCAGGCGTGTTTAAAGAATTCGTCATGTGCGTATGCACGCCGGAAAGCCCCTTGCTCGTGGGCCGCGCGCCCATGCCGCCCGCAATGGTTTCGTAGTAAGCAAAGGGCCGATTGGTTCGCGGATCGATGCCGCCGATAGTGACGTTGCTCATGGTGCCGGCGCTTGCTGCCGGAATCCGCTCCGGCAACAGTTGCGCAAACGCGGCCAGCAGAACATCCACAATGCGCTGCGAGGTTTCCACGTTGCCGCCTGCCACTGCCGCCGGAGGCAGCGCGTTCACCACCGTTCCTTCAGGAGCAATAATTGTAATCGGCTTCATTAATCCGGCAGTGACCGGAGCTTCCGGAGGCAGCAGACAGCGCAAAACATAAAATACTGCCGAATAGGTAATAGCAAACACTGCATTCAAACTGCCCGCCATCTGCCGGTCAGTGTTCGTAAAATCAACGGTTAACTTTTCCTGTTCGGGATCGGTTTCCACTCGAACGCAGATTCGTATCGGCTGATCATTAATGCCGTCGTTATCAAGAAAATCCTGCGCGCTCGCTTCACCTGGGGGAAACCGGCGCAGTTCCTTCTGCATAAACTGTTCTGAGTATTCGTGCAGCGATTGGATATTGCGATTCAAACGCGCCAGTCCGTACTTCGCCGCTAGTTCCAGCATCCGTTCCGCACCAATGCGGCAAGCGCCCAATTGAGCGGTCAGATCGCCTTCGCGTTCCTGCGGAGTACGAACATTGTTCAGGAGTAAAGCGAGTACGCTGCGGTCCACTTCCCCGCCCCGAACCAACTTTAAAGGCGGGATGCGAACACCTTCCTGATAAATTTCGCGGCACAATCCCATGCTCCCCGGATATGTGCCGCCGACATCAGCATGGTGGGCGCGATTGCCTACGTAAAACTGAGGTTTTCGTTTATTTTTCACAAAAACCGGCATCACGACCGTCAGATCCGGCAAATGGGTTCCGCCTTGAAACGGATCGTTCAAGAAAGCAGCGTCACCTCGTTCCAGTTGCAGAGCGTCGAGAACCGCTCGGACCGACATCGGCATGGACCCTAGATGCACCGGCATATCGTCGCCCATTGCCACAATCTGGCCATGCTTGTCGAATATTGCGCTGGAATAATCGCGGCGTTCTTTAATGTTCGGCGAGAATGCTGTTCTACGCAGAGCGGCACCCATTTCTTCTGCAATGGAATGCAACACGCTTCCGAATAACGCGGTTTCAATCGGATCAATAGTTGATTTCATGAACGGTTTATTTTCACTCGCAGATTCAAATGCTTATCTACCGCAACCGAGCAGAACGGCGGGACATACGAAGATGCGCTGTATTCGGTAATCAGCGCAGGCCCTTTGAATGTATCGCCTGCGCGCAGCTTGGCTCGGTCATAGATTTTTGTTTTATGCTTCCTGCCGCCATCAATCACGGTGGCAGTTTTCAGCACTGCTGTTTCGCCGTTTCCTTTTTGAATCCGGTACGCGGGAAATGGAATGGGCTCGCTCGCCACGATAAAGCGCACCCGCAGATTCACAATCTCCACCGGCCGCGTCCGGTCCGCATAGCCATATTGCCGCTCGTGCAGCCGGTGAAACTGTTCCATCACATTCTTTGTCCAAGGAACAGGAATTTCATAACCTTGGCCGCGGTAGCGCATATCGAGAGATCGGACTGCTTGCATCCCTTTCTCTTGCCGCTCCAAATCATGCCAATGATATTCGATGGCGGCATCTCCGGGCGGCAGCATCACCGTGCGCGAAGAATCTCGCACCACATCAGAAACCAGAATTCCGTAAGCGGATAAAGCGCCGGGCAGCGGAGGAATTAACACTTCAGGAATCTGCAACGCCTGGGCCAGCGCACAAGCATGAAGCGGCCCCGCGCCGCCGAAGGTGAGCAGCACGAACTCACGCGGATCGAAGCCGCGCTCCACCGAGATTCTGCGCAGCGCTTGTTCCATGCGGGCATTCGCCAGCACGATTATTCCTTCCGCAAACATTTCTTTATTACTCAAATTGCCTTTGCTGCGGTCTAGTTCATCCAGCGTTCTGGGCCGGTCCAGTTTCATGTTGCCGCTCAGAAACAGATCCGGATCTAAACGCCCCAGCACCAGATTGGCATCAGTCACGGTCGGCTCGGTTCCTTTGCCGTAGCAGACAGGCCCAGGATCAGCGCCAGCCGATTGCGGCCCAACTTCCAGTACGCCACCCTGATTAAACCAGGCCAGCGATCCGCCGCCTGCACCCACCGTATGAATGTCGAGCACCGGAACGGCTACCGGCATTCCCATCATTTTGTATTCGCTGGTAGTCACCAATCCACGCTGCAAATCCACTAAGGCTACATCCGTAGACGTACCGCCCATATCGAACGTCAGGATTTTGCGAAGACCTGCCGCGCGAGCCACTGACGCTGCGCCGATCACCCCGCCGGCCGGTCCTGACAGAATGGTGCGCACCGGTTCACGAGCCGCGAGGGGAGCCGGAATAATGCCGCCGGAAGATTGCATTACGTAGAGCTGCGAACCGCTGACGTTTAATGTTCGATCCAAACCGGTCAGGTAGGAATGCATACGCGGCGCAAGGTAAGCATTAATCGTCACCGTGGAGCCGCGCTCGTATTCGCGGAACTCCGGCAGAATCTCATGAGAAGCGGAAACCGGCAGGTTTAGACGGCGCAACGCTTCCACAACCGCTTGTTCATTGGCAGGATTGGCAAACGAAAACAGAAACGAAACAGCTACTGATTCAGCTTTACTTTCACGCACGCAGGTTGCGATGCGTTCCAGTTCCGCGGCGCTCACTTCTTTCAAAACTGTTCCATCGCCGGCAGTACGCTCGTTCACGCCAAAACACAAATATTCCGGAATCAGCGGCGGATCTTTTTGCACAAACCAGTCATATAAACGCGGACGCGCCTGGCGACCTATCGAAAGGCTGTCTTCAAAGCCCGCCGTAGTTACGAAACAAGCACGAGCGCCTTTTCGTTCAAGCAGCGCATTGGTGCCGACGGTTGTGCCGTGGCGAACTTCGGCAGTGTTTTTTTGGGTGATGCGGCCTACCGCCTGCGCTACCGCGTAACCGGGGTCAGCCGGAGTGGAAGGAATTTTCAGAAGCTGCAACTGCCCGTTAGCAAAGTAAACACAATCGGTAAACGTGCCTCCTGTATCAATGGCGATTCGCATAGGTGCTGTTTTTCAAGATACAAGCAGATGAGAGCATGAAACGGTGGAAGCCCGAAAAAGAACGCTGGTTGCTGCCGGTCTTGGCTGGATGCTCGACGCTTTTGACGTGATGCTGTATTCATTAGTGCTGACCACACTGACGCGCACCTTCGGCATGAGCAAAACGACTGCCGGATTATTAAACACAGTCACGCTGCTCGCTTCCTCGGTGGGAGCCGTGATCTTCGGCTTTCTCGCGGATCGATATGGGCGGCGGCGCTTGTTGAGCGTGAGCATACTTACCTATTCAATGTCCACCTTTGCTTGCGGCTTATGCAACAGCGTGGGCGCACTCGGGTTCTGCCGTTTTGTTTTAGGTTTGGGAATGGGCGGCGAATGGAACACCGGTGCGGCATTAGTGGGCGAATCGTGGCCCACTCATCAACGCGGGCGGGCGATGGCGCTGGTGCAAAGCAGTTGGGCGATTGGCTATGCATTAGCAGCTATCACTGCGGGCTTATTAATTACGCGCTTCGGCTGGCGATCCGTTTTCTTCGTCGGCATCCTGCCCGCGCTGACTGTGTTCTGGATTCGGCGCAACGTTCCTGAATCCAAGCTGTGGGAGGAACAAAAAAGTAGCGGCCAAGTTTTAAACACAAGCGGGGTGTGGCGAACAGCATGGCCTTCCTTGATCGCGCTTTTTGCGGTAAACGCATGCGGCATGTTTGCCTGGTGGGGTTTGTTCAGTTGGATTCCGGCTTATCTGGCGCTGCCGGTGCAGCAGGGCGGCCGCGGGTTTCCGATGGGAAACGTTTATGTTTTTCTCACGCTGCTGAACCTGATTGGCATGTTTCCCGGTTATCTGGTTTTCGGGGTAATCGCTGATGCCTGGGGCCGCCGGAAAATTATGTTCGTTTACCTGCTTTTGGCTTCGGGGATGACGTTCTGGTTTGCGGCGGCGCGTACTCCGTCCATGATTTTTGTTGCGGCCTGCGCCACGGCTTTCTTTGGAACAGGCTTCTTTACAGGATCAGCCCTGATCGGCAACGAATTGTTTCCCACCGCGATCCGCTCCACGGCTTTGGGCATTTCCTACAACGCGGCACGGAGCGTCAGCGCATTCGGCCCGACCATCATCGGCGCAGCAAGCGAAGCCCACGGCCTTTCCTATAGTTTTTACTGCTGCGCTGGAGCCTTTCTGCTGGCGGCGATGAGCGCGCTATTTCTAACCGAAACACGCGACCGGGAACTCACCTGAACTGTGAGAGTATGGGAAGCACCGCGTTTCGCGTCCACTCAACAGGAACAGTTCCATGAATTATCTTCGTTTAGGGTTTCCCGTGAAAGTACTGGGTGTTCCCGGCATGAAAACCGGTGATGCCCGGCGCTGGCAGTCCAATCCGCACCTGAAAGTTTCCCTTGAACATCTGCATGGCGTTCTGGATTACCTGGCTAAGCACAACATCAGCATGTACCGGATGTCATCCGACATCGCTCCTTATGCCACGCATCCCGATCTGAAGCAGTTCCACAATCAGGTGAAAGAATGCAGGCAGGAACTACGCGATTTCGGCCAACGCGTGAAGGACATGAACGTCCGGCTTTCTTTTCATCCTTCGCAGTTTGTGGTGCTGAACAGCCCGGACCCGGTATTACGGGATAAAAGCATCTGGGATCTGCGCAGCCAGGCGGAGATTCTGGACAGCATGGAACTGGACGACGAAGCAGTGATGGTGATCCATGCGGGCGGCTCTTATGGCGACAACGAAAGCGGCATTGACCGCTGGTGCAGCACTTGGGACGAGCATATGCCCGAGCGGGTAAAAGCAAGGCTGGTGCTGGAACATGACGACCTGCGTTACAGCGCCGCAGACGTGATCCGCATTCATGAGCGCACCGGCGTGCGATTGATTTTTGACGTGCAACATTTCTGGTGTTTGAACCCGGAACGGCTGGCGCTGCGCCCCACGCTGGAGAAATTTCTATCCACTTGGCCGGAGAACGAAAGGCCGAAAATTCACTACTCGTCGCCGCGCACGGAGATGCGCGAAGTGAGCCGGAAGGATAAAAAAACCGGCAAAAAGAAAACAGTTCTGCAAGCACCGATTTGGACCGGCCACGCGGCGTTCAACAATCCGTTTGAATTCATCTCGTTCTGCCGGACTCACTCCGATCTGGTGTTTGATGTCATGCTGGAAGCCAAAGCAAAAGATTTGGCTCTGCTTCGTTTGCGCCAGGATTTAGCCCGTTATGCTCCTGATGTAGCGGTGCGGTTCGGCATTACGGCAGGCAACCCAGCCGACCAGATTACGGAAGAAGTAGTGCTTGACCCGGCGGAACTGGAACACGTATAGTTCAGGATTTTTTCTTCGCTGCGGTTTTCTTCGCGGCTTTTTTGGCCGTTGTTTTCTTGGTAGCTTTTTTACGCGCGGCAACGGCTGCTTTCGTGTTCGCCACAAACTGTTTTCCCTTGCGTGAGCCGGACTCTTTCTCCTTTTCCGTAGCCTTTTTTTCCGCCGGGCTTAACCGGTCCCATGCTTTTTTGGGAAGATAGCGAGCAGTGGTTTTGCCGCGAACCGCTTTTTTGCCGTCCGCCGTAGTCCATTTTTCTTCGGTCCACTTATTTAAGCTTTGTTGTTTTTTGGTAGGAGGCTTTTTGTATCCTCCACCTTCGTGTTTATATTCCTGGGCCAGCAACTGCGCTTTGCGCGCGCTCCATTGGCCGGGTCGCCCGCCTTTATCTCCCGCTTTGATTTTTTCTTTCAGTTTCTCGCGGAGATCGGGATCAGTGTATTCCTGTTTGGAAGCAGCTTTTTTAGTGGTGGCCATAAGTGTTTTGACGTATCAGGCAGAAAACGATGGTGGCGCAGCAGGGTCATGCGTCCTGCTCGATCGGTAGATGTTCCCAGATTGCTGCAATCGGCAGAGCAAATTCGCCAAAGCGCAGAGTCTCGACCTGTTCCGGCACATGGGCGGCCTGATAATGCCAGGCCGCCCGCTTTTCCGGCCACACGATCCAGCAAAGGGGCGTACCGATGCGGTGTAGTTCTTCGCATTTCGTGATCATCTCGCCCAAGCCTTGCCGGGGAGACAAGATATCAATGGCGAGCAGGGGCGGGTCAGCCAACATGTCGTTATGGAAACGCGCTTTCTCGTTAGCGATTATGATGTCCGGCACCAGCCAATCGCCGTTCCCCACCAGCACATCGAGTTCCGCTAAAATCACCAGGCCCGCAAAATTCTGCTGAAAGAAGGTGCGAAGCAGCCAGGTTTGCACAAGCGCATGCAACCGTTTCGGCAAAGGCTTTTCTACCTCCCTACCGTTAATCCGCTCAACGTGATATTGATGGGTCGCGCCAACGGCTTTCATCTTATCCAGAATAGCCAATTCCGAACACGAGCGCCCGTAAAATCGAATTCCCTCATCTCAAAAAATTCAACAACTTAAACAGTAATGAGACACTGAAAGCATCACCATGACGGGAAGTGAAACGCGGGCAAAGTTTCTTCAATATTTTGCCGCCCAAGGACATCGAATCGTTCGCAGCTCATCGTTAGTGCCGGTTGACGACCCGACACTGTTGTTTACCAATGCGGGTATGAATCAGTTTAAGGAAGTTTTTCTCGGACTGGAAAAGCGCGATTACAGCCGGGCTACCAGTTCGCAGAAGTGCGTGCGAGCCGGCGGCAAGCACAACGACCTTGATAATGTCGGCTACACGCGGCGGCATCATACGTTTTTCGAGATGCTGGGCAATTTTTCTTTCGGCGATTATTTCAAGAAAGAAGCGATTGCCGCAGCCTGGGAACTGGTGACTGGCTCGAACTGGTACGGCTTGCCGAAAGACAAACTGTACGTCACTGTTTTTCGCGAAGATGACGATGCGGAACGACTGTGGCAGGAAGTAGCCGGAGTTCCCCAGGAGCGTATTTTCCGGCTGGATGAAAAAGATAATTTCTGGCAGATGGGCGAAACCGGTCCTTGCGGCCCTTGCTCGGAAATCCACTTTGATCTAGGCCCCGCAGCGGCCGAACCGGGCCGCGAGCAGGAACAGTTTCCGCTCGATGGCGGCGGTCGTTTTGTGGAAATCTGGAATCTGGTGTTCATGCAGTTTGACCGTTCGGAAAATGGCAGCATGATTCCGCTACCGCGTCCTTCAATCGATACAGGCATGGGCCTGGAGCGCATTGCCGCCGTACTGCAAGGCAAGATCACCAACTATGAAACGGACCTGATCCGGCCGATTATCGACCGGGCCGGTGAACTGCTGCACATTGAATATGGCGCGGACCAGCGAAAAGATGTAGTGCTGCGCATCAACGCCGACCATGCGCGCGCAACGGCTTTCCTGATTCATGATGGCGTGCTTCCCGCTAACGAAGGGCGCGGCTACGTGCTGCGTAAAATTATGCGCCGCGCGATGCGCAACGGGCGCATGGCCGGTTTCAACGAGCCTTACTTGTATAAGCTGACCGGCTTTGTCGCGGAACACATGAAAGATGCTTACCCGGAAATGCTCGAAAGCGTTGACCGCGTAGCGCGGATTGTGCGCGAAGAAGAAAACCGCTATGCTTCTACGTTCCAGATTGCGGAGCGTTTTTTCCAGGACGAAGCAAAATCCGCTGCTGGCGGTGTGCTGCCCGGCGCGGCGGCGTTCAAGCTGTACGACACATTCGGGCTGGCGCTCGATGAGCAGGAAGAAATGGCCCGCGAGTTCGGTCTGCAAATTGACCGAAGCGGCTTCACTGCCGAAATGGAAAAGCAGCAGGAACAGGCACGCAAAAACTGGAAGGGCGGGGACAAAGCCCGGATTGCGGAAGCCTATAAGGAACTGAACGCGGTGGAATTTTTGCGCGAAACCTACGAAGCGCCGGTGGAGATAGCGCAGTTAATTTCAACGGACAAAAATCCTGTTGCGGAACTCAATGAGGGAACGGGGGAAGCGGTGTTTGCGAAAACTCCGTTTTACGCCGAATCCGGCGGACAGGTAGGCGACACCGGATTTCTGCTTGACCCGGAAACTCGGGAACGCGTGGCGGTAGTGGAAGGCGCTTATAAACCGACGCCGCGAACCATGGTCCAGAAGATCCGGGTGTTGCGGCCCCTTAAAACAGGGCAACACTTGATTGGCCAGGTGGACCGAGTTTCCCGCGGCGCCACCATGCGCAACCATACGGCGACTCATCTGCTTCATGCCGCTCTGCGGCAAGTGTTGGGAACGCATGTGAAGCAGGCGGGCAGCGTGGTGGAGCCGAACCGTTTGCGATTCGATTTCACGCACTACGCCGCGATGACCGGCGATGAATTGAACGAAGTGGAGCGCCTGGTGAACGAGCAGATTCTGCGGAACACGGAACTCTGCACGGACATCATGGATCTCGATCAAGCCCTGCAAACCGGAGCAATGGCGTTGTTCGGTGAAAAATACGGCGACCAGGTGCGCGTGGTGCAGATTCCAGGCTTCAGCAAGGAGCTTTGCGGCGGCACGCACGTGAGCCGTACCGGCGATATCGGCTTGTTCAAGATCGTTTACGAGGGCGGCATTTCAGCGGGCGTACGCCGTATTGAAGCGATTACCGGCATCGGCGCTTTAGAACGCTATCAACAAACCACGGCGGCTTTCCAGAAAGCAGGACAATTGCTTCATGCCACAGACGCTACCGTGTTGGAGCAGGTGGAAAAACTGCTGGAACAACAACGGCTACTGCAAAAGCAAGTGGACCAGTTAAAAGAAAAAATGGCGCAAGCGCAAACCGAGAAATTGCGAGGCCGCAGTTTCAACGGAACCACTGTCTTATCGGAAAAGGTGGAAGGGCTGGACCGCGCGCAACTGCGCTCGCTGGCCGATTCGCTGCGGAACAAATTCGGTGAAGCGGTGATTGTGCTGGCATCGGTCAACGGCGCGGATGTTTCGATAGTGGGCGCGGTCAGCAAAAGCCTGACCGGGAAAGTGCAGGCCGGCAAACTGGTGGGCGACCTGGCGAAGCAGATCGGCGGCAAAGGCGGCGGCAGGCCCGACATGGCCGAAGGCGCAGGCAAGAATACGAACGAACTACCGCAAGTATTGGAAAGCGTTTACGAGCGCGTAGCAGGGTTGTTGTAGAAACCGGATAAACCGGACGTGGACCAAAGGTTTAATAATATGGAACAGTTTGATGTAGCGATTGTGGGAGCAGGCCCAACCGGACTTGCCTGCGGCATCGAGTTGGAAAGGCGCGGGATTTCCAACATTTCCTTCGATAAGGGCTGCGTGGTGAATTCGATTTACCATTACCCGACGAACCTGGTGTTTTTCACCACGCCGGAACTGCTGGAAATCGGCGATATTCCCATGACGTCGCTGAACGAAAAACCGGGCCGTACCGAAGGGTTGAAATACTACCGCCGCGTGGCCGACCACTACGGCTTGAACATTCATCAGTATGAACGGGTGCTTGGCATTGACGGCGAAGATGGAGACTTCCTCGTTCGCACTGAAACGGTGCGCGACGAACACTGCTGCTACCGCGCCAAGAAAGTGATTCTTGCTACCGGCTATTACGATATTCCGAACCGCTTAAACGTGCCGGGCGAGGACCTGGCCAAAGTGATTCATTATTATAAGGAAGCTCACCCTTATTACAACCAGGACGTGCTGGTAGTGGGAGCCAAGAACTCCGCGGCAATTGCGGCTTTGGAACTGTATTGGACCGGAGCGCGCGTGACGATGGTGTATCGCGGAGCGGGCATTTCCAACAACGTTAAATACTGGATTAAGCCCAACATTGAGAACCGCATCAAGAACGGGGAAATCAAGGCTTATCCGCATTCGGGCGTGAAAGAGATTCGCCCGTTCGAGGCGGTGCTGGATACGCCGGAAGGCGAAATCATCATCAAGAACGATTTTGTTTTTGCGATGATCGGCTACCGGCCCGATTTCGAGTTTATGGAACGTCACGGCGTACACCTGGACCCGGAAACACTGCGTCCGGTGACGAACCCGGAAACGCTCGAAAGCCAGCGCAAAGGGCTGTATCTGGCAGGCGTCATTGTGGCCGGCGTACATACCAACGAAGTTTTCATTGAGAACGGCCGCTTTCATGGCCGGGTAATTGCCGATGCGATTGCATCAGCTTTGCACAAGGAACTGCCAGCGGATTTTGACGCGTCGCGTGAACTCGAAGGCGCGATTGCTAACGTTGGAATCGCGCACGAGTAAGAGAATTAAACCCTGCAACACTTGTTAGTACATGCTTACTGAATCAAGGTAGAAGGTTGAAGACGCTTCAGCACTTTAGCGGCTGCCTTTCTGATCCAAGCCATTTTATGCGAAAGATACGGCTCAATTAACGGAATGGCGCGCGGATTGCCGATAATACCGAACGCCTCAATCACATGGCCGGTGAGGTCCGGGTCATCCACCAGCTTCGAGATCACATCAAACGCGCGCGAATCGCGCGTTTTGGCGAGCGCCACAACCACACGCTGCCGAGCCTTCCCATATTCGGGATTTTCCAGAATTTTGATTAGATCCGAAGCTACGCTAGGGTGCGGGTTATCTTCTAAGAAAGAACCAGCTTCCCACTTCCATTGAGTGCGGAAGAAGTCTTGTATCAACGCTTCTGCACCGTCTTTGCCAGCACGGGGCGTTGCCAGTAAACTTGCAAAAGTAGAGTGCCACCCAGCCTCATCGTACTTGGGTAAATTTTCAATGATGTGTGGCAGAATCAACTTGTATTTAGTCAAATTATTCTTATTCGAAAGTATTTCATTGAAACCGTGTCGCGTAAATATAATCCCTAGCTCCTCAACTTTCTGTCGGAAAGGTTGTATAAGCCTTTCGAACTCACGGCTACGTTCCGCCATCACCTGTTCTCTCATCTCCGGCGGAATGTAATTCGGGCTGCTCTTGAATTGCTGAATCAAATCCTGGATGTGCTGTGGATCGTCAACGACGTTCTCATCATCATCCTCTTCTTCCGGCTCACTCGGTGGTATCCACATGCTAAACTTTTCTCCTTAAAATTCATACTTCTCTCACGTTTACATACCGGGGATTATTCTATGTACGATTGCACCTTCAGATATGAGAGTCTGCAAATCAACTGCAAGAGGAGTATTGGAACGAGTCCAGAGTTCAAAAGTGCGTCCGGTTTGTTTGGCGAAAATCATCGAATCCTCGATTTGGGTTGTAAACCTGAGTGTTGTTGTGTAGTTCTTGATCTCGCCTATTACTGTTTGAGTGATAAAATCTGGAATCCTATAACTAGCTGTTTTGGTAGCAGAGTCGATTCGAATACTGGTGTTCTTTTCTACTCCAAGATAATCAAGAACAGCTTTCTCCCCGGCATTACCGGCAGCTTTATTTGCAGTAAGCTGCTCAAGCGCGGTTTCCGCAGCCGCATCCAGTTCCAACCCTTCTTTGACGAAAACACCTGCTAGGTCAATGATAGTCGAGCCTAACAAGAGATTGTTCCCTATATCATCCGCATTCATTTGGGAATTGGGAACAGAAACACCAGTGTTAACGCCATCGATGTAAATAAAATCACCACTGAAGTCAATGCCCGGCTTAAAATTCAATGTCTGATTCAACGGCGCATTATCGACCGGAACGGGCACGAAATGCCCTTGGACTTCTATGCTTTGAAAGCCATCGTCACTGAAATTAACGTTGGTGTCGTCATCAGATCCATCCCCACCCGTATCGCCATTGCATTCAATAACACAGGGATCGGGACCAAAGCCTCCGCAGTTCGTAATAATTCCTTTTACCCCAACTTCGCATTGCACTCTCTGTGCGCTTGGGTTCGATGTTGCTGTATTGGGCGTCTTGTCCAAATAGTTGCGGGTGCTGTTTCTTGTCACTCCCGTGCTGTCTATTTCCAGCGAAGCCGAGTTTTGAAGCTGCGGGATCTCGCTATCAAAGCCCTTGCTCCAAACGAAATTCTGAGTTGAACTTAATTTTGAGTTAGCAAAAGAAATTGTCCGTGAGAGCGGTAGGCCAAGCTGTTGAGCATCCCCGGATGTTTGGAATTGAAATGTCTCCGTGGAATCCGGTGAAGCTACCGACAATTGGCTATGTACTGTTAAACCAGAGTCGGAACTGGGCCGTATAAACCGGGAAACCCGCGCATCCGCCGAATCACCTGCTTTGATTGTTCTTGATTCTATTTCGCGATTGGTTGCGCCATTAGCGAAAGTGAAATTTGTATACGTCCAAGCAAGGCTGAAATTATGCGGGTTTGTTACTTGGGCAAGTTCTCCAAAACCGTTGTAATCATAGGCATAAGGCTTAGGATCACCCGTTGCCTGAATAGAAGCTAAAGAAGAAATCTGGAGGCGGGTTGATGGCCCGAACGGAGCGGCTATTGTTGTTTCATTGAAAGTGAGTGTGTAATTGTGGCTGGTCGAAACATTCTCGATTTGAGCCAAGTGCAGCGAAGAATAAATAAACGAAGCTTGAACATTGCCATTCGAAACCACGGAAACAATACGCGCGCTGGTATTTGGATTCGCGCTGTCGCGGCCGTTTTGATATTCCACAGTGGTTGAGTGGCCGCTTGAATCAACCAATATTGTTGGGTACAGCGTTCCAGCATCCGGTTCGCCAGAAGCGGAGATGCTACCCATCGTCCATCGAGATCCATCTTTGAAGGCAAGGTCTGGGATGCAGGGTCATAGGACAAGCCATCGCCTGATGCGGTCCACAGCCCGGAAGAACTGTCTACCTTTAAAGGATGAGCGGCACCGAACTCGTCGAGAAAGGAGTACGATTGACTTCCCGATGAATTGGAACTTTACTGTATTGCTCCAAACATTAACGTCCATCCATAGCCATAGCCGACATCGACGGCGGAAGAATGAACACCTGTTCGATTGGCGCGCCAGATTTGCGAGTTGTAGCTCAATTCCAGTGGCGTTTTCGCATGTGAATTGTTTTGAATCAGCAATATAGGCAAGCTGTAGTTCAAGCTGCCCGTTGAGGGGTCAATTTGTTCTCCGGCGAAATTGGCTCCGTAGAAAACAGGTTTCTGGAAAGGCAACGCTACCGGAACCTGCTGCGCGAAGGCCGACAACAGCGTCCCTTAGAGAGCCAAAAAACTCAAAGCGGTGGCTAATAATTTGAACATTTATGTTTGTCCTTATCAGGTTCTGCTATTGAAACGTAATTGATATCTTTATCAACGATATTCTTGGACAATGTGATCAGGTTTAATGTTGAAATGTTTCTAACAAATCTAAAATTTATTGAGTGGAAAAATTTTCAATGGGTGCTGCTAACATCCAGGCAAAGATCATGCCACTCGCTAAAAAAACGACCCTCGCTTACCACACCCGACATCCTCCGCCAGCGGCAACCATAGGCTGACCGGCGGAACAGCCGAAGGCAGTAGCAAAATCGGGATCGTTCTGCACAACGCCGATGACGCGGAACTCGCCGGGCGAGTGCGGATCGGTTTGGGTTCTCAAGCGCATGGCTTCCTCGCGTCCGTTCTGGCACCAGACTTGGGCATAGCCTAAAAAGAAACGTTGCTGCGGCGTGTAGCCGTCTAGTTTTTCTTTGCCGACGGTTCCATTATCTAAGCCTCCGAGCAGCGCCATGTAAGCCAAGCGAATACCGGCATTATCAGCGCCATTCTCGCCCAAAGTCAGGCGGCCATTCACGTTTGCGCCGGGTACCGGACTGAATTTTGAATACTCATTCACCAGGCAGTCGGCGCGTTTCTTGAATTCTTCTTCGTCCTGCTTGGTCCACCAGTCGCGCAGGTTGCCGTCGCCGTCGAACTGCCGCCCGTGATCGTCAAAGCCGTGCGTCAGTTCATGCCCGATTACCGCGCCGATGCCGCCGAAGTTCACCGCCCTATCAGCGGAGTTGTTATAAAACGGAGGCTGCAAAATACCGGCGGGAAAGTTGATATTGTTCTGGCTCGACATGTAGTAAGCGTTAACAGTGGGCGGCGTCATGCCCCATTCGGCTCGGTTCACCGGCTGGCCGATTTTGTTCAACCTGCGCCGCGCTTCAAACTCGTGAGTGTTTGTGAAATCTTCAAACAAACTGCCGCTCACAAGCTGGATGCTGGAATAATCGCGCCATCGCTCGGGGTAGCCGATTTTGTTCGTGACGCCGCGCAGTTTGTCCAATGCCTGCTGTTTGGTGGCCGCGCTCATCCAGGAAAGCGAATCGATATCGCTCCTCATTGATTTCTCAATCAGCCCTACTAGTTCCAGCGTTTTTTGCTTGCTTCCCTGCCCGAAAGCTTTCTCAACGTATTTCTGCCCCAAGGCTTCGCCTAGTTCCCGGTCGGTTAATTGAACGCATCGCTTCCAGCGCGGCTGCAACTGCTTCGCGCCGGTGAGATAACGCTGGTAAAAATCGAAGCTTTCGTTCACAAACGGTGTGCTGAGTTCCGGCGCGTAAGATGACACGTAATGCCAGGTTAAGTATGTTTTCAAATCATCCACACTGGCGGCGTTCAAGGCATTATCCAAGCCTTTGAAAAAATCGGGAACGCTCACATTCAAAGTTTCAAAACTGGGCGTGGAGCGATCAGCAAAATACTGCTTGAAATCGAAAACAGGATTGGCCGCTTCGAATTGGGAAGCGGGCATCTTGTGAACCAGCAGATGGGGATTGCGCCTGGAAACATTGTCCAGCGAAGCCTGGGCCAATTTGGTTTCAAGCGCCATCACCGCGTTTGCTTTGGCGTCCGCCGCAGCAGAAGAATCGCCTAACAACTGGAACATGCGGGAAATATGGGCTAGATATTTTTTGCGCGTTTCCTCGTCTTTCGGGCCGGTGCGGGTGTAGAATCCTTTTTCCGGCAGCCCTAAACCGCCCTGGTCGGCAGTGGCGATATCAAGCTTTGAATTATCCGGGTCAGGCTCAGCAGTGAAGCCGAAAAACATAGGCACCATCTGATTGTGCAGCCGCGCAACTTCGGCAGGCAGATCGGATTTGCTGTTGATGGCTTTAATGCGGTCCAACTCGGATGCAAGCGGAGCGGCGCCGGCTTTTTCCACCTCTTTCTCATCCATGCAGGAGCCGTAAAAACTGCCGACTTCGCGGTCAACCGGCGAGCGATGCTGGTTCTTTTCGGCATCCTCGGCAATCTGGTGCAGGATGGCCAGATTGCGGTCCTGCAATTCATTGAAACGGCCCCAGATGGAGTATTCGGCGGGAACCGGATTTGCTTTCATCCAGTTGCCGCAAGCGTATTGGTAAAAATTCCGGCAGGGGTTTACACTTTTGTCGATGGCGGTCAGGTCAACTCCGCTTGATGAGCTTTCGGACGTTGTTTGCGCCAGACAGAATAAAGGAATCAGGCAGAGATGGAAAAAACCGAGGCAGGAGGAACGCTTCATAAAATTGTTAATGTTTACAGATACCAGATCAGCGGAGTTATTTCCATTTAAATGCTGCAACAGGCAGTCTGTTATCGTCAATGGGTTTAGAATTCACATAGGATCGCGAACGGTAAATTCCTTATCTCAACGTTGAGAGCGCGAACTCCAGGACCGAAGCAGGTCTGCCAACCGATACAGGTAAATAAATGACTTTTTCCCGCTTACGCTTGCTTGGAGTGTTCCTGTCCGTTTCCGCAATGGTTTTGTGTCCGCCGGCCGCATTCTCACAATCGACTGCGAGGAAACCGATCACGGTGAACGATGCGGACCGTTTGCGCGAAGTCAGCAGTCCACAAGTTTCTCCGGACGGAAACTGGGTGGCGTACACGGTGACAGCAGTAGATCGCGATGCAGATAAACGCATTGCCAATCTGTTTATGGTGAGTTGGGACGGCGCGCAGCAGCTTCAATTGACGCACGATACCGAATCGGCCAGTTCACCGCGCTGGAGTCCGGACGGGAAATACGTTTCATTTGTTTCCTCGCGGCCCGGCAAAACCAAAGGCCCGCAAGTATGGCTGCTGGACCGTCGCGGCGGCGAGGCTTACCAGTTGACGCATTTCAAGGATTTCAATCTTTCCGGCTACGAATGGTCGCCTGATTCCAAGAAGCTTCTTATGATTTTACAGCCAAAAGAAGAAGGGGAAATCGAAGATCCGAAGCCCGGTGCGCCACCGGCAGCCCCGAAGCCGCCTAAACCGGTGGTAATTAATCGCTACCACTTTAAACAGGACCAGGAAGGTTATCTTTCCGGTACGAAGCGCAACCATATTTACCTATTCGACATCGCCACGGAAAAGCTGGACCAGGTAACAACAGGTGACCACGACGACGCGGAAGCGGGCTGGTCACCGGATGGAACGCGCATCGCGTTTGTCAGCAGCGAGGACAAAGATCCCGACCGGACGCTGAATACCGACGTATTCGTAGTGGAAGCGCGCAGCGGCGCGGTTCCACAGAAACTGACTAATTTTCCCGGACCGGACAGCGGACCGCTGGCCTGGAGCCCCGACAATAAACTGATCGCTTATCTGCAAGGCAGCCAAAGCAAGTATTCGGCTTATAACTTGAACCGCTTGGCTGTGGTGCCTGCGGCTGGTGGTGCGGCACGCATTGTGGCGCCCAAGCTCGATCGCGGAGCGGCCAGCCCGGTATTTTCGCAGGACGGCAGTTCGCTAACGGCACTGGTGGCAGATGACCGCTCGGAATATCCGGTTCAAATTTCCCTGAACGACGGAACCGTGGAGCGACTGGTTGGCGGAGACATGACAGCTTCCGCTTCTTCGTTTCAGGGCGGCCATATGGCGATGCTCAAAAGCACGGACAATGCGCCAGCGGAAATTTTCGCTTTGGATGGCGGCGGTTTTCGCAAGCTGACATCGCAAAACGATTCCTTGCTGGCGGAATGGCAGTTGGGCGCAACGGAAAATATCAGCTTCAAAAGCCATGACGGAACCGAAGTTCACGGCTTAGTGACGAAGCCGGTTAGCTACGAAAGCGGCAGGAAGTACCCGACCTTGCTGCGCATCCACGGCGGCCCGAATGGCCAGGATGCGCACGCGTTTTCCTTCGAGCGGCAGTTGTTCGCGGCAAATGGATATGTGGTAGTTAACGTGAATTATCGCGGCAGTTCCGGTCGCGGCGAAAAGTACGGCGAAAGCATTTTTGCTGATTGGGGCAACAAAGAGGTAGCTGACCTGCTGGCGGCGGTTGATTACGTTGTCAACTCGGGCCTGGCCGATCCGCAGCGCTTGGCGATTGGCGGCTGGAGCTATGGCGGCATTCTGACCGATTACACCATTGCCGCCGATTCACGATTTAAAGCGGCTATCAGCGGAGCGGGCAGCGCGAACTTGTTTGGATTGTACGGAGTTGACCAATACACGTATCAATACGACAACGAAATCGGTTCGCCGTGGCACAATCCGCAAGCCTGGCTGAAGTTGTCGTACCCATTTTTCAAAGCAGACCATATCCACACGCCCACGCTGTTTATGGGCGGCGATAAAGATTTTAACGTCCCGCTGATCGGCGGCGAGCAGATGTACCAGGCTCTGCAAACTTTAGGCGTTCCTACGGAACTGGTGATTTATCCCGGCGAGTTTCACGGCTTTAAACGGCCTAGCTTTATTCGGGATCGCTATGAGCGTTATCTGGCTTGGTACGGAAAATATCTGCAACCGGCGGCAGTGACAACAGGGAATGCCCTGCCGACCAGCACAAAATAACCGGACAATGAAACATGCCTTTCCTTTCGCGCCGTCGATTTATGGCCGGTTCGATTTCTGTGTTGCCGCTGCCGGCACAAGATACAACAGCAGCAAATCGAAAACTAAAGGTAGTTGTGACGGGCGGGCATCCGGGCGACCCTGAGTATGGCTGCGGCGGCACGGTGGCCCGGTACACCGATCTGGGGCATTCCGTGACGCTGTTCTATTTAAACCGTGGTGAACGGGAGTGTTCGGAAGCAGCACCGAACGCGGGCCCTGGCATTCGGTTAGCAGAAGCGGAGAAAGCCTGCGGAATATTAAAAGCCAAGCCGGTGTTTGCCGGGCAGTGCGATGGAAGCGCCATAGTTGATCCGGCCCACTACGAAAAATTCCGAAATTTGATTGCGCGTGAAAAACCAGACGTTCTGTTTACGCATTGGCCCATTGATAACCACGCCGACCATCGGGCCATCTCAAATCTGGCTTATGATGCTTGGCTTCACCTGGGAAGAAGCTTTGCTTTCTACTATTACGAAGTCTCAAGCGGCGAGGATACGCTGATGTTTACGCCCACGGACTACGTTGATATTTCCGCTACTGAATCGCGCAAACACGCCGCCTGTTATGCCCATGCTTCCCAATCGCCGGATAAGTTCTATGCTTTACAGTCCGAGGTAGCGCGGTTCCGGGGCATCGAATCCGGTTTCCGGCAAGCCGAAGCATTTATCCGACACGCGCAGAGCGCAGGGGGAGTTCTTCCGTAGGCAAGTAGAAAACTGGAGCAACTTACTCGTAGCGCAGGGCTTTCAAAGGATCGATACGTGTAGCTCGAAGAGCGGGAAAAAAGCTGGCGGTGAGAACAACGCAAAGAAGTACAAATGCGGCGATAGCCGTTGCTCCCGGTTCTGATACCGGCACGCCAAAAAAGGAACTTTGCAGAAATCTTCCCATGGCGATTGATCCTCCTAATCCTAAAACAAGCCCGCTTGTGGCTAGGAGTGCCGCTTGCCGGAGAAACCCGCTAAGCACTTCTCTTCTCTGCGCTCCCAAAGCCATACGAATCCCAATTTCACGTGTTTGCTGCGCAACATTATAAGTAATTATTCCAAATACTCCAATTGCGGTAAGAACCAAAGCCAACATCCCGAATGTGGCAACAACCGCAGTGAGATGCAAAGGCTGTTTCAGCGAACCACGAACCAATTCGGTAGGAGACTGAACATTATAAAGAGGCAAGCTTTTGTCGAGAGCAAGCATCTGGGCACGAATCGCGGGTACAAGCATTGAAGGATTGCCGGCAGTTCGTACAATCACATACAAAGCACTGCTGGAAGGAATCTGCTCAAAGGGCCAATACACAGTTGGCAGCGCGGCATCCGCAATGCCGGTCAATTTGATATCTGCAACCACGCCGACGATTGTTCTGGGTCGGGTGCTGTCTCCCGAGCCGTTCCACAGTACCGGCTCAATCTGTTGGCCTACCGGATTCTCAGATCCAAAATACTGATGCGCAGCAGCCTGATTGATGACCACTACCGGCTCCGATGCGCTGTTATCATGAGCAGTGAAACCACGTCCGGAAAGAACCTGTGTGCCGAGCGCCCGGAAATAATCGCCGCTCAAAGCAGCATACGCAATTCCTGTCAGTTTTTCTCTTGAGATTGGACGTCCCCCAACATTGTCCAGGGTAGTTTTCGAGATGTTGTATTGAAGCGGTAACTGCGCGCCTGCTCCCGCGGCAAGCACGCCTGGAAGCATACTGAGGCAGGTTTCCAGTTCACGAAAAACAGATGCACGCTGCTGCTGATTGTATTTTGGTTCTGCTAAATCCACCGGAAAAGCAAGCGTATGCTCAGGCTGAAAACCGAGGTTTATCTTTTGCAAGCGAATTAAACCACCGGTGAATAAAATTGAGGTGCTGAGCAGAACCATAGCTAATGAAACTTGAACAATTGTAAGAACGTGCTGAAACCGGCGCTGGCGTCGGCTTTCACCGGCGCTCAGAACAGCTTCTTTCAATCCGTGGATCAGGTCGGATTTAAATACGTGAACTGCCGGCGCAATACTGAGAACTGCCGCCGCAAAAACCGTGATTGCTGAGGCAAAGCCAAATACAGGCCAATTTAAACCCGGTTCATTTTGCGGAGGAAGTTCGAACAGCAGCCAAACAAATCGGTTCACTACCATGGCGAACCACCATCCAAACAGCAGGGCGAACGAGCACAATAAAAGATTTTCTGTTAACAATTGACGCACGATGCGCCATTTGCCCGCGCCAATGGCGGAACGAATATTCATTTCTCGGTAACGGCGCAGCATGCGCGCGGATAGCAGACCGGCAAGGTTAGCGCAGGTAATAGCAAAAACAGTTCCGGCAGCGCCAAACAGCAACAGCAAAATGGGGCGAATATCGCCGGCGATTGATTCGTGAAAATTCCGGATCATTACGCCTTCCCTGAAGTCGGCTTTAGGGTAAGCCTGCATGAGCATTCCGGCCGCATGGTCCATATCCGATTGAGCTTGTTGCACGGACAGACCTGGTTTCAAACGAGCAATTACATTCAGGAAAGACATTTCCCGCTCTTCACTTAGCGGCTTGCTTGAACCGGGAATCGGCTGCGCAAAAACAGCCGCAGTGACCCAGAAATCAGTTTGGTCATTGCCAGTGTACGAGTTGAATTCTGAAGGCATAACGCCTATCACTGAGAAAGGTTTCCCATCCAGAAGTAAAACGCGACCCAGTATATGGCGATCCGCGGCGAAATGACTTTTCCAAAGACGATGGCTGAGAATAATAGAATTTACGCCGTTGTTTGTTCCAGGACGATCTTCTTCAGACAGGAAAGTTCTGCCGAATAATGGCTGTGTTCCGAGCACACTGAACAAGTTGGCTGAAGCAGCAATCCCTTCAATATGGATTGGCTCTCCCTGCTCGGTTAAGGCATAGGACGCGCCGGCGTAAGCAGCCATGTCCGAGAAGCTATGGTTCCAAGCTCGCCAGTCTTGAAAATTCGGGTATGACACAGGCGAGTAATTCCCTGGTGTTCCAAAAGAATCCCATAAACGCACAAGTTGTTTTGAATCAGGAAAAGGAAGCGGACTTAACAGAACCGAGCGGACAACGTTGTAAATAGCCGAATTTCCGCCGATGCCTAGCGCCAAAGCCAATACGGAAATGGCCGAAAAACCCGGGTTCTTGAACAGAATACGAAGCGCATAACGGATGTCCCTTCCGATTGATTCTGAAAGCGCGGAGACATGAACGTTCCATACTGTTTCCTTTACTAAGCCGATATTCCCAAACTCGCGCCGAACCGCGTGTCTTGCTTGGTCGAGCGGTTCCCCGCGCTCTAATCGGTCTTGGATCGCCATTTGGAGATGGCTGTTAACTTCCTCATTAATTTCCTGGCCGCGCTGTTTGAACCGCCAAAACTTGAGAAATCCCATAATTATCCTTGTCCGCTACTCGGATTGAGAACGCCGGCAATGGCGACAACCATTTGAGCCCAGCGATCTTTCTCAGAACTTAGTTGTTTTTTGCCGCTTCGGGTGAGCTGGTAGAATTTTGCGCGCTGCCCGGATTCGGCTGTTTTCCATTCAGATTGAATCCAGCCTTGTTTTTCCAGCCGGTGCAGGGCCGGATACAAAGAACCTGTTTCCACATTGAACACCTCGCCGGAATTGGCGTGGATGGCATTGCCGATGCCGTAGCCATGCTGTGAACCCCATTGCAGCGTTTGCAGAATGAGCATGTCAAGTGTGCCTTGCAGCAATTCGACTCGGTTTCGATAGTTATCTTTCACAGGAGATATGTAGATACCCTACTCCTTTCAGAGTAGGATGTCTACATCTTATGAATCTGAACCGGCACGCGTAGAAAAAGAATGATTACGCCGGAAGCCGCCAATGCTCCGGCCATCAGGAGAAAGCTCGCGGAAGAGCCATGCGTACGCGAGGCCAGTTCACCCACCAGCCACGCGCCGAAAAATCCGCCGAACCCGCCGCAGCTATTAATGAACGCCATTGCCTGGCCGGAAACGTTGCGGGGCAGCATTTCCGGCACTGTAGCGTAAAACGGCCCATAGGGAGCATACATGCCGCCGGCGGCAATCACCAGGAAAAGATATGCCAGCCAGAAGCTTTGCGCGGCTACCAGATAAGAAATAAAAAACGCCGCGCCAGCTAACAGCAGAAACGGCCAAACGAAATGCTTTCGTTCGCCGGTCCGGTCTGACAAGCGGGAGGTCAACAACATCATCGCCACGGCCAGCAGGTAAGGTACCGCGCTCAGTAATCCGGTGATCTCAATGCCTTGCGAAGCTCCAGTCTGGATAATGGTCGGCAGCCACAGCACAAAACCGTAAACTCCCGCGCTCCATAGAAAAAACTGAATACTCAATAGAATGACTCGCGGATTCAGCAATGCTTCCCGGGTACCGGTAACCGGCGGAATGCCTTCTTGTTCTTGTTTTAACTGCGCGTTAATTATGGCGCTGGTTTTCCGGTCCATCCAAGGCGCTTCCTCGGGCCGATCATGGACCAAACGAAGCCATACAAATGCCCAGACAATGGAAGGAATGCCTTCCAGCACAAACGCAGTTTGCCAACCTACGGCTCTAATCAGATAACCGGTAATTGCAGACATCCATAACACGGTGACGGGATTGCCGAGAATTAAAGAGGTATTGGCGCGTGATCGTTCGCTGCGCGTAAACCAGTCGGTCAGCAATACCAGCAGCGCGGGCATCACAAAGCTTTCCGCAACGCCTAAAAGCAAACGATCCGCCGCTAGCAGCCAGAAGTTGCGAACAACGCCGGTCAGCGCGGCCAGCGCGCCCCAGCCGAGCAGTGACCAGAAAATTAATCGCCGGGCGCTTTGCGAACGGGCATACGCCGCTCCCGGCACTTGAAAAAGAAAATACCCCAGGAAAAACAATGCGCCGAGCAGAGCGGAACGGGATGGCGTAATCCGCAGCGTATGAGCCAGACCAGCAGCCGCGCCAAAGCCGTAATTAGCCCGGTCCAGGTAAGCCAGGCTGTACGTGATAAACACCGCGGGCATGATACGGGTCCAGCGGCGGCGTTTATCGGCTTGTTCCCGCGCTCCATTATCAGCCTGCCCCGAAAAAACGGGGTTGGAAGCAAACTTCATGTGCGGAATAATCCGGCTTCAGGTCGATGCGGCATATAATAACCAGCAACGATCATATCGCCGTTGTAAAAGCAAATACTCCGAACACTGCGTTTGAAACAGTATTCGGAGCATTTTGTCAGGTCAGAACTAGACGGCGGCGACTTGCTGCTTTGCTTTTTCAAGCAGCGGTTCCACTGCTTTCAAGGCGGCGGCTACCACTTGGTCCATGTTGTAGTAGCGATACTGCGCTAAACGTCCTACGAACAAAGTATTTTCTTCAGCATCGGCCAGGGCTTTGTATTGCTGGTAAAGCGCTTCGTTGTCAGGCCGCGGAATGGGATAGTAAGGGTCCCCTTCCGCTCGCGGATATTCGCGGACAATAGATGTACCGGAATGCTCCTGGCCGGTCAAGTGCTTAAATTCAGTGATGCGAGTGTAAGCATGACGGTTCGGGTAATTGACCGTGCCGACCGGCTGATACTGTGATTGATTGCCGATGAACTCGTGTTCGAAGTAAAGCGAACGGTAGGGCAGTTTGCCGTAGCAATGGTTGAAGTAAGCGTCAACCGGACCGGTGTATACCATGTACTCCGATTGCACTTTTTTGCGGAAATCCTCAAACTCTACGCCGACTTCCACCCGGATATTCGGGTGGTCGAGCATATTTTCGAACATTTTGGTGTAGCCATCTTTCGGCATCTTCTGGAAAGTATCGGCAAAATAACGGTCGTCACGATTGGTGCGCACCGGAATACGAGCGGCAACGT
>CAXTWH010000042.1:20478-48613 GCA_964247975.1 uncultured Bryobacteraceae bacterium | reverse complement strand
GGGCATTCCGCCGAAGAATTGAAATACATTGTGCAATCCAGCGGACATTTGGAGCCTTTTCAACAGGACGCAATTCAGCGTTTATTAACGCTGTCAAATTATTATGCGCGGGAAATCATGGTGCCTCGCCATAATGTCGTGTCTTTATCGGTGGATTCAGACCTGGATCAAGTGTTGAGCGTAATGTCGGAGCACAAGTTTGCCCGGGTGCCCGTTTATGAAGACCGGCCCGAGAAAATCATTGGCATTGTTCATTACAAGGATCTGATGAGGATTTGGGAAGAACGGCGCAATGCCCATGAAGCGCACCGCTCCAGCCGCCCGTTTCGCCTGCGCCGCTTCTTGCGCAAGCCGCTGGTGGTTCCGGAAACGAAGCCGCTGAATCAATTGATTGATGAGTTCCGAACCACCCACACGCACATGGCCTTAGTGGTGGATGAGTTTGGAACGATTTCCGGATTGGTGACCCTGGAAGACACGCTGGAACAGGTTTTCGGTGAAATCGGCGACGAGCATGATCTGAAGCGCCCGATCATCTCCGAAGAGGACAATTTGGAAATAGAAGGCAGCACAACGATTCGCGACCTGGAAACGCGGCACAACATCGCTCTGCCGCCTGATGCCGGATTTGAAACGTTAGCTGGCTTCCTGCTGACACAATTCGGCTATATACCAAAGACAGGAGAAATGGTGGACTACGCAGGACGACGGTTCACAATTCGGCAAATGGAGCGCAATCGAATCGCCACCGTGCAGATAGAAAAGCTTGAACCGCAGCCGCAGCTTGCCGCAACAGAAGTTCAGGAGCGCTGACGAGTAACGCTCCTGAAGCAGTTCCGCAAGAATTTAGTGGTTCAATGAGCCTGTTAGAGGACCTGAAACATTGCGGCTTGGTTCATTTGAAATACGGATCTGAGTCAACACTTTTGTGTCACCACGGCTTTCAAACATAAGCTTCGGCATCCCGTTTTCAGGTATTGAATTGCCGTTTGAACTCAACACAGCCGCGCTGCTGCGCGCTGATTGATTTTGCAGCATGATCACGCCGTTAATAGCATTCTGCTCAACTATATAATCACCGGCAGGAAGATTGGCTTGACCAACAACAAAGTTAAACGGCACATGGACGCGAAGCAACAACGTGTTCTGTGAAAAACCGCAAGTCGCCAATGCTGTAACAAGCATGAAGGCCGCGAACACGCGCATGGTAGATTGAATCATTTTAGCTCCTTTTATGGAAAAAGAATTACGGAGCAACAGAGGTCGCGCAGTACGAATACGCAAAGCAAGGCTGCGTACTTAAAAATCTAAGAATGAGTTCTTACAGCAGGGAAGAATCGAAGTTCAGACTGATTCACGGCAACCTGAAAGTTTCTGCAACAGAGCGTTTGCCGCGAATGGCTTCGTAGAACCAATATAATTGAATTAAACAAATTGTTCAAGAAACGGTTGATAAATATTTCGTTGCAACCATATAACTAAAGAACAATTATTTTTTCTGAAACTGTTCGGAATACAATCGCACGATTTGTTCCTCTACAAGCTTCAACTGTTCCTTGAACAAATCGCCGGTCGCGGGATTTCTTAAATCTGCATTCAACTCCAGCAGCGGCTCCAGCACAAAGCGACGCTCGATCATGCTCGGATGCGGAACAATTAATCGTGGCGTTCGAATCACGGCTCGTCCGTAAAGCAGAATATCGATATCAATTGAGCGTGGACCTTTCGGCAATACGTGCGCCCCTCGCTCCCGCCCCAACTGTTTTTCCACTCGCTGAACAACGGAAAGCAATTGAAGCGGAAGAATATGACAGCGGCACTCCACCACCATATTCAGAAACCAAGGCTGCTCGCGCACATCCTGCGGCTCGGTTTCATAAAGGGACGATTGGCGCACAATGAGGATGCCCTCTGCTTCCAACAGCGCCAGTGCTTGTTTGAGATTCTCCGCTCGATTGCCCAGGTTCGTGCCAAGCGAAAGGAAAACCTGTTTATCGCGCATACTTAATCGGTTCCAAATTAAAACAAGGGATTCTGCGGACCGAAGCGATTCCGCCGCGAAATTCCAAAATAATCGAAAGCGCGTTCTGTTCCAATACGTCCGCGCGGGGAGCGGTCCAGAAATCCTAACTGGATTAGGTAAGGCTCATAGACTTCTTCAATCGTGTCGGCCTGTTCATTGATGGCGGCGGCAATGGTGCTCAGCCCAACCGGACCGCCGGAGTATTTTTCCAGAATGGTTCGCATAATCTTCTGGTCGATTTCGTCCAACCCATAGCGATCCACTTTCAAGAGATCCAGCGCGGCCTGCGCCACTTCCAAATCAACGGTTCCGCCGGCTCGCACTTCCGCATAATCGCGCACGCGCCGGAGCAGCCGATTGGCGATTCGCGGCGTGCCGCGGCTGCGGCGCGCAATCTCATGAGCGCCATCACGCGCGATCTCCACATTCAGCAAGCGCGCCGAACGCTCCACAATGCGGGCAAGCGTGTTTTCATCGTAAGGCTCCAGCGTAAGAACCAGACCGAACCGACTGCGCAGCGGCGCACTTAGCAAGCCCTGCCGCGTGGTGGCGCCAACCGCCGTAAAACGAGGCAAAGCAATGGTATGCGTTCTCGCTCCCGGACCGGTGCCGATCAGAATATCCAAACGAAAATCCTCTAGTGCGCCGTACAGAATTTCTTCCACATCCGGCACCAGCCGGTGAATTTCATCAATAAAGAAAACCTGACGTTCTTGTACGTTTGTCAGAACGCCGGTTAAGTCCAGCTTCTTTTGCAGAATGGGGCCAGCGGTCTGGTCCATCGTGGTTCCCAGTTCCTGCGCAATAATTCCCGCCAGCGTGGTTTTGCCTAAACCGGGCGGCCCGCATAACAGAACATGGTCCATTGCTTCCCCACGGCGATTTGCTGCTTCAATGGCAATCTGCAAATTCTCTTTTACGTGCGGCTGGCCGGCGAACTCGTCCAGTCGAGTGGGACGCAGCGCGGCTTCAAACTGGCGATCTTCGTCCTGCGGTCCCGGCGATATTGTGTCATTGTTTCGCATGATTTCTTCTAGCGGACAAGCGCCAAAGCGTTTCGGAACAGCGGCTCAAATTCGGCAGGCGTTCCTTGCTTTTTGGCTTTTTGAATGGCATCCTCGGCCGCCGGTCGGCTACAGCCCAAATTGAGCAGCGCCGAAAGCACGTCCTGTTCCAGCGGCTCCAAAGCGGAAGCGGCAGTCGCCACTGTTTCACCTTTGGCCGCTGCTTCCACGGCCACTAGCTTGTCCTTTAATTCCAGTATCATCCGTTCGGCTGTTTTTTTGCCGACTCCGGGGATGCGAACCAGCTTCGGCACATCACCCGTGCGAATGGCGCCGATCAGTTCGGACGTGGCCAGACCTGACAATACGGTGACAGCAAGCTTTGGGCCGATGCCGCTCACGCTGATTAAACGCTCGAACACAAGCTTTTCTTCCGTAGTCGCAAAGCCGAAAAGCTGCAATGCGTCTTCGCGCACATGCGTGTGGATTCGCAGCGAAATTGTGTTGCCCGTCTCGCCGAGCGTAGTGTAGGTGGATACCGGAATCTGGATGTCGTAGCCGACTCCCGCTGCTTCCAGGATCACCTGATTCGGATGTTTTTCGAGGATCGTGCCCCTGAGATGCGCAATCATAAAACTAGTCTTTGCTCTTCAGCGAAGTTCAACTCGATTCTAGCGATATGGCCCGACGATTATTTTTTGTGCCAGCCGTACACCGCGGTGCCGCGGAATTGACCGGCCCGGAAGCAGAACACATGGTACGTGTTCTTCGCGCCCAACCTGGGGATATTTATGAAATTTCCGATAATGAAAACCGCTACGTAGCGCAAGTGGAAACCGCTCGTAAATCCCTGGTCGCCTTTCAGGTTCTGGAAGAATTAGCTGCCTCGCCTGCGGTTGCTTCCGTTCATCTGTTTCCGGCTTTGTTTAAATTTGACCGGTTCGAATGGATGCTCGAAAAAGCTACGGAACTGAATGCGACAGTTATTCAACCGTTTGAAGCCGTTCGCACAGAACATGGCCTGCGGCAGGCAGCGGCAAAACGCATCAACCGTTGGGAGCGGATCGCGCTCGAAGCAAGTCAGCAGTGCCGCCGCACCACAAGGCCGGTGGTGGAACCTGTTATCCGCTTCAACACCGCGACCTCGACGACAGCCACACTGCGATTGCTGCTGGACGAATCGGAAACTGCTCCGCCCATCATTTTGGTGATTGAAACGAACTGCGTTGAACGCCGTCCGGAAGACCAGATCGGGCTGATGCTGGGACCGGAAGGAGGATGGACCGAGGAAGAACGGAAGTTCCTGATGGAAACTGGCTGGCTCCCTTGCTCATTAGGTAGAACCATTCTACGGGCCGAAACGGCCGCGATTGCCGCGCTCAGTATTGTTAACGCTTGCTGGAACCGATAAACACTACAAAATTCCAATCACGGCATTTAATGCGACTCCAGCTAAGCCAATCGGAATCAGCCATTTCCAGCCGAGTTTCATTAACTGGTCGTAGCGAATACGAGGCAGCGTAGCGCGTAGCCAGATAATCACATAAATAAAAACTGACAGTTTGAAGAAAAACCAGAATAAGCCGGATACATTGGCCCTCAGCGGCGGCAGCAGAAACAAAACTCCTATCAGCGCAAAAACAAGGGCAATCGCTTGCATGAGGACTTTTTCGTAGCGGCCATAGGAAGTTCCAGCGATTCGCAGGCAATACCCGGCCAGCGCCCAAAACGTGACCAGTGGAAATAGCGCATCCATCACCCACGCCAGCCACCACACATTCGGGAAAGGACGCAGCCAGCCGCCCAAAAAAATGGTGATGCCCACCGTCGCCAAAACAAGAATGTTGGCCCATTCCGCAATCATGTAGAGAGCAAACCGGAATCCGCTGAATTCCGTGTGATAACCGGCTACCAGTTCCGATTCGGCTTCCGGCAGGTCAAACGGCGCGCGATTTGTTTCCGCAATACTGGCCAGAATGTAAACCGCAAACGGCACCAGCATTGCTCCAAAATTCGAAAACAGAAACCAGATCTGCCGCGCTTCCTGCGCTTGCACGATTCCCCGCAGGCTGAGCGTACCCGCCGCCATCACGCCGGCCAGCAGTCCAAGCGTTAATGCCACTTCGTAGCTGACCAGTTGCGCCGCGCTCCGCAATGCGCCGAGCAGCGGGTAATGGCTGTTCGAAGCCCAGCCTCCAATAATGACGCCAAGAACGCTTAACGCTGATACCGAAGCAACAAACAACAATCCGACGTTGATATCGGCAACAAAAACGCCTCTGCCGAAAGGAAGCACTGATAAACCTAATAAAGCAGCCAGCATAGAGAAGAGCGGAGCCAGCAGAAACAACGAGCGTTCCGCCCCGGAAGGAACAATGTCTTCTTTCAACAGGAATTTCAAACCATCGGCCAGCGGCTGCAATAAGCCATGAGGCCCTACCCGCATCGGGCCGTACCGGGCTTGCATGTCGGCCAGCAGTTTACGCTCCACCAGTGACATATAGCCGATAAACAAAGGCGCAAGCGCAATAATAACCAGTGTGACCACAACTGGCGTGAACCACGGATGGGCAATAATTTGCGCCAATAGCATCACCGGCTGATCCCGCCCACAACAAACCCAAAATGCAGCAGCGGCTCAGGAAATAATCCCACCAAAAGCGTAAATGCAGTGGTAGCGTAAAGGGCGATTTGTGTTCCGAAGCTGGAAGCCAGCGGTAACTGATTTTCTTCCTGCCGAAGGTACATTTCGTGAACCAGCCGGAAGTAAAAATACAAGCTGACCACTACATAAGCGGAAGCAATTGCTGCAACGCCGTAATGCCCTGTTTCAAGCAGCGCGAGGAAAATATAATACTTGCCGAGAAATCCGGCTGTTGGCGGAAGCCCTGCCAGCGACACCAGCAGCACCACGAACAGCGCGGCATAGACCGGATGTGTTTTTGATAAACCGCGCAAGTCTTCCAGTTTTTCGCCCGCGATCCCGCGACGGTTCAAAGAGATCAGCAGCGTGAAAGCGCCCAGGTTCATTGCGGTGTAAACAGCCAGATAAAGATAAATTCCTTTTAAACCGGTGGCGTTTCCGGCTACTAAGCCAAGCAGAATGTAACCGGCGTGGGCAATGGAACTGTACGCAAAAAGGCGCTTTAAGCGTTCCTGCGTCAGCGCTGCGATTGTTCCCACCGTCATGCTGGCTATCGCCGCAACCATCAGCAGCGGCTTCCAAATCACCTGAACGGAAGAAAGCGTAAAAGCAAGCAGCCGCAGCAGAACCGCAAAACTAGCCGCTTTGGAAGCTACCGAAAGATAAGCCGTTACCGGCGTTGGCGCGCCATCGTAAGCGTCAGGAGCCCAGGCATGAAAAGGAACTGCCGAAATTTTGAAAAGCAGTCCCGCAACAACTGTAATGACTGCTAGAACCACAAAAGGATCGATTGATCCGCGCTGGTTTACCGCTTCCGCAATGGCAGAAAGCCGGGTAGAACCGGCTATTCCATATAGCAGCGAAAACCCATACAAAACAAAGCCCGACGAGACTGCGCCCAGCAGAAGGTACTTTACCGCTGCTTCGTTGGATCGCCGGTCAGCGCGGGTAAAACCGACCAGAATATAGAAGCAGATGGCGGTTAACTCAACTCCCAGAAACAGCGTAATCAATTCTGCGCCGGTTGCCATGAAATACATACCTGCTTCCGCCAGCAGCGCCAGCGAATAATATTCAGCCCGGTCTTCATGATGAATTTCCAGAAAGCGGTAGGAAATCAGGTAAAACAAAATCGTCGAACCCAGTACAATCGCGTTTACAAAAAATCCGGTACCGTCAAGCATCACGCTTTCTTGCGCAGCAGTCAACTGCATTCGTCCGCTCTGCGCAAGTGTCCACCATTGGCGCACAAAAGAAGCGGCAGTAAGACCAAGCCCCAACAAGCCGAACCACAGCAGTTCCTGGCGATGGCGAGTAGATCTGCTCCCTATCGCGTCCCACAAAAGAATGCCGCAGGCAAATAAAACTAGTATGATCGGCGGCAGTAGAACCAGGGTGTCTGTTGTGGTGAAAACCGGCAGCGTCATGGCTTGGCTCCGGAAACGGTGCGCAGTGAACTCGCCGTTGTTCCTGCCGTGCCTGCATTCAGCCGGGAAAGAATTTGTTTCACCGGCTGATTCAAAATCGTAAATAAAGGCGCAGGGTACAAGCCAATTACAAAAACCAGCGCGAGCAGCGGAGCAACAATCAACCGCTCACGCCAGCCCAGGTCTTTCAGAAAGCGATTTTCGCTTTGGCGAACCGGACCGAGCATGGTGCGCTGATACAGCCAAAGCAGGTAAGCGGCCCCAAGAACCAAGCCGATCACCGCCACAATTGCCCACCAGCGATGCACTTGAAACGCGCCGGAAATAATGGTGAACTCTCCGATGAATCCGTTCAGAAATGGCAGTCCGGCAGAAGCAAAGGCGGTAATGGCAAACACCGTTGCATACAACGGCATAGCTTGCGCCACGCCGCCGTATTCGGAAATTTCGCGGGTGTGGCGGCGATCGTAAGCAAATCCGACTAATAGAAATAAAAGCCCGGTTGTAATGCCGTGGTTGACCTGCTGAATCACGCTGCCCGTGAGTCCTTGGGTGTTTAAAGCAAAAATGCCTAGAGTGCAGAAACCGAGATGACTCACTGAAGAATAAGCCACCAAACGCTTCCAATCGCGCTGCGTTAAACAAACCAGCGCCCCATAGATGATGGCAATCAACGAAAGCGCAACCATCGTATTAGTAATCCAGGGCTCGGAAGAAGCTTTCGGCAGCAGCGGCAGCGAAAAACGCAAAAAGCCGTAGGTTCCCATCTTCAACAACAAACTGGCCAGCAGCACCGAGCCGGCAGTGGGAGCTTCGGTGTGCGCATCAGGAAGCCAAGTGTGGAGCGGAAACATCGGTATCTTCACGGCAAACCCGAGAAACAAAGCAAAGAAAATCCACTGTTCCGCTGTTTGCGACAGATTCAGCGTCAGCAGCTTTTCCAGTTCAAACGTGTACACGCCATAGCGCAAGCCATATTGGAAATAAAGCCCGAGAAATCCAAGCAGCATGAACACGCTGCCGAGCAGCGTATAAAGAAAAAACTTGATAGCCGCATAGCTGCGGCGCTCGCCTCCATAGATGCCGATCAGGAAATACATTGGAATCAGAACCAGATCCCAGAAAAGGTAAAACAGGAACAAATCCAGGGAAAGAAAAACGCCCAGCACGCCGGTTTCAAGCAGCAGCAGCATGGCATAAAATAGCTTGCTTCGCGCAACAACGGATTGCCACGAACATAAGCACGCCGCGCAGGTAATCAGCGTTGTCAGCAGCACCATCAAAAGCGAAATACCGTCAATTCCTAATAAATACTGCGCTCCGATGGAAGGAATCCATTGGGCGCGCTCCGCAAACTGGTAACCGGCGGCATCGCTTCGAAAACCCGGTATCAACGATAAAGACGCGACAAAAGTGAGAACACAAACCAGATTGGCCCAGGACCGATGCGCCTTGCAGTTAGCGGACGGAAGAGCAAACAGCACAAGCATGCCCGCTAACGGGAGAAATAAAACAACGCTGAGCAGATGAGATGTCATTTCATTAGCGGCTGAAATAATAGCCCAAGGCTAACAGCAGCCCGGCAATAAAAAGCAAAGCGTAGGTTTGCACAAATCCTGTTTGAATGGCTCGCGCCGGAGTGGAAAAAGCGCGAACAACGGCTGAACTCAACCGCACCAGACCATCCACGATCCAAGTGTCTATCCAGCGCAGAATACGCGAACTGAAATCCGCTGACCAAGATACGCTTTGAACGCCTGCATCAATGAGCCGCGCATCGGTTTCGGCAGCGCCCTCAGCCATGCGCAGCACGATGCCGTTCAGAATTCTTTCTTCATAAAGCGCATCAATGTACCAGCGGTTGCGAAGCAGTTGAATCGGATATTTAAATCGAACATCCCAGGCGGCTCGGTTTTCCGGCGCAACCAGATAATAATGCCGCGCCAGAACAATTCCGGCGAAGGCAACCAAGCTGGAAAAAGTCATCAGGAGCCAATCTGCCTTGTGAATTAAAGCAGGAATCCATCCGGCCAGAACGCATCCCACCGCCAGCAGGCACATCGGCCCGGTCATCAGCAGTGGGGATTCATGAACATGCTCGACAGCAGAACGATTCTGGCCGGAGAAAGCAAGCAACATCATCCGCCAAGCGTAGCCCGCCGTCAGCAGAGATGTGATCAGGCCAGCACTCAAAAAAAGCCAGCCGTTCGGAATGTGCAGCGTTTCGCCCAGAATGGCGTCTTTGGAGAAAAACCCGGCGAAACCCGGCACTGCGGAAAGGGCCAATGCGGCAGCGGCCATTGTGACAAACGTGATTGGCATCTGTCGCCGAAGACCGCCCATGTGCTTCAAATTCTGTTCGCCTTTTAAAGCATGAATCAGTGATCCGGAACCAAGAAACAACAGCGACTTAAAGAAAGCATGGGTAAACAGATGAAACAAAGCGGCTGTGTAAGCGCCCGCCCCCAGCGCAATAAACATAAAACCGATCTGGCTCACCGTAGAATAAGCCAGAACTCGCTTAATATCGTTTTCCACCAACGCAATAGTGGCTGCCAGAAATGCCGTAATCGTGCCGATGACGGCAATCCCCAGATTCACTCCCGGACTATGAACAAACAAAAAGCTGGAGCGGGCAATCAGGTAAACGCCCGCGCAGACCATCGTGGCGGAATGAATCAGCGCGGAAACCGGCGTTGGCCCCGCCATTGCGTCCGGTAGCCAGATGTGCAGTGGAAACTGGGCGGATTTTCCCATTGCTCCAATCAGAAGAAGCAGCGTTGCCAGCACGATCTCAGCGGAATTCCATCCGGCGGAAGCTCGTTCCACCGCGCCGAAGCGCGCCGTTCCGGTTTTCAGGATGATGAAGATAATGCCCAAAAACAAACTAGCATCGGCAGCGCGATTGATCACAAACGCTTTCATAGCCGCAATGCCGGCATGCCACTGCTCATAATGGAAACCAATCAATAGATAGCTGGCTAATCCTACGCCTTCCCAGCCGGCAAACAATAACAGATAATTGTTCGCTAAAACCAGAACCTGCATCATTGCCACAAAGAAGTTCAGTCCGCCAAAGTATCGGTACTGGTCTTTGTCGTGCCCCATGTAAGCAAGGGAGTACAGGTGAACCAGCGTGCCGATGCCCGTTACCAACAGCGTCAATTCCGCGCTGACCTGGTCAAACAGAAATCCCCATTCGCCGCCGGCAAACCAGCGTCCGCCACGCGCTTCAAAACGGGCTCCGGGCAGCTTGCTTAATTCTATCGCGCCATCGAGCGCCACCAGAAACGAAGCCGCCATCAGCAGAGAACATAAAATTCCCGGCCAACGTGCCGGTGTTTTCGAGCGGCCTTCAAAAGTTCGCCCGAATAACAGCATGATCGCGGAACCGAGCAGCGGAAGAGCGGGCAGCAGCCACAAGTAAGGAAGAGCGTTCATGCGACTAAAAAATTCCCTACCATTTCAGTAGATCGAGTTCGTCGGCCAGCAGCGTGCCGCGATTCCGGTAAAGCGCAATCAGCAGGCCCAAGCCGACTGCCGCTTCCGAAACCGCCACAGCCATCACCATCAGCACAAACACCTGCCCATCGGCATGGCCGTGCAGACGGGAAAACATGACCAGGTTGATGTTCACTGCATTCAGGATCAGCTCGATTGACATCAGAATCACAATCAGGTTTCGCCGGATCAGTACGCCCAATGTTCCAATCACAAGCAGTAATGCGCTCACAATCAGGTAATGAATCGGGCTGATCGGGGACATCATGAACGCGGTTCCTCTCGCTTCTGACCCATTACTACTGCCCCGACGATAGCAGCAAGCAGAACAATCGAAGCCAATTCAAATGGAACCAGATAATGGGAAAACAAGGCATCCGCCAACGCTTCTGTGTTTGCCTGGGTGGTTCCGGAAATGGGTTGAACAGCCGGCAAATGGGTTCTCGCCAGGGCTGCTGTTAACTCCGCCGCTAAACCGGCGCAAAGGCAAACAATCAAAAACCAGCCGCCTCGGAATCTTTTCAACTGAATAGAGGTTTCCGGGTTGATCAGCATCAAAGCGATCAGAAACAAGAGAACCACGCCGCCAATATAAAGAATCAACTGGCTGACGAAAAGAAATTCCGCTCCTTGAAGAAGAAACAAACCAGCCACTCCCAACAGCGAAACAATCAGCCAAACTCCGCTGACCACCACGCTGCGCCGGGTAAGCATAAGAATGCCGCCGCCGAGCGCCAGCAAGCTGAAAAAATAAAAAAGCAGCGCTTCCAGCATTGTTTTAACGTTGGTACGCCGTCGGTCGCGGACCTTCTTCGAGCATTTGCCGATCCCAAATCGCGCCCTGGCGCGTGTAGCTCGCCATCTCAAAATCCTGAGTCAGTTCCAAAGCGTCTACCGGGCAGGCATCTTCGCAGAGTCCGCAGAACAAACAGCGGGAAAGATCGTAAGTGAAAGTGGTAAGTACTTTGTGCTTTGTTTGCGGGTCGCGTTCGCTGCCGACCAAAATCAGCCTTTCCGGGCAGGCCACTGCGCAAAGGTCGCAAGCAATGCAGAGCGTTTCGCCGGTATCAGGATTATTGTTTAAGCGCGGCGCTCCACGGTAGCGTTCAGCCACCTGCGGGCGTTCCGCAGGATACTGCTCGGTGGTATTGCGGCTCGGTTTCTGCTGGCGGAAAGTGACGCGTAAACCGGCAAGCAGGTCGGAAAGCAAAAACTTACTGATTAATTTTCTCATTTTGTCCAATGCCGGGGAACAGCGTTCGCGCTGCAAATTGAGGAAGCCCCAGGCGTTCAGAACGGCTGCTTGCGTTTATCTATACCGAATGGAAGAGATTTGAACTGCAACAGCCCGTTATTTCTATGGTAACGGGTTTATTGTCGTAGCGGTTAAACGGATCAGCGGATGGTAACTCCTGGAAGGGAATAGAGATTCTGATTGGTTCAAAAGTTATCTAACCCGGACAAAGCCGGCAAACTAATGAATGGTATGGGTCCGTTTGGTGACCCGATGCACCATTTCCAAAGGATTGAACAGGTGCTGCGGTTTGAACTGATCACTCGGCCACTGGCAGCCTTCCACGAACTCCACTCCGAGAAAATACCCGATCTCCTGGTAGTTGCAGTATTCGATCGTTCCCGGCAGTTCGCCGCCTCGATAGAGAATGCGTATCTGCGTGCCTTTCGGCACCGGGCGTTCAGCCTGAAGGCACGCGCCTGACAAGGAAATATCCTCCAGGTTCATCACCTCAGTTTTTGAATTCCCCGCTTCGTCGTACCATTGCACCTTTACCAGGTCTGCACAAAGAAGGCGTGGCTCCGTTCTTCGTTCGCTCATGGCTTCCTTATCGGCATATCTTCTCTATCCATAATGACAATTGTTGTGAATAAAACTTTGCTTCCATTTTAGAACGTTTTGAACCGACCCAGGTAGGCTGTAAAAAGGCGCTTATGGAAACACAATCAACTCTGCCGCCATTGCCTTCCCCCACGAACCCGAAGATCAGCTTACTCCTGAGATTGACGTTTTACGCTGGTTTTGGCTATCTAGGGCTTTCCCTGATTCCCGAACTGCTCCGCCCTATTTTCGGCATGGTGGTTTCGGCAACGCTCGGCCTATTTATTCTGGCTTTGCTCGTAAATCTTCTTACTATGCGGATTTTTGATCGCCGCCCGCTGACCGATATTGGTCTGACGGGCAGCGCCGGATCGGGCAAAAACTTCCTTTGGGGCTTGATTCTCGGCGGCGGCGCAGCCGTTTTGATGCTGATTGCGCCGCTGCTGGCCGGCACCGGTCATCTGGTGAACCGGTCCAACGCGACCAGCTCCTGGGCCAGTTTGTTGTTTTATCTGGTTGTTCTGTTGTTCGGCGCAGCCGGGGAAGAAATTCTTTTCCGGGGATATGCTTTTCAACTGCTGATCCAGAAAGTCGGCTCTTGGGCGACAGTACTTCCCGCTGGCGTTTTATTCGGGTTTGCTCATGCGGCGAATCCGAATGCAACCCTGTTAAGCGTCCTGAATACAATTGTTTGGGGTGTGTTCCTGGGCTATGCTTTTTTGCGCAGCCGCGATCTTTGGCTGCCCATCGGCTTGCATTACGGCTGGAATGCGGTGCTTCCCGTGTTTGGCGTTAATTTGAGCGGGCTTACAATCGAAGTAACGAGGTACAGCTATCAATGGGATCTTGGTCCAGCCTGGAGCGGCGGCGCGTATGGGCCGGAAGGCGGTTTTCTGACCACCATATTCTTGGTTGCTCTTTTTTTCCTGTTGCACCGGACTCCCGTCGTTCCGCAAACCGCTTATGTGGCCGATTCGCTCAACGATTCCTGGCCGGATGCCTTTTAGCCATTACTGGGCTAACCATAACCAGATCAACGGCTTGGGCAGATAAGTTAAGCTTTGATGAGCGGGTGGAAATCACTCGCGGGTTGATGGCGGAGTTTGCCAAAAGCAAGGTAACGCTGCCGCGAACAAAGAAGGCTCTCAATTACCCGAGCGACGGAAACTACGACCGGGAAGCTTGGCAGAAAGCACTGCTTGAAAATGGCCCGGCAGCGCGGGTTGGGGATGAAATCCAGATTACGCGGGTTCTGATTGAAGACAAGAAGATTCTGCTTGAAATCAACGGCGGTTTAAAAGGCGGGCGTCACTGGTACGACCACGTTCAAGTAGGCATGGGCGGCAACACTTCACCGGTGACCACCAACCAGAACGCACAAGCAACTGCCGGATCAAACATCGCCTTGTTATTCCCAAAAGGAGTTCCTTCCACCTCAGTAAACGACCTCAAAGCGATGCTTGCGCCGATTTTCGATTTCTCCAAACAGTCCGCTACCCAGAACTACGTTGATAATCTGCCGGAGCCAATCAAAAAAGCCATTCACGAACAAAAAGCGGTGGAAGGCATGAACCACGATCAAGTAATTCTGGCAATGGGCCGCCCCCGGAACAAAAGCCGTGAATCGCGGGACGGCGACGAAATGGAAGACTGGGTTTACGGCGAACCTCCCGGGAAAGTGACGTTCGTTACTTTCAGCGAGGGAAAAGTAGTAAAGATTCGGGAAGATTACGCCAACATCGGCGGATCAACCGCGCCGCCATTGCCAGCGAATTAGGGTTATAAAACCGCTAGCATTTATATTCTTTGCAACGGATCTGGTGAAGGAGCAAAGGTGTTGATTACGAAGTAGGAAACTGCTCAGCAACCTGTTTAATAAGAAGATTCCGCCGCTGCAAGAGAGATCTCATGTATCGCTTCAGAAATAGGTAGTCAGCAAGCATGCCGAGCCAACCCAGAGGCGAATCATAGTCAAAAACGTCTCGTACCAGCGTCGCCCCACCTGGAATGTTTTCAAACCAGTGGTCGTGGTCAAAGCGTTTGAATGCGCCACGTACCTGTGAATCCCGGAAATGAGTCGGTCGATCATAGGCTGTGATTCTCGATGTCAATCTCTGGCGCACACCGAAGTGCGTTGCTTCCCAGGTGACCTCCTCTCCAAAGCCAATTAAACCTGTCGTTACTCCCCCAATAGCAATTTCGCGGGTTTGCTCTGTAGACTGCATGTGCAAATCAATGTCACGAGAAAGGTCGAAACAGCGCTCAATTGGAGCGCGCATAACCATTTCAAGCTTAATAACAGGCATGCGTAATTACTAGATTTCCTGTCAGCCTACAAAATTTTATGGAAAAACGGCCGTAAACCTCATCCTTAATGGCGAAAATGCCGGATGCCGGTAAATACCATTGCCAAGCCTAACCGATTCGCGGCGGCAATCACTTCTTCGTCGCGCACGGAACCGCCCGGTTGAATTATTGCTGTAATGCCATGCTTGGCCGCTTCTTCCACGCCATCGGGAAACGGGAAAAACGCATCAGAAGCAAGCACCGTTCCCCGCAGCGGCAATTGCGCTTTCATGGCCCCTAGTTTTACGCTATCCACGCGGCTCATCTGCCCGGCTCCAACACTTACGGTTTGCCCGGCCAACGCATACACAATCGCATTTGACTTTACGTGCTTGGCAATCTTCCAGCCGAACATCAATGCTTTTAATTCTTCCTCAGTGGGCTGGCGTTCGGTTTTCACTTCCAAGCGGGTGACATCAAGCGTAACCACGTCCGGCGTTTGGGCCAGCATTCCGCCGGCGATGGATTTATAAACCGTTTCCGGTTGCGAAACACGGTCCACTTGCACCAAGCGTAGATTTTTCTTGGTCATCAAAACATTCAAAGCTTCTTCCGAAAACGATGGGGCGGCAATGGCTTCCACAAAAAGCTTGCTGACTTCATTAGCAGTGGCTTCATCCAACTCGTTGTTAAACGCCAGCACGCCGCCAAAGGCGGATATTGGATCAGCTTCCAACGCTTTCCGGTAAGCCGTTAATAAATCCTCTTGTTCAGCGCAGCCGCAGGGATTGGTGTGTTTAATAATCGCCGCTGCTGGATTCTGAAACTCTTCCACCAACTGCCAGGCAGCATCCAGATCCACCAGATTGTTATAAGAAAGCTCTTTTCCGTGCAACTGTTCCGCGTTGGCAATACCCCCGGTATTAAACGAATACAGCGCCGCCCGTTGATGCGGATTTTCGCCGTACCGCAGCACCGCTGTTCGTTCCGCTCGCAAGCTCAACATTTCGGGCAGCATTTCTGGCGCAAGTGATGTTTCGCCTTCCGCATCAATCAAAGCCAACCGGGCCGCCACCGCCGCATCATAAGCCGCAGTGCGCTCGAAAGCTTTCTGGGCCAGCCGCCAATGAGTCGATTGCGACAAGGAGCCTTTGTTGTTCGCCAGTTCCTCCGCAACCTGTTTGTATTGTTCCGAAGACACCACCACCGCTACGTCCTGCCAGTTTTTGGCCGCTGCCCGAATCATGGTGGGGCCGCCCACATCGATGTTTTCAACCAGCCGTTCCCGTGTTACGCCTTCCTCCTCAGCAATTCTTTCAAATTGATATAAATTCACCACCACCATATCGATCAACGGAATGTCGTGTTCCGCAATCTGCTGGCAGTGTTCCGGGTTCGAGCGAATGGCCAGAATGCCGCCCGCAATCCGGGGGTGAATTGTTTTCACGCGCCCGTCCAGCATTTCCGGAAAGCCGGTGACGTGGCTGACATCCTGCACCGGAAGACCGGCTTGGCGCAGGATTTTAGCCGTGCCGCCGGTGGAAATCAGTTCCACGCCTAAACGACGAAGAGCCTGGGCAAAATCCAGCAGACCGGCTTTATCTGTTACGCTGATGAGCGCGCGTTGAATACGGGCCATAAGCTCCTATTCTGGCAAAACGGGCACACCGTACAATCGGGGTGTGCCATATTACTGCACTTTAATCCCAGGCGATGGGATCGGTCCTGAAGTGGCGGAAGCGACCCTCCGCGCCGTTGAAGCTACCAAAGTTGACATCTGCTGGCGTCGCGCCGAACTGAACGAAGCCATTATTCTGGAAGCCGGAAAAACTCTTCCGCAGTATCTGCTGGATTCTCTGCACGAAACTAAAATCGGCTTGAAAGGTCCGGTGACTACGCCGGTGGCAGGCGGTTTTCAAAGCGTAAACGTGGCGCTGCGCAAGGCGCTTGATTTGTTCGCCAACGTCCGTCCGGTTCGCACCATACCGGGTATTAAAACGCGTTTTCAGGATGTCGCTATTGATATGGTCATCTTTCGCGAAAACACCGAAGACCTGTATTCCGGGCTGGAACACGAAATCGTGAAAGATGTGGTGACCAGTTTAAAAGTCATTACCCGCACTGCTTCCATTAAAATCGCCAAATACGCGTTTGATTATGCCGAGCGCAATGGACGCAAGCGCGTGGCCGCGATCCACAAAGCCAATATCATGAAATTGGCCGATGGATTGTTTATCCGGTGCTGCCGTGAGATTGCGGCTCAACATCCGCAGATTGAATACAAGGAGCTGATTGTTGATAACGCCTCCATGCAGTTAGTGATGCGCCCGGAAACGTTCGATGTGCTGCTGCTGCCGAATTTATACGGCGATATTGTTTCCGATCTGGCGGCTGGCTTGGTAGGCGGCTTAGGGATTGTTCCCGGCGCGAACATGGGCGAACATCATGCCGTGTTTGAAGCAGTGCACGGCAGCGCGCCCGATATTGCCGGGCAAGGCAAAGCGAACCCGACCGCGCTGATGCTTTCCGCCGTCATGATGCTGATTCATCTGAGCGAAACCGAGGCTGCCCATAAGCTGCAAAACGCAGTGGAAACGGTTTATCGAGAAGGCAAATCTCTGACCGGCGATGTAGGTGGATCGGCTTCCACGGCGGAGTTCACCGATGCGGTTCTGCGAGTGCTAAAAGGTTGAGTCTTCGATGGCAGTAGCTGTAAAGATAAGGAGTGCGCTGGCATTTCTGCTGGGTTTTAATTTTTTATGGGCGGGCAGCACGCACCCCGTGACTTACGAGAACGTTACCGCGCAAACCGGAATTCATTTCAGGAACTTCAACTCCCCTACGCCCGACAAATATCTGATCGAATCCATGACCGGCAGCGTGGCGCTTTTCGATTACAACAACGATGGCTGGCTAGATATCTTTCTGGTGAACGGCGCAAAAATTCATGCCGGCCAGTCGGATAACGAAGCGCCTGATAAAAGCAGTCCCGAAACCTGGAACCGGCTTTACCGCAACAATCACGATGGAACGTTTACCGATGTGACTGAAAAAGCCGGGCTGCAAGGCAAGGGCTTCGGCATGGGCGCGGCCGTAGGAGATATCGACAACGACGGCTTTGAAGACCTGCTTATAACAAACTTCGGCAGCGCGCAGCTATACCGCAACAACGGCGACGGCACGTTTACCGATATCACTGCCCAAGCCGGTTTGAAAACGGAAGGCTGGATGACGAGCGCCGGTTTTTTCGATTATGATAACAACGGCAAATTGGATCTCTTCATCTGCCGATACGTGGACTGGAACTTTTCAAAAAACATTCCTTGCGGCTCCCGCGTGGAGGGCGGCCGCTCCTACTGCCATCCTGATAATTTCAAGCCGGTTGCCAATTATTTGTTTCGCAATAACGGCAACGGCACATTTACCGATGTTTCTGCGCCAAGTGGCATTTCCAAGAGCTTAGGGAAAGGTTTGGGGCTGGCCTTTGCCGATTTCAACAACGATGGCTATATGGATATCACTGTCGCCAACGATTCATTTCAGCAGTTTCTTTTTTTGAACGATGGCAAAGGACATTTCCGTGAAAGCGCGCTTGAAGCGGGAACCGGTTTTACGGACGAAGGCAAAGTGTTTGCCGGAATGGGTACTGATGCTGCCGATATCGACAATGACGGCAAACCCGATATTGTCAGCACTGCGCTCTCTAACGAGATGTATGCTTACTTTCACAATCTAGGAAATAATGCGTTCAGCTACGATACCAGTGTTTCTCGCTTAGGCACCTTTACGCGGCTGCTCGGCGGTTGGGGAATGAAGATTTTCGATTACGACAATGACGGCTACAAAGACCTGTTTTTCGCCAACAGCCATGTGATGGACAACATCGAAAAAATGCAGCCGCATCTGGAGTACCTGCAGAAGCTGCTTCTCCTGCGGCAGGTGAACGGGGCGTTTGTGGACGTGTCCGCGCAATCGGGAAAAGTATTTGGCGAACGGTGGGCCAGTCGCGGCGCGGCGTTCGGCGATCTGGACAACGACGGCGATATTGACGCGGTGGTTGCCACCTGCGGCGGTCCTCCATATGTTCTGCGCAACGAAGGCGGAAATGCAAATTCCTGGATCGGCTTAAATCTTCATGGCACCCGCAGTAATCGTGATGCGATTGGCGCTCAAGTGAAGCTGACAAGCGTATCCGGCAAAACACAATACAACATGGTTTCCGCTACGGGAAGCTACCAATCAGCGCAGGACCGCCGAGTTTACTTTGGATTGGGCGAAGAGAATGCCATCAAAACTCTGGAAATCAAATGGCCGAGCGGCGCGAAACAAACGATTGCCGCTCCTGAGATCAGAAAAATTCTGGACATCAAGGAACCGTAGTTTCTGTTTCCTCAAAACTGTTAGCTTTGGCGATGGTTGTTCCTCTTCTTTGTTTTTTTAGATCATGCTGGGCAAATTGCCTGGAAGCGCGAAGATAACTGCACGCAAAGAAAACCGGCGTAAAGAAATAAAATTTCTACGCCGGTTTTGTGGTTAGCTGCCTTGCGATTCATTACTCAAAAATTGAGTCGCAGGGTGAACTGCACGTTTCGCGGGCTGTCAATCGTGCCGTTCACCAATCCAAAATTAGCGTCGTTCGGCGCGGTATCAGGAATGCTGAAGATGTGCCTGTTAAACGCGTTCAACAATTCACCTTTCAACTGCAGTGAAACTGACTCCTTAATATGAAAGTTTCGGATCACGCTAAAATCTTCGTTGTAGTAATTAGGCGACCTTGCATCGCCGTTAGTTCGCGGGAAGTTGCCCAGATAATAAGTGCCGCCACGCTCCTGGCGCACAGTCAAATTGGTTGCCGGATCGATCTGTGCATTCGGATCGGCAAACGCGCCCCGGTTGAAGTACCGTTCAGTGAAGGGGTCAAACCCTCCGTTGGTGACGTTAGTATTAAATATATTCTGGCCGGTACGATTGAATCGAATGCATTGATCGAAGCCTGGAATGCCGTTGGCGCACCCGAACGAAATCGGCACCCCATCTTGATAACGCAGTACGCCGCCGATCTGCCAGCCGCCGAGAATTGCAGCTCCAATGCCGCTTCGGAGAATCGATTTTCCCTTTCCGAAAGGAAGCTCATACAGAAAAGCCGCTGTGAACGCGTAGGGAATATCCTGTGTGCTGAGCGCTTTCTCACTTCGCAGATCGAATGGATTTTGAATCTGCTGAACGCCGCCGTTGATGCCGGGCAAAATGCTATCGGCATCGGTGATGTTCTTGGACCAAGTGAAAGAAGATTGAATACTTAAACCCTGGCTGAAGCGGCGCTCCAGGGTGGCTTGCAGCGAATGATAAGTCGCCTGCCCTAGGTTCTGCAGAACATCCGTGTAGATGTACTGATACTGCGGGAACGGTCGCAGTGCTTGTTGAACCGTAACGCTGGAACTGAAATCAGTAAAAATTCCAGGGTAAGGAACGGCTACTCCGGCAGTGTTTCCGGCCAGATTGTTATTCAGCGTATCGCCGCGTGAAAAGTTGCTGGGATTGATGTCATTCAGATTGAGCAGCGCGGACCGCAAGCGCGTGGAGCGTTGGCCGACGTAGCCGAGCGTCGCCACCATGTCTTTTGAAACCTGCTGTTGGACCTGCAAACTCCAGCTTTGAATCACGCCGGGACGGCCGTAGCTAGGATCGATATAATCCGCATGGGCTTGGCCGTTCTTAATAGTGGGGCTTAAAGTCGGCGGCGGCGCAAACGCGGGAAATCCGTTATCCCAGGCAAACGACGGATTAAAATTGTTCGGCGAAATAAAATCCGGAGTGGCGGAATAGCCTTGCGCTTGTTCGCCGCCGAAATCGGTGTACTGCAGCGGCGAATAGTATAAGCCCCATCCGCCGCGGATTACTGTTTTGTCAGTGGCGGAATAAGCAAATCCCACTCGCGGACCGAAATCTTTGTAATAAGTGTTGGCCCATCGCGGATTGCAGTTGGTGCAAGTGTTGCCGAAAATCATGGCTCCCGGAAGACCACCCGCGCCTGGATTCGGCGTGTTCAAGCTCAGGTTGGAAGTCAAATTATTTGATTCTTTGCGCGGCATATCGAGATCCCAGCGTAAGCCCAAATTCAACGTTAGGCGGGAACTCACTTTCCAATCATCCTGAATGAACGTGGCGTAATACTGCGAAGTCCAGCGAGCCACATGCCCTAGCACTACGCGGCTGCCTTCATTCAGATCGCCCAGCAAGAAACTGGCAAAGCCGTTACCGCTCTGGCCGGTGAGGTTTTGCGTCGCCGCCGTTTGATTGCGATTGAAAAAATAATGTCCGGTATCGGTGTCGTACCCGTAGGTGGAATACAACTGATTTCGGAGGTCTACGCCGAAGGTCAAGCTGTGCTTGCCCTTTACCCAGTTCACGTAATCGTTGAATCGTTCGCCGTTATCCACGTTGGCATCATTGTTTGCCCGGCCTAAATCAGGAATGCCTTCGCTGAACGACACAATCGGGAAGTTCGTGCCTGCTACGTTCGCAAGACCCAGCTTTGCGCCCCAATCGAAGTTCTGCGTTCGCGCCTGCACCGCGCCGTTCTGGTAGTTCTGGCTGTTCGTGCGGTTGTAGCCGATGTTCAGATGGTTCAAAAGCGTTGGCGTAAAAATGTAATCCCATCCGGCCCGACCGTAATGCGTGACAAAATCCTGATTCCAACCGCCCGAATCGGCAACCCCTGGGTAGACGAACGTTGATCCGGCATAGCGCGCATTGTCGCGGCTGTCGTACATGGCAAAAATGCGGCTTTTATCGGTGAAATTATGATCGATGCGCACTGTGTAAGTTGTGTTGTACAGGGGCTGTGCGCTTGATAAACCGTAGTTGATGCCGTTTGATCCGTTGGTATTAGGCAAGGGTAGGTAAGCCAGAAAATTCTGCGACACCCTGGAAAAGCGCGAAGCCGGAACAATGTTTCCGGCAAAAGCCGTCCGGCAGGGAACGCCTCCTGCTCCGGTGCGAGTGGTGTTCGGGTCAAATACTTGCCCTTGCAGCACATTCGAGCCGTCGCATGGGTTGACGCCTAAAGACTGGTTGGTCAGCAGGCCGGAGAAATCTCCGCTTCGCTCCGCCACAGTGGGTACGATGCTGGTCTGCGTGCCGCCGTTGTTTTGCTTGTATTGTTCCCAGTTAAAGAAGAAAAAAGTTTTGTTCCTGCCGTTGTATAAACCGGGAACCCAAACCGGTCCGCCCAGGTTCAAGCCGTAATCATTTTTCTTGTCCTTCGGACGCAAATAAGTACTGCGGCAGGCTTGGTCATTCGGCGCACAGCGGGCCAGAAAACCGTTGTTGAACCATGAGTTCGCGTCCAAATCATCGTTCCGGAAAATGTCGTAAGCGGTGCCGTGAAAACTATTGGTGCCGCTCTTGGTGGTGAAGCTTTCAATGCCGCCAGTGGTACGTCCGTAAACCGCTGGAAATGTGGCTGAAAGCACTTTGAACTCTTGAATGGCTTCCACCGAAGGAGCCGCTTCATCAAAGGACGAACCGTTTTCGGTGCGCAGCGTGCTTGCGCCATCCAGCAGTATTTCGTTTCCGAAGTTCTGGCCGCCGCCGATTTTGGAGATAAAAACGCCATTGGCGCTGTTCGCCGTGCCGGGGCCGGCCGTGCCGGGAGCGAGAAAAATAAATGCTTCCGGAGACCGGAGCGCGCCCACGCCGCCCAGCGCCAGCGGCAGTTCCACCACCTGCTTGGTGGAAATCACCGTGCCGATATCGGAACTGTCCGATTCAATTCTGGTGGCTTCTGCTTGCACGGTAACGGTCTGGTTTTCCTGCCCCACCGTCAGCGCAATTGTGATAGAGGCGGTGCTGTTGATCTGCACAGCAACCCCGCTTTGCGTAGTGGTGCTGAAGCCTGGACTGGAAACCGTCACATCGTATTGGCCCACCAGCAGCGAGGAAAACCGGAAGCTTCCCCCGCTGGCGGTGGTAGCGGAAGCGGTTGTTCCAGTGCCTTGATTCCTAACCGCAACTTGCGCGCCTTCCACTGCCGAGCCGCTAGGGTCGACTACCGTTCCGGCAATGCTGCCTTCGTTGCTTTGCGCGTAAACCGCCATTGAGCATACGAACAAAAGCAACCACAAAAACAAACTTCGATCCACCTGGATCTTCTTCATAACTCTCCCCCTGACGCGAACTAACGCAGCTTCATACACAGTATGCGTTCTAACCGTGTTCCAAATTATCATACTTTTCTCACGCTGTTTATCAGTGCAGTTTCTAGGATGCGCGTGATATTAGTTGCTATGTGGAAGGGCGTTGTTTTCCAATAAGATTAACTGGTATTTACTTCTTGTTGGCTGCTTGTTTTACGTTGAATTTATTCGCCTGGCAGTCAACAGAAGAGATGGTCCGGCAAGCCGGGCAACAACTGCAAAGCGGAAATCTTCAAGGCGCAAAACAAACCGCTCAACAGGGACTAAAAAACAATTCGAAGGCGGTTGTTCTTTGGGACTTTCTCGGCATTGCCGATTCAGAATTGGGAGATTTACCTGCTGCCAGAAATGCTTTTTTAAAAGGTTTGGCGCTATCTCCTTCCTCGGTTCCGCTTAACGAAAACTTCGGATTGTTTCTGTTTAAACAAGATGATTATCCAGCCGCGAAGAGGTACCTGGAAAAAGCGGTTGCGCTCGGCAGCGAGAATCCCGGAGTCCGCTTCAGCTTGGCGGGCGCGCGCTTACGCACCGGTCAGCAACAACAAGCTTTGGCGGATCTGGCGGCTTTGGAATCCGCGTTGTCCGGCTCCGCTGAATACTGGGAAGAGCGCGGCATTGCGGAACTGCAAACCGATCCTGCTGCTGCGGAACAAAGCTTCCATCGTGCTTTGACACTTAAGCCTGGCAGCACGCGAGCCTGGAACGGTGCTGCTTCCGCTGCTGAAAAGCAGGGGCTTGATGAAAAAGCTTTATCGCTGCTGGTGCAAGCCCGCGCAGCAAATCCGAACGATGTGCCGACCTTGATTCATTTTGGCTCCGTTTGTCTTCGCCGCGATCTGGGCCTGGATGCTGTTAATGCGTTGGAAAAAGCGCACCACCTGGAACCAGCCAATAATCAGGCTCTTTACCTGCTGGCGCGCGCCTACATTGCCGAGCAGGATTGGCAGCACTCGTTCGACTTTTTTATGCAGTTCGCGCAGCGCCTTCCCCAGGTTCCCGCTACTTACTATGCAATGGGATGGTTAAACGTAAAACTAAACCGACCGACCGCGGCCCGGGCGCAATTGGAACATTGTCTCGCGCTTGCGCCACAAATGACCGGAGCGCGTTATGAACTGGCAAAGCTGGATATTGCCGACAATCAAATGAAAGCTGCGGAAGCGGAGTTGTTGCAGGTATTGAAACAAAATCCCGATTACGGAGAAGCCAATCTGTCAATGGCTGATCTGCTGCTGCGAAAAAATAACTTAGACGCGGCCCAGGTTTGTGTTGAAAAAGCAATACACGCCAATCCTAAATCAGCGGCGGCACATTATCAGTTGGCAACCATCTTGACGCGGAAGCGGCAGCTAGACAGCGCACAAAAAGAACGGGCCATTGCTTCCGCATTGAATGCTGACGCGGTCGCCGCCAGTAAAACCCAACTGCGAATTGTTCTCCCGGAACAGTTGGAGACTCCCTGAAATTCGAGTTGCTTTCGAGAAATTGTTGAAACCAACTTTGCTGAATCTCTGCCCTATAGTTTGCGCACGCTTGCGCTTTCGCTTATGAAATTCGACGCCATTGTGATTGGTTCCGGGCAGGGCGGAAATCCGCTTGCTCATCAGCTTGCTGACCGGAAACAGAATGTCGCTTTAGTGGAACAGAAGTATCTCGGCGGCACTTGCATCAACACCGGATGCACACCGACAAAAACCATGATCGCCAGCGCCCAGGTTGCCCATTATGCCCGCCATGCGGACCGGTGGGGGATTAAAACTTCCGGCGTTTCCGCCGATATCGGCGCAATTATTGCTCACAAAAACAAGGTTGTTGAAAGCTTCCGCTCCGGCCAGGAGAAACAAGTTTCCAAGCGGGAAACGCTTCATCTTTTTCAAGGTCATGGCCGCTTCATCGAGCCGCACAAAATTCAGGTCGGCAACGAAACTCTGGAAAGCGAACGGATCTTTATCGATACCGGCTCTCACACATCCATTCCGGCTATTCCCGGCCTTGATTCTGTTCCGTACCTCACTAATGACACGCTGCTCGATATCAACGAACTTCCTGAACACTTAATTGTGCTGGGCGGCGGCTACATCGGCCTGGAGTTTGGGCAGATGTTTCATCGGTTCGGCAGCAAGGTAACAGTGATCAGCAACGGTTCCGCTATTCTGCCGCGCGAGGATGAAGAGATTGCTTCCGAGCTGAAAAAAATTCTGGAAGCAGAAGGGATTCAGTTCCGGCTGAACGCCAATGTAAAACAGATTGAGAACCATGCTGATAATGTGAACGTGCATCTGGAAAACGAGATTGTTTCCGGCACGCACCTTGTGGTTGCCACCGGACGCTCTCCGAATACGGGTCAGCTTGGGCTGGATAAAGCCGGTGTTCGTACCGATGAACACGGCTACATTCAAGTGAATGATCACCTGGAAACGAACGTTCCCGGCATCTGGGCCATCGGCGACGTAAAAGGCGGCCCCGCGTTCACCCACATCTCTTATAACGACTATCAGATCATCTACGGCAACCTGATGGAAGGAAAAAATCTGTCCACGGAAGATCGTATTGTGCCATATGCCGTGTTTACCGATCCGCAGTTGGGCGGTGTCGGTTTAACTGAAAAAGAAGCCCGCGCCAAAGGCTATCGCCTAAAAATTGGAACGCTTCCGGCCAGCAGCGTAGCTCGCGCTATTGAACGCGGTGAAACCGCCGGACTGATGAAAATTGTCGTGAACGCGGAAAATGATCAAGTGTTGGGAGCTTCCATTCTGACCGCCGATGGCGGCGAGATTGTGCAGGTTCTGCACACGCTGATGCTGGCGAAACAGCCTTACACTTTATTGGATGGGGCGATTTTTATTCATCCCACCATGGCGGAAGGATTCTTCAGTCTTCTGAAATCGGTAAAGCCGGTGAATTAAAGGGAAGAAGCGCAGCATGAAAGCCGCGCTTCTTTATAAAGCGGTTAAGTTACAGCCCTTTCTGCCCTAAAAACACGATTAAATCCACCACACGATTGGAGTAGCCCCATTCGTTGTCGTACCAGGAGACGACCTTCAACAGGTTTCCTCCCAGCACCTTCGTGAGTTCCGCATCAACAATTGAGCTGTTCGGATTGTTCAGCATATCGGTTGAAACTACCGGATCTTCCGTATAAGCAAGAATCCCTTTCAGCGGCCCCTCAGCGGCTGTTTTCAACGCGGAATTTACTTCTGCTGTGGTGGCTTCTTTTTTCAGCACGGCCACAAAGTCGACCACGCTCACATCGGGAGTGGGAACGCGCATGGAATAGCCATCCAGCTTGCCGTTCAGTTCAGGCAGCACCAAACCAATTGCTTTCGCCGCGCCGGTGGACGTGGGAATCATATTCAATGCCGCTGCGCGGGCGCGGCGCAGATCCTTATGCGGAAAATCCAGCACGTTCTGGTCATTGGTGTAGCTGTGGATGGTAGTCATAGTGCCTTTTTCCACGCCGAACGTATCGTGCAGCACTTTTACCAACGGAGCCAGACAGTTCGTGGTACAGGAAGCATTTGAAATCACATTGTGCTTCTGCGGATCATAAGCATTGTCGTTGACGCCGAGAACCACTGTCAGGTCCTCGCCTTTCGCCGGAGCGGAAATAATCACCTTTTTGACAGAACCGCGCAGGTGCTTAGCAGCATCTTTTCCGTCTGTAAACCGGCCCGTGGATTCAACTACCACTTGGGCGCCCAAGGACGGCCAGTCGATTTCAGCCGGATCTTTAGTGGCGAAAACGCGGATCTTTTTATCGGCAACAACTACGAAATCGCCTTCAGCACGCACGTCGTGTTTTAAGGTGCCGAGAATCGAGTCATACTTCAGCAGGTGAGCAAGAGTCTTTGTATCAGTGAGATCGTTAGCGGCAACGAACTCAATTTCTGGATTGTGAAGGCCCGCACGGACAACATTGCGCCCGATACGGCCAAAGCCGTTAATTCCTACCTTGATTGGCATAGTTTTATTATGACTTGACGGCTTTACTGAGCCAGAATCCGGCCCTGCGGTGGTGAACACGGAAAGCACCAAGTGCTATCCCGGCCACTTGCGTGAGCAGTCCCATAAAGAAGCCTGGGAGCCAACAGAACCACTCAGCGGAACTCCTCACGGTCGATTTATCGGGCATGGACTACGACATGCTTTGAGGCAGCCGCGTCAGTTCTTCAAAAGTAAACGGGCAAGACTCCGGCAGAAACTGCAGTCCGGTTTCGAGCAAAGCGCGTTCTCGTGCGCGTGGGTACTCGCGTTCGAGCAGGGAATGAACCGTGCTTTTGAGACTCGGCGACTCTTCCAGTAGAACCTCAATCTGCTGGATCTGTTCCAAGATGGTGCCACGCCAACTCCGCGAACGATGTTCCGGCTGATTGGTCCACTTCAGGGCATGCTGCAGCAAGATACCTAAGCGGCTCGACAACTCGCGGCGGTCCCGTTTTCCCAAAGATTCGATCTCCTCGGCCACATGGTCAAAGTCCAGGTCGGACTTCCGCGCCCGCAGGCGTTCGGCCTGCTCCTGAGTCCAGGCAAAAAAATCCGTGTCGTAGCTCATCGAAAAAGCCCTCAAGAATCAACGTCACCATTTTAAAACGCAGCGCGTCTGGACTGCCAACCCCTCCGGTACTCTTGGTTTTTGCGTTTCTTCTAGCCGGTCGGTTTATTTTTGTAGTGCCGAACCAAGAATGTGGGGACATGGGCGCACGCGCGAGCGTCAGAAACAGGAAACCCCGGTTGCTGCCGGGGTTTGTTTTTATTGCGAAGAATCCAATGGATCTCTTTGGATTCGATTTCAATCCGCGTATCCAGGGAATATGAAATGGTAGAAGGCTGGCCATCTCACGGCTGGCTTCCCGGAAGCAAGTATAGACCCAAGTGCGGCGCAGTGCGAGCAGGGTCTCTGTTCCCAAGCACCAAATCGGTTTTGCTAGTACTATGGCATTTTTTGTCTTCGGGGTTTGCCGATATCATCGTTGGACGAATGGGCTTTTGGGGAACTACTTGGCGTGTTGTTAAAGCTGTTCAGTTGTTGTGAGGATCGGAACGCGTCCGCTTTCAGCGGCAACGATATGAAGAGCTGCGGGATCAGTACACACGTTTGCGTTCTCGAATCGACACTGGAAACACAGAGCTTACCGAGGAAGCGAAACGACTGAACGCGCGGGTGCGGGCAGCGCGACTGTTGCGGCAATGGCAAGAAAGTATTGATGGGGGTGAGCCT
>CAXTWH010000042.1:0-20378 GCA_964247975.1 uncultured Bryobacteraceae bacterium | reverse complement strand
GCGGGCAGCGCGACTGTTGCGGCAATGGCAAGAAAGTATTGATGGGGGTGAGCCTTCCACGACAACCCAACTCTTGGCACGCTCCTCTCCTCTCTCTCTACGGATAACTCAACCCACTCTGGACTCCACTCTGATGACTCTTGCCGGCACTGCGGCAGGAACAGCTTTTGCCGCTAGTTGTTGGGGAATTGTGCAAGTCTTGGGCCATGCTTCTACTGGAACCGCGATGGCGGGGTTGCAGGGAATTGCTGCTTGGAACGCTGGCTGGGCTTGGTTCGGCGGGGGATCGCTCGCCTCAGGAGGCGGAGGCATGGCGGCGGGCCATCTCGTATTACCAGGCATTGCCACTGTGGTTGCAGTCGTCGTGACATCCTACTTCTCTCATAGCGAGGCCAATCAGATTGCTTCGCGCTGCGAGGAAGTGGAAGCAGTGAACGATAAGAACCAGAAAGCGCTTTTTGTTCTACATACGCAAACTCGTCTTGTGCAGAAACTACAAGACAAGGTGGCCCTCGAACACCGCGCCTTGGCTGAGCACGTTGACGAAATCTACAATCGCATTCACCCGTATGGTATATGGAGCCACCTCACTCGTTTGATCATCGCCTTTTTCACCGGCAACTACTTCAAACCTCATGAGTATCGACTCGTGCAGCAGCTTGAAACCGCCGTGTACAATTTTATGGACGCGTTCTCCTAGCTCTTTATTTGAATTTTTGATGATGCTTCTCAATTTTTGACTTTAAGTACATACTATTTTTGTATATACTCGATACGTGGATGAGCTTGCTTGGGATGAAGCTAACATCAACCACATAGCTTGTCATGGCGTGACGCAAAAGAAAATTGCAGAAGTGTTCAGCCGTCTTTACGCTTTCGAGACTGATGAATCGAGCAACAACGAAGAACGTTTTCTGATTTACGGAACAACGGCGAAAGGCCGCTATCTCACGATTTCCTATACCGAACGGAATGGGCGCACACGCCCGATTACAGCCTGAGACATGACCCAGGCAGAACTGGAGTTACATGCCGACGACATCCACCCCTAAAAAGCCGCATTTCAAAAACGAAGAAGAAGCCGAGTGGTATCACAGTAAGGCAGGCCGTGCGCACGCGACTCGCATGGTAAAAAAGGCGATCTGAAAAGGCAAGCTCGTGGTTGACGAGCAACTCTCGACTCGCGAAGCGGCGGAACTCGCTAAGCAAACGGGCAAAGTACTAACTTTACGGAACGGCTCGAAGGTAAAGCCCACCGATCCGGCTGTTCTGCAAAAGTTTTTAGAAGAAGCACGTGCGTCGATGACGCAAGCGGTGTCGCTGCGCATTCCGCTGGCGGACTTGGACGAAGCCAAGCGCATTGCCGTCGCGCAGGGCATCGGCTACCAGACGGTGCTTAAACGCGTCATTCGGGAAGGGCTGCGCCAAGCTTCCTGAAGCTTTATCTTTAAACAGCGCGAACACAAGCTAATCATCCGCCGTTGCCAGTTACACTGAAAGAGACCTTTCTTTGAAAGATTTCTAGCCTGTGACGGATCAACCTTCCTCCGCGCCGACACCTCAAATTACAGTTCTTGATACGGGCGGCCAGTATACTCACCTGATCGCGCGTAAAATCCGCGAGCTGGGAGTTTTTGCCGATGTGCAGCCGAGCGAAACCGATCTCCGCAGCCTGCCGGGCCGCCGTGGATTTATTATTTCCGGCGGACCTTGCAGCGTGTATGAACCCGATAGCCCGCAACTGGATAAGGATCTGCTGCATGCCGGAATTCCTGTGCTGGGCATCTGCTACGGCCATCAACTGATGGCGCACCACTTAGGCGGCCAGGTGGAAAAAGGCGACCGGGGAGAGTATGGCATTGCGCGTTTGGATCTTATTGCGGAAGACCATTTGTGGAACGGCGTTTCACAATCATTTCAAATCTGGATGAGCCATCGCGATAGCGTGATGAAACTGCCGCCAGGCTTTGCCGCTATCGGCAACACGGAAACCTGCGATATTGCCGCAATGGTAGATACGGAGCGCAAGCTTTACGGTATTCAGTTCCATCCCGAAGTGGCGCATACCGAGGGCGGCAAAGACATTCTGTCGAATTTTGTTTTCGAAATATGCCGTGCGAAACCGGATTGGGATGTGTCACAGCGCATTCCGGTGATCGAACAGAAAATCCGGGAGATCGCCGGCGACCGCAACATCTTCTTTTTTGTCAGCGGCGGCGTGGATTCCACCGTTGCCTATACTTTGTGCCTGCGGGCGTTAGGGCCTGATCGCGTGCAAAGCCTTTACGTCGATACCGGCCTGATGCGGCAGGATGAAACGCAGTTCGTGCAAAACGTTTTCCAGGAACTTGGCGCGAAGAACTTCCGGGTGGAACATGCCGAAACAGAATTTTTCACGGTGCTGGCCGGGCTGCATGAGCCGGAACAAAAGCGGCGAGCCATCGGGGAGCAGTTTGTTCAAGTGCAAGACCGCATTCTGAAATCGGGGCATTTCCTCGACGGACACTGGATTCTGGGGCAAGGAACGATTTATCCCGACACTATTGAATCGGGCGGCACTCAGAAGGCCGACCTGATTAAAACCCACCATAACCGGGTAGCGGGTATTCAGGCTTTAATTGAAACTAATCGTTTGATTGAGCCGTTAACTTCTTTCTATAAAGATGAAGTGCGGGAAATCGGGCGTGAACTGGGCGTGCCTGCGCCGTTTCTGCAGCGACATCCGTTTCCGGGTCCGGGTTTGGCAATACGCTGTTTGTGTTCCGCCCAGGAACTGCCCGTCATCGAATCTGCCGACGGCTGGATTCTGCCGCTTCGCTCGGTCGGCGTGCAGGGAGATTCGCGTAGTTATCGTCATGCGCTGGCCGTGGATTCTCCTCCTACCGAGGAGTTGATTCGCCGCACCGCACCGGCATTAACGAACAGCAGATCCGACATCAATCGCGTAGTAGCGGTTTGCGGAAAATCTGCGCCGCTCGGCTCGGCCCGGGTGTTTGAATCGTATCTGACCAAAGAACGGCTTGATCTGCTTCGGAAGGCCGATATTGCGGTGCGCCAGTTCTGCCAGGAAACCGGTTTTGAAAATCACGTTTGGCAGTTTCCGGTGGTGCTGGTGCCGGTAGGGAACGATTCCGCCAAAGAATCGATTGTTCTCCGTCCGGTCGGCTCCCTTGATGGAATGACCGCCGATGCGGTTTTGATGGAACCTAGACTGCTTCAACAGTTAACGGCGAAGCTGCTGGCTATACCAGGCATCTGTTATGTGTTTTACGACTTGACCCATAAACCGCCCGGCACCATTGAATGGGAATAATCCATTGGGTTCGTTTGTTCAGGAACTCTGTTTTTGATCGGCCCAGAATGCAGCGAGGTCCGCAGGCCAGGGCGCGCGAAAAACAAAATTGGGAAAGATGGTCGGGAACTCCACTGCGCAGGCATGAAGCGCATGGCGGTCAATCTTCAGTTCGCGGGCCAGTTCCACAGTAAAACCTTCCGCAATAAAACGGGGCATGAGCGCCGGATTGGGCCCATAAAGCTTGTCGCCCACAATCGCATGGCCCAAGCTGGCTGCATGAACGCGAATTTGGTGCCTGCGCCCGGTGAATGGATGCGCGCGGCACAGCGTGTAGCATGGGGTAGTTTCCAGCGGAATGAATTCAGTTTGAGTGCTGCGTCCGCCGGGTACAATCCACTGGCGCGCTACAAAGTTCGAATAAGCATCCGGTCCTAGCGGCGCATCTACGATGACATCAGCTTCCAAAACGCCGGTGAGAATAGCTTGATATGTTTTACGGACTTCCCGTTGTTGAATGGCTTTCTGCAGCCACGAAGCGGTTTGCTCATTTTTGGCGAAAATAACCACGCCGCTGGTTTCACGGTCCAGCCGGAAGGTAAGATGCAATCGATCCATGCCCAGGTATTCCCGGCAGGCTCCGACCAGGCTGGACCAAGGACCATGCTTCGATGGATGGCAAACCACATGCGCCGGTTTGTTTACCGCCAGAACATCATCGGATTCTTCAATGATCCAGGAAGAAAGTTCATCGGGTGTAATAAGCCAACCCCAGCCAGTACGCGGCACAAATCAGATTCTTTCTACCGGCTGTAAATTACGGGTGCGTTTGTTTTGTTTGAACGCCGGTTAAGTCGTAGTCGGTGCCGCGCACATTTACAGTTGCGGTGATATGGTCGCCCACATGTAAGCGTTGAAATTCAGTTTTCGAGCGGACCGGATAATCCATTGTCATGGCTTCCATCCAGCCTTGAATCGGCCCGTGTTGTATGTTGGCCGTTTGTAATTTGGCGTCCAAGCCCAAAACAACGCCCGTCATTTGGTAATGCTTTTCCGCTTCTTTAGCCTTTTCGGAATGGGAACAGGCAAGGTTAAGAATGCATAAGGTAAACAGCAGTAGAAGTACTCGCAACTTCTTCAGGTTAGCTCCTTCAAGGTTGTTCATGGGTGAAATCCGTTTTTTTGTGCTTTGGCTTCCGCGTGGGAGCTTGTTTCGGCTCAATCGGGCGCGAAGGTTTCGGGCTGCCTACCCGTTCGCGGGCAATCGCTTTTACTTCTTTTTTTGCGTCAAACTTCTTACGTTTCATCCGTTCCTTCACCCGGCATTCGGTGTTCAGTTGTCAACTGAACGCTTTCGTTAGACAATGGAAAAGTCCACCGAAGAAGGAGGAACGATGTTCCGATCCATTGGTCTCCCTGAGCTTTTGATTATTCTACTTGTCGCCGTTATGTTATTTGGAGGCAAGAAGATTCCAGAATTGGCAAAAGGCTTAGGAGAAGGCATCAAGAATTTCAAGGGCGCTATACGGACTGATGAAGATCCTGATCCGAAAAAGCCGGTTTAAATAGTTGAAACCCGGCATTCGCAAGCTGAATGCCGGGTTTATTAAAGATAAAAGCCCTCGAAACCTGATTTCGAGGGCTTTAAAGTTTTGGAGATTACGCGGTTTTCTTTTTCGGCGGAACGATCGCGTCTTTGACGGATTTAGCAATCCGAAACTTCACTACTTTTTTAGCAGGAATCTTAATTGCCTCGCCGGTGGCAGGATTGCGACCCATCCGCGCTTTGCGTTCGCTCCGCACTAAGCGGCCAATGCCGGGAATGACGAAAACGCCGTTCTTTTTTGTTTCGCGCACCGCCATTGCGGAAAAATGTTCAAGGAAGCTTTTTGCGACCTTGCTGCTAACTTCTGATGTTTCCGCCAATTCTCTGATAATGGCGGTTTGGGTCATTTTTGTTTCAGCCATTTTGACCTCCCTCTACTGAATCAAACGTATTTTGCAGAACTCAGTTACACACGCCGAGCCTGAATTGTTTCAAACATAACTACGGCATTTTGTTTTGTTCTGTCTGAATCCTACTCGATCATATAGTTATGTTTGTCCTGTTGTAAAGCGAAAAACTCTAAAAATCCACAGTTTTTCACGGTTTTTTTGCATTCAATAGCGTGAAAGCCCTGTAAAACCACTATTTTCAGCACCGGAAGCATTCGCATCAGGCTCTTGAACAGGCTGGCGAACGTTACTATACCAGAACAAACAGTGAATCCGCATGATGCTGCTTCGTTTTTAACGCGCAACTGAGCCTGCCGGCTCGAAAGAAAACTTGCGAAGATAGTTGGAGCAGCTCCATTCTTTTCTTTTCACCTATTTCAGAACCATGACTCCAGCCACCACCCGTTCACGGCCCAAGAAGAACGAAACGGCACCTTCCATAATGCCGCCAGCGCGCTTAGATAGTTCGGAGTTGTACTTGAACCGGGATCTGAGCCTGCTTGCTTTTCAACGGCGCGTTTTCGGGGAAGCCACCAACCCTGCCACGCCGCTGCTGGAACGAGTGAAGTTCATGGGAATTCTTGGTTCAAACATTGACGAGTTCTTCATGGTTCGGGTGGCCGCCTTGTGGCAGCAGATTGAAACCAAGAACGTGGAACTGAGCATTGACGGCAAACCGCCCGGCTTGCAACTGGAACTGATCCGTCAGGAAGTGACTGTTCTGATAGATGAAATCTATCGTTATTGGCGCGAAACACTGGTGCCGGCGCTGCAAAAATGCGGCATTCGCATTCTGACCTTTGATGAACTGAGCGAAGCGCAGCAGATAGCGGCTTCGGATTATTTCTACCGCATTGTTTATCCGGTTTTAACGCCGCTGGCGGTTGACCCTGGCCGACCGTTTCCCCACATTTCCAATCTAAGCTTGAACGTGGCCGCGGTGGTTACGAGCGGCGACGGCGAAGAGCGTTTTGCGCGCGTCAAAGTTCCCGATTCCTTGCCTCAGCTTGTGTCAGTGCCAGCGCCTGATGGCGAAGTGGCTTACATCTGGCTGGAGCACCTGCTGGTGCGTAATCTTTCCACTCTGTTTCCGGAAATGGAAATCGTGGAATCCAGCTTTTTCCATGTGACGCGCGATGCGGAATTGGCTATTCAGGAACTGGAAACGGACGATCTGCTCGAAAGCGTTCAGGAAGCGGTTTGGCGGCGGCGTTTTCGCGATGCGGTGCGACTGCAGATCGATCAAACGATGTCGCAGAAACTGATTGATCTTCTATTGAGCAATCTGGAGCTGGATCAGAATGACGTGTACCGGGTAGATGGTCCCATCAATCTGAGCCGCCTTCGCGGATTGCTGAATTTGGAGCGCCCGGAATTAAAAGATAAGCCATTTACGCCCGCTGTTCCGCCCGGTTTCAGCTTCGCAGCCAAATCAGAAATGTTCACTATGATTCAGCAGCAGGGCGGCATTCTGGTTCACCATCCTTACGAATCGTTCCAGCCGTTAATTGATTTTCTGCGCGTGGCGGCCCGCGACCCGGATGTGATGGCCATCAAAATGACGTTGTATCGAATAGGCCAGAAATCACCGATTGTGGAAGCGCTGCTGGACGCTATTCAACGTGGAAAACAGGTGGCCGTGCTGGTGGAGCTAAAGGCCCGGTTCGATGAAGAAAGCAACATTGAATGGGCGCAGAAGCTGGAACGCGAAGGCGTTCACGTTGTTTACGGACTGCTCGGCTTGAAAGTTCATGCTAAAGCGGCAATGGTGGTCCGGCGCGAAGGTGACATTATCCGCCGCTATCTGCATCTGGGCACAGGAAACTACAACCCGAGCACGGCCCGCTTGTATACGGACTTAGGCTTTTTCACCAGCGATGAGCAGATTGGCGCGGATATCAATGATTTATTCAATCACCTGACCGGCTTTTCCGCTAAAAAAGCTTATCGCAAACTGCTGGTAGCTCCTTTAAGTCTCCGTTCGGGTCTGGAAAATCTCATTAAAAATGAGATTGCCGAGCACAAGAAGAATGGCAACGGCTACATGATTTTGAAGATGAACGCGCTGGAAGATGCGCCGATGATTCGCCACTTGTACGAGGCATCGCAGGCCGGCGTGAAAATTGATCTGCTGGTGCGCGGAGTTTGCTGCCTGCGTCCCGGCGTTCCGGGTTTGAGCGAGAACATTCGCGTGAAAAGCGTTCTGGGCCGTTTTCTGGAACACAGCCGCATTTATTATTCCTTCAACGGCGGCAATGAAATCATTTATCTTGGCAGCGCCGATATGATGCCGCGCAACCTGAACCGGCGGGTGGAACTGCTGTTTCCGATTGAACAAGCAAAACTGATCCGTCGTTTGCGAAACGATATTCTACAGCGCTATCTGGACGACGAAGCAGGCACTTGGATCATGGACGCCCAAGGCGGCTTTACCCGCACTATTCCGGCCGGCAAAAAGCCGTTCAGTTGTCAGAACTGGTTTCTGAAGCACTACGGAGGCTAGATTTGGAGCATTCCTCCCATGCGCCCGTTTCGGTTATAATTCCAACCTGGAATCAGGAAGCTTTAGTTCGGAAGCTGCTCGAAAACCTTCAACAACAAACCACGCAGCCCCAAATGATCTGCGTAGTGGATAACGGCAGCACTGACGGCACTGTTCAGGCGGCAGAGTCGCTGGGCGCGCGCGTGCTTTGTTTGAGAACCAATCAGGGATTTGCGGCGGCGGTGAATGCCGGCATTGCCACTGCAACTAGCGATTGGGTTTTGGTTTTGAATAACGATGTGGAGTTGGATAAACGCTGGATTGCCGAAGCTTTACAAGCCGCGCAAGAAGAAAATGCCCAGTTTGCAGCGGGCAAACTGCTGCAAGCGAACAATCCCGAGCGCCTTGACGGCACCTGGGATCTGGTTTCGCAAGCAGGCTGCGCTTGGCGCTGCGGCTGGAATGCTCTTGACGGACAACTGTGGAACAAGCGCCGTCCGATTCAGATCGCTTCTTTCACCGCTTTGCTGGTTCATCGCTCGGTGTTCGAGCGCGTTGGGCTGCTTGACGTGCGCTATCAATCCTATTACGAGGATGTGGATTTCGGATTGCGCTGCGCTTTGGCCGGATTTAAAGGAGTTTACGAGCCGCAAGCGATTGCGAAACATCTAGGCAGCGCAACGCTCGGCCGCGGTCCTCACACCAGTTATTTAATTTCACGCAATCAAGTGCTGCTCGCCCATAAATTCGGCTTAGCACGGTTATCCTGGGCTAGAGTGATCTGGGGACAGTTCCTGTTTCTCCTCACCAGAATACGAGAACGAACTCTGCTTTCCGCTTTAAAAGGCAAATGGGATGGCCTGCGGATACGTCGTTTTTATCCACAAGAAGCAGTAAATCGAAAACAGTTGTTGGCCATTCTAGGCCGGAACGAAAAGGAAATTCTTCATTTTCAGCAGTTAACCCGATTTGACCTGAGTTGGAAACTGTATTTCAGATTTTTGCATGGCAGATACGCCCTCATTAGCAATCACTATCGTCACCTATAACAGCGAGCGCTACATTCAACGCTGTTTAGCATCCATCGCCGAACAAAATTACCCGGATCTGCAGGTCATTGTAGTGGATAATGCTTCCACTGATTCAACTTCTAGCGTGCTGGCCCAAGCGCAGGGCCAATTTCCCTGCCAAGTTGTTTACAATCGCACCAATACCGGCTTCGCCGCCGCGCAAAACCAAGCCATCGGGCTTTCCCGGTCGAAATGGGTGCTGGTTTTAAATCCCGATGTTCTTTTTACGCCTGACTTTCTCCACCGCTTAGTGGAAGCAGGCGAGACGGTCAAACAAGTAGGCACGGTTTGCGGAAAGCTGCTCGCAATTTCTCCCGATCTGGAACAATTGGACCAGCCTTTACTGGATTCCACCGGCATCTTTTTTACCCCGGAACTTCGGCATCTGGATCGCGGCAGCCGCTTGCCGGACAATGGCCGCTACGATCGCTTTCAGTACGTCTTCGGCGCGACCGGAGCGGCAGCATTGTATCGCCGCGAGATGATTGAAGACATCTCGATCAACAGGGAATTTTTCGATTCGGATTTTTTCGCTTACCGCGAAGATGCCGATGTTTCATGGCGCGCCCAGTTGCTAGGCTGGAAAACTTTGTATTGCCCTTTGGCGGTGGCTTACCATGTACGAAGCGTTTTACCAAGTAATCGCGGCAGCTTGCCCGCGCTCATCAACATGCACTCGGTAAAAAACCGCTGGCTGCTGCGCATCAAAAACATGACCGGCGGCTTGTACCGGCGTTTCTGGCTGCCGGTTACCGTGCGCGACCTGCTGGTGGTTGCCGCCTGCTTGACGCGGGAATGGAGTTCGCTGCCCGGTTTTGTTTTTGTGCTCAGGAATTTCAAAAGAATTTGGCATAAGCGCCGTCAGATTATGCGCCGCCGCTGCGTGAGCGATGCTTATCTGGCGCAGTGGTTCGCCACCGAGCCGGTCAGCTTTCCAGTGCCGGAGATGGCGAACCACATTACTGCTTCGCGGATTGAACAGAACCCCATTCAATAACCTTCATGCTTCTTCCGGCGTTTCCGGCTCCGGCGAATCAAATTCTTCCGCTTTGGCTGAAAACTGTTTCAACGCTTGAAACGCGGCATTATGACTGAACCCGGCAGTGCGCAGGCGGCGGTAAGACGAAGCCAAATTTTTCTCCTCTTGCAGGTAAACGGCAATGTCCTTAGAGCGCAGTTTCTTTTGAATGTATTGGGAGGCCAGTTCCGTTTCATCTACATCGCCATACACTTGTTCGATAGCAGTTTTAGCGATTTCCGCCGGAATGCTTTTTGAGCGGAGATCCACCAAAACCCGGCGCGCGCCCTGCTTTTGACTTTCCAGCCGGAACGTGGCGAAGGTTTCCGCAAACCGGGCATCATTCAGCAAGCCGTATTCGTCCAACTTTTTCATCACATCGGCTAAAGCCTGCGGCGTTTCCGCCCGGAGGCTCAGTTTTCTGCGCAACTCCGCCGTGCTGAACGCGCGTCGATCCAGTGAACGCAAAGCGTACTCCCACAAGGCGTTAGCGTCAAGCTTTTTAGGTTTACTGCGAATACTCATGGTTTTGCCGAAACGTTTGCGAGTCTAACATGCTCTTATATTAAGTAGGAACGCGATTTGTTCTTCTGCGCTGTGCGGTGTTTTTGGCAGTTACTTCGGAAATTTTCCGCGGCCACGCCGCCCAATGCACTATAAATCAAGAAGATAGAGGAGGAATAAAATGGAAGAAAAAGGTGGTTTCGGTTATTTTTTACTGGGCCTGGGTTTCGGCGTTGCTGCCGGTATTCTTCTCGCGCCGAAATCGGGTGCGGAAACCCGTGAATTAATTGCTGCAAAAGCTGGTGAAGGTTCTGATTACCTGAAAACGAAAGCGGGCGAAAGTTCTGAATTTCTCAAAGCCAAAGCCGGCGAAAGCACGGATTACCTGAAGCAGCGCACGGAAGACGTGAAAGACACAGCCAGCGATCTGATTGAAAAAGGCCGCAGTGCCGTGCAGTCGCGCAAAGATAACCTGAATGCTGCTGTGGAAGCCGGGAAACAAGCCTACAAAGATGCTGTGGCGAATTTCGGTAATGGGGAGAGCGCTTAAACGCTCTCCTTTTATAGCTAAAGAAAACTGATCGGGTTGTCATGGATACGACGTTACTTCTTATTCTGACTATTTTTGTTGCTTTAACTACTATCGCGATGGTGGCCCAAGCAGCCGCTATGCTTGGCATTGCCCGCGCGGTAAAGTTAGGCCAGGAAAAATTAAATGCGCTGCTGCCGGAAGTGGTGAAAATTGTTGAAGCAACCAAGGTAGCGGTAGACCAAACCGGCAAGTTGATTACAGATGCTAACTCGCGCACCAGCGAGATTCTGGATTCCACCAAAGTACAACTGGAAAAAGTGGATACGCTTTTAACTGACGTAACAGCAAAAGCTAAGGTTCAGATTGAACGCGCCGAAGGCGTGCTGGACGATGCCATGAGTCGTACTCAGCAAACAGTTCACGTAGTGCAGCGCGGCGTCATTAATCCCATTCGAGAAGTACACGGAGTGTTAACTGGTATCCGTACTGCTTTAACGCACATTGGCCGTGGCCGTCGCTCCACGGTAGACCATGTCACTTCTGACGAAGAAATGTTTATCTGATCCCGGTTTCCGACTGACCTGTTTATTTTTCCAAGAAGAAATTTCCTGCAAGCAGCGCATCAATTCCTGAAGAATAAAAGCTTCGAACCGCATCTCTGGGCGTGCACACCAATGGGTCTCCAAACAAATTGAAGCTGGTGTTGTATAAAACAGGAAGTCCTGTCTTCTTTCCAGTTTCAATCAGGAGCGCATGATAAAGCGGATTATCTGCTTTATCCACAGTGTGAACGCGAATAGAATCAGCTTCCATGATCGCTGCCTTAAATGTTTTATGATGCTGATCTTTTACCCGCCCTATTGTAGCCAGAAAACGCGCATTGCGGCTCACAACAAAATAATCTTCTGCTAACTCCAGCGGCACCGAAGCAGCAAATTTCCGAAAGCTTTCCCGATGTTTGATGTAAACGTTCAAATTTTCGCTGGAGTAAGGATTTAAGGGCGAAGCTAAAATGCTGCGGTTACCCAAAGCGCGCGGGCCAAATTCCATTCGCCCTTGCATCCAAGCCACAATTTTTCCGTCGTTCAAAGAATTGATGGCTTGCTCGATTACATCTCCTTCGGTCAGCAGAAAACGAAACCGCAGCTTGCAGTTTTCCAGCACGCGCTTAATTTCTTCCGGTTGGTAGGCCGGTCCTAGACATAAGCTGTCAAAAGGAACAGTCTGCTGCTGCCCGTAAAAAGAATGCCAGGCAAAAAGTGCTGCACCCAAAGCGGTACCAGCGTTTCCTGCCGCCGGTTGCACAAACAGGTTTTTGTATTTCTGCTCCAAATGGGAAACTAACAAAGCGTTCAAAGCTAATCCGCCGGCTACGCAAACCTGATCTGCTTCGCCGATCATGGCCGCTACAGTTTCGTTGATGGCCTGCTGCAAACTAGCGGCAATTGAAGCCTGCTGCGCTGCGGAAGGCTGTTGGGCGTTGGCAAGACCTAGCTGTTGAAGGAACTCCGCGTTGAAGCCGCCTTGCGACGACCGGTCAGAATCCAGATAGCTCCGGTTGAGGTAAGGCCAATCAGATTGTTTCGCGTGTATCAACTGCAGGAACAATTTTTTGTGATCAGGTTCGGCAGTAACGGAAAGCCATTGCACTTTGTGTTCATCGCTTCTTTCCTCGTAGCCCAGAAGCTCCGTCACGCGATTAAATACGTCGCCTAAAGAATCGGGATAATACAATTCGCGCATCGGCTTTAATTGCGTTCCCTTTGCTTGAAACAACACTGCGGAACGGTAATCGCCGGCTCGGTCTACGCTGAGAACTGTAGCCTGTTCAAAGCCGGAAGCAAAGTACGCGGAAGCAGCATGAGCAGTATGATGCTCCACCACGACTACTTCTGACTGCGGAAAACGGGAGCGAAGATTTAAAAGGGTATCGCTTTCTGATTCCGCCGAGAAAGGCCGGGCGATTGCAATGCATTCCACCTCGCTTGGTTTCACTCCGGCGGCCTGCAAAGCAGTATTGAACGCTTCATCGGGAAACGGCTCGTAGCGTTCCCGCCGCGCCACTTTGCTTTGTTCCACGCCCGAGGCCCAGCGTCCGTTTTTGAGAACGCAGCAGCCTGCGTCGCTCAACAACCCGCCCAAACCAACCAGGATGCTCGGTGCTTTCATCTAAACCTTCCGCAGCCTATCAATCACGCGATTACGTCCCAAGCAAAGGAACACGGCAAACGCGCTCGGGCCTACCGGCTGCCCGGTGAGCGCCGCCCGACTGGCATTAATCAGCAGTCCTGCTTTTACGCCATGCTCTTCCGCCGTTTTGCGCAGTTCCTTTTCAATGCTGCCCTCAGTCCACTCCGGATCCTCCGCCAGCCGTTCGGCAAAATGCCGCAGCAGTTCGCGCGCCCCAGGCATGTCGAGCTTTTCAAGCGAAGCCGGTTCAATGGGAAAATCGTCGGAAAAGTAAGCGCGGCCTTTGGTGGTGAAATCGAGCAGTGTACTGTAGCGCGCGCGAATAATGTCCACCACGAAAGCAAACTGCGCGGTATCTTCCGGCGGCGCCAGTTCAGCCTGCGCCAGCACAGTGCGAGCATAAGGCAGCAATTCGGTAATGGACATGCTGCGCAGGTGCTGCGAGTTCAGCCATAGGGCTTTCGGGTCAATCGGGTCTTGTTCGCTGAAATTCACCACCGCATTGCTGCGATGCACGCCTTCCAAACTGAAACTGGTAGTCAGATCGGACAAGTTCATTTGTTCGCGATTATCTTTCGGGGACCAGCCGAGCAGGCACAAAAAGTTGATGTAGGTGATTGGCAGAAATCCCTGATCGCGATAAGTGGTCACGCTCACCACCGGCCCATGCTTGCGTTTAGAGAGTTTCGCGCCATCGGGAGCAATCAAAAGCGGCAGATGAGCAAACTGCGGCAATGGAGCACCCGCGCCTTCAAAAATCAGAATATGTTTGAAGGTGTTAGACAGGTGATCTTGCCCGCGAACAATATGGCTGATGTTGAGGTCAACGTCGTCGGCACAGGAAGCCAAATGGTAAGTCGGCATGCCATTGCTGCGCAACAATGCAAAGTCCTCGATATCCGCCGTGGATTTTGATTGCGTTCCGTACACAAGATCATCAAACACGATATCGCGCGGCGTTTCACGAGGCACCCGGTAGCGGATCACAAACGGCTCCCCCGCGTCCGCCCGGCGCTGACTTTCTTCCCCGCTGAGGGCGCGCATTTCGGGATTGCACAGCCAGGGGCCGCCCTGGTGGGAGTGTTCTTCTGTTTCCCCTCCTGAAGCAGGCGTGAAATCGCGGTAAGCATGGCCTGAAGCCAGCAGATCGAACGCCAGCTTTCGATGCAAATCCAGCCGCTCCGATTGGCGATAGAATTCATCCCAGCTCAGGTTCAGCCAAGCCAAACCTTCCATAATGGAATCGAGCGATTGCTGCGTGTTCCGTTCCACATCCGTATCGTCGATGCGTAAAACTACGGTGCCTTTTTGCCGGCGAGCATAAAGCCAGTTAAAAATGAATGTGCGCGCACTGCCGATGTGCAGGTATCCCGTTGGCGAAGGAGCGAATCGTACCCGAAGCATGAAGTTCCAGTGTACAAAGAAGACAAAAAACGAAATTTAAAGCACGCTAAGCCGCGGGGCCGGACTCCTGCGCTCGGGTTGAGCAGAAGCATGGTGCGCGCGATCGTCAAGCGCCATCGCGCGACGAAAGTAGGCGATGGGCGCAGCAAGAAATATTATTGTGCGGTTTGCGGCATTCTCGTACTGAAATTCGACTGCCTGCTTGCCTGCCGTAAACACCCTGGGTTGCCTGATCACGAAACAATAATTGAATTGGATTATTGACCGCTAAGCCGTTCCGCTCGGATGATGACGTAAAGGGTTACAAGGCTTATTCCATCGGAGCGCGTTGCTTATTATGTCCATTCACCGAATTGCAATTTCCTTATTTTGTTTATTTGGTTTTACTGTTTGCCCATCTGCGCAGGGCCCCACCGGCGGATTGGAGGCCGAGTTTCCGATGCGAGCGGCGCAACGCTGAACGCGGTTGCAATAAGCCTTACCAGTCTTCAAGCCGGTCACGCGCGTTCTCAATCCACCGACGCTGACGGGCTTTATCGGTTTGCCAAGCTGCCAATTGAACGCTATTCGCTGCAGGCACACGCTCCGCAGTTCGCCAAGTTTACTCAAGAGCCGATCGAGGTTCCAGTAAGCCAGACCATTCGCGTGGATGTGGAACTTTAACTGGCCACGATAGCCTCCGCCGTTACTGTTACTTCGGGTGCAAATGCCGTTGACACTGCCATTAACACGCTCGGCAAAAAGATTTCCGTTTAACCGAAAGCGCCAAACTCCAGTTTCGCGCCGAAAGCTTCAACGTGGCGAATTATCCCAACTTCGGGCTGCCGGTAGCGGATATCGCTTCTACTAATTCTGGACGCATTCTTCAGGCCGGCTCGCCGCGCCTGATGAAGTTCGCATTAAAGCTTCTTTTCTGATTTACAAGCAGAGCGCGGCTTCTAAAATTTTCTCGACCATTCTTTGGGCCATCGCTCGATTACGACTTTCTTATCGGTGTAGAACTCGACTGCATCGCGCCCTTGGCCGTGTAGAACGCCCAGAAAGCTGTCTTTCCATCCGCTGAACGGGAAGTAAGCCATCGGCGCAGCGACTCCAATATTTACGCCGATATTGCCGGTCGGCACTTGATACCGGAACTGGCGAGCGGCATTTCCGTTGCTTGTGAAGAGAGAGGCAGCATTGCCGTAAGCGCTACGGGACAGGATTTCGATGGCAGCGTCCAGATCGTTCGCGGATTGAAGGGCAAGTACCGGTCCAAATATTTCGGTGCTGGTGAGTTCATTCTCAAAGCTGATATCCGCCACAATGGTTGGCTTCAGGAATGCGCCACGCTCGCCGTTTTCAATGTTTGGATTCCGTCCATCCAGAACGATTTTTCCGCCAGAAGCAAGCCCTTTGTCGATTAAGTTTTCAATGCGCTGTTTACTATCTGTCGAGATCACTGGACCCATTTGCACGCCTTCATCCAGACCGTTGCCCACTTTCAGGTTTGACGCAATGGCGAGGAGTTTGTCAGTGAAGGTTTGGGAAGCATCGCCTACCGTGATGGCCGCCGATACAGCTAAACAGCGTTGACCGGCGCAGCCGAAGGCGCTATCGCTCACAATTTTGGCGCTCATTTCAAAATCAGCATCGGGGAGGACCACAACGTAATTTTTTGCTCCGCCCTGGCATTGAACGCGCTTGCCGTGAGCGGCCCCTTCTGCGTAAACATACTTTGCTACCGGAGTGGAACCGACGAAGCTGATAGCGCGCACTTCAGGATGACGCAGTAGGGCATCAACAACCGGTTTTCCCCCTACAACGAGGTTCACAACACCTTTGGGAAGCTCGGTATCGTGAAGGAGTTCGATCAACCGACGCGCGGTGAGCGGCACTCGCTCAGACGGCTTGAGAATAAAAGTGTTGCCGCAGGCGATGGCATACGGCAGAAACCAGAGCGGAATCATGGACGGGAAATTGAAGGGAGTAATCGCTGCCGTTACTCCGAGCGGCTGGCGAATCATGATTTCATCAATACCGCTGGCAACATCTTCCAGGTTGTAGCCCTGCATAAGCATCGGAATGCCGCAGGCGACTTCCACATTTTCAATGCCGCGCTGAAGCTCCGCCCGAGCTTCCGGGAGCGTTTTTCCATTCTCCTGCGTGGTTAAACGCGCCAGCTCGTCGGCGTGCTCCTCGATCAAACGTTTGAAACGAAACAGGTATTGAATACGCTCCTGCGGCGGTGTGCGCCGCCAGGAAGGAAACGCCGCAGAAGCGGCATTAACCGCAGCCGCAACGTCATCCGCATTAGCGAGCGGCGTTCGGGCAAGCACGTCCGCCGTAGCGGGATTGAATACTTCAACTACTTCGTTAGATTTGCTGCGCTGCCAAGTTCCGCCAATGAAGTTAGCTGGAATGTTTCCTGTTTGTTCTAAGATAGTCATTCTGAATTTCCTGGTCAGTTTTTATTTCCGCAGTGTTTCCCGCTTGAGTTGAAATTTGTCACAGCGCATTATCTGGATTGGGAATCATTACATCGCGGATTCGACCTGATAGCTCATGGCAGGCTTCAGTAAACTGCCGGAGCGTGCGCCTGGTGGGAGCAAATGCGTCAAATTCCTGAAGTAATAATCCATCTTCGTTGTAGGCACGCTCAAAATCGGGAAATTTCGCCAGTAGGTGCTGTATGATATTTTTCTCGACAGGTTGATTAATTCGCGGCATGATTTTAACGTCGCTGTGATTGAATTTCACCTGCCACTTCCAGGGCGGCGAGATCACGACGTTGCCGCCGATAAGTTCGCTCCAGTGCATGTGGTTTCGAAACGCCGCTGAAAGCAACCGAATCCGATAACCGCGTTCCTGAAAAAAGCGGTAAGCTTTTTTAAATACGGCTACGCCCGCCCACTCCAAAAGTCCTGGGTCCAGAATAATGTCCCGCTTTTCCGCATAGATTTTTAACCAGTCATCGAGGCGACCCACCATGATCGTGCAAACTGGACCCATGTGAACAATTGCTTCGCCCCGCGCTTCCCGTTTGTTCAACCCGCGCTCGACGGCCTCAGCCGCCTGAACACATTGAGGCAACGAGAAGCACACGGTCGCGTTGATGCTGACCCCTAACGATGTTAGTTCTTCAATGGCGTGAATTCCCGCTTCGGTCGCCGGTATTTTGACAATCATGTTGGGCGCGAGCCGGTGAAACTCCAGTCCTTGCTCTATCAGAGCGTGTGAATTCCGGTACAAGCGGGGATCTGTCTGGATAGAAAGCCTGCCATTGCGTCCTTGTTGCTCATGAAAAATCGATTCCAGAAGTTTCGCTCTGGTGCTCGATATTTCTTTCACAAGGGACCAGCCGATTTCATCTTCAGTTGCCGTTCGCTTTTCCTCGGCGAGGGCCAGGATTCTGTTATTCCACAGACGGGGTTCTTGTTTCAGCGTGTCCAGCACAATGACGGGATTACAAGTTGCTCCGACGGCTCCATGCTCGATGGAACCGGTAAGCTCTGAAAGGGTAACGGAATCGTTCCAGAGACAAGTTTGCGTTGTTTGTGTCATCTCAAATAACGGACTCTTATAGCCGTTCGACTCGACCGATGCGGTTGCTTTTACTTGTTCTTGTTTCATAACGGAGCGGACTTTCTACCCAACCGGATGCATCAGAACTTTTAATGCTTTCTTGTCAGCGCAAAGATCGAAAGCGGTGCGCCATTCCAAAATGGGCAGCTTTGTTGTCACCAGATCGTTTAATCGAATTCGGCCTTGCGCAAAAATGTTCATCATGCGGTCCCAAGTTCTAGTGGTGTAGCAGATGGAGCCTCGCATCGTGAGCTGCTTATAAAACAGTTGGTCAATCGGAAACTGGATTTCGCGCCCGCAGATGCCGACCTGCGTGTACTGCCCTCTGGGCCGAACAGATTGGAGGCAGTTGCGCACGGAACTGGGATGACCCGCGCACTCCAACGCGACATCAACGCCCTTGCCGCCGGTTTCTTCCCGAATAATTTCCGACAAGTTGCTTTGCGCCACATTCACCACGGTAGCTGCTCCGATGCGGCGAGCCGCTTCCAGCCGCGCGTCATCCCCGGCGACTCCAGCGACAATCGTTTTCACTCCTTCCGCGACAAGCAATTTCAAGCAGAGAAGACCAATAGGCCCGGGACCGGAAATCAGAGCCACATCCCCGAGCCGGATGTTTGTCACTTCAGTAACGGCCTGAACCGCTGCGGCGAACGGCTCACTTAGAGCCGCTTCTTCCAAGGAAAAAATTTCCGGCACCCGATACAACTGGTCTGGACGAAGCAGCACGTAGTGCGTTAATGCTCCATTCACGCCGTGGCCCATGCCTCTCCGGTTAGCACAGAAGATGAAATATCCGGCGCGGCAATAATCGCAGTTTCCGCACGTTACTGCCGTGGCACCCAAGCCAGCGCCCCGGTCACCGACTTTTACCCCGGAAACTTTTCGGCCCACCTCAACCACTACACCGGAAAACTCATGCCCTAAAATCACCGGCGGATAATTCCGAAACGTGTCGTGCCAGACATGAAGATCAGTGCCGCAGACGCCGCAGTAGCTGATCTCCATTTTGATTTGTTCGTCTCCGCACACCGGTTCGTCAACGTCCAATACATCAACGTTTCCTTCTCCGGGAGCGTATTTCACCACGGCTTTCATTGATGCCTTCCAGATTGACGATCTCAAAGTTCCCTAATGAACATTTTTCGCAAAACTCTCGTGAACGTACTATACTCGCTTTCAAGCCACTGTCAAGAAATTTATGATGAAGCCAAAAGCAGGGAATAAGCAGGGTTCTAGTACACGCAAAACCAATCAGTACTGGGTTCCCGTCGTGTCCAAGACAATTGATATTCTGGACTGCTTTGCTTCCCCGTTCGAAGAGTTGACGCTGGAGCAGATTGTGCAGCGCACGGCAGCAGCGCATACAACGGCTTACCGCATTCTGCACACGCTAGTTCGACGCGAATATTTGATTCAGTCCGGTAAAACTTATCGCCTCAATCGTTTACGCAAAAAGCTGAAGCTCGGCTTCGCAAATTTGAGCAAGCATGTGTCGCTGGCGGTTGAGATCCAGGAGAGCTTGGCGCAGGCGGCCGCGAACGCCGGCATCGAACTACTTGTTTGGGACAACAACAGGAACGCAGATACTGCCATTCAGAATGCACTCGCCATGATTGAAGAGAAGGTAGATGTGGCCGTCGAGTTTCAATTATTTGAGCAGAGCGCGCCCGTAATTGCGGATTATTTTTCCCGATCGCACATCCCGCTCATCTCCATTGTGAATCCTCATCACGGGACTTTCTATTTTGGGGTGAATAATTATCGCGCTGGGTATTCTGCCGGTCATCATCTGGCAGAATACGCCGCCGCCCGTTGGCATCGTCAGCCTGACGCTTTGCTTCTGCTTGAATCTCCGCATGCCGGAAGAACGGTGCAAAGCCGCCTGCTCGGAGTTGTGCACGGAATCGAAGAACGATGGGGCGCGCTCGGCGAGAAATGCGTCCAGCATCTGGACGGCAACGGGGATCGCGTCACCTCGACGAAGGCTGTTAAAGCATTTCTGGCCCACAGCACCGCAAAGCGAGTATTGATCGCCGGAATCAACGACGAGAGCGCGATGGGCGCATCCGAGGCAGTAAAGGGATTATTAAAAACTGACGCTGCCATTGTCGGGCACGGCGGAAGCGCGGAGATGAAGCAGCTTATGGCCGATCCTGCGGAGCCTTGCTTAGGAACCGTTTCGTTCCATGCTGAACGGTACGGACCGGATCTGATCAAGTTCGCCGTAGCCACTCTCAAAGGGGAATCAGCCGCCGCTGTGAAGTATGTGCCTCACGAGTTCCTTGGAAAGCCGGTCTTGCCGTGAGCGAAGCAGATCAATAACT
>CAXTWH010000041.1:0-50405 GCA_964247975.1 uncultured Bryobacteraceae bacterium | reverse complement strand
CAATGTTGGCCTGTTTGGTGGTAATGATGTTGGCCGCGTTGGTGGCGTAAGAGAATGGCGCAATCTGCTGCGTAGTCAGATTAATCGCGCCGTTTTTGTAAGTGGACACAATCCATTTGCCTGTGCTGAATACAAAATTCGAGTTCTGTCCTAAATCCTGGCTGGGAGGCAGGCTGAGATCGTAGCGAAGGCCCAGATTCAAAGTCAGTTTGGAGCTGACTTTGAAATCATCCTGCACAAACAAAGGGAAATCGAAATTGGTCTGACCGAACTGATTGCGCGGAAAATCACGAATGCCGCCGCTCGGATAGCCGAGCAGATAATCGGCGAACGCGTTGCCCGTAAATTGCCCGTTGAAATTGAATTGGCCGCGCGACCAGGCCGCATTGGTGGAGGTCAGGTGGAAATGCCGGACATCAATTCCCGCCCTGATTGAATGCCGGCCTTTGTTCCAGGTAACAAAATCCGTGAACTCATACATATTGGTGGGATTGATGATAGGGCTGAACGCCGTGCCATTCGTGAAAGCGGTATACCCGCTGACACCGATGGTCGGAAATCCGGGAAAGTTAGCGGTGGTCTGGTCGAATCCGAGAATGCCGGATTCAACAGTATAATTATGTCCCAATCCGGCGGGAATGCGCGCGGAATAAAGTCGTCCATAGCCGACCCGCGCTTCATTCAAAAGGCTTGGCGAGAATATATGCGTGTAGCTTGCCACCGCATTTTTAGTATTGATGGTTTGATTGAGTGCGCCGCTGGTGGGAAGACCGCCCGGATTTTCTGAGCGGAAATCATCCTGCGAGTAGCGGGTAAAAAAGCTGTTGTTTTCGTTAAGAGTCCAATCGACTCGCGCATTGCCTTGGTCTTCGTTCAAGCTCGTGCCTGTGTTGAAATTGAATTGGCCGCCGCTGGTATTCGGCGATGGAACAAAGCCGAGAAAATAAGTAGAAATCGGATCGATGCGGCTGACGGGAATCTGGTTATTTAAGAATGGCGTATTCGTTGTGGGATCAATGATTTGGGTTTTTACTGAAGAAAGATCGCCGCCGCGAAAAGCTTGTGAAGGAACGTTGGCTTGGGTTGTGCCGGGCTGTTTGAGCCGCGTTCCTTCATAGTTGAGAAAGTAGAAAAGCTTGTTCTTAAGAATTGGGCCGCCCACAGCGCCGCCGAATTGATTACGGCGTAAGGGCGGAACGGTGGTGGCAAAGTAATTCTTCGCGTCAAGAACATCATTGCGGAAAAACTCAAACAAGGTGCCGTGAATCTGGTTCGTTCCGCCTTTGGAGCTGAGGTTGATAACCGCCGAACCGCGTCCGTATTCCGCCGAGAACGAATTCGATTGAACGCGAAACTCCTGGATGAAGTCAATCGAAGGCCGAATCTGAACGCCGTCGAAAAGCTGGTCCTGATTGGAAATTCCGTCAAACAGGTATTCCGTTTTGTCGCCTTGGCCGCCGCTGATTGAAACAGTGGAAGCGCCTGTCACCTCCCCCGAAGAAGGACCGCCCGGAATAGAGTTGGTTAAAGCGCCAGGCGTGAGCGCCGCCAATTGAGTAAAGTCCCGGCCATTCAGGGGAAGATCGACGATTTTTTTGTTGTCGATAACTTGACCGAGCGAAGAAGTATCGGTTTGAATCAGCGATGGCTCGGTGGAAACTTCTACAGTTGACTTCACATCGCCGGGCTGAAGAACCACATCGACGCGAGCTTCCTGCGCCACTTGCAGCACCACGTTCGGCACTTCTGATTGTTTGAATCCGCTCAGTTCGGCGGTGAACGTGTACGCGCCGATCGGCAGTAAAGTGATGGCATACGAGCCTTGGTTATCGGTTTGCACGGTGCGGGTCAGCCCTGTGTTCTTGTTAAGGGCGGTAATTCTGACATTAGAGATGACAGCGTTGCTGGCATCGCGCACGGTGCCGACCACGGAAGCTGTTCCTTGCGCATACAGCGAACACATGGAACAAAACAGGAAAGCGAGAACAGGTATCAAGCGGGAATAGCAAAGCACAGGATTTCCTCTTTTCGAGTCAACAGGTATTACCTGTAACATGTTCCTAAAATCATGTCAATGAAAATTGTTATGGTGGGTGTTCCGTGGTAATCTTGGGCGGAAGATACGGGCTCAGTATGCCGGTGGAACAATCTCCAGTTAAAAGCAGAACAAGAACAACGGACGTTAAGGAAACCCTGCTCGGTTGGATACGGCAGGGTAAGTTCCCGCCGGGAAGCCTTCTGCCTTCGGTTCCGGAACTGGTCACGCGGCTGGGCGTCAGCCGGACCGTAATCCGCGAGGCGCTGCAATCACTGGTGGGGATGAATTTTGTGGAAATGCGTCCCGGCCTCGGCTCTTACGTGAAATCCGTACCGCCCGACCTGATTGTGAACGCTGATGTGATGGCGGCCTTGATCGACATCGACACGTTGATCAAGGTGGCGATTGCCCGTAAAGCTATTGAAGGCGCAGTAGCCAGGCTGGCAGCCATCGAAGCTGCGGAAGACGACTTCGAAGAAATGGAACTGATTCTTTCAAAGATCCATCGGCTCGCCCGCAAAAACCAGCCCATGCATTCGCTTACGCCGGAGTTCCACGTAGCGGTGGCGAAAGCAACGCATAACGATGTTCTGGTGGGCGTGGTTTCTTCGTTTAATTCCCTGATGGTGGCTGCCGGACAAGTGATTGAACGCGAACAAATCGGCTACGAATACCGGATGGGCGAATATGAATCGCACCGTGAACTGTTGGAAGTGTTGCTGGCGCGGGATGCTGCCCGAGCGCAAGTGGCGATGGAAGAACACATTCAGCTTACGATCGACGCGCTGCAGCGGGTCCAATCGCAAACCGGAAAAAGTTCTTGACAAGCTTATATCTTCATACCGATAATACCTGTTCATGGCCGTTAAACACCTGTACCGAACTCTCACTTGGCCGGAAGCGCGGCAGCGTGCGCAAGAAGGTGCGGTGATTGTGATTCCGGTAGCGGCAATCGAACAGCACGGCTACCATCTGCCGATTGATGTGGACAACGTGTTGGTGGAACACGTGACGGAAGAAGCCGCATTGCGCTCGGAAGGCGCAATTCTGACCGCGCCGATGATTCACTACGGTTTCAACGAGCACAACATGGGTTTTCCCGGCACGATCACCGTGCGGGAATATGTATTCACGGATTACTGCTATGACGTGGCGCACTCATTCGTGCGGCAAGGCTTTGACCGGATCGTTTTTATCAACGGCCACGGCAGCAATCAAATGTTGTGTAACCTGGCCGCGCGCCGCATCGTGAACACCACTTCGGCGCTGGCGGCTTCAGCGGCTCACTGGGCTTTGGCGAAAGAAACGGTGGATGCGCAGCGCGAATCAAAATATCCAGGCGGCATGGCGCACGGCTGCGAGTTTGAAACGGCAATTTATCAGTATTTGAAGCCGGAACTGGTCAACATGGAATTGGCAGGAGAGCGGGAAACCCCCTCAAATTTAAATCGCTTCATCTATGATGATTTGTTCGGCTCCGGCCCGGTGCATTTTGTGAACCGCTGGAGCCGGGTCACGGAAAGCGGTGTTGAAGGAGATCCGAAGCTGGCGACTCCGGAAAAAGGCAAGGCATTCGCGGAAACCTCCATTCGGAATCTGGTTGAATTCTGCCGTTTGTTTCGGGAACTGAAAACCCCACCCGATCGGGACTTCAATCATCACGCCTGAGATGCAGAATGCAAATTTCCAAGCGCGTTCATCTGATTGCGAGCGGCTACGCCGGCTGTTCGCTAACGCATGGCAATGATTGTAATGCGTATGCAGTGCGCTGCGGTAATGATTACTTGTTGATTGATTCGGGAGTTGGAGTTAATACAGAAGCAATTATGCAGGAGATGGAGCGGGACGGCATCACCAAAGAGCGAGTTACCGGTTTGTTGCTCACTCATGCTCACCTCGATCATTCCGGCGGCGCGGCGTTTCTGCATTTTGAACTGAACACTCCGGTGACTGCCTCCTGCGAAGCTGCTGCCGCGCTGGAAAACGGCGATGAGGAAAAAATCAGCCTGCTTGCCGCGAAACAAGCGGGCGTTTATGAAGAAAGCTTTTATCTGCGCTCCTGTCCGGTGGCAAAAACGCTTGTTGGCGGAGAACAATGGCTAGTGGGCGATTGTTGCATCACTGCTTTGCGAACTCCCGGCCATTCCCGCGACATGATGACGTACCTAATCCAATCGCCGGAAGAACTGCTTGCTTTTCCCGGAGACACAGTGTTTCACGGCGGGAAAGTTTTGATTTCCGATACTTGGGATTGTGAGCCCGCTGCGTATGCCACCAGTTTACGAACCCTGTCCAACTATCCCGTTGATGGCTTGTATCCTGGTCACGCGATCTGGTCAGTTCGTGAGGGACACAAACAAATCCGGCAAAGCCTCGATTATCTGAACCGTCTGCTGCTGCCGCCTAATCTGCTGTGAAAATGTGATGACGAAACTCGCGATCTGCGGCTTGGGCAATATCGGTTTGGTACATCTGCAAAATCTGCAATCACTGCGCGGCTGTGAAATCGCTGGAGTGTTTGATCTTCGCGCCGAAATATGCGAACAGGTTTCGAAAAGCTGCCAGGTGCGCACTTACCGCAGCTTGGATGAACTGTTGCAGGACCCAATAACTCAGGCTATTGTAATAGCCACTCCCACTGGATCGCATCGGGAGTTGACAGTGACGGCGCTTTCACACGGCAAACATGTGTTCGTGGAAAAACCTCTAGCGGGAACGCTGGAAGATGCACAGGCCATTGTGGATGCTGCAAACCGCACTCCGCTCCGTGTGCAGGTGGGCTTTTGCGAGCGCTTTAACCCGCAGTACATCGAAGCAAAACGCGCTGTTCTGGCTGGAACACTCGGCGACGTGCGGGCAATTTATTCCTCCCGTGTTGCGCCTTACGCTTTAGCTGATCCGTCGTGGGAGTTAGGCGTTCTCGATACGGCGGTTCACAATCTCGATCTAATTTTATGGCTTATGGATAAGGCTCCAATGAAACTGCAGGCGCGCGGTGTGCAACTTTACGCCGAGCCCGCGATGCCGCACACGGTCGCAATCAGCTTGCAGTTTGCGGACGGCGAATTAGCAACAGATCAAATTACCTGGCTGCGCGATAAGGCTCACCCGCTCGGTCAATGCGCACGGTCCCGCATGCAAATTCTGGGAAGTGAAGGGGCTTTCGAAATCGATTTGAGCCAGCGCCCTTCGGCTTTGTTGACCGCAAATCAGTACCGAATGATTGATACCGTTATTCTTGGCGCGCCAGAATATTATAGTTGCCTGAAGTTGCAGTTTGAGGCGTTTCTGCGCTCAATTGAAAATAACGCGCCCGTGCTTGCGCCGCCTGGGGATGCGCTACTGACGGAGCGAGTCGCCATTGCTGCCCACCAATCGCTTCTGCGCGGCGGACAGGAGATCACGCTTTGATGAAATGGCAGAAAGGCTGGCAGACTTGGGAACCTATACCAGGTGTACAGCTCGACGTGTTCTGTGCAATGGGACCGGAAAAGGGAAAAACTGCCGTAATCACTGCCGGAGTGCATGGCGATGAATACGAAGGCCCGGCTGCCATCGCGCAATTAGCAGAGCAGTTAACAGAAAGTAACTTATTAGGAACAGTTGTAGCTGTTCCCGTAGTGAATCCGCTTGCTTTTGCCGCAGGCACTCGGACCAATCCAGCCGATGGAATGAATTTAGCTCGCTGTTTTCCCGGTAATCCGGATGGCCAGCCCACAGAACAATTAGCGGCAGTTCTGTTCGATCATCTGGGCCGAAACATTGATTACCTGATTGATCTGCATAGTGGCGGTGTTGAGTATTCGTTCTTGCCGTTGGCCGGCTTCTACGGATCTGCCGGAGAAAACAACCTTTCCTATCAGGCAGCGCGTTGTTTCGGCTTATCGTATTTATGGCAGCTTCCGGCCACGCCGGGCGTGCTTTCCTACGAAGCGCATAAACGCGGCACTGTGGCCATCGGCAATGAATACCTTGGGGCGGGTCGATTGTCTAATAAAGGAGCGAAAGCGTACTGCGAAGGCATTCTGCGCTGCCTATCGCAATGGGGATTAAAGCAAGCTGAATTCCCGGCTGTTTCCGGCCAGAAAGTCTTAACCGGTGATTGGCAATTGGCGACCACATCCGGCTTGTTTATAACAAACTCTGGTTTGGGCGAAGAAGTGAAAGCAGGAACTCGCATCGGCTCGGTTTACGATGCGCGGGGAAACGTTCTGGAAGAATTTACTGCTGTTTACGACGGCCAAATTGCAGCCTTGAGAAGCAAGGCTTATATCCGGCAAGGGAACTGGGCGGTTTTGGTGGCGGAAAGCAAAGATGCCTGAGTGCTGGCTTCAATGCGATGTTTGCCAGGCTCGTTACGAGTTGGCAGCCCGGTTTTTCGGTTGTCCTGCTTGCCGGAACAACAATAAACGTGCGCCGCTGGAAGTACGCTATAGCGCGTCGTCACTCAATCCTATGCCTAATGAAGCGGGAATTTGGCGCTGGAAAATGTTGCTGCCCCCAGTTGCGCCGCAAAACCGTATCTCGCTGGGAGAAGGCTCCACATCTTTGTTGCCCATCAGTTCCGGGGAGCAACAACAGCAAATCTATTTGAAAAACGAGACCGGAAATCCAACCTGGTCATGGAAAGATAGGCCGAATAGCGTATCTGTTTCGCTAGCTCAACAGTTTGGGTTTCGCCGAGCGGTGGCGAAAAGCACCGGAAATCACGGCAATTCAGTGGCTGCTTACGCCACAGCGGGCGGATTATCAAGTGTAATCTTCTGCCATGACGAAGCGCCGGCCTTGCAGCTTGCTTTGATGGAAGGCTATGGAGCAAGAGTGGTGCGCGGCGGCAATCAAGATGATCTGCTGGTGGAAATGATTGCCGGCCACCAATACTTTCCCTGTACAATTCTTTGTCCGCGCGCCGGTTACACAAACCCTTTCGGAATAGAAGGCTTTAAAACCATCGCGTTTGAAATCTGCGAAGAACTGAACTGGTCCGCGCCGGATTGTGTGTTTGTGCCGGTGGGCAGCGGCGACGGAATCTACGGCGTGTGGAAAGGCTTTCGCGAGTTGGCTGAACGCGGGCAGATCAGCAAAGTGCCGCGCATGATCGGATGTCAGGCGTCGGGCGCTGATTCAGCTTACCGCGCTTGGCAGCGCCATTCACGCACAACGGAACTGCTTGCTTCCGTTACAACTGCCGCTTTGTCGGTAGGCGAATCAATCACCGGCAACCATGCTTTGCGGGCCATCTACGAATCAGGCGGAGCGATGATGGTCAGCTCCGAAGAAGAAATTCAGAACGCATCTTGCCGGCTGCGGCGAAAAGGTTTAGCTTTAGAGCCAGCGTCGGCTTTAGCGTTTGCCTGCGCGGAACAGTGCACTAAGCGAGAAACTCCAGAAACATGGGTGGTGATTGGATCGGGAGCTGCCGTAAAATGGCCGGACACGCTGCTGCGTGACTACAATCTGCCCCCAATATTTACTGGATCTCTCGAAGAGATAACAAAATAAAAATCACTTTATTCCTTTGCCGGCGTTAACTACAACGATGGCCGCGCCGTCCCAGCTATTTACGCCCGAGTTTTCCGGCGGATTGCCGCGTAAGGCAACGATTCCCATATTTCTGTGATTAAGATGATAACGAGTTTCCAGATAACGGCGCACCAGTTCAGCTCGCTTGCGAGAAGTGACAAACTGTTGTGCAGGCGATCCGCTTAGTGAATAGCCTTCCACGATAACCGGATGGTTGGGTAGTTCGTCTACAAGCGAAGCCACCGCGCCGTCAATCTGCTGGCGTCCGGCGGGTGAGAGTTGTTCCGCTCCGCCAGTTTCGGTTTCGAAAACATTTGCCGCGCGCAGCCATTGGCGCGTGCCAACGTCTTTCTGAAGCGGCTTGGAAAGATAATCATCCGGAGTTAACTGTTCCAGGTTGTAATAACCGCGTTTCTTGAAGAACCCGCGGAAAAAGAAATTGTGCTTCAAGGCTTCCGTGTCTTCCGCTAAATTCGCGGTGCTTCGGTTGAGATTGGAAAGCGTGCGGCGAAGGTTGGCAGCCCCATCCTCGCCGATGCTGTCTTCTGCCAACGCTTCCTTCATCGTGGCGTTGAGTTGATCAGAAAGGTTCTGCACATTATCCAACGTGACCTCGACGTTGTTAAACAAATCGCGGGATTGAAAATCAGTTATGATCTCATTGGCATTCACGGAAGCTTGTTGAATATTGGTTGTGGTCTGCTTCACATCGGCAAGAGTGGCCTGAAGCTGTTGTTTGGTCTGTTCGTCCTTTAATAACATGCCGGCCGGACCCTTGCCGTTTTGAATATCAGCCATCAGCAGATTCAAATTTCCGCTGATCTGGCTGCCATCCGAAACAATTTTTTGAACTTGCGGACGTAGGCCCACAATCATGGTGTTGGCTTGATTCACAGTTTTCGTGATGGTGTCGAGCGCTACATTCGCGCGGCCGCGTATATCCTGGATAGTGCCGCTCACGTCGTTTAACAGTCCCGAACCTTTTTCAAGCATTGCTGATAAATCAAGCGGCTCTTTGCTCGGCAGGGTGGTTCCCGAATCAACTTCCGGTGATTGGGCCGATCCTTTACGGATCGCAACAAAATTATCCCCGACCACGCCTTCCGTTTGAATGGATGCTAAAGAGTCACGGCGGAGCATACCGCGTACTTTCTCTTCTAATTGCAATTCCAATCTGAACTTGCCAGAAGGATTGTTTGGAACTTCAATTTTCTTGATCTCTCCCGCATCCAACCCGGAAACGCGCACCTTGGCTCCATTCGCTAAACCCCCCAGATTGGTGAACTCGGTGTAGACCACGATATGTCTAGTGAACGCTTTGTGACGATTACCGACCAGAAATAAGATGCCGGTAAACAGCGCAAAGCCCGCGATCAGGAAAATTCCAACTGCCCATGCATGAACACGCATTATTCAGCTACCCTTCTGACACCAAGTTCCGCACCAACTCGTTTTCGTGCTTTTCCAATTCCTGCGCCGGACCGATAGCTAGTAAGCGGCCTCCGTCCAACACGGCCAAACGGTCACCTAATCGCCTTGCTCCGTGTACATCATGGGTGACCACAATGATGGTGGCTTTTCCTTTTATGCTGAGCAAAAGCTCATCAATTTCCGAAGCGGTGATGCGGTCCAATCCGCTGCTCGGCTCATCAATTAAAAGAAGGCCGGGTTCCAGAACCAGCGCGCGCGCTAATCCGGCGCGTTTGCGCATGCCGCCGGAAAGTTCGGCGGGCATTTTGTGGCGTTCTTTGCCTAAGCCTACAGCATCCAACTGCTTCTGCACAATTTCGTCAACTTCTTCGGGAGAATGCTTTTGTAAGCGCATCAACGGCAAAGCCAAATTGTCGTTCACGGTGAAAGAGTCAAATAATGCAGCGCTTTGAAAAAGAAAACCGATTTTCCGACGCACCCCGGAAATCTGGTCTTCATCCATCGCAACAATATCGTCGTTGTCAATGCAGATCACTCCCTGATCAGGCTGCGCCAAACCAACCGTGAGCTTCAGCGTGACGCTTTTGCCGGTGCCGCTACGACCCATTAAACAAAGAGCTTCGCCGGGAGGAATATCAAAAGACACATCATCCAAAACCTTGCGATCACCGAAAGCTTTCGATACGTTTTGAAAGGAAACAGAAGCAGCTTTAGAGTTGCTCATAGCGCACTGTCCGGGAAGATAAAGAAAATCAGTTTCACTAACAGCACATCCGCCAGAATAATCAGCAGCGAAGAAACCACAACGCTGTTAGTGGAAGCGCGCCCCACCCCGCTAGCTCCTTCATTTGTGGTGTAGCCGAAATAGCTGGAAACGAGCCCGATCAAAAAGCCGAATACAGCGGTTTTCAATGTTGGCGGAACAACACTCGCCCACTGCACTTTGCTGAAAGCACGGTCTAGAAAAAGCGAGAAAGACAGATGCGAAATGTTCCTTTCTACCAGGAAGCCGCCGAACAATCCGCAAACATCCATGAAAATAGTTAGAATCGGCAGAACAACCGTGCAAGCGACAATTCGCGGCACCACCAAAAGCTTAAAGGAATCAATGGAAAGGGCTTCAATCGCATCAATCTGTTCAGTGACGCGCATGTTTGCCAGTTCCGCTCCAATGCCGGCGCCTACGCGTCCGGCTACTAACAAGCCGGCGATTAGTGGGCCGATTTCATTGAAGAACGCCAAAGCCTGAACAGTGGGAATCATCGCTTCTGCGCCGAATTGAATCAGCGAACTGCGTGTGTGAAGCGTGAGCACAATTCCCACCGCAAAGCCGGAAGCCGCAATCAAAGGCAGGGATTGCCAGCCTGTGTCCTCGATCTGACGCCAAATCATGCGGAGCTCATACGGACGCAGAAAAGCACGATGCGCGGTGCGGGAAGCAAACAGGCCGAAATTTCCGATCAGATCCAAATACTTTGTAATGCCGTGCTCCTGATTTTGCAGCGTTTACAACGAAGATTGAACAATGTCTTTTCGCAAAACGATAGCGCAGGTAAACTGCAACAGCTTAGATGTTACTCTTTACCAAATTGTCTCGAAAAAAACACTGGGAGCTATGAGTACGCTTGGTTTGGACTGAGCGCAACAAAACAAACAATGCCAATTAACAAATTCGTAACTGTCATGTGTTTACCGGGAGATGAAAAAGGAGCTTAAATCAAACTGTCGAGCGTTATCGGTAGTTCGCGAACTCGCTTGCCCGTAGCGTGGTACACCGCGTTTGCAATAGCCGCTGCGGCACCGGTAATTCCAATTTCCCCCACTCCCTTGGCACCCACCAAGTTGATATGCGTATCTTCTTCAGCAACCGTGATGACTTCAATAGGCGGAACGTCCAAGTTTACCGGCAGGTGATATTCCGCCAGGTTTGCGTTTACAATGCGGCCCTGTTTCGAATCGAACATTGTGTTTTCCAGCAGCGCCATGCCGATGCCCCAGACCATTCCACCCATTAGTTGGCTACGAGCTGTTTTCGCATTCAGAATTTTTCCGGCTCCGAACGCGCCTACCATGCGAGTGACGCGAAGCTGCCCCAGTGTTTCGTCAACCTGCACTTCGGCGAACTGCGCGCCAAAAGCGTACATTGAAAATGGAGGCTTTTCATCGCCTTGGCTTTCCGGTTTGACGCTTACTTCTGCTTGAATCTCGGTTCCTGTTCGACGCACAACGTCAGCAAACGATTCTTTTCGGGAGGGGTCGGCTTTTGATTGCATCCAGCCGTTTTCAATCGAGATGTCCTGAGCCGAAACTCCGTTCAAAGGCGAACCAGGACTGCTGGTTGCCATCTGAATCAGTTTTTCACGAAGGGCTTCCGACGCGGCCTTTACCGCTGACCCAGTGCTGGCGGCAGTTTGCGAACCGCCTGAAACCGGAGTTTTAGGATAATCGGTATCGCCCAGTTTGAAAACAATCTGCCTCGGTTGGACACCTAAGCCGTCGGCAGTTATCTGAGTCATGATTGTATATGTTCCTGTGCCAAGATCCTGAGTTCCGGCTTCCACCAGGATTGATCCGTCAGTTCGCAGAATTGCTTTTGCCCCGGCAGGACCACGCCGGGTAGGGTAAATAGCCGTTGCCATTCCCCATCCCACCAGCGAATTGCCGTTTCGCATGGAGCGTGGTTGCGGCTTTCGATTGGCCCAGCCAAATTGCTCTGCTCCCGCCCGGTAGCATTCTCTTAAGGACTTACTCGACCAAGGTTTATTCTTATTCGGGTCCTGATCGGCGTAGTTGCGAAGGCGCAGTTCCATCGGATCAACCTTCAACGCGTATGCTAGTTCATCCATAGCAGCTTCCAGCGCATAAGTTCCCGGAGCTTCTCCAGGCGCTCTCATAAATGAAGGCGTTCCGCTATCCACCCGAACCAATCGATGCGATGTGCTTACATTCGGGCACTGATATAACAAGCGAGTGGAAAGACTGGCTGTTTCCACGAACTCATCAAAGGATGATGTCTGCGCTATCGTGTCATGCCGCAGAACCGTAAGTGTCGCGTCGTCTTTGGCAGCGGCTTCCACGGTCTGCCGCGTTCTGCCGCGAAATCCAATCGGCCCGAACATTTGTTCGCGAAATAAAACTAGCTTCACTGGACGGTTCACTTGTCTGGCTGCAATTGCCGTTAGGAGCACATGCGACCAGGTTGGCCCTTTGCTGCCAAACCCGCCGCCCAGAAATAAAGAAACCACATGCACATCATCCGGCCTAATTCCGAGCAGCGCAGCTACCCGCTCCTGGTCTGAAAATATGCCTTGCGTGGCATCAAACAAAGTCAGCTTCGAGCCTTCCCACATGGCGATTGTGGCGTGCGGCTCCATTGGATTGTGTGTTTCCGCGGGAGTAATATACGTTTGTTCAATCCGCTGTGCTGCTTGAGAACGTCCTGCCGCCAGATCTCCGCGCAGGGAATCTGTCGGTTCTTTGGAGCTTCCGGCTTCCTTAGGCTTGTATCTTTGGTTTATGGCTTTTTCAACCACTACATTGTGGTTTTCGGCTTGATAAGTAATTTTCAGAAGTCGGGCTGCTTCTGTAGCCTGTTCCAGTGTGTTTGCCACCACCACCGCAATCGGCTGATTACTGTAAAGAATCTGGTCGTCTTGAAGAAGTTGAAGTTTTCGCTGGGTAGGTTCCGGTTTTATCTGCGGCAGTTTGGGTGCATTAAAAGGTGTGAGTACAGCCAGCACTCCAGGAGCCCGTTCCGCAGTTCGGGTTTCAATCTTTGATACTGTACCTTTTGCAATGGTGCTGGTCACCAGAACGCCATGCACGAGATTGGGAACAGGATGATCAGCACTGTATCTAGCCCGGCCTGTTACTTTTAACCGGCCATCTACCCGGTCTATCGGTTTTCCGACATAATTCATCATCAGGCTCGCTGCTCCGTTATTGTCAAAGCTCGCACAACAGACCGTTTTGCCAGTTCAACCTTGAAGGCATTGTCAGGATACGTCTTTGCCCCCGACACCAAGGCGTTTGCGGCTGCCTGATAAGCTGCTTCTCCCGGTTGTTTGCCGATCAGTAGTTCTTCCGCTTCCGGCACTCGCCACGGCTTATGCGCTACGCCGCCCAGTGCCAGGCGCGCTTTTTGAATCTTGTTGTTCTGAATCGATAAAACTGATGCCACGGAAACTAAAGCGAAAGCATAAGAATTGCGATCTCGCACTTTGAGGTAAAACGAAGTTTTTGCTTCCGGCATAGGCGGCAGATCAATGGCGGTAATCAATTCACCTGTTTGCAGGTTAGTATCAATCTGCGGTGAATTACCGGGCAAACGGTGAAAGTCCGCCATCGGAATACTACGAGCACCTTTTGGCCCAATCACTTGCACCTTGGCTTCCAGCGCAGCCATCGCGACAGCCATATCGCTCGGATGAGTGGCAATACATTTGTCATTTGCACCCAGAATTGCGTGTATTCGGGTGATTCCTTCGAGGGCCGCGCAGCCTGAGCCCGGCTTGCGTTTGTTGCATTGTTCGAACCCAACGTCATAGAAGTAATAACAACGGGTGCGCTGTAACAGGTTGCCGCCTGTGGTGGCCGCATTGCGCAGTTGAGCGGAAGCGCCGGCGAGCAGTGCTTCTGAAAGAACCGGATACCGCTCGCGTATTAGCGGGTGGTTAGCCATATCGCTGTTTCGCGCTAGTGCTCCGATGCGCACGCTGCCATCTTGCAACTCTTCAATCTTGTTTAAATTCAGCCGATTGATATCGATGAGGTGCTGCGGCGCTTCCACCCCATACTTCATCAGATCCAGCAGATTAGTGCCGCCTCCGATAAATGCGGAATGTGGGTGCTGCGAAGCAGCCTGAACTGCGCTTTCAATATCCGCCGCGCGCGAATAAGCGAAGTTGTTCATTTCTATGCTCCCCGTTCGTTCTGGTCGCGGTAAACCGAGCGCACCGCCGCCACAATATTAGGGTACGCTCCGCAGCGGCAAAGATTGCCGCTCATTCGTTCCGCAATTTCCTGGTCGGTTAATTCCACTTTGCCGGTACGCCGAACATCCGCTGTCACGGCGCTTGCTTCCCCGGCCTTTACCTCGGAAAGCAGCGCTACCGCCGAGCAAATCTGGCCGGGGGTGCAGAAGCCGCATTGGAAACCATCATGTTCAAGAAAGGCCGCTTGTACGGGGTGAAGTTCAGTGCCTTGTGTGATTCCCTCAATGGTGGTGATCTCGTCGCCTTCGTGCATCACCGCCAGTGTTAAGCATGAATTAACCCGGCGACCGTTAACTAATACTGTGCAAGCACCGCATTGGCCGTGATCGCAGCCCTTTTTGGTGCCAGTAAGATTTAACCTTTCCCGTAAAGCATCCAATAAGGTAACGCGCGGTTCGACGGATAAATCAGTTACCTGGCCGTTGATCTTTAGTTGGAAAGGAATGACTCCTTGTTCGCCCTCGTGAACCGCGGCTTCTAAATTTGGCGATTCTGCCACCGAAAGCAGACTCACGCCGGCAAGTGCTGAACCAACAAAGGTTCGGCGCGTGACATCGTGCTCGCGCACTTCGGCGTTCTCGTTTTTATCCGGTTCTGGAGTATGGTCGGAGTTCATCTTAATGCGTTTGTGGAGCGGTAGTCGGTGCAGTTGGATCAGTTGTATTCGGCACCGGCTGTTGCCCCGGTGTTCTGGGTGGAACAGTAGGAGTAACTGATCTGTCCGGCATGGAAGGCTGAGTAGGCGATTGTTCGCTCATGGGACGGTCTGACGAGGTTGTCCCTTTCGGGGATTTTCCGCTCTGCTTCTTTGTTTTCTTCGAATTTGTTTTAGCGTCTGTAGACTGCTGCTTATCAGTGCTGCTCGGGGTTGTACTGCCAGTCTGGGCGAAAGCCGAAACAGCTAGCAACGAACATGTCACTACCGTGGTCAGGTATTTTGAAAGGTAAGATCTCATAGACATAATCTCGTTCCTCTAGAAAGTGGAAGGAATTTTCCACTCATTCGTTTCAGGGAATCGGCAGCAGCCGTTTTGTATGTGACGAAACCTTATTACTCAGCTTCCATCGTGGTTCACTGAAAAATCAGTGGGATAATCAAATTGTGGATCCCTCCCAAGACTTTACAATCAGCCAACCCGAGGATTTGTATGCGCGTATCGATCAGGACACCGCAAATATGCTGGGGAAGGATATTGTTACTACCACTCTGGACAAAGCTTTGAACTGGGCCCGAAAGAATTCTATCTGGCCCATGACATTTGGCTTGGCCTGCTGCGCCATTGAAATGATGTCCGCTACGGACGCCCGCTACGACATGGCCCGGTTCGGGGCCGAAGTATTTCGCGGTTCTCCGCGCCAATCCGATCTGATGATTATTGCCGGGCGCGTATCAAACAAGATGGCTCCCGTGATTCGCCAGTTATACCGGCAGATGCCTGAGCCGAAATGGGTGATCTCAATGGGCGCCTGCGCGACCTCCACTGGAGTTTTCAGCAACTATGCTTTAGTGCCGGTGAACCAAGTAATTCCGGTGGACGTTTATGTTCCCGGCTGTCCGCCGCGGCCAGAACAACTCCTGTATTCTTTGATGGTCTTGCAAGACAAAATTCAGAAGGAAGGCTCCAGTTTTAAAAGAACGTTAAATCTGCGTTGATCTTCAAACGGAAAACAGGAGTGTTGTTCTTAGCCAACGCAATCAAACTGCGGAACGTCACTTTCCAGATAGACCTGGTTCAACAATTCCTCATCGGTTGAACATTGAGGACCGCATTTCACCATAACGCTTTGCCAAGCTTCGCGTAGCTCATTTAAAAGTGATTGGACTTCCTCAATCATTTCTTCCGACTGCTCCATGTGCGCTTGAATTAGACGCCGCTGGCAATAATCGTAAAGACGGGCATAATTTGTGGCTAAGCTGCCGCCTTCTTCAAGATCAAGCGAGCTGGTCAACTCCATCAGAACTTCAAAAGCCTTGTTGATGTAGCGGCCTCTACCGAGAATATCGCCTGCTCGGCAGCAATCTCGGGCTTTTTCCAGCGTGCTTACGCCCAGATCGTACAAAATTTCAATAAGTCGAATAGGACTTGCAGAGAGCACATCGGCTGCAAGATAGACATTCTGCGGCTGCCAAGACATGAGTAAATCCATTCATCCTTTTCGTTGTTGATTCGGAAACTATCCTACGAACGAGAAACACGGTTGCATTCCTCGCTCAAGGCGTGGTTCAAACTACGGAACCCCGCCTTTGCTGTTTCTATCGGAGGATTCTCGTTATCGCTTTATAGTGCCGGATGAATTATTTGATTTTTGGCGGTGTTAATAGTTGCTTTTGTTCAAGCTATTTGTCATTTCTATTTGCCGTAGGGTGAAACTGCCTGCCTAAAATCGTAGATACAAGATGTCACGGCCCTTAATCAGGTTTGAATATTCCTCAAGTCACGAGGACGCACTCCATCGAGCTGCTGCTGAATGGGGAGTAGAAAGAGAGTTTTGGGATATATTCGGTGCCCATCATATCTCTTCCGCCAGTACGGAAAGTAAAATCCTAGCGTCGCTTGGGGTTGATGTTTCATCCAGAGAAACCCTGGATAAAGCCAGAAAACAGAAATTTGAACAACAAGCGGCCTGTTTAGTGCCGGGCACTTCCGTGATTTCAGAGCAGGAGAATGCTTTTGAAATTTCCTTATTTTCCGGTGAGATTCCATCGGTTCAGATTGAGCTGATTCGGGAAGACGGCTCCGACATTGTATATACTCCTCACAAAAGCTGCTTTGTTCCTTTAAGGTGCCTCGAATTAGATGATCAGCAGTGGACGGTGTACCAGGTTCCGCTGCCGGACAGTACGCCTTTGGGGTACCACACCATACAAATCTCTATCAATGGACGATGGCAGAAGAACGCGCAGGTTGTGATTTGCCCGGAAAAAGCTTATCTGCCGGAGCATCTGAAAGACGGCGCTCGCACCGCAGGTATTGCGGTCACGCTTTGGGGACTCCGCTCAAAACGAAACTGGGGCTGCGGAGATTTCACTGATCTGCATTCTTTAGTTGATTGGGTTGTGGATGATGCCAAAGGGAATTTTATTGCGCTGAACCCTTTGCACATCATTCATAATCGGTTTCCTTACAACACCAGCCCTTACCTGCCGCTTTCCATTTTCTACAAAAACTTCATTTATCTCGACCTGGAACAGCTTCCTGAATTCAAGGCTTCTGCCGCTGCGCAGCACTTATTGCAATGTGCAGAAACAAACGGTGAAATTGAACAATTGCGAAATTCCGAATTTGTGGAATACGAACGCGTCGCTTTGTTGAAGATGAAGTTTTTGAGAATGCTTTATCAACAGTTTCAAAATGGGAGTGAGGATTCGGCCAGAACCAAAGCGTACCAGAACTTTTGCTGGCAGGAAGGTGAACTGTTGGAGAAGCTCGCTTTATACTGCGCGCTGAATGAAGTTCTGCATCAGCAAGACGGTACTCGGTGGACGTGGCGCGATTGGCCGGCTGAATATCAAAATCCTGGTTCGCAGGAATGCCGGGAATTTGCGGAACAGCACCGCAATCTGCTTGATTTTTATAAATACATTCAGTTCCTGATCGAGGAACAGTTAGGCGCAGCGCAGCAATACGCTAAACAGCGCGGTATGACCATCGGCTTGTATCATGATCTGGCATTAGCTACCGATAACTGCGGATCGGATTTATGGGCTTACCGGAATTCTTATGTGACGGGCTGCCGCGTCGGGTCTCCGCCTGATGCTTTTGCGCCCAATGGGCAGGACTGGGCCTTTCCGCCTCCGAACACCGTAACGCATCGGGAAAACGGGTATGAATTATTCCGGGCGAGCATTCAGAAAATCGTGCAGCATGGCGGCGCATTGCGCATTGATCACGTGATGCGGTTGTTCCGTTTGTTCTGGATTCCTGATGGAACCAGCGCCGCGAATGGCGTTTACGTGAAAGATAATGTAATTGATCTGCTGCGTATTCTGGCGCTCGAAAGCGTGCGCAGCCAAAACATCATTGTGGGCGAGGATCTGGGTACCGTAACGGATGAGATGCGGGCAACGCTGGCCCAGTTCGGAGTGCTCAGCTACCGGTTGTTTTATTTTGAAAAGCGGAAAGACGATTCGTTCAAATCAAGCAGCGAGTATCCTTTTCAGGCTTTGGTTTCCTCCACTACGCACGATCTGCCGACCATTGCCGGTTTCTGGACATTCCGCGATATTGAAGCGCGCCGTAGTGCCGGACTTGTTGATGAGAACGGTTACCGGTCTCAGATTCAAGACCGGAAACGGGAAAAGCAGCGAATGCTGGATGTGCTTCATGCGGAACAACTTCTGCCGCGTGATTACCCGCGCCATGCTGAAAACCTAGCGGATCTCGATGGACCGCTGCATAATGCGATCATTGGCTTTCTAGCCCAAACGCCTTCGGTACTGCTGCTGCTAAACCAGGAAGATCTAACCAAAGAAACAGAACAACAGAACCTTCCCGGCAGTACGGCGGAATATCCGAATTGGAGCCGTAAAATGAAGATTCCGCTCGAAAATCTGCCTACATCAGCAGCCGGTTATGCCGCCATGTTTCGCCATCATATTGAAAGAACAGGAAGAACCGGTTGATCCTGTTCGCCTCAGGTTCGCGTGTAAAACTCATGTTATAGTGAAAGTTACTGCGGGCCGGTAGCTCAGTTGGTAGAGCATCGCACTTTTAATGCGGTGGTCGCGGGTTCGAGCCCCGCCCGGCTCACCATCCTACTTCCTTACATCAATCGCCACCAGAAAGCATCATAGTATTGTTTGTTGGCGTACTTCCGTTGATTTAATCACAAGTTTTGGTCAGAAGCTTGTAACTAGTTGATGGCTACAGATCGTTATTATATAAATCGGAATGAGCAGCATGGCTCATTTTTAATCTGAATTACAACGTTCATTGACGGAAAATTCGGATTACAGTACGGAATCATCCATGAGAACAAAAGAATATGTTGGCACTGCGGCTGCTTGTTTATTGATTGCTGCTTTTGGACCTATACAAGGGCAGAATCAGACTCCTGCCCAGGCGCAGGCCACACAGAACCAAACAGGTAATGGACAAACTCAAGCGGTCGGCGGTGCATCGCCTGTTACTCCGCAAGCTACGCCGCGCCGGGCAGGCGGAGGCGGCGGAAGAGTTTATCCCGCCTACGATGCCGCCGCAGTGGGGAACGGCCAGAAAGTATTTCAATCGAACTGCGCTTTCTGCCACGGCGCAAACGCAAAAGGCGGCGAGAGCGGACCGGACTTGCTCCGTTCAGTTGTGGTTCTGGACGACGACAACGGCGAAAAAATCGGCGTAGTGATTTTAAATGGACGGCTGGACAAAGGTATGCCGAAATTTCCCCTTTCTCAGGAACAGATTTCCGACATCGCCATGTTCTTGCACCAACGGGTGAAAGATGCCGCGCTGCGCGGAACTTATCAGGTTCTGAACGTTGTTTCAGGCAATGCGGAAGCTGGTAAAGCGTATTTTAACGGCGCGGGCAACTGCGCTTCCTGCCATTCGGTAACGGGGGATTTGGCGCATATCGGGTCAAAGTATGACCCTGCCACCGTGCAATCCACATTCGTGATGCCTCGCTCGGCAAGACAGGGACCTCCAGGAGCCGGGCTGCAAGCTAAAGAAACGAACCCAACGACCGTGACGGTCACTCCGGCGGGTGGTCAACCAGTAGAAGGAATCTTAGATAAAGTGGATGATTTTACCGTGGCCTTAACCGACAAAAGCGGCGAGTATCACTCGTTTGTTCGCAATGGCGCAGAACCGAAAGTGGAAATTCACGACCTGTTGCAGGCACATACGGAACTGCTCGGCAAATACACCGATGCCGATATTCACAATTTAACAGCTTACCTGGTGACAATAAGATGAAGAAGCGTTTATTGATTTTACCGCTGCTGGCGCTTTTCGGGATTCTCCTCAATGGGCAGACCCTCGACCCAGGCTTGTTGTTGAAACCGGCAGTAAACGCTTGGCCGACTTATAACGGTGATTATTCCGGGCGGCGATTCAGTTCTCTAACGCAGATTAATCAGTCTACAGTAAAGAATTTGAACCTAGCTTGGGTACGCCGGATCACGCCGGGTGAAACGCCCGGAGCTATTGTGGGCGGGGAATCAACTGCTGCCCAAGCGGCGCAGTTGGCCGGAGGCGGTTTCGGCGGTCCGCAGATTAAATCAACTCCGCTCATGGTGAACGGCATTCTGTACTTCACCACGCCGGATAACACTTGGGCGGTGGATGCGCGATCAGGCCGCGAACTGTGGCATTATTTCTGGCGCACCAAGGGCGGCATTCACATCGGCAATCGCGGCGTGGGCATGTACAACAACTGGCTGTTCTTTGAAACGCCGGATAATTACCTGGTTTCCTTGGATGCGAAAACCGGCAAAGAGCGTTGGCATGTGGAAATTGCCGATGTGAAACAAGAATACTTTTCTACTCCTGCGCCTGTTATTATCGGCAATCATGTGCTGGTGGGAACGGGCGGCGATTCGCTTGATGTGCCTGGATTTTTGGAAGCGCGGGACCCGGAAACGGGCAAAGTGCAGTGGAAATGGTGGAGCGAGCCGCTGAAAAAAGGCGACCCCGGTTCAGAAACCTGGCCGGATGAATATGCCATGCGGCATGGCGGCGGCATGACTTGGCTGCCTGGCACCTACGATCCGGAACTGCATTTGTATTATCTGGGAACAGGCAATCCAAATCCGGTAATGGCAGGGCAGAGCCGCAAAGGGGCCGACCTGTGGACTTGTTCTATTGTGGCGTTGAATGTGGAAACCGGCAAAATCGCCTGGTATTTTCAACCTTCGCCGCACGACACGCATGATTGGGATGCGGTGCAAACACCTATCCTGATCGACGGCACATTTAAAGGACAACCACGCAAAATGCTTGCCCAAGCCAGCCGCAACGGATATTACTTCCTGTTGGACCGCACCAATGGCAAGCACCTGATGACCGCGCCTTTTATTGAGACCTTGAACTGGGCCAAAGGCGTTGACGACAATGGACAGCCGATTGGAAATCCGGCTAAGGATGCCACCGTGGATGGCGTTCTGGTATCACCTGCTTCGGGTGGCGCAACCAACTGGCCCGCACCTAGCTTCAGCCCGGATACCGGATTGTTTTATGTGAATACGAGTCAATCGTACAGCCTTTTCTACTTGACTGACACGGACCCGCACCCGGAAGGCTATGGCGCTGCCGAGCGCAACGCAGGTGGACTAGGAAGCGCGCTGCGGGCGTTGGATTACCAAACCGGCAAAACAATGTGGCGGCATGATTGGCCAGGCGGAGGCGGCACTTCTTCCGGTTTATTAAGCACTGCCGGTAAGCTGCTTTTCGGCGGCGATCCTGCACAACATCTGGTAGCGTTCGATCCGAAAACCGGGAAAATTGTGTGGCATGCCGGTTTAAGTTCAAACGTATCGAACGGCCCGGAAACGTATATGCTGGATGGAAAACAGTACCTAGTAGTGGGCGCAGGCGATTCGCTTTACTCGTTTACGCTGGCGGACTAAGCTCCATTCGCTCAAGGAACTTTCGAACAGCAAGTGGAATCACTTCTACTTGTGAGTTGCTGCCCAGACCCTTGGCCTGTGGACTTCTGAGATGAAAGTTGCGCTCGCGACCTGCCCTGATCTCGGGCACGGTGATTGATTGGACGACGGGACAGCCAAATCTTTATGTTGACGTAGAAGTTGATCAGCCAAATTCTTCTAAAGTTGTGGCTTGCACGGATAAGCAAGGGCAATTTACGTTTCTGGTTTCGGATGCACCTAACGTGTACTTCCTGTTTGCGGGCGCTCCTCGATACGGCAGTCTTCTGCAAACGACTTTTGACCAAACAGTTGTATTACGCAGGGGGAGCAGGTGCGAAATGTGGTTGTTCCAGCAATTATGGCAACGGAGTTATCAGGCCATGTGTACGCAGCGGATGGACAACCACTACCTGGCTGCGAAGTGACGGCGATTACACGCGATAACTACAGCTTGGTGATTCGCAAGGCGCATACACGTTCAAGCGTTTAGGGGCAGACCATTATTTTGTTGCGGTGCGCTGTCGGAAACTCAATCACCGTAGAACTGTGCCGCAGTTCTCCTGGGAACCAATGGCGTATTCACAAGCAAACTCAATTTCTGCTGCCCAGGAAATTCTTCTGCTGCCGGGCAAACACCAGGACGGTGTTGATTTCCACCTGCAGCGGAAGCGAAGCTATGTTCTGGAAGGCAAAATTATTTTTAGCAATGGTACAACCCCAAAACCTTTGTCCGAAGCCATGTACTCGCACGATCTGCAAATGTATCGTTCGGATCAGGCGCTCATATCAACAGGGTTTGGAAGTGAAGAATGCGATTGGGACGCCAACGCGGGAGTTTTTCGCTGTTATTCCTCGTTGCCTGGAACCTATATATTGTATTTTGAGCTTTCGAGCGGATCAGGCGCCAGGGCCAACATCCCGCTCCAGTTTGCAAAAGTTTCCTATACGGTTTAAGCGACGACGAAACAAGCTTCCGCAACAGTTCAATTGCAAAACGTTCCTATTTGGCGAGACATAACGCCGAAAACTAGCTCAAATGATTTCCTTGACATAGAGATGCCTTGTGCAACCTCATTTGTTGGCCGACCCGCTATTCGGTTCCTGCCTGGGGTCACGAACGCACTGGCGGCGTGTGTTATTACATGCCGCTTTTTGGTAACACTCCACTCTCATTGCCGGAGGATACGTACGTAGTGAACACTTTTGAAGCTGCTTTTCAGCGGCGACGTTTCCGTTTAGGGAGATACTCTAAATTTGAATCTTTTCTGACGCAGCATAGAACTCCTGTGCATATTCAGGTTGGACAAACAAACCCGCAGTTCGCGTTCTCACTACAGAGGAACTGATCAACATTGCGCTTCAATCGCTCCGGTTTGGGCGTTCAAATTAGAAAGGTTAGCTTCATAATCATGAAGCTAACCCATCCACTGAATTTACTTGGACAAACCACGTCCAGGGCTGCCGTTCGACCCCTTTTGTGCTCGGGCGTGATCGCCGTCTCCCGGTTGTTTCGGGGAAATGCCGCCGCTCTGCATCAGTTTGGCAGCGATCTCGTAGATTTCTTCCGGTGCGTAATCGGGCGAAAACTGGGATTTAGATTCACTGATAACCGGAGCCTCTGCCCCATAATCAGGCATGCCTATAACGACCTCTAATTCCTGGCCATCCGCCCAATCTGCCGGCCCTGACCAAACGCCGGTCATATCGGTATAGTCTTCCGGACTGAACGTGTAAAGCTTGCGATGGCTACCGATCTCCTGCCATTTGCGAGCTTCGGGAATTTTTGAATCGTCGATATTCGGAATTGGAAGCATTTTGGTCACTTCAACGCCGGTGATTTTGCGCAAAGCTAAAGCATACGCTGCTTGGTGTACACCGCCGCGCACCATCAAGTACCCGATCATGGCGCGGGCTGTTTCATTCGAGGTCATCTGATAGCAGCGATGTTTGTGCATGCGGGCACCAGTTTCCAGGAAGAAGTTGTGCAGCAGATCCGCTACTAAATTTCCACTGCTGAAAACGTTTTGGCCAGTCCAGAAATGACCCATTGAGTCCATTACCTGATGGCCGCCGCCGCCCACAATTGGATGATGAGTGTTTCTCAAGTTTTTGGCTGCTTCCAGCGGTGCATCTACTGGATCTCCCTCAGGAACGCTGCCTTCCAGTAAAAGATTGATGGCGGTAGATACCAATTCAACGTGACCAAGTTCTTCAGCGGTAATGCTGGCAACCAAGTCGTAAAACGGTTTTAATTTCTTTTTTTCCTTAAAACCGAATGATTGGTGCAGGTAATTGTTCAGGGTTGACATTTCGCCGAACTTGCCGCCGAGCAGTTCCTGAACGGCCGCCGCTCCATTCGGATCCGGATTTTTCGGCTTTTGCAGCGGAATTAATAGTTTATCTGTTCTTAAAAACATGATTACTCCAGTCGAGAATTAGATGCCTACTGGAGTTGATTGTCTGACAAGGGTTTATTTACTGGTTTTTACTAGGGTGGGGAAAGTTGATTGTAATTTGAAAGCAAGAAACGGATAGTGCTGGCGGCGCAAAGAGCATAGCTTATGAGGAGGAACAGTTTATGTCATTTCAAATCAGCTCGTTGTCAGAAGCACAATTCAAACATTTATTCAATTTGTCCGCGGAGGAGTTGGCTTCACTCCAGGCGCGGCGAGTCACTGCCACCGAAAAGCCTGGTTTTCCCTGCCGGGTCAGCTTGGCTGATGCCGAAATTGGCGAGGAAACACTGCTGATCCACTATGAGCATCAAAGCGCTGACACGCCGTTCAAATCCAGTCACGCTATTTATGTTCGTCCAAATGCTCGGCAAGCCAATTTAAGCCACGGAGAAGTGCCTCTTATTTTGCGCTCGCGTATTCTCTCGCTGCGCGGATTTGATCAATCAGGAATGTTGATCGCTGCGGAATTAACGCCAGGAGAACACTTGGAGTCAACCATTCAAGCTATGTTTGGAGGCCCTCTGGTGGCTTACATCCACATTCATTTTGCAAAACCAGGCTGTTATGCCGCTCGCGTTGATCGGGCGTGAGCAGCCGTATGATTCACCCTACTGTTCCCAACCGCCGCCAAGCGTATTATAGATTTGCACCAGCGACAACCGTTCGCTGAGTTGAGCGCGGGCGAGGTTGAGCCGTGCGGAAAAGAAATTAGTGTTGTTGGTGAGCACTTCCAGATAACTGGTCGCGCCTCCTTTGTAGCGCATCTCCGATAACTGGGAAGCGCCTTCAGCAGCCGAGGTTAAGCGTTCCTGGTGCTCACGGAACTCACGATACTTTTGATAAGCGATCAGGGAATCGGAAACCTGCCGGAATGCCTGCTGAATAGTTTGCTGGTAACTGAGTACCGCGCCTTGCGTTTGCGCTTTAGCCAATAAAAGATTGGCCTTTAACTGGCCTCCTGCAAATATGGTCTGCGTCAAAGGAGCTGAGCCGTTGTAAGCAGTGGAGTCTGAACTAAACAAATTCGTAATTGAACTGCTGAGAAAACCGCCGGAAACCGTTAACGGCAGGCTGGGAAAAAACGCGGCTTTGGCTACACCAATTTCCGCATTGGCGGCAGCTAGTTGTTGTTCCGCCTGTCGGATATCGGGCCGCCGCTCCAGCAGACGCGAAGGGAGCCCGGCCGGTATGGTGGGCGGCAGCGGCTGTTCCGTGAGCGGGCGGCCTCGATTAATATCGTGAGGGTTACTGCCCAGAAGCGTACTGATCAAGTCTTCCTGTTGCGAGATTTCGCGTTGAACATCGGGAATAGTTTCCGCCGCTGTTTCCACAAGCTGTTCGGCTTGCCGCACATCGAGCAAGGGCGCTGCGCCGCCGTTGGCAAGCGTTGTTGTGAGTTGCAGCGATTCCTGACGAGAAGCGAGAGTTTGCCGGGCAATTTCCAGTTCAAGATCAAATTCCCGCAGTTGAAAATAAGCTGAGGCTACATCGGCAACCAGCGTGCTGATCACAAACTGCCGATTCCATTCCGCAGCGAGAAGACTGTCCCGCGCGGCTTCGGTAGCGCGCCGGTAGCGGCCCCAGAAATCAACATTCCAGGATAAAGCGCCTTGCACAAGAGATGCCTGGTAGCCAAAAGACGGAATTTTTTGAGCCGTGTATCCGGCTTCCGCGTTGATAAACGGAAACTGATTGGATCGCGCTAAACCCACCTGCGCCTGCGCTTGCAGAATACGATTAGCAGCCAGCCGGACATCGAAGCCCTGTTGAATCGCGGTGCGTATTAATTTTTGCAGTTCTTCGTCCTGAAAAACCTGCCACCATTTTTCGTCGCCGAACGACGCCGCGTCGGCAGATTGCCCGGAAGCAGCCTGATTGCGATAAGTTGGTGGCACATCCACCACCGGGCGACGGTAATTGGGCCCTACCGTGCAGCCGGTTGACAGTATGGCAAGGCCGAACAGAACACTGCTATAAGCGGCCCGCATTGACGGTTTCTCCTTCCGGACTACTTATTCGTTTGTTGGGCGTTCGACCCGCGCCAACATTTCGCACGCGATGAGTAATTCTTTCGACAACATAGAAAGTGACTGGGATTAAAAAGATAGCCAGCACAGTAGCAGCCAACATGCCGCCAATCACAGCAGTACCCAAAATGCGGCGAGCAACCGCGCCGGACCCGCTGGCGGTCCAAAGCGGAACGCAGCCTAAGATAAATGCGAAAGCCGTCATCAGAATGGGCCTTAATCGAATCTTGGCTCCGGTGAGCGCGGCGTCGCGAATGGATTTGCCGCTTTCGTATTCTGATTTGGCAAACTCCACAATCAAAATAGCGTTCTTGGCGGAAAGGCCGATTAACATCACCAGGCCGATCTGGGCGTAAACGTCGTTTTCAAAATGACGGCCCAGCAAAGCCAGATAAGCGCCGAATACCGCAATCGGCGTTCCTAACAGGACGCTGAAGGGCAGCGACCAGCTTTCGTACTGGGCAGCCAGAATCAAAAATACGAACAATAAGGAAAGCCCGAAAATAGCAGCAGGCGGAACTCCCTTGGAGGCCTGCTGTTCTTGATACGACATTCCGGTGTAATCGGAGCCCATTTCGCGCGGCATGGTTTGCCGGAACACATCGTCGAGAGCAGCCATTGCCTGGCCGGAACTATAGCCGGGAGCCGCTTCCGCATTGATCTGGGCCGCATGATACTCGTTGTAGCGGGTGGTGAACTCCGGACCGCTCATGCTTTTCACGCTGGTCAGCGCGCTGAGCGGAACGGCCTGCCCGCGATTGTTGGCCACATAAAACTGGTTAATATTTTCGGCCTTGGTGCGGTAGGCGCCTTCCGCTTCCACATACACCTGCCATTGACGGCCAAACCGGTTGAAGTAGTTCACCAGATAACCGCCCATAAAAGCCTGCATGGTGGAATACACATCGGCAATGTTGACGCCTTGTCGCGCTACTTTAGCGCGGTCCACATCAACGTAGTTTTGCGGGACGCTCGGAAGATAGGTTGTGCTGATGCCGACCAGTTCCGGTCGCTTGCGCGCGGCTTCCGTGAATTTGTTTACGTTAGCGGTTAAAAAGGACAAGTCACTCCCGGATCGGTCTTCCAGCATGTAAGTAACGCCGCCGGAAGTGCCTACGCCAGGGATGGAAGGCGGCGAGAAGGAAAACGCGATACCGTCTTTTACCTGCGCCAGCGCGCCGGCAATGTGGTTGCGGATAGCCTGATATTGTTCTTCCGGCTTTTTCCGTTCTTCCCACGGCTTTTCAGTGGCGAAGAAAAATGCATTATAGGTGGCCTGCACTTGGCTCAACAGGCTGAAACCGATCACCGAAGTGACGCCCTGAACGCCGGGAGTTTTACGGATTGCATCTTCCACCTGCCGCGCCGCTTCCGAAGTGCGCTGCAGGGAGGCAGCGTTTGGCAATTGAAGAGCCACAAAAACATAGCCTTGGTCTTCTTCCGGCAGAAACGAGGTGGGAATACGCTTATTAATAAAAAACGCAGCCACTGCAACTACCACCAGGAAAAGCAGGCTAAAAGCCGATCTGCGGATCAGCAGATCGGATGTTTTAACATAGCCATTCGTGACGCGCCCGAATACCCGGTTAAACCAGCCGAAAAATCTTGCTAACGGGCCATGTGATTCTTTTTTCGGCTTCAATAACAAGGCAGCCAGCGCGGGACTGAGCGACAAAGCATTAAACGCGGAGAAGATCACGGAGATGGCAATAGTAACGGCAAACTGCTGGTACAAGCGTCCGGTGATGCCGGGAATGAAAATAGTGGGAACGAAAACGGCGGTCAGAATGAGAGCAATAGCAATCACCGGCCCGGACACTTCTTCCATCGCTTTCAACGCGGCGTCGTGCGGCGACATGCCTTCTTCAATATGTCGTTCTACTGCTTCCACCACCACAATGGCATCATCCACCACTAAGCCGATGGCCAGCACCAATCCAAACAAGGAAAGCGTGTTGATGGAAAAACCAAGCAGGGGAAACACCAGGAACGTGCCGATTAACGATACAGGCACGGCCAGCAAGGGAATCAGCGTGGCGCGCCAGCCTTGAAGAAAAATATAAACTACGACAACGACGAGCGCCAAAGCTTCGAGTAGGGTATAGAGAATATCTTTCATACCTGCCGTCACGGCCGCAGTTGTGTCGAGGCTGACGCGATAATCGAGATCCTGGGGAAAACGCTTTTGCAGTTCGGCAATGCGCCCGCGAAGTGCGTTTGCGGCGGATACGGCGTTTGATCCCGGCAATTGATAACAGGCTAAGATGGCAGACGGCTCGCTATTGTAGCGTCCAACCAGATTATAAGTTTGCGCGCCCAACTCAATACGCGCGACATCTTTCAAGCGTAAGCTCGAACCATCCGGGTTCGCCCGTAAAATAATGTTGCCAAACTGCTCAGGGGAAGTGAGGCGGCCCTGCGCTTGCACCGTATAAGTGAACTGCTGCCCCTGGGGAACCGGCTCGCCGCCAATCTGTCCGGCTGGATTTACCGTGTTTTGCGCTTGCAGAGCGCCAATAATCTGCGGCACCGTGACTTGCAGTTTGGCAAGCTGGTCAGGATTGACCCAAGTGCGCATGGCATACTGCCCAGCGCCAAAAATCTGAACGCGGCCTACGCCCGGCACGCGGGTTAATTCATCCACTAAATTGATGTAAGCGTAATTAGCCAGAAAAATATTGTCGTAAGTGCCATGAGGCGAGTAAAGAGAAATCAGCATCAAAGGCGAGGAAAGAGATTTCTGCACCGTCAAACCCGCTGTGTTGACCTGCGCCGGCAACTGCGATTGCGCTTGCGAAACTCGTAATTGGGCCAGAACCTGATCAATATTTGGATCGGTTTTCACGTCAAAATCAATGGTAATTTGCGTCTGCCCGTTGTTGGCGTTAGTAGAGCGCATGTAGTTCATGTTGTCGACGCCGCTGATCTGTGCTTCAAGCGGTGTGGCAACGGATTGTTCCAGAGTTTGCGCATCAGCGCCAGGATAGATCGCTTGCACTACAATCTCCGGCGGAACAATATTGGGAAACTGCGAAACCGGCAGGGAAACAGCAGCTACCGCACCGATAATAACCGTGAGAATTGCAATCACCATCGCAACGATGGGACGATTAATAAAAAATTTAGACATTATTTGCTGCCTTCCGCGGTTGAGTTGTCCGGCTGAGGATTCACCGGCGCTCCTTCCCTCACTTTGGAAGTGCCTTCCGAAACAACGCGGTCACCTGGCTTCAAACCGTTGTTGATGATCCACTGCTCCCCTACGCGGTCCCCGACATCCACATTTTGAATTTTGATTTTGTTGTCAGCGCCAACCAGAGCTACCTGGTAGCGGCCTTGCAGTTCGGTCACTGCCCGCTGCGGAATCAGCAGCGCGCCGTTGTGCATGCCCGTTATTGTTTGAATGCGGCCAAACTGACCAGGCCGCAGCACATTACCTGGGTTGTCAAAGGCACCCACCACGCGAATCGTGCCGGTCTGAGAATCAACCTGGCGATCAACGAAAACGATGCGGCCTTTATAGGGGTAAATATTTCCATTAGCGAGCGTAAGCTGAAGCGGAACCTTGCTGCCGAGCCGGATAAAGTCAACGGTGCCTTTCCCCTTGATGCTGTCGGTCAGCCGCATGTATTCCTGTTCGCTAATCGGAAAATACACTTTGATGGGGTTTACTTGAGAAACAGCCGTAAGAACCGTAGTCTGGCTGACCAGATTGCCGATCTGGACGGAAGCGATTCCGGCAATGCCATTCACCAGCGATCGGACTTTCGTGAATCCCAAATTCAACTCAGCTTGTTCAACGGCAGCTTCCGCCGCCTGCACCGAACCGGAACTGGAACTGACCAGCGCCTTGGCTTGCGCCCTGGTTTGCAGGTCGTTATCCAACTGGCTTTGCGCAATGGCGCGGGCCTGTGCGAGCGGCGTGTCGCGTTTTACGTTGATTTCCGCAAGCTCCAATTGCGCTTGGGCTTGCGCCACTTGGCCTTTCGCCTGCGCTATTTGCGCTTTGGCCTGGTCCAGCACTGCTTGAAAGGGGCGCGGATCTATTTCAAACAAAACATCGTCTTTGTGAACATAAGACCCCTCGGTGTAGTTCTGGCGAATCAGGTAACCGGATACCTGCGGCTGAATGTTAGCGTTTACGTAGCCGTCGAGCGTTGCCACCCAGTTGCCGAAGATAGGAACGTCCTTCCGCATGACGTTCGCAACGCTCACAGTGGCGGGCGGAAACTGCCCGGCTGTGGGCGAAGCCGCTTTGTTGGCTGCGCATCCGATTGAGAAAATTGTGCCAGCCAGAAGAATAAGTTGAAGAAAAGGACGGATCACTAAATACACCTTTGTTCACAGCCCGAATCAAGCTTGATGCGCTCAATCGGTTGACAAGATAAAATTGTTTTAAATTTCGGAATCAGCATGGATTCTTGATGAAACAGAATTGCCGAATCTACTTCAACAAACGCGAATGTTTACGGGAACAGTGCATTATTCTACAAGGATAAATAAATCCTCTCTTGCGCGGCGAACGTACGTAGTTTCAGCATACTTTAGCGGTTCGATTCAGAACGGACGCGCAAAGATCCTGAAATTTTGCGGAAAGTTCTACCTGGAGGCAAAGCTACGATCTGTTAACGTTCTGTAAACTATCCGTAGCCAAGTTAAGCATAGTCATGTCAGGGTCATTACGTAACTTCAAAGCGACCGGTAAAACGCAGGGCGGTAAAGAGAATTATGGATCAGCTCCGCAACACGCACGAAGTCGCCGACGCGCAGAAGCTGGAAAAAATGGAGATGGATCTGCGCCGGGCCGAGCATATTTTCGGAAATGCGCCTAATATGTCAGCTTTGTGTTTAACAACTATCGGTTTGGTGAAAATCTACACTGCTATGCACAGCACAAGCACTCTGGCCGATAATCTTCTGGCGATCTGTATGATTGTTTTTCTGCTGGCAACGGTGTTCGCGTACCTAGCGATGAGGGCGGCAACCAAAAAACGGAAGCTTTTGTTTGCGCGATTGGCAGATGCTTCTTTTTTATCCGGTTTAGGATCGTTTACGATGATCGCTCTCTATATCGCGTATGCATTAGCCGGCTGAGTTAATGCGAACCCTGCAAGGATCGGAGTTTTTGCATGGCCCATAAGGGCAGAAAGCGCGGCGTAATTAACAGGTAGCGCTTCCAAAGCCGGGCCGGTTCCATCAGCAGCCGGAATACCCATTCCAACCCGTTGCGCTGCATCCAGGATGGAGCTTGCTTGGTGCGGCCAGCGTGAAAATCAAACGCTGCGCCTACGCCGATCAGGGTGACACCGGGAAAGCAGTGCCGGTGCGCATACATCCATTTTTCCTGCTTAGGCGTGCTGATTCCCACAAACACGATATCGGCTTCCGATTCATGAATGCGGCGCTGCACGTCTGCTTCTTCGGCCTCAGTTAACGCGCGAAAAGGAGGCGAATAGCGGTCCGCAATAATCAGATTCGGAAATTGCCGGAGCAGTTGAGCGGTGAGGAGCGGCAAAGTTTCTTCCCGCCCGCCATACAGAAAAATCCGCAGTCCGGCCTGAGCCGCGCGACGGCAGATTTCGAGCATCAGCGTCGGCCCGTAAACGCGTTGCTGATTGCGCGCGCCAAACGAGCGAAGCGCCCAGACAACCGGCATGCCGTCGGGCGTGGCGACATCGGCTTCGTTCAATATTTTTGCGACTTCCGGCTCATCTTGCGCCATGATGATGCCGTGTACAGAGGTGACGCAGATGTAATGCGCGCGTTGAATCGCGCCGCGGCGCCGCTCCATTGCCCAGCGCGTGCACAGTTCAACCACATCGGCGTAATTTGTTTTGCTGATACCCACCCCGGCGACGGATTGTTTCTTTGGCGTTTCGATATCCATTCATTACCTTTTCTGCAGATTAGCTAAATACTATGGTGCCGTTAAAGTGGATCAAACGTGAAATCAGAATTTTCTGAGTAATTCCCTATGCATAACGGACAAAATAGTCTAAGATGACTTAAACTCAGACCGACTAAGTAAGAGAGGTGACTTACATATTCAAGCAGTCAGCGTGATAATGACATTGCGTTCTATATGTGTCAATTCGGGTCGGTCCTAGTACCTGGGCAAGTTATTTCCTAAGACCATGAGAACGGGAACAAACTTTATTTTTTGAAAAATTCTGTTAACTTTATTGCAGGAGTCTAGCGTTGAAAATCGGTAATCAAAAGGTTGTGGTGTGCGGAGCAGGCGGGTTTATCGGCGGCCATCTGGTGGAAGGTCTCCTCGCCAAAGGGGCAAATGTGGTTCGCGCGGTGGATATTAAGCCCCGCGACGAATGGTATCAGGAATCCCCCCAGGTTGAAAATCTGGTCCTCGATTTAAAAGACAAAGAAGCCTGTCGCAAGGCTTTGGCGGGCGTGGACCTGGTGTTTAACTTGGCCGCTGATATGGGTGGCATGGGTTTTATTGAAAATAATAAAGCTTTGTGCATGTTGAGCGTTCTAATCAACACTCATCTTTTGATGGCGGCGCGGGAGCACGGAATTGAACGGTTCTTTTATGCTTCCTCGGCTTGCGTGTACAACGGCGACAAGCAAAAAAATCCTGATGTGACGCCGTTGGCCGAAGCTGATGCTTATCCGGCCCTGCCCGAAGACGGCTACGGATGGGAAAAACTGTTCAGCGAACGCATGTGCCGCCACTTTGAAGAAGACTTCGGAGTGCAATGCCGGGTAGCCCGTTATCACAACGTTTACGGGCCACTAGGCACTTACACAGGAGGCCGCGAAAAAGCTCCTGCCGCGATCTGCCGCAAAGTGATCGAAGCGAAAATGTCCGGTCGGCACGAGATCGACATTTGGGGCGACGGCAAGCAGACCAGAAGCTTCATGTACATCGACGATTGCGTAAAAGGCACCCAGATGATCATGGAAAGCGACATTCACGAACCGATCAACCTGGGCAGCAGCGAAGTAGTAACCATTAATCAACTGGTTGACCTCGCGGAAGAAATCGGCGGCGTAAAGCTGGAACGCCATTACAAACTAGATGCGCCCAAAGGCGTAAATGGACGCAACAGTGATAACACTAAAATTCAACAGTACCTCGGCTGGGAGCCGTCCGTTCGTCTTCGCGATGGTTTGGCGAAAACCTACGCTTGGATCGAGCAACAGATGACTGCCAACGTTGAACTGGCGGCAGTGTAGGTTTTTGATTCTAGATGTAAGCGGAGGACGGTTTTTGCTTTTGAAGAGAACGGCCTCCGCCAATTCAGGTAAATGCGCTTGATTACCTGGAAATTTTTAAATAAAAGATAGTATCCGCTACGGTCCTGACCACCTAACGCTCGTTCTGGGCTTTTTCGAATCGCGCCCTTGCGATAGCGCGGTTAACGGCGCTTGGCTTCAACCCGCGTTCCTTTGCGTGGCGTTTCCCGAAAGTAAACAACTCGTCCAGTCCACGCGACCTTACCCGACACTCTATGGGATTGCGGGAAAACTGATCCACGGTCATGCTTTAAATGACAGGTATTGAATAAAAACCGCTTCAGTTCACCACCCTTCCGTTCCGTAAAATACAATTCATTACCCTCAATGCGTACTATTCAAAAGGCATCATGCTACGCTGAGCGCAAGCGAGACATATCGTGCAGTTGCGCGGCGTGCTGTTTGCGGTGATTCCGTGTTTCGCGCTCTTTTGCGTGTTATACGCGGCTGCGCAAATTCCCCAATTCGGTGACGGAATGCCTGATTTTGCCACAGGCGGTGATGTGGCGAAAGTGGGAAAGCGATCCTCGCGCAAAGAACAAACCCCACGCGCTTTCCGCGAATATCCCGGTCTTGAATACGAAAATTTTGAAATGCCTCCTGATGCTGGAGTGAAAGCGGAATGGGTGTTTGCCCGCTTAATATGCCGGGCGATCCGCTATCGCAACTGGACCATTGATTATCCGCGCTCGGACCGTCATCTTTCCGGGGCAGTGCGGCGGCTAACACGGGTGCAAGCGCGATCAGTAGAACAACCAGTGGCTCTCGAAGACGAGGACGATATTTACAACTATCCTTGGCTATACGCGGTGGAAGTAGGCCATTGGGATTTGACCGATTTTGAAGCGGCCAAACTCCGTGATTATCTGCTGCGCGGCGGCTTTCTGATGGTGGATGATTTTCATGGCACCTGGGAATGGTCCATATTTCTGCGCGGAGTGCAGAAGATTTTTCCTGACAAATCGGTAGTGGAAATTCCGAACACGGATGCTATTTTCCATACGGTTTACGATTTGGACGATCGCTACCAAGTGCCGGGAGAACAGTTTGTGTATACAGGCCGAACTTGGGAGCGAGACGGGTATGAAGCGCGCTGGCGGGGAATCTACGACGATAAAGGAAGACTGATGGTAGCTATTTGTCACAATGTGGACCTGGGCGATTCCTGGGAACATGCGGACAACCCGGAGTATCCGGAACAGTATTCAGCATTAGGTTTCCGAATTGGCGTAAACTACATCACCTACGCCCTGACCCATTGACAGGCAGTTTTGAGGTACACATGTTTGAGTTTTTTTTCAAGTACCCGCTCACTGTCTTCTCCCGAGGCAAATTTGTTCTGCTCGGCTCCTGGCCGGTTTCGGTTCTCGTCGGCGCTATTCTGGCGGCGGCAGCGATTTTAGGTTATTTCATTTGGCGCAGGCGCGCGGCTTTTGGAAAAGCTTTTTCTTACCGGTCATTGATTCTGTGGGGCTTACAATGCGCGTTTGCTGCTTTGTTATTGCTGCTCTTGTGGCAGCCTGCTATCAGCATCACGGCGCTCCGGCCTCAGCAAAATGTGGTGGCAGTGGTGGTGGATGACAGCACCAGCATGTCAACCTCTGACGAAGCAGCGCAGCAGAGCCGCCGGGAGCGGGCCGTCAAACTTTTAAACGACAATCTGCTGCATCAGTTGAACAATCGTTTCCAAACGCGCTTGTACCGGCTAGGGGCCGGTGCGGCGCGAATTGACAAACTGGATGAGCTGCATTCCGCACAACCGGCCACGCACATTGGAACAGGCTTGCGGGAACTTGCTTCCGAAGCCGGTCTGCTGCCGATTGGCGCGGTGGTGCTCCTAAGCGATGGCGGCGACAATGCAGGAACTATTGACGGCCAAACTTTATCGGCGCTGCGGGCGCGGCATTTGCCGGTAAACACAATCGGTTTCGGCAAAGAACAATTGGAACATGATGTGGAACTGGAACAAGTGGAAATGCCCGCGCGCGCCCTGGCCAGTTCCCGATTGCAGGCAAGAGTTGGGATTCGCCAGCAAGGCTTCGACGGACAGAAAGTAAATCTTTCGATCAGCGATGGCGCAAACGTTCTGGCGGCGCGGGATGTGGTACTAAAGGGATCGCGCCAAACCGAAACCATTGAATTCAACGCCGGCAGCGGCGGCGCGAAAACGCTTTATGCGGCAATCAGCGGATTACAGGGCGAACAGAATGAACAAAACAATCGCCTGACGCGCGTGCTGCAAGTGGACGGCGCAACCCGGCGCATTCTGTACATGGAAGGCGAACCGCGCTGGGACTATAAATTCCTGCGTCGCGCGGTGGAAGATGATCCGGCTTTGCACATTGTTTCGATTCTGCGCACAACCCAGAACAAGCTTTACCGTCAGGGGATTGAAAACCCCAATGAACTGGTAAACGGGTTTCCCACCCAGCCGGAAGATTTGTTCGCTTTTCAAGGGTTAATTTTAGGAAGCGTGGAAAGCGGATATTTCAATCCAACGCAGCAGGACCTCATCAAACAATTTGTTGACCGGCGCGGCGGCGGATTATTATTTCTCGGCGGACGCGATTCGCTGGCCGATGGCGGGTACGACCGCGACCCCTTTAAAGATTTACTGCCGGTGCAACTGCCCAAAAACAAAAACACGTTCCGGCGCGACATAGCGGAAGCTTTCTTGACCGATGCCGGAAAGAATAGCCTGCTTTGCCGGATTGAGGACGATCCGCAGAAAAGCATCGAGCATTGGAAAACGCTGCCGTACTTAGCAAACTTTCAGAATGCGGGAACGCCCAAGCCGGGAGCCGTGGTTCTGGCCGAAATGAACGCGGGCGGAGCGAAACTGCCGCTTTTGATTACCGAAAACTACGGCAAGGGGCGCACCGGCGTGTTTGCTACCGGCGGAAGCTGGCGCTGGCAGATGCAGCAGCCGGTGGACGATATGAGCCATGAAATGTTCTGGCGGCAGTTGTTGCGTTGGCTAATTGCGGAAACTCCTGCGCGGGTGAACGTTTCCACGCCGTCGCTGCTGCTTTCCGACGAGGGCCGGTTAAAACTGACAGCGGACGTGCGGCAAGCCACTTATTTACCTGCCAGTGATGCTCTCGTACAAGCGCAGATAGAAGGGCCGGAAGGAATTTCTGAATGCGTTACGCTCCGGCCCGAGCAGTTGAAAGAAGGGCAGTATTCAGCGGAATGGAACGCAACCAAACCCGGATCGTATCTGGCGGAAGTAACCGCAAAACAGGATGGCAAAGTGTTGGGACGCGATGTTTTAAGCTTTCGGCGTGAAAATGGAATTGCGGAAAACTTTCATCGTGAACAGAATCGTGAACTGCTGGAAAAGCTGGCTGAAGAAACCGGCGGCCATTACTTTCGAGCGGACCAAGCCGGGCGGCTGGCGGACGAAATTTCCTATTCGGAAGCAGGATTAACGGCCCGCGAAACGAAAGATCTTTGGAATATGCCGATTGTGTTTTTTGCCGCGATCTTTTTGCGCGCGGCGGAATGGCTGCTGCGGCGAAAGTGGGGTGTGGTTTGAAACTGGCCCTTGCTTTCTTTCTGGCTATCAATTTATTGCAAGCTTCTTCTTCCAGCTACTTTGTGACCGTAGCCGGATTGGGCGGATCGCCGGAATACGACACGCAGTTCAAGCAATGGGCCGTTGATATGGACAAAGCACTGCGCGCCAATGGCCCAAGCTGTCATGTGGAAACTGTCACCGGTGACGCAGCCTCACGGGATAAACTGCAAGCTTTGTTCACGCGCTTATCCAATGAGATTAAGCCGGAAGATTCGTTTGCGCTGTTTCTGATCGGACACGGCACCTATGATGGCACTGATTACAAATTCAACATTCCCGGCCCGGATATCACGGCGCGGGAATTAAATGCGCTAGTCAACCACGTTTCTGCGGAACGCCAGTTGGTTGTCAACATGACCAGCGCGAGCGGAGCAACCCTGCCGATTTTGGCGAAAAAGAATCGCATTGTGATTACCGCCACTAAATCCGGCACTGAAAAAAACGCGACTACGTTTGCCCGCTTCTGGGTGGAAGCCTTGCAGAACGGGGCTGCCGATACTGATAAAAACGGGGCGATTTCGGCTTTGGAAGCATTTCGTTATGCGGAAACGAAAACGGCATCTTATTTTCAAGGGCAGAAGTTATTAGCCACTGAACATGCCATGCTGGACGATACGGGCGCAAAGGAAGGAGTTCGCGATCCATCTCCTGCTAACTCGCAAGGATTACAGGCTGCGGCTTTCCCGGTGGTCCGCGCATCCGGCGAAAGCACGGCAGTGACGGCGGATGCCGGAAAACAAAAATTATTGACGAAAAAGGATCAACTGCAGGCGGCCATTGATCGTCTGAAATATCAGAAAGCAGCCATGCCCAATGATGAATACAAACGGCAGCTTTCCACTCTGTTGCTGGAGTTAGCCCGTACTCAGGCGGAAATTGACCGGTGAAGCTGTTGAAAACACAATTCCGATCCATCCTCTACCTAGTTTTTGCTTTGTTTACGCTTCTGCCCACGCTCCAAGCGCAACCGACGCGAACAAACGAAGCTTTTGAGAAATGCCGATCCCTGCGCAGCCACGGACATCTGCGGGAAGCGCAAACTTGTTTTGCTTCACTATTGAATCGGTCAGATGCGTTCAGCCGTGCTGAAGGCGCTTGGGGCTTGGAACAGTTTAATAATGCCAATGCCCAGTTTCGTTTAGCTTACAAAGAACAACCGCAGTCGGCACTGGTGCGAACAGAATGGGGCCGCTTGTTTTTCGAGCGTTTTAATCCCGGTGAAGCGGTAAACCTGTTTAACGAAGCTTTGCAGATGGACGAAAAATATGCCCCTGCGTACCTGGGTTTGGCGCGGGTGGCGGCGTTAGGCTACGACGAAAAAGCGCCGGAAATGGCGCGGACGGCGTTAGAACACGATCCGAAACTGTTTGAAGCGAATGAACTGCTGGCTTATCTAGCTTTGGAAGACAGCGATACGGCTAAGGCCACCGAAGAAGCGCAAAAAGCTCTTGCTATCTCCAACGAAGCTTTGGACGGTATGGCGGTACTGGCTTCGATTGATGTGCTGGCCGGCAAGCCGCAATCGGAATTGATGAATCGTGCGCTGAAAATTAACCCGGTTTATGGCGAAGGTTACGCAACGATAGCCCATTTTTTGGTCATTAATCGCCGCTACGACGAAGCCGTGCAGTCCTATCAAAAGGCAATCGCGCTGAATCCCAAGCTTTGGGCCGCTCAATCGGAACTGGGTTTAAATCTGATGAGGTTGGGGAAAATCGACGAAGCACGCGACCATCTGCAACAAGCCTATGCCGCCGATTACCGCAACGCCGAAACCGTCAACTCTCTGCGCGTGATTGACAGCTTGAAGAACTACGACACGATCACATTCCCGCGCGGCATCCTGATCCTACAGAAAAAAGAATCCGCGTTGTTGAGGCCGTATGTGGAAGCCGAACTCAATAAATCAATCGAGATTTATGAGCGCAAATACAAGATGAAGCTGCCCGGGCCGGTGCGCTTGGAAGTTTACCCTGAACATGAAGATTTTATTGTTCGTACACTAGGTTTGCCGGGACAAGGCGGGTTGCTCGGCGTTACCTTTGGGCTGGTTGTAGCGATGGATAGTCCTTCGGCGCGTCCTCCTGGGCAGTTCAACTGGGCCGCTACGATTCGCCACGAGTTAAGCCATGTTTATGTGGTAACGGCAACTCATCATCTGGTGCCGCGCTGGTTCACGGAAGGCTTGGCGGTGCATGAAGAATCCGCAACCAACCCGCGCTGGGGCGACCGCATGACGCCCGATATCGTAGAAGCATTGCGGCAAAAACGCTTGCTGCCGGTGAATGATCTGGAAGGCGGGTTCGTTCGTCCGCATTACCCCAACCAAGTGCTGGTTTCTTATTTTCAAGCAGGAAGAATGTGCGATTACATCGCGGAGCGTTGGGGAGACGGCACACTCCTGGGCATGATTCATTCTTTCGCGGATCGCAAAACAACTCCCGATGCGATACAAGACAACCTGCACGAATCATCGGCGCAGTTCGATAAAGATTTTAATGACTGGCTGGACAAACAAACCCAAGGCACCGTGCGGCACATTGACGAGTGGAAAAGAGAAATGGAAGCGGCCCACGCGAAAATGAAGGCGGGGCAGTCCAAAGAAGCAATCCAGAAGGGCACTGATGCCACTAACTCTTACCCTGATTATGTGCAGGGCGGCAGCGCGTACGAACTTTTGGCGCAAGCTTATCTAGCGCAAGGCAATAAAGAACAAGCGATCAAAAATCTAGAACGTTATCGGGATCATGGCGGGCGTGAATTGTTTGTTTTGAAGCAACTGGCTGACCTGGAACAAAAAGCAGGCCAGCCGCAAAACGCCATCGACACTTATCAGGACCTGCTGAACATCTACCTGGAAGATGACGACGCGCACCGAAAGCTAGGTTCGCTTGCTCTTGCCAATGGCGACCCGAAAATTGCCGTGCGCGAATTTCAAGCAGCCTTGGCTTTGCAGCCGGCTGACCCGGCCCAATCGCATTATGACTTGGCTAGAGCATTCGCCGCCGCGCACCAAACCGACAATGCCCGCGATGAAGTTTTATCGTCGCTTGAAGCCGCGCCGAATTTTAAGCCGGCGCAACAGTTACTCCTTCAACTCAACAAGTAAACATGTCAACCGCCACCAGCAACACTTTTACCGATTCAAGCGAAACGAAAAATCTCGTCAAGAGTTTTCAGCAAACTCACGTGGCGATTGCCCGTGAAGTTCGTAAAGTTATTGTCGGCCAGAACGATGTTATTGAAAGTCTGCTGATCTCGCTGTTTGTGGGCGGCCACTGCTTGATTACCGGGCTACCCGGCACTGCTAAAACTTCGCTGGTCCGCACCATTGCCCAAACGCTTGGCTTGAAGTTCAAACGCATTCAGTTCACGCCCGATCTGATGCCTTCCGACATCACCGGCACCGACATCATCGAGGAAGACCCGACCACCGGTCATCGGAAATGGACGTTTGTGCCGGGTCCGATTTTTTCGAATGTGTTGCTGGCTGACGAAATTAACCGCACCCCTCCTAAAACGCAATCGGCACTGCTGGAAGCGATGCAGGAATTTTCATGCACTGTGCGCGGCCATCAGTACCGGATTGAGCCGCCTTTTTTCGTGCTGGCTACCCAGAACCCAATTGAACTGGAAGGAACCTATCCGCTGCCGGAAGCGCAGCTTGACCGATTTCTGTTCAATACGGTTTTAGATTACCTGCCGGTGGAAGATGAAGTCCGGGTGGTAGATTTAACCACTGTCAATGATCTTCCGCAGGCTGAAGTGGTCACCAATGGTGAAGATATTCTGCGCTACCAACGTTTAGTACGCATGACGCCGATTGCGGATTCAGTTGCCCGTTACGCGGTGGAACTGGTACGCGCCACCCGGCCCACATCCAACGGTGATGCGCCCGATTTTGTCAAGAAATACGTGAACTTCGGAGCGAGCGTCCGCGCCGCCCAGTTTCTGGTGCTGGCCGGCAAAGCGCGGGCGTTAATGCAAGGGCGCTATCACGTCACTTATGACGATATTCGAGCTTTAGCTTTGCCGATTCTGCGCCACCGAATGCTGATTAATTTCCATGCTGAATCGGAAAGAATTGACTCAGCGGAAATTCTGCGGCGTTTGCTGGAATGGAAACCCGCGCCGCGCGGGTAACATAAGAAAGAGTATTCGATGCCCATTGCGCCGGAAATTCGTTATCTCGATCCTAAAGTTCTGGCTGAAATCTCCAGCCTCGACCTGATTGCCAAGACGGTGGTCGACGGCTTTGTGGCGGGCCTGCACCGTTCGCCCGACTTCGGCTTCAGTCAGGAGTTTGCCGAATACCGCGCCTACACCCCCGGCGATGATCTGCGGCATGTGGATTGGAACGTGTATGCCCGCACCGAACGCGCGTACCTGAAAAGGTTCCGGGGCGAAACCAACACCGAAGTGAACGTTCTGCTGGATACAAGCGCCAGCATGGGCTTCGGTTCGGCATCGGTTCGAAAACTGGACTATGCAAAGTATCTGGCTGCTTCGGTCGTGTATCTGGCGCATTTGCAGCGGGACGGAACAGGGCTGATTGTTTTTCATGACACGGTGGAAAGCTTTGTGCCGCCTTCTTCGCGGCAAGGTCAGTTAATGCGGCTACTGCATTCGATTGACCGCGCTGCACTAGGCAGCCGGACTAATTTTGCCGCGCCATTTTTGCATCTGCAGCAACTGGTAAAACGGCGGGGCATCTCGGTGCTGATCTCTGACTTCTTCGAAAAGCCTGATACGATTATTGAAAATGTAGCGCCTTTGCGCTCGCGCGGGCATGAACTGGTGCTGCTGCATATCTTAGATCCGCAGGAAATTGAGCCGAAGTTCGGCGCGAGTTTGATGCTGCTCGACATGGAAACCGGCGATACCCTGGAAGCTACGCCGGATTACGCGCGCTCCGAATACCGCGCAAAAGTAACAGCCCACTTGCAGGATTTAAAAGTGAAAGCGGAAGGCGCAGGTATTGATTATTTTCTGCTTCGCACGGACCAGCCTTTAGATGAGGCTCTGCGCGAATATTTTCACGTCAGGCAGCGGAGGAAGTAAGTGGGTCTTTTTGCGCCTTGGTTTCTGGCGGGCGCAGCGGCGGTTGGCTTGCCGCTCTGGCTGCATCTGTTGCGCCGCCATCGTAATAATCCGCAGCCGTTCAGTTCGCTCATGTTCTTCGAGCGCCGCACCGAAACTGCGGTGCAGCCGAAGCGTTTGCGTCATCTCATTTTATTGGCGCTTCGACTGGCGTTGCTAATATTGTTAGCGTTCGCTTTTGCCAATCCGTTTGTGAATCGCACGGATATTTACGCAGGCAAAAACCGATTAACGGTGATCGCCATCGACCGCTCGTTCAGTATGCGCGATGCTGATCACATGGAGCGAGCCCGTCGAAAAGCGGCGCAAGTGGTGGACAGCCTTCCGGGACGAAGCTCTGTTCAGGTGCTGGCAGTGGATTCGCGAGTGGAAAATTTAGCCCCCGCTACCAACGACCGTGATGCGCTGCGCAAAGCGGTAGCTTCGGTGGAAGCAGGCGATCTTTCCAGTTCGTTTGCGGAGTTTGTGCGCGCGCTCCGCAACCTGGAGCAGAACACCGGCGCGGCTTTGGACGTTCATTTTATCAGCGACATGCAGCAGACTTCCATGCCGGCTGCGTTTTCCGATCTGCAGATTGGTCCTTACACTGCGTTATCGCTTGAGAGTGTCGGAAATTCATCAACGGCGAACTGGGCGGTGGAAACCGTAGCCGCGCCCGAACACATTTATGATCCGAAGCGAACACGAGTTTCTGCCACGGTTGCTTCCTGGCAGTCCGACGCTGCAACCAGAAAAGTAAATCTGGTTCTGGATGGCCATGTGCTTGCTTCAAAAGATGTTACAGTGCCGGCGAATGGCCGGGTGCAAACTGAGTTCACTTCGTTCAATGTGCCTTACGGCGCACATCGCGGCGAAATACGGATTGAACCACACGATTCCTTATCGGCTGACGATGCATTCCCCTTTGCGATGGAACGTTCCGACCCGCGCACGGTATTGTTTCTGGCGAATGGTCAGCCGCACGAGAGTTTTTACTACAAAGCGGCAATGGAATCCGCCGAAAACACCGGCCTGCTGGTGCAAACCATCAACATACGGCAGGCAGCGGGCGAGGATCTGAGCCGTTATCCGTTTCTGGTGCTATCGAACCCCGGCAGTTTAGACCAGAGCTTAGAGCGCAGGCTGACGGAATATGTTCGCCGCGGCGGTTCCTTGTTGATGCTGGTGGGAACGGAAGGCGTTCGCGCCGGTCGCCTTCCCATAACTGGAGTGACCCTGAGCGGCACTACGCAAACGCAGGAAGCTGCTTTCGTTGATAATGCTCATCCCGCGCTGGCCGGGTTGGGGTTGCTTCAAAATGTGCAGTTTTACTCATCCGTTCATCTGGCCGCTCCTGTTGGCAGCCGTGTGCTGGCGAAGCTGGCCGATGGCTCGCCCTTGCTGTTGGAGCAGACTCTAGGCGAAGGCCGGGTGCTCACCTTTGCGTCTACGTTTGACAATCTCGCCAGCGATTTTCCGCTGCATAAATCGTTTCTGCCGTTTGTTGCCCAGACCGGACGCTACCTGAGCGGCGCGGACGAAACCTCTATCAGTATTACGGCAGGAAGCCCGGTAGAACTGCGTCATGCACGCGAAACCGGAGCGGCGGTAGATGTGATCGGGCCTGACGGCCAGCATGAACTATCGCTCCGCGAAGCGGCTGCCGCCCAGTATTTTACGCCGCAGCAAAGCGGCTTTTACGAAGTGCAGCGGGCAAATGGACAGCGCAAACTGATTGCGGTTCATGCGGATCGCCGCGAATCGGACCTGACGCCGGTTTCAAACGAAACTCTCGCGCTTTGGCGTAATACCGGCAACGCTCAGCCGGTAGCAGCGTCTACAACGGCGCATCGGGTCGTTCATCCTGAAAGCTTGTGGCGTTTTTTCCTGATTCTGGTTTTAGGAACAGCGCTGAGTGAATCGATCTTTAGCAGCAAATATTTGAGAAGTGAAGGGAGGGGGCATGACGGCGCTCGAACAACTGAACGCGTACTTGCGAAAACTTGAACTGCGGACGCGGCTGCTGGCCGCGTCGCGCGGAATCGCGGTGATCACGGGTTGCGCGCTACTGCTGACCCTGGCTCTCGCCTGGCTTTGCAACCGGTTTGCTTTTGCTAACCGGGTAGTTCTGCCGGTGCGAATTTTGTTGTACGCGTCGGCTGCGGCGGCGATTACGTTTGGATTGGTTCTGCCGCTGCTGCGCCGGAATAGGCGATGGGTCACCAGGCACGCCGAACAGCGTATGCCGGAATTTGGCGAACGGCTGATTACGCTGACCGAACGCGCTGATCCCGCCAATCCTTTTACGGAACTGCTGGCCGAAGATGCCCTGCAAGTGGCGCAGCGCCACGAGCCTGCTGAACTTGCGTCTGCCGTATCACTGTTTGGTTTTGCAATTTCAGCCGTTGTTGCGGCAGGGATTTTGTTATGGCTGGTTCTCGCCGCGCCCGGGTATTGGGGTTATGGAGCTTCCTTGTTGTGGGCCGGTACGCCGCGCTCAGTTGGACCGCTTTACGATATTTCGGTGGCGCCCGGCAATAAAACAATCCGCCGCAAATCGGATCAAACAGTCACCGCGCAGTTGCTTGGTTTTTCTGCCGATAAGGTAACGCTCTGGGCCAAGTACAAAAATGGCGCACAGTGGGAACAAGTATCCATGCAGCCGCAGCGATCGGGAAACGGCTATGAATTTTTGTTTGCCGGGTTGTCTGATCCTGTGGAGTATTACATTGCCGCCGGTCATGTGCGATCGAAGGATTACAAAATTGAAGTGAAAGACATGGCAGGTGTGAAGCAGTTGCGCGTGAAAGTGCATTATCCGGCTTATTTGGGTTTGAAAGATCAGGTGACTGATCCAGGCGGCGATGTGCGAGCGGTGGAAGGCAGCCAAGCCGAAATTTCGGTTTTAACGGATCGTCCACTTCAGAATGGCCTGCTTGTGTTGGAAGATGGGCGCAAAATCAACTTGAATGCTGAAAACGGCAACTGGGCCAAAGCGCAGATTCCGGTAGCGAAAGACGGTTCCTATCACATCGCCGCGCTCGATGAAGGACAGTCCATTCGTTTAAGCGACGACTATTTTATTGAAGCCAGAAAAGATAATCCGCCCACGGTGAAGATTGTGAACCCGCCGCGTGACCCCCATGTAACGCCGATTGAAGAGCTTCCTGTTTCAATTGAAACTTCGGATGATTTCGGCTTGAAAAACGTCGAGCTCCGTTATTCAGTGAACGGCGGACCGGAACAAAGCATGGCTTTGTCGAAGGTTCGAGGACAAAAAGAAGCGCAAACTAAAACAACCCTCTCGTTTGAAGATTTCAAAGTGTCGCCAGGCGATTTGGTGAGTTTCTATGCGACCGCCAGTGACGCCAAAAACACGGCGCGTACCGATATGTTCTTTGCGCAGGCCGAGCCGTTTGATCTGCGCTACAAGCAGTCGCAGCAGGCTGGCGGCGGAGGCGGCGGAGCAGGCAACGAAAGCAATAACATTTCCGAGCGTCAAAAGGAAATCATCGCGGCGACCTGGAATGAAGTGAAAAACGGCGCTACTGAAAAGAATGCGGTAGCGGAAGAATCGCGCTTTCTTTCCGAAGTGGAAGGTAAGCTACAGCAACAGGCAAAAACGCTGGCTGACCGTATGCGTTCCCGCGAACTGTCCGGCAACAATGCTGAATTCGACGAGTTTTCCAAGCAGATGGACCGGGCTTCCGCCGAAATGGCAAGCGCGGCGGGACAGTTGCAAGGAAGGAAGTGGCACGATGCGCTGCCGCCGGAACAGCGGGCTTTACAATCTCTCACCCGCGCCGAGTCTTTGTTTCGGGATATTCAAGTGGCTTACAACCGTAGCCGAGGCGGAGGCGGAGGAGCAGGCAACGCCGGACGCGACCTGGAGCGCATGTTTGACCTGGAACTCGATCCGGAAAAGAATCAATATGAAACCGGACAAACTGCTTCTACGGCATCGCAGCAACAAAAGCAATTAGATGAAGCATTGGAAAAACTAAAAGCATTGGCACGCCGCCAACAGGAGCTTGCCCAGCAAAGGCCACAGGAACAGATGGCCCAGCAGCGGTGGGAACAGGAAATGCTTCGGCGCGAAGCTGAAGAATTGCAGCGGCAAATGGAGCAGATGTCGCGCAACGGCCAAAACCAAAGCGGCCAATCTTCATCCCAACAAAGCAGTTCTTCTGCTTCTTCTAATAGCTCACAATCGCAACAAAGCGGCAAACAATCAGCTCAATCCGGCAGCGCACAGGGTTCCGGTTCGCAAAGCAGCAGCAGCGGTGGTGGGCAGAATCAACAACAATTGCAGCAGGCTACCAACGCTTTGCAACGCGCTGAGGAAGAAATGCGAAATGCGGTGAGCCAGCACAACCAGGGAGCGCAGGGGCGCGCTTCAGCGGACCTGCAAGCAGCGGTAAATCAGCTTCGCAACATGCAGCAGCAGCAATCCGGCGATAGCTTGTCCGATCTAGCCGGTAAAGCGCAGCAGATGGCGCAGCAGCAGAAAGACTTTTCTAATCGTTTGCGGGAAGCCGCTTCGGAAGCGGCGCGGTCCGGAACCGGCAGTTCCAGTTCATCGGAATCGGCTTCCGCGCAGCGGCGCTTCATGTATGGCGGAAGATGGAACCGCGATCCGAACGATCCGACGCGAAGATCGCTTCCGTCCGGCACTACGCCGCAGATTGACAAACTGGCTGAAGAAAAAGAGCGCATGGCCGCTCAACTGGAACAGCTCCAACAAGATGTTCAGCGCCAGGCGCAGAAACTTTCCGGTGACCAGCCGCAAGTGTCTTCCAAGCTGCGTGACGCTCTTTCCGGCGTGGAACAACAGGACTTGGCAGCGCATATGAAAAAGAACGCGGAGTGGATTCGCGACGGCTATGGCGCGCAAGCCTGGGTGAACGAACAAGGCGCAACCCTGAGCCTGGACCAGTTCAGCAAACAATTGCAGAATGCCCGCGCTGCAGCGCAGCAACAGGGACAAGGCAAAGGTGCCGCAGCCGGGCAGACACAAGACGAAACTGCTCGCGCCGTTCAACAAGTACAGCAGTTGCGGCGCGATCTGCAGCAAGCTTCCCGCAGCGGCCAACTGGCTAACGGCGGCAGCATGTCAAGGGGCCAGCAACAAGCCAATGGCGGCAACATGCCGGGCGGCCAGCCTGCCATTGCGGAAGCCATGCAGCAATTGGCAACGCTGCGGCAGCAGCTTGGAACGCGCGGCAAAGCCTATTACGATAGCGAATACGCCTTCCGTAATTTGCAGGATCTGCAGAACGCTGATGCGGGGGAACTGGACCGCCGCTTAAGCCGTGAAGTGCTGCCTAGCTTGGAGCGTTTGGAAGTTGATCTAAAACGGGAAGGGAAAATGCCGCCGGAAGGCGGGCGGGTAGCAGCCACCGAACCCACGCCTGACACTTACCGCGATGCGGTAGCAGAATACTTCAAAAAACTGAGCCACTAACAACAAACAGAAGCTGGACCGAATCGGATCAGCTTTTGTTCATGCTCTACACTTCAGGATAATGCTGGTTCCTGGTCCACGCGGTTTGCCGTTTCTCGGGCATCTTCCCGCTTTAGGCCGCAATCCACTGCATTTTTTTCGTGACTGCGCGCAACGATATGACGGCATTGTTCGTTTCAAGGTGCTTAGGCATGACGTTTATCTCCTAACTGAACCATCGCTGATTCAGGAAGTTCTGCAAACCAAAGCCGCGTCGTTCATCAAGTCTGCCGATTATCGCAACTTGCAGGCTGTGTTCGGTAGCGGTTTGTTAACTTCTGACGGCTCAGCTTGGCGCGAACAAAGGCGATTACTTCAGCCTGCGTTTCATCACGCTCAGCTCCATCGTTATGCCGAAATCATGTTCAATTGTGCCCAGAGTGCGGTGCAGTCATGGAAAATTGGAGAAGTCCGCGATGTTCACCAGGACATGATGCGCATCACAATGCAAATTGTGGCGCAAACCTTATTTGAAACCGAAATTCCAGGGCAAGTCGATTTGATTAGCGCAGCGGTCTCAGCAGTATTTCGTGATTTATCGGCTGCGTCTATGTTTATTCCGGCTTTGCGGCGCGTGCCGACCCGGAGAAACAGAAGATGGAACAAGGCAACCCAGCAACTTGACCGGATTATCTACGGGTTGATTGAAGAAGGCCGCGCCTGTTCTTCCCAAGCCGGAGGATTAACCGGAATGCTGATTAGAGTGCGCGGCGAAGACGGATCAGCATTAAGCAATCAACAGATCCGCGATGAGTTGATGACCATGTTTCTGGCCGGGCACGAAACTACGGCTGTGGCGCTGTCATGGACGTTGTATTTACTGGCGCAGCATCCGGCAGTGGATCAAAAACTTTACGAAGAAGTTCAGCATTGTTCGAAACAGGATGGTACTGTTGATGCGCTCTCTTATGCGGCGCTGCCGTATGCCAAAGCGGTTCTTCAGGAAGCCATGCGGCTTTATCCTCCTGTCTGGACGATTGGCCGCGAAGCGAGAACCGACGTGGAGTTAAACGGAACGCACCTGCTTCCACAAGGAGCGCAGGTATGGATCTGTCAATGGATTGTGCATCACGACGGACGCTTTTTCGCTGCGCCGGAACAGTTTCAGCCGGAACGTTGGCTCAGTGAAGATGCGGCACCCGCCGCGCGTTTTCGTTATCTGCCGTTTGGAGCCGGGCCGCGCCTTTGCATTGGGCAATCTTTCGCTATGTGGGAAGCGGCCATCATTCTGGCCAACATCGTTTCACGATTTCGCCTGCAAATGGAACCTGGATTTCAGCCGGAAGCTATACCTTGGTTCACCCTTCGTCCTAAACGTGGAATGAGGATGGTGATTGAACAACGGATCTGAACTTGTCCCCTGGGCTGAGACAACCAGTCAAGAGACTGGTTATCGTTCGATGGTAAATCGTTTTGTTCCGACCGGCAAGCACTGTAAGGTGAGTGTGCCGGTGAAGCAGAGGCGGGCAACGCTGGCGAGCGCCCCGTCGAGGAATAGCCGGCCGGAACTCATCGCGGACGATGGGCAGCGCACGTTCTTTCCGGCGTGTTCTATACCCCGGCTCCGGCCCGACCGGAAAGCGGGCCCGGCCCGGGGGCTCTAAGCGCATCGGACCGATAGATTCCGTCATGCCTCCTAAAACGCTGTTCATCATGCGCTCAGTCTTTCAACGCAGAGCGCTTCGGCCCCCTGCGGCAACATGCTTTCGAACTCGACGGGTGGTACATAGCCCAGCGCAGAGTGCAGGCGGCGGCGATTATAGACGCGCTCGATGAACTGCTCGACCGAAGCTCTGGCTTCGGTCAGGTTTCGGTACTCCTGCCGGTATACCTCTTCGTACTTGAGCGTCTTCATGAATGATTCGCAGGCGGCATTGTCGTATGGATTGCCGCGCCGACTCATGCTGATGCGCGCCTCGTGTTCCTGCAAAATGGCGGTATAATCGTTCGACGCATACTGAACGCCGCGGTCCGAATGATGGGTGAGACCGGGTTCAGGACGGCGCGTTTCCAGCGCCATCCGGAGAGCGGCGATCGGCAGATCGGCTTCCAAGTGGCGGTCTAAAGCCCATCCGATCACCCGGCGTGAGAACGCGTCGAGCACCACCGCCAGATACACGAACTCAGTTTCCAGCCGTATGTACGTGATGTCGGCACGCCAGAGCTGATTGATGCCGGTCAGGCACAGGTCCTGAGCGAGGTTCGGATAAACGCGGCAACTGTGATTCGAATCCGTCGTCAACAGGAATCTGCGTTTACGAAGGCACAGCAGATTGTCTTCACGCATGATCCGGCCCACCCGCTTGTGGTTCACCTCCCAACCGCGACGGCGCAACTCAGCCGTCATTCGCGGTCTGCCGTAATAGGAGAACTCAAGCGCGATGCGCTGAATGTCATCGCGCAGCTCGATATCACCGTTCACCACCGCTTCGCTCGGCTCCGCGCCACAGCGGTATAGACCGGCGCGGCTCACGTGACCCAGTTCGCACATCCGCGATACGGTCATTTCCGCACCTTCTTTGATCTGGTTGCGGACGTGCCGGTAGACTGCGGTCTTCCAGTTCGTGCCTGCAGCATCCGCTGTTCCTCGATGCGCTGCAAGCACCCCTTCAAAAAATCGATCTCCAGCGCCTGCTGCCCCACTTTCCGCTCCAGCTGCGCCACCTTGGTCTCTTCCCATCGGCGCTTCCCTTCACCGGGAAACGCATTGGCCGGCCCGTGGCGAAACTCCTTGCGCCACCGGTGTAGCAGATTGGCGTTTACCTCAAACGCCCTTGCCACCTCAGCTACTGACGAGCCAGCCTCCAACTGCTGAATCGCGGCGAGCTTCGCCTCTCTCGTGAACTTCCGTCTGTACAACCCCATGAGTCAATTCTCCGTTCGCTGGATTTTGACTCTTAACTGGTTGTCTCAAAAGGGGGGACAACTCCAA
>CAXTWH010000040.1:38605-51064 GCA_964247975.1 uncultured Bryobacteraceae bacterium | reverse complement strand
ACACAAAACATTCTCGCAACAAAGCGCAAGAGATTCAGGGAGCAGTTCTGCCTTTGCGGGAAACTCATCACCGTTCGCATCCATTTATCGGGGCTATTCTGGCAGGTGAGTTCACCCAAGGCGCAATCAGTCAGCTAAAATCACTCGGGTTTGCAGTTGCTTATTTTCCTTATTAAACTGTTGTTGCCGCTTTTTCAAAAGCGGGAGTGAATGCCAGTTCGGATGAGTCCACTCCGGATTCGGCGGTAGCTGAAAAATGCCGCCAATGGCAGCAGATGCCCCACTCGCAAAAAGCGATTGTTCCTGATGAACTCGCCAAATTGAATGCGGCAACGATTCTCGCCTTTACGGAAGCCCTTGAGAAAGTTATTATCCGAACAATCAAGAACATCCGCATCATCCCTATTCACGGCCGGATGTTCAACTTGCCTAGTGCGACAGATGCGATTTCATTTATCGAATCTTACCAGGAGCAATCCGCTGGTTTACCGATTATTCGATACGAGATACAGATTGTATACGAAAACGGCAACGAAATCTCCGGTAAGTTCACGTCTAAAACTGATACTGTTGAATTCCTAAAATCTTATCTTCCTGCACTGGAAGAAAAGGCGGGAACAAAATTGTAATGTGGAACGCTTACAGCACTGCATGAGAGAATTCAAGTGTTGCGTATTGTTTCAGATGGCATTCATTATGCTTGCGGGCTGACCTTAGCGGGGCTCGTTCTGTCTTATTTTCTGAATCCTTATCTGGGCATTCCGCTGTATGTTCTGGCTTTATTCTGCCTTTGGTTTTTTCGGGACCCGGAAAGAAAGATTCCTCCCGGCAATGTAATGGTAGCCCCTGCGGACGGCAAAATTCTTTCCGTGAAAGCTATGTCGCCGGAGCAAACCCGCCTGAGCATTTTTCTGAACATATTTAACGTACATGTGACTCGCTCTCCGGTGGCGGGGCGCATCTCTGAAATGACCTACAGCAAAGGCAAATTTCGGGTAGCCAGCCTGGAAGAAGCTTCCGTGGAAAATGAGAAAAACACGTTTTACGTAGAGTCCGGCGGCAGCAAGGTTGTCTTCAGCCTGGTGGCGGGATTAATTGCGCGGCGCATTGTGAGTTATAAGAAAACAGGTGATTTTGTGGCTTCCGGCGAACGTGTAGGATTAATGAAGTTTGGCTCGCGAGTGGATCTTTTCTTCGGTCCTGAATGGCAGGTGGAAGTGAAGAGCGGGCAGAAAGTCGTGGCCGGAATCACCATCATCGCGCGGCGAGCCGCAGGGGAAAACGCTTTTGAGTGATCCTGATTATCCAGAAGACAGCGCAAATCTCCGTCGGCGAAGACCCCGGCGGGCAGCTTATGCATTGCCTACTTTGTTCACCAGCGGCAATATATTTTTAGGTTTTCTCGCTATCTTGCAGAGTTTTCAAGGGGCGCTGGCCTTCGGCAGCGGCGATTTCAGCTATCACGAACACTTCGCTACCGCTGCAAAGGCGATTGGGTTTGCCGTGTTTTTCGACGGTTTGGACGGGCGAATTGCGCGTATGACGAACACCGTCAGCGATTTTGGTCGTGAACTGGATTCCCTCGCCGATGTGATTACCTTCGGCATCGCGCCGGCGGTGCTGGGTTTTGTCTGGGGCGTTCAATTTGTCACTCCGCCGATTCCCGGCCAGTTCGGCAGTCACCTGCTCCGCTTCGGTTATTTCGTGTCTTTTTTCTATCTTCTGTGCGGCGCGGCGCGCTTGGCGCGGTTTAATATTCAATCACATCCGGTGGTAAAGAATCCGGGTCGGCCGGACCGCAAATATTTTGCCGGAATGCCCATTCCCGCAGCAGCAGGCTTTATTGCGGCGATTGTGTTTTTTTTCGATTCGCGCGTGCTGATTAATGTTTATTTTTCGGCAGTCTGGTTGGCTTTAATTATGGGCGTAGCCTTGTTGATGGTGAGCACTTGGCGGTATCCCAGTTTCAAGCAGTTGAATGTTGCCAAGCCGCGTTCCCCGTTGGTAGTACTGATCTTCGGCGCTTTTATCTACCTCATCTGGAACTGGGCCCAGATTGTGCTTCTGATCATGGCGGTGAGCTATGTTTCAAGCGGCTTGATTATTCGCATTGGCGGCCTGATGCGCCGTAAAGTACGACGTCCGCCGCCTACGCCGCAGCCGGAACACCAGATCGGTTAAACCATGAAAAACTCCAAAACACGACTGGCCCTGGTGGGCGCTGATACACTGCTGGGACGTGAACTCAAAGACCTGCTGGAATCAGATAAAAGCCTTGTAGTTGATAACTTTGCGGCGAACGGCGAAGCGAACTTCGGGGAAGAAGAAGGGGAGTCGGTTTACCGCGAAGCGCTCACGCCGGAGCTTTCCAAAGAAACAGCATTTATTATTGCCGCCGGTTCTGCTGAAGGAGCCGCAAAAGCCTGGCAGATTGCCAAAGCCCGGAATGGGCAGTTAAAGCTGATCGACTGCGCAGGCTATCTGGACCAGCAGCCCGAAGCTCGTATCTACATTCCCGGCCAGGAAACCTCGATCACGGCTGCCGCGCTGGTGGTTCCGCCTCAACCGGCGGCCAGTGCTCTGGCGCTTTTGTTGTCTCAACTGGCGCAGTATCAACCGATCGCGCGCGCAGTGGTGGAAGTATTCGAACCAGCCAGCGAACGCGGCCAAGCCGGCATCTCGGAATTACAGCAGCAGACAACGAGCCTTCTTTCCTTCCGGCAGCTTGAGAAGAAAGTGTTTGACGCTCAGTTAAGCTTTACGCTGCTTCCGGCTTACGGGGAAAAAGCGCCGCAACAGCTTGACGTCATCGAACAGCGCCTGGAAACGCATCTGGCTTCTCTGCTGGCGGCCGCCTCAAAATCGGGAGCCGTTTCCGTGCCAATGCCGTCTATCCGCTTGATTCAGGCTCCCGTATTTCACGGTTACACCGTGTCCGCTTGGGTGGAATTTGAACAAACTGCTGATACGTCCCGGATTGCCGGAATTCTGGAAGCTGAGGATTCCATTGATATCCGCACTGCTGAACATGAGATGCCCACCAACGTCGGCATCACCGGCCAGGACGGAATCAGCGTCGGCGACCTTCGCGTGGATCGCAATAATTCGCGGGCTGTTTGGTTGTGGGCCGTGGCGGATAATTTGAGAATTACTGCCGCGCAGGTCGGCAAGCTCATTAAGGAAAGGCAAAAAAATTCTTAGTGTTTACCGTAAAGAATTATCTGTTTTGCTCTGTTTTTCTGCTTCTCCTGGTAGCTACCGGTTGTGGTTACCACAGGGCCGGAAAAGCCGACACGGTTCCCAAAAGCATTCAAACCATTGCGGTTCTTCCGTTCAACAATTTGTCGAGCCGTTATAAATTTGCTGACAGATTGCAAGAAGCAATTTCGCGCGAGATGATCGCGAAAACACGGTTTCAAGTGGTGCGCAATCGTGCCAATGCCGATGCGGTTCTTGATGGCGCAATCAACAACGTTGCTACATTTCCGGTTGTTTTTGATCCGGTTACGTTTAAAACAACGGTTGTGCAGATATTGGTTGCTTTGCAGCTTTCCTTGAAAGAACGCGCTACCGGGAAAGTTTTATACAATCGTCCTCCGTTTGCGATCAGTAATAGTTACCAGATCAGCCTCTATGCAAATCAATACTTCGACGAAAGCAATCTGGCGCTGGACCGTGTTGCAGACGATGTGGCGCGCTCCGTTGTGAGCGGCATTAACGAGAATTTTTAACTTCCTCATGAGCCCGGACCAGTTTCTTCAGAAAATCGCTAAACAAAGCCCTGCGCCGGTTTATTTGTTTCTCGGTTCGGAATCGTACCAGCGGCGCATCTGCAAAAACACTCTGCTGGATAAGGCCCTGCCCGGTGAACTCAGGACGGAGGGATTGACGCAAGTTGATTTGGAGGAAACGTCTTTACCTCAAGTTATCGACGATGCCTGCTCGTTGTCGCTGTTTGCTGCTGATCGCGTGATCTGGGTCGGTAGCGTTGAGCTTGCCTTGCCTCGACGATTAGCTTCCACTACCGAAGAGGATGAAGACAGCGGAAAAAGTGGCCCTTCGGATGTTTTGAAAGACTATCTCAAATCGCCAACCCAAGGCACTGTGCTGGTCTTTGAGTGCAGCCGCTTCGATTTCACCGGCGATGACAAACCTAAATTGGATCGGGTCGCGAAGTTCTATTCCGCGATTCCGGATGTGGTGGAATTTCGCGGATTCACTTCTGAAGCGGTACGCTCGCTGGCACAGGATCTATTGAGCCGATACCGCTTAAAAATGGAACCCGGAGAACTCGCTTTTCTGGTGGATTCCGTTGGGGGCGACGCGACGCGCCTGGCCACTGAAATTGAAAAGTTGTCCTTGTTTGCCGGTCCGGGACGCTCGATTACCGCCGAGGACTTACGGGCTTTGGTTCCCAACGCCTCACAAAGTAATATTTTTGGTCTGGTGGCTGCTATGGGGCGACGGGACCGCGCGGCCGCTTTCAAAGCTCTGGATCTGCTGGTGCGCGATGGCGAATATCTGCCGCTGGCCTTGACCTTTCTAGGAACTCAGTTCCGGCTCACCTTGGCTGTTCAGGAAGCCGGTCTGCGGAACGCGCAGCAAGTCGTAAACCATTTCTCGAAACAAGGCGTTCGCATGTGGCGTGATCGGGCGGAGCAGATTCTTACTAGTGCTACTGCTTTTAAAAGTGAACAGCTTCGCGAAGGACTGAAACTGATTTACCAGGCGGACAAGAACCTGCGCGATGCGCGGCCTGATGATCGCATTGTGATGGAAACGCTGGTGATGGGTTTAACTCGATAGCGTTCAATCTTTCCAACGCCAAAGCCCTTTGACGCCGATGTCATGCCGGTAGTGTTGTCCAGGAAAGTGAATTCTCCCAGTTGCCTGATAAGCGGCTTTGGCGGCATCCAGAAGGGAATCGCCGGATGCGGTGACACCCAAAACGCGTCCGCCATTGGTGAGCAGTTGGCCTCCAATAAACTTCGTACCTGCTTGAAATACAGTGGCGCCTATTTCTTCCGCTTCCGTAATGCCCGTAATTGGATCGCCCCCTTGCGGCGCGTCGGGATAGCCTGCTGCGGCCATCACGATGCACACAGAAGGCTGCGGCTTCCAAACTAAATTCGCAGTTTGCCGCTTTCCCGCAGCAAACTCTAAAGCTTCCACAAATCCCGATTCAAGTCGATGCATCAGGGCTTGCGTTTCCGGGTCGCCTAAACGCACATTGAATTCGAGTACCTGAGGACCTCTGTTGGTCATCATGAGTCCTGCATACAGAAAGCCGCGAAAAGGCTTTCCTTCCCGGTTCATCTGATGAATGGCCGGATACATCACGCGGTTTATCACCTGTTCTGTTTCTTCGGAGCTAAGAATCCGGCCATCTGAGTAAGCACCCATGCCACCGGTGTTGGGGCCGGCATCTTCGTCGTTTAGCCTCTTATGGTCTTGTGAAGCTTCCAGCGGCAGCAAATCTTTGCCGTTGCTTAAGCCGATGAAGCTGACTTCTTCACCTTCCAGGAATTCTTCAATAACCAGACTTGGCCCCAACTTCTCGATAGCTATTTCCGCTTCGGCGGCAGTGAAAGCGATAATTACTCCCTTGCCGGCCGCTAGGCCATCGGCTTTAATCACCACCGGCAAGGCAAACTGCCGCAGAGCGTTTTTTGCTTCAAGCAGGTTTTCTGTTTGCACGGAGCGCGCCGTAGGAATACCGGCCCGTTCAAAAAACTGCTTGGCGAAGATCTTGCTTCCTTCCAGTTGGGCTGCCGCTTTGGTCGGGCCGACAATCGGCAGTTTTCTTTGTTGAAACTCATCAACGATACCGGCGACCAGGGGTGCTTCCGGACCCACTACGGTCAGGTCCACTTGCTCTGCTTCCGCTAAGTCCGCGTAGCCTTTTATGGAAGCAGGCACAGCGACGCAACGGCCCAAAGTGGCTATGCCCGGGTTGCCGGGACAGGCCACAACGGTAATTCCAGACGACCGGGTGAGCTGCCATGCGATCGCGTGTTCCCTTCCTCCCCCGCCCACCACTAATATTTTCAATGAATCGCTCTTTCCTCGATAAAATGGTACTTCGATCGTATTCTACTCATCCCCCATGCTCGATTCCTTTGTTCCCGCTGTTTCTCCTTCGGCTCCGGCCAAGAACCGCTACGACGTTCTGGTGGTAGGGGCCGGACATGCCGGCTGCGAGGCCGCGCGCGCCTGCGCTCGTTTGGGCTTGCGTACCGGCATGATCACCATGAACATCGATTTAATGGCGCAGATGTCCTGCAATCCGGCAATCGGCGGCATTGCGAAAGGCCACTTGGTGCGTGAAATCGATGCTCTCGGCGGCGTAATGGGCGAGTTAACGGATGCGGTCGGCATCCAGTTTCGCTTGTTGAACACGAGTCGAGGGCCGGCAGTGTGGTCTCCTCGCGCCCAATGCGACAAAAAACAATATCGAGTTCGCATGAAAGAATGGCTGGAAAACGAACCCAATCTACGGATTGTGCAAGCGGAAGTGGCGGAACTCCTGATTGACGGCATCGGACCGGAGCGCGTCATCCGGGGCGTTTTACTGCGCGATGGGCGGCAGTTGTCGGCGCAAGCGGTTGTGGTCACCACCGGAACTTTCCTGAACGGCTTAGCGCATGTGGGAGAAACCCGCTATGCCTGCGGACGAAATGGCGAAGCGCCGTCTAATTATCTGGGAAATCAGCTTCGGCAGCTTGGCTTGCAGTGGACGCGATTGAAAACCGGCACTCCGCCGCGTTTGGATGCCCGCAGCATTGACTGGTCCCGTTTTGAACCGCAGCCGGGCGACAAGCATCCCACCCCATTTTCGTTTTTAACAGAGAAGATCGACCGCGAACAGATTCACTGCTATCTGGCCTACACCACCGAAGCGACTCACCGGATTCTGCAGGAAGCAGTTCCCCGCTCTCCTTTATATAGCGGCCAGATTGAAGGCGTGGGACCGCGCTACTGCCCTTCCATTGAAGACAAAGTGGTGAAATTTCCGGACAAACAGCGGCATCAGCTTTTCCTCGAGCCGGAAGGATTAGACACGCACGAGATTTACGTGAACGGTATGTCCACCAGTATGCCGTTGGACGTGCAGACGGCCATGCTTGCCTCGATACCGGGCCTGGAAGAAGCGGAGATGATCCGGCCCGGCTATGCCATTGAATACGACGCGATTGACCCGCGCGAACTGAACCATGCGCTGGAACTGAAAACAATTCAGGGCTTGTTTTTAGCTGGTCAGATTAACGGCACTTCCGGTTACGAGGAAGCCGGGTGCCAGGGCTTAATTGCCGGGCTGAATGCCGGGCTGAAGATCAGGAATGCGGGTAGTTTGTCCATTGAACGAACTGCCGGATATACAGGAATCCTGATTGACGATCTGGTGAGCAAGGGCGCGGATGAGCCTTACCGGATGTTTACCTCGCGGGCTGAATACCGGCTGCATCTTCGTATCGATAACGCCGATGAGCGGTTAACGCCGCTTGGCCGAACCGCAGGCTTAGTGGATGACCGGCGTTGGACCGCGTTTCTCAACAAACAGAAACAAAAGGAAATGGTAGCTGGACTGATTCAAAACACGCGCGTTCGGGAAGTGCAGGACAGTATTGGCGGTTTAGCGGCAGACGACAATCCTACGCTGGCTGTGTGGCTACGACGACCGGAAGCAAAGATTGCTCTGCTCGAAAACTGGTTCCGCAGCAAAGTTGGCGGTCTGCCGGCACACGGCGTGTTGACGACCGTGGAAACGGAAGCCAAATACTCCGGCTATATATCGCAGCAGGAAAAGCAGATCACACGACTGAACGAAGCCAATGATCGCAAGATCCCGATTGAATTTCGCTACGAGCAGATTCCGGGCTTATCGACGGAAGTGCAACAGAAGCTGACGCGAGTAAAACCGGAAACTTTGGGTCAGGCGCGACGCATTCCGGGAGTAACTCCCGCTGCGGTAGCCGTGTTAGATGTTTACCTGAACTTAGGATGCACCCTGAACCAGTGACCTCATGTTCCACGTGGAACACTGCTTGTATGTTCCACGTGGAACATCTTTGGTTCAGAGTTACACGCCCAAAACCGCCATGTTCCACGTGGAACATTGATTTCAAGGACAAACCAAGACCTCATGCTATTCTCTGAGTTTTGAAGAAAGGCATTCCGTGGCCAAGGTTATTTCCATTGCCAACCAAAAAGGGGGAGTGGGTAAAACCACTACCACCATCAACCTAGCCGCTTCTCTCGCAGCGAGTGAGCTAAAAATTCTGTTAATAGATTCTGATCCCCAGGGCAATTCCACTACCGGGCTGGGCATCGAAAAAACGAAAGACCGTAAAACCTTGTATCATGTCCTCATCGGCGAGGCTAGCTTAGCCGAAGTGATGGTGCAAACCGCTTTCGAAGGATTGTACGTAATTCCTGCCGATCAGAATCTAGTGGCGGCTAATTTGGATCTGGTGGATCAGGACAATCGCGAACAGAAATTGAAGCAGGCTATCAAAAATTTTAAGAACGATTTTAAGTATATGCTGATTGACTGCCCGCCCGCGCTGGATCTGCTGACCCTTAACGCGCTGGTGGCTTCCGATTCAGTCCTCGTCCCCATCCAGTGTGAGTTCTTCGCCCTCGAAGGCATCTCCCAACTCATGGATACGGTCGAACGTGTCCGCGAGTCCTTCGACCAGCCACTCAAGCTCGAAGGTGTCCTGCTGACTATGTACGATGATCGGACGAACCTCACGCGTCAGGTCGAAGCCGACCTCCGTGAGTTCTTCGGTAAAGATGTTTTTCATACCGTTATTCCCCGCAATATCCGGCTTGCGGAGGCTCCCAGTTTTGGAAAACCCATTCTGGCCTATGATCCCCGGTCGCGCGGCGCAGAATGCTATATACAACTAGCAAAGGAAGTACTCTCCCATGAGCAAAGCCACAGACGCACAACGAAAAGCGCTCGGTAAGGGGCTTTCTGCCCTGCTTCCGCAGCGGAATGCGCTTTCTCATACAACAACCCATCAAGAGGAAGACCCGGAACCCGCCGCGAAATCTCCGGCTTCTTCAGAAAAATTACTTGCACGTTTAGTTCCTATTTATTCGATTCATCCCAACCCCAATCAGCCTCGACAAGATTTCGATGAAGATAAGATTTCTGAGCTGGCGCAGTCTATTCAGGCCAACGGATTGATCCAACCCATTACTGTTTACGCCGATGGCGAGGATAAATTCGTGATTATTGCCGGCGAACGGCGCTGGCGAGCAGCGAAAGAAGCGAACTTGGCCGAAGTTCCCGTTTTCATCCGGGAAGCGGAGCCGGATAGACTACTGGAGCTTGCCTTAGTGGAAAATATCCAGCGGGAAAACTTAAACCCCATTGAAGCAGCGCAGGCGTTTGAACAGTTAACGCAGCAGCACCAGCTTACCCATGAGCAGATTGCGGAACGCACCGGCAAGGACCGCTCCACGATCACTAATTTCCTGCGCCTGCTACGCCTTTGCCCTGATGTAAGACAGGAATTGGTCAACGGCAGAATCGCGATGGGCCATGCTCGCGCTCTATTGAGCATTGAGGATGCCACGCTGCAATGCCAGGTGTGCGATCAGGTAATCTCGAAAGAGCTTTCGGTGCGTGAAGCCGAGCAGTTAGTGAAACGCGCCTTGGCTCCGCCTGCCGCGCCTGCGCCGCCCAAAGAGGAGCGAAGAATTGACGCCAATACCCGCGCGGCATTAGACCAGATGGCTATGACCTTGGGAACCAAAGTAAAGCTGGTGCCTCGCTCGGAAAAGTCTGGCCGCATCGAGATTGAATATTATTCGGTAGAAGACTTGCAACGCATCTACGAAGCGATTGTGCCTGACAGTTAACAAAACCGGCGTTTCTGTGGATAACTGAACCTTAGCCGGCAAGCGACAATCAAAATAAATGTTTTTGTTCGACAGTTTTTCACTCCGGGGAATCGTTCTTCCGAACCGGATTGCGGTTTCCCCCATGTGCCAATACAGTTATCAAGATGGAATGGCCAACAAGTGGCTGTATGTTCACCTGGGAAGCAGGGCAGTAGGGGGAGCGGGTCTGGTGATCGCCGAAGCAGCGGCGGTTTTTCCGGAAGGCCGCATCTCTCCTCAAAACCTGGGAATCTGGAGTGATGCACATTCTGAAGCATTGGCCCTATTGGTTCAGTTTATTCGCGAACAGGGGAGCGTAGCCGCTATTCAGTTAGCTCATGCTGGGCGCAAAGCCAGTACGCTGTCGCCCTGTAAAGGCGATAGGATGGCTTCGGCTGAAGAAGGCGGTTGAACTGATGTAGTCGCGCCTTCTGCTGTCCCATTTTCCAGTTCTTATCCGCACACCCCGCAGAACTGACTAAAGCGGAAATCTCCCCAATCATGGAAGCATTCGGCCAGACTGCGGCGCGTTCAGTAGCAGTTGGTTTCCAAGTTCTGGAAATTCATGCCGCGCACGGCTATCTGCTGCACGAGTTCCTGTTGCCATTGAGCAATCAACGAACGGATGAGTATGGAGGATCACTGAACAATCGCGCTCGTGCTTTGTATGAGGTGGTGCAGGTGATTCGCTCCCGGATCCCTGAGCAGGTTCCCTTGTTTGTGCGAGTATCAGCAACTGATTGGACCGAAGGTGGTTTAACTCCGGAAGATGTAGTCGAAGTTGTACGGCATCTGAAAACTCTGGGCGTTGGATTTGATCGATTGTTCGGCTGGCGGGAACGTTGCTGGAGCCCAAGTTCCGGTAGGACCGGGATACCAGATTCCGTTTGCGGAAGAAATCCGGCGCGAGGCTGCTATTCCCACGGCAGCGGGCGGCCTGATTACCAGCCCGGAGCAGGCCGCCCAAATTATTCATCTGGGCCAAGCGGATCTGGTTTTGCTGGCTCGGGAACCGCTTCGAGATCCTTACCGGCCGCTTCATGCAGCCGAAAAACTGGGCGTTACTGCAAAGTGGCCGTTGCAATATCTTCGCGCTGCGCCTGCCGGATCGCAGCCCAGGTAAAATAAAGCAGTTATTCCAAATTACCAGGGAATCGGCCTCACAAACTGCTTTATTCCCGGCAAGCGAAGCTTCAAACGTTCATGCTCAAATTCGGCACCATTCGCTTTCGCGCGAAGTGTCCACGACATCCCTCTTTCAATCCGGCCCTGGAAGGGGAAGAAGCGATTAAAGGCGGCTGCCCGAAATGCCAACTGCTGCTGGAAGTATTTCATGCTCATCGCCGGTTGGTGGACTTGATGCAACAAGTTAAGCAAACCGAGGATACGCCGAAACAGGAGCCGGTCAGAGCGGCATTGGTAGACCGGCAGCTTGATTTATTCTGAACCGTTCCGGTTTTTAACACTATTGCTACAACTAGGTATGCGCCAAAGTTCAGGCCGAATCTAACGCGCATGAAAAACATCACGCAGCTTCCGCGCCAATTGGATCCTTCGCGGAAGACTTGGCAGGCAGTTATTGAAACCTCAAAGGAAAAAGAAGCAAATTCGATTACAACCCGGAGTCCGGCTTGTTTGCTTTCAAGCGTTTACTGCTTGAAGGCTTCAGCTTTCCTTGCGATTTCGGTTTTATTCCCTCCACCAAAGCCGATGGTGGAGATCCGCTGGATATTCTGCTCATGAGCGAGGAGCCAGTGCATGTCGGCTGTCTGGTAGATGTGCGTTTAATTGGCCTGCTGGAAGCAACAGAAACAGAAAACGGCAAGTCAAAACAGTAATCATCGCTTGTGGGAATCACTGTTCTTTCTTGCATTTACCAGGACGTTCAGGAAATTTCGCAGATTCCTCAGACCGTGATCCAGCAAACTGCGGAGTTTCTGGAACTGTATAACAAAAACTCCAATAATGAGTTCAAAGTAACGGGAATTGAAGGTTCGGAGCGAGCAGTGGAGTTGTTACAGCAGGCCATTGCACAGCAACAGGATCAAAAAACCTGAATGCATGAGATTCCATTTGAACCCGTATTGGTTTCGTCTGGTGAACTTCCATCTCAATTCTATCCTGTTGATAGAACAAGTACTTGGTTCTTACTACTTTGATGGCATAGATCTCAGATTCATCTTGTAGAAATTGTGGCAAAGTGATTACCATAGCTTCAGGAAGGTTTGTTCCTCATCTATGAGATTGCTTGTTGCTGCACTCAGTTTATTGTGTACTTCGGCCTTGATAGCCGGTCCTGTTCCTTCGTTTTTCGATGTTGTCACGCCAGACAAGGCGAATGTAGATACGCCCTGGTATGCGAAAGACCCTAACCGCTCATTTGTTCCAGCCAAAACAGTTCCGGCGGTCTGGCGTCCTTCCAACGGCACCTGGTATATTCCGCCTATTGGCGGTTTGACACAGCAGTGGGGGTTGTCCGGCGACGTTCCGCTTCCAGATGATTACAACGGCGACGGAGTAACTGATTTCGCTGTCTGGCGGCCTTCTAATGGGACCTGGTACATC
>CAXTWH010000040.1:0-38505 GCA_964247975.1 uncultured Bryobacteraceae bacterium | reverse complement strand
TGGCGGCCTTCTAATGGGACCTGGTACATCATTCCGAGCTCCAATCCGGGAAGCCCCATTATTCGGCAGTGGGGATTGAACGGCGATATGCCGGTTCCGGGCGATTATGACGGCGACGGCAAAACCGATTTAGCCGTGTGGCGGCCCTCGCAAGGGAACTGGTATGTTCTGCCAAGCACTAACCCGAACGTTCCTACCATCCAACAATGGGGCTTGCAAGGAGACAAGCCGGTGCAAGACGATTTTGATGGTGATGGCCGAACGGATTTTGCGGTCTGGCGGCCTTCCAATGCCACGTGGTACATCATCCTAAGCAGCAATCCCGGTACGCCGATGATTGAGCAGTGGGGAATCGCAAACGATATTCCGCAGCACAGGCTGCAGGGCAAGTAGTTCAGTCAATCAGGATAAGCGCGGCAGACTTGAAATGCTGTTGTTCTAGGCCGGTAAAGCGTCGAAGCCGATGTACTGCACTTCTTCTTCGAGGTTAAACCCAAACCGGTCGCGAACGCGATTTTTTAGATCATCGATCACAGCAACCAAGTCTGCCGCCGTTCCAGAGCCATCGTTGTAGATCAGATTGGCATGGTAAATCGCCACTTGAATATCGCCACGCCGCATTCCTTTTGCGCCAACTTGTTCCAGAAACCAGGCTGAAGGTATCTTACCTTCCCGTATCACCGTTGTTGGAATTTCAGACTGCACGGCAGAAGGCAATTGCTTAAATAGACAGTTTTTAAAAATACTTCCAGCGCATTTCATGGACGGCGGATACTTGGCATCTCTGATGGCGCGGATTTCATTCGCTTTGGTTTGCAGTTCAGCGCGGTCGCCCGCTTCAAAGCTTAACTCCACCGAAAGAATCACCCGTTGTTTGTTTTGCTTAAAAACACTGCCGCGATATTCAAAACGGCAGTCTTCATTCGTTGCTGAACAAACTTCTGCGCCGTTTGTGTAATGGACCCGCTCCACCCGTTCCTGCATGGAATGACCATACGCTCCGGCATTGCCATAAACCGCCGCGCCGAGCGAACCAGGAATACCGGTCATGGTTTCCATGCCGCCCAAACCTTTTTGAATGCTTTGATCAACAACGGCTTGCAACACAGCACCTGCCTGCACGCGCATGGTCATGCCTTTGAATTCAATCTGTTCACCGATGAAGCGCAAAACAATTCCGGCAAAACCGCGATCAGAAACCACCAGATTAGTTCCGCCGCCAATCACTACAGAAGGAACGCAGCTTTCCCGAACGAGATTCAAAGCAGCAATAAAAGCCTGTTCATCCGAAGCCTCAACGTACAGCGCAGCCGGGCCGCCAATGCCGAATCGCGTGTATTGCGACAACGGAGCGTTATGAACTATGCGGAGGCGAGCCAGTTCCTGCAAACGATCCGTAATGTCAGTGGCAACGGGCATACCTTCATCCAGAATACACAGCGGAACGCAAACGAAAGGTGAAAGCAAAATCTGGAGGGGACCCGCGTGATTCTGGTGGGGGGAAGGGAATCACGCGGGCGTATGGTTGCGTTGTTGTTATGATGCGCTAACTCACGAAGAAGTTAACGGCAGCTTGGTTGTGTTTTGTATGGAAACGTCGCGTTACTTCAGATAAAGATATATGTCACAGCCAAAAAAGACGCTGAAGTTGGTTTGTAGCAGGGCGCAAGATTGCTGTTGTTGTACTCACTAATCACAGCAATGGCCATCAGTGAAGATTTATCTTGATTGGATTGTTGCCGCTGTGAACGCTGCCAAACCTGGAATCTATGTCGAGGTGGAGATTCCTTTTCGGTAGAGCTTTTCTATCTTGCAGAAGCAAGTCAGTCCATTGCTAATTCACTGGAATCGGATTTCCAGTTCCGCTGTTTCCGTTGAACGGTAAATGTGCGAATGCTTTTCAAAAGCAGGCGATTTTTCCGGATAATCAGTGCGGTAATGTCCGCCCCGGCTTTCCTTGCGATCGAGCGCGGCGAGCGAAATCAGTAGCGCCACCAGGTGAATATTTCTGCGTTCAAAATCGGCGCGGGCCGCTTGAGGCAACTGCATCCGCTCGCGCGAACGAAGAAGTTTTAGAGCCGCTTCCAGTTCTAATCCGCTGCGCAGCACGCCGCAGTAGTTCCAGGCAATAGCGCGAATATCTTTTTCCGACATTACCGGGAACCGCGGCGGCGGCGGCACAACGGGAACAGGAACGTTCGCCATAGGCGCAAGTTGGCGCATGGAGCGGGCCGCCCGGCAGCCGAACACCAATCCTTCCAGAAGCGAGTTGCTGGCTAATCGATTTGCGCCATGAACGCCGGTGCAAGCTGCTTCACCGGCGGCAAACAGTCGCGGCAGGCTGGCGCGGCCGTCCAAATCAGTTTGAATGCCGCCCATCGCGTAATGCGCGGCAGGGCGCACCGGCGCAGGCGTGGTTTCCAGATCAATTCCATATTGGCGGCACGTTTCATAGATGCGGGGAAAACGCTGCGGCACGAAACCGGCAGGGAAGTGGGTGAGGTCGAGAAAAACGTTGGGATCTCCGGTAGCCCGGCATTCCAGCACAATCGACTGCGACACCACATCGCGGGGAGCGAGTTCTTTTAAAGGATGATAACGCTCCATGAAGCGTTCGCCGGAAGCGTTGCGCAGATAAGCGCCTTCGCCGCGCAGGGCTTCGCTTAATAAAAAGCGCGGCGCGCCGGGAATAAACAAAGCTGTGGGATGAAACTGCACAAATTCGATGTCGGAAATAACGGCTCCATTGCGGTAAGCCATTGCCACGCCGTCGCCGGTGGCAACATCGGGATTGGTTGTGTTTTCAAACACGCGGCCCAGACCGCCGGTAGCCAGCAGCACAGCGCGCGCTTCCACCACCACCGTAGCGCGGGTGGCTTCATCATAAGCAACAATGCCGATTACTTCTCCGTTGTGCAGCAGCAGGTCGGTGACAGCCGAGAAAGTCTGGAACGAGATGTTTTCAAATGAGGACGCTTGCTGTCGCAGCGTACGCACAATTTCGCTTCCGGTAGAATCGCCGTGAGCATGAAGAACGCGGTTCCGGCTATGCGCTCCTTCACGGGCAAACAACAGCTTCGCGCCGTCGCGGTCAAAGGCAGTTCCCCATTCGATCAGTTGCTCAATCGCCGAAGGAGCTTCTTCCACTAAGGTGCGAACCGCAGCGGGATTGCAAAGGCCGTCTCCGGCAATCAGCGTATCGTGTTCATGCAATCCGATTTCATCATCATCATTCAAGGCAGCGGCAATGCCGCCTTGCGCGTATTCCGATGAGGATTCCCGCAAACTGTCTTTGGTAATCACCAAAACCTGTCCGGTAGAAGATAAATCAATCGCGGCGCGAAGACCGGCAACACCTGCTCCGACCACGATGAAGTCGGTTTGCAAGCGCTGAATGGAAGCAGCAGTACCCACACATCTATGGTAGTGGGATAGAAACCAGGATCTATCGGCCAGCTATTGATTTACGTGCTTATTGAAAACTGCTTCGCGTGGTACAACGAAAACAATGCCGACCTTTGAGGTTCGCACCGTTGAGCGAACTTACCCCAGCATTATTCAGCGCGGCGTTCTGGCCGAAGCAGAAAATTATCTTCCTTCCAAAACGGGCAAGATATTTGTGGTGACCACCGAGGATGTCTGGCGGCTGCACGGCGCTGCGTTTTCTCGCGGCCTGGGCAAGCGTGAGTTTACCTTGTTGTGGCAGCCGCCCGGAGAAGTAAACAAGCGTTTGTCGCAAGTGGAACAGTTGGCCGAACAGATGAGCAGCGCGGGCGCGGATCGTAACAGCCTGGTGATCGGTTTCGGCGGCGGCATTGTGACGGATGTAGCCGGATTTTTGGCCGCTATTTTTATGCGCGGCGTTCCGGTTCTGCAAATTCCTACTACGCTGCTGGCCCAGGTGGATGCAGCGGTCGGCGGCAAAACCGGCGTCAATCTGGTGAACGGAAAAAATCTGATCGGCAGCTTTCATCAACCCTTGGCGGTGCTGATTGATCCGACAGTGCTTACCACTTTGCCGCCGAGGGAATTTCGCGCCGGGTTATTTGAGATTCTGAAATGCGGCGTAATCCGCGATGCGCAGACATTTCAAGTGATCAGCGAACGCGCTGCGGATGTTCTCAGCATGTCGCCGGAACTGCTGGATCAGTTAATTGCCAGCGCGGTCCGCATTAAAGCGGAAGTGGTGTCTGCCGATGAACGCGAAGGCGATCTGCGGCGCATTCTGAACTTCGGGCATACGATCGGCCATGCTTTGGAAGCGGAAACAGAATACGAGCGGTTTCTGCACGGCGAGGCGGTCGCCTGGGGTATGATTGCAGCTACTGAACTGGCGCGGCTGCGAGGCATGTTAAGCGAACCGGAAGCCGCGCGAATCACTGCCGCTGTTCATGCTTACGGGCCATTGCCGGACGCATCCGATTTGAACCCGGACCATTTGATAAGGCGTCTGGGAAGCGACAAGAAAACAGTGGGCGGCAGAGTGCATTTCGTTCTTCCCACAGCCATTGGGCAGGTCAGCATTGTTTCGGGCATTGAGCCGTCTCTGATTCGCCAGGCGACGGTAAGCGCGTTAGTGAGCCGCTCATGAAAGATATGAAAACTGCGCTTGGCACCACTCCGCCCGGCACGTCGAACGAGCAACAGGCTGCTGGTTGGGTGCAGCAGATGTTTTCCGCCGTCGCGCCCCGCTATGACTTGTTGAATCATTTGTTGTCATTCAACATTGATGCAAGCTGGCGGAAGCGTTTGATGCAGCGCGTTCAACCGGTGTTGAACAAGCCGCAAGCGGTGGTGCTTGATTTGTGCTGCGGCACCGGCGACGTGCTGCTGCAACTACAAAAGAACGCGCAGACTTCAGTATTGGGCGCGGATTTCTGCCATCCCATGCTGGTGGAAGCGGATCGAAAGATTGCCCGTAAGCAAACGCGATCGCGTTTATTTGAAGGCGATGCTTTGCAGTTGCCTTTGCGCGCCGGTTCGCTTGATCTGATCACGATTGCTTTCGGATTTCGCAATCTGGCTAACTACGAAACAGGTTTGCAGGAACTGCGGCGCGTGCTCAAACCGGATGGAATGCTGGCGATTCTGGAGTTTTCGCATCCGCGCGGTTTTCTGCTGCGTTCCTCTTATGGGTTGTATTCGAAGCTTCTGCTGCCTGCGGTGGGAAGCATCGTTTCCGGCTCGCGGGAAGCTTATACGTACCTGCCGGAATCAATTGAAAAGTTTCCCATGGCGGAACGGCTGCGCGAGATGATGAGCGAAGCAGGATTTGCGGAGTGCCGTTATGAACTGTTGACCGGCGGCATTGCGGCTTTGCATGTTGGTGGGAGCACGGCGATACAAAGTAGATCTAGTTGACAGCCGCCAGGAAGTAAAACTGGAGATAATGTTGCTATAAGCATGAAAACTTATCAGGATTTGGTAGTTCGCGGCAATCAGCAAATGCTCGATAGATTTATTGCTGTGATGGAAGAATACCTTACAGGTGGCTGGACCAGAAACTATAGGCGTGAAGCTGAACTCAGCAAGGTGGCTCTAGGAAAAATGTATTGTTTTACATGTACGGCCCAGGGTACACGTCCCGCGAGCGACTTGTGGCTTGCCACTCGCTCTGATGGCAGCTTATATGTAAGCAACATCTTGGCAAAAGAGTTCTCATCTCTTACCTACGATCAGTACAATGCCATTCTTTCTGACTTTTACAATACTTGTGTTGGAATTAGCGCACAAGATACCGGGGTTACTGTTGAATTAAGTAATCCCAATCCCAATCTTGAGGACTTTCTTTCAGCTAACACTGCCGATCTATTACGCAGCTTCTCCGTAGGCGCAAATAAGACAATCCTGCATCCGCTAGATCGAAAACGTTGGAATGAGTTTCTCGTATCGGCCTTTCATGAGGGAGCAGCCTTGGACACCTCTATGCTTGAACGTTGGCTTATTGAAGAGGAGAAGTGGCCTGAAGACGAAGCACACAGGCTCACGGTTGAATACGAACACGCACGGGATCTACTGCAGGTTTACGAATCTCAGCAGGTCTGATGCCCGGTCTCTTCCTTTCAGCCAACGATCTTGCTGCATTGCTGATTGCGCAACCAAAACCACTTCTTTTTCTAGATACGGCGGCTATTCTTGACATCTCGCGTGTAACTTACCGCCACGAGTTGCAACTAGATATTGTTGAGTCTGCTATAGCAATCATTGATAGTTTGGTTGTAGATCCAAAACAGGTTTGGACTATCACAACAGCGAACGTGATACAGGAGTTTCATGCCAATCAGGAATCGATGAAGCAAGAACTCAAAAACCGTATTTCAGATTTGAACTACTCTGTATCCAGATTGTCACGGATTGCGAAAGATATACTTCCTGAACGGCAGATCAATACAGTTGATTGGCTGGACTTCACATTCCAGGACAGGATTCTAGGAATCATGGATCGCTTGGTGGACTCAACACTTGTTTTTCGCGGTAGCGCGGATTGCATCGTCAAAGCGCATGATAGAGTGTAGACTGAGCTTCCACCAGCTAGCAAATCAACTCAAGAGTTTAAAGATTGTCAAATTTTCGAGGAGTTCCTTGAGATCGTCAATCTTCTTCGAAAACAAGGATTCAATAAACGAGCAGTATTTGTAACGCCGAACTCCAAGGATTACGGTTCACCTCCGCAGGGTTACGCTCAGATCAAATCTGATTTAGAGTCTTGCGGGGCATTCTACGCCGCGAACCTTGCTTGGGCACGAGCGTTGTTGTACAAATAAGTGTAAACTCAGCCTTTCAGCGCAAGGACGACAGTGTCGGCAGGTTCGTGCTGGTCCAGCCGCCGCCTAAAGCGCGAATCAATAACACGCTGGCATCCATGCGCCGCCGCAGAATGTCTACTTCCGTCCGTTGATTAGTTAAATTGATCGTCTGCGAAGTGATGACTTGCAGATAAGTATCCACGCCGCCTTTATAGCGGTTTACCGATAACTGCACCAGATTCTCCGAGGAAGTAACGGCTTGGCGCTCTTGCAGCGCTTCCTGTTCCAGCACTCGCAGCGCGGCCAGATTATCTTCCACTTCCTGAAAAGCCGTTAACGTAGTCTGGCGATAAGTAGCCACCGTGGCGTCATAATTGGCGTTGGCGTTTTCAGTCTGGGCGCGCCGTCGTCCGGCATCGTAAATAATTTCCGATGCGCTAGGGCCGACCGACCAGAAGCGGCTCGGCCAGGTAAACCAGTTGGTGATGGATCGGCTTTCCAGGCCGGCGCTGCCGCCGAGCGTCACGGTAGGAAAGTAAGCGGCCCGGGCGATTCCGATCTGATCGTTCGCTTCGGCCACCCGCCGCTCGGCTGACGCGATATCAGGCCGGCGTTCCAGCAGATCAGAAGGCAGTCCAGTGGGGATCACCGGCGGGTTCGCCTTCAACGGCGCAACGGGAATGCTGAACAAAGCCGGAGGCTGGCCGATCAGAATCGCAATGGCATGTTCGTACTGAGCGCGCAGAACATCCAGGTCGGTTTCCTCGGCGCGAGTGGTATCGAGCTGTGTTTGCGCTTGCACCACTTCCTGTTTCGCCGCCACGCCGCCCTGATAGCGGCGAGTGGTCAAATCGAGCGCATTGGTGTAAGCCTTCACGGTGTTATCCAGAATCTGCTTCTGCGCGTCCAGGATGTGAAGCTCAAAATAATCCACCGCCAGTTCTGAATGAAGGCTGAGGCTTAAGGTAGCCAAATCGCCTGCGGAAGCCTGCGCTTCTTCTTTAGAAGCGGAGATGGTGCGCCGGATGCGTCCCCAGAAGTCTACTTCATAGGAAATATCGAACGGCAGAATAAAATCGCCGGTGGCCGCCGACGGAGCAAAGAAGTAAGGACGGTTGGGCGAAGTCCGCAGCGTTGAAATCGACGGGCCTACCGAAATCGTCGGAAACTGTGAGGCCCGATTGAAACGAATCTGCGCGCGGGCCTGCCGGAAGCGGGCTTCCGCCACTTGTAGATTCAAGTTTTGAGGATCGACCTGTTCTTCCAAAGCGTTGAGCGAAGCGTCGTTGAAAATTTCCCACCACTTGCCGCGCAGAACAGTGTCGCTCGGCTGCGCGGGCTTCCAGTTGCCGCTTGCCTTGAAGCTTTCGGGCGGCTGCTCCTTGTAAGCAGGAGTGGTCGGCACAGAAGGCTTGGCGTATTTCGGGCCAACAGTGCAGCTTGCGAGCAGCAGCGCCGTCGCCAGCAGACCGATGCTGAACCGTTTCATTTCACCGCTTCTCCCGATTCTTGTTTTGCTTCCACCGCAATGCCGGAAATAATGGAATCGGCAGGATTCAAGACGATCGGCTCATTCGGCTGCAAACCGGCTACCACTTCCACCGACTTTCCGAAATCACGCCCGATGGTGATGGGAGTCAACACTGTTCTTCCGTTGCGAACCACCACCACCCGCAAACCTTCCTGACGGAACAAGAGTGCATTGGAGGGAACCACCAAGCTGCGCGCCTGCGCGGGCATCTTCAAGTGAACGGAAACATAAGCGCCAGGCAGCAGTTCGCCGGTGGGGTTGTCAACATCCACTTCCACCAGCAAGGTATGGGAAGCCTGATCGATTGAGTTTGCATTGCGAACCAACTTGCCTTGGAACACCTTGCCCGGAAACTCATCGAGCGTCAGAGTAGCGGTTCCGCCCGGGATAGCCGCCCGCGAATACACTTCCGGCACGTTCACGTAAACACGAAGGGTGCGAAGCGCAGCCATGTGGAACAGTTCATGACCAGGGCTGTTTGCGCCGGCGTCAATCAACGAGCCGGTATCCACATTGCGAGCGGTAATCACGCCGCTGAAAGGGGCAAAAATTTTCTGGAAGCCCTGTGTTTCCTGCAAACGGCGAACGTTCGAAGCGGCTGAATCCACAATCGCCTTTTTGGCGTTCAGGTCGCCCACCTTTTCATCGGTTTCCTGTTTTGAAACTGAATCAGTTTTCAGCAATTCTTCCCAACGGGCGGCGGTAGATTTCGAGAGTTCGTAGTTTGCCTGCGCGGTGGCCAGTTCCGCGCGGGCCTGCTGCAATTGTTGGTCCACTTCGGGAGTTTCAATGTCAGCTAGAGGCTGCCCTGCTTTCACGCGCGCGCCGATGTCGAAGTACCAGCGCTTCAGGTATCCATTCGTGCGGGCATAAATGGGAGTATCGGTAAACGCCTGCATGTTTCCCGGCAGCACAATCTGATCGAGCGGCGCACTGGTTTGCGGATAAGTGACGATCACCGGAGTAACAGCGCTTTGCTGCGTATCCTGCTGCAAGGCGGTTTCCGCTTGGGCGCGCGATTGAATGCCGCGATAAATTACAACACCAATCACAATCGCCAACAGCGCGAGCGCCAGCCAGATAAAGGAGCTGACACCTTTCCGATCCGGCGTTTCCACCGGTTGAATCGGAGCGGGGGGAATTATGTCCGTCGTTTTAGGTTCATCAACAATCATTAAATTCTGCTCCATTTACTTCTTAGGCATGTATGGGGTCAAGCTTGCTTTGTGATTTAGTTTGAGGCTCCGCCGGATGCTTTTGGCTGTGCAGCAAGCTGAAAACTGACGGAACAAACAAGAGAGTGGCTACGGTAGCCAACAGAAGACCGCCAATTACTGCTCTTCCAAGCGGAGCGTTCTGCTCGCCGCCTTCGCCCAACCCAAGCGCCATCGGGATCATGCCGATGATCATGGCCAGCGCGGTCATCAGCACCGGGCGAAAACGCGTGAATCCGGATTCAATCGCCGCCAGAACCGGATCGCCATGCTTCAACAAACGTTCTTTCGCAAAGGCCACCACCAGAATGCTGTTAGCCGTTGCCACGCCCATGCACATAATGGCGCCCATCAAAGCGGGAACGCTTAAAGTGGTGTGCGTTGCAAACAGGAACAGCACAATGCCGCCCAACGCCGCCGGCAGCGCGGTAACAATAATGAACGGATCAAGCCAGGATTGAAAGTTCACCACAATCAGCAGGTAAACCAGCACAATCGCAAAAGCTAAACCGACCAGCAAGCCAACGTAAGATTCGCGCATGGTTTGAAGCTGGCCGCGAACACTCACCACGGTTCCGCGCGGCAGATACTTCCGGTTTGCGTCCACAATGCGCGTGAGGTCGCGGCCCACCGCGCCCAAATCGCGATCCTGCACCGAGCCGTAAATATCCACCACGCGATGAATGTTGTAATGACTTAACACGGCCATGCCACTGCCGCGACCGATGGAGGAAACATCGGCCAGAATTTCCGGCCGCTTCATGGTTTGTGAACTGATTGGAATGCCCTGCAAATCCTGTAGGGATTGAACTTTGTATTGAGGCGTTTGCGTCACCAGGTTATAGCTCACGCCGTTGTCCCAATTCAGGAAGAATGTCGGTGTGGTTTGAAAGCTACCGCTCAAGGAAACCAGCAGGCTGTTAGCAATATCGCGCGCGCTGAAACCGCCTTGCTCGGCTTTAGTGCGGTCTAATGCAACACGCAGTTTCGGCTGATCGAATTGTTGTTGAATGCGCAAATCAGCAATGCCCGGCACGCGCCGAATCTGTTCCAACATGCGATCAGCCAGGGCGCGATTGCCTTCCACATTCGGACCGTCGAATTGAACATCAATCGGAGCAGGCAAGCCGAAGTTCAAAATCTGCGTAACAATATCGGGCGGCAGAAAGTAAAACGTAGTTCCGGGAAACTGTCTCGGCAGTTGTTTGCGAAGATCACGCACATAATCCGCAGTCGGGCTATGGTTTTCTTTTAAAGAAACCAGAATGTCGCCTTCGCCCGCGCCGATTAACCCTGAACGGTTATACGTGTAGTTGATAGAACTGTAAGGCATGCCGATGTTATCGAGCACATTATCGATCTGGTTTGCGGGAACGCGGGTGCGGATAAATTGTTCCACCAGATCGCAGAGCCGCGCCGTTTCTTCAATGCGAGTGCCGGTTTTAGCCCGAACGTGCAGCATGAACTGGCCGTTGTCGGTGGAAGGAAAGAAATCCTGTCCTAGAAACGGAAGCAGAAGAAACGCCGACAAACAGATCAGCAGAAACACAGGAACAAAAACAATGCGCCGGTAAACAAAAGTTGTGAGCAGGCGCTGATACGACATTCTGAGCCGCTCAAAACTGCGCTCAAATGCGCGTTGAAACAGCACTAATGGGTTGCGCGACCGGCGCGGCGTTCCATGCCGGCGCGCGCGCAGCAGATACATGGCAAGCGTCGGAACCAGGGTTCGCGAAAGAATATAAGAAGCAAGCATGGCGAAGACCACCGCTTCCGCCAGGGGGACGAACAAATAACGAGCTACGCCGCCCAGAAAAAACATCGGCAGAAACACGATGCAGATGCAAAGGGTAGACACCAAAGCCGGCACTGCAATCTGGGCCGCGCCTTCAAGAATACCCTCGTATAGTTCGTGGCCTTCTTCCAAATAGCGCTCAATGTTTTCAATGGTAACGGTGGCATCGTCCACCAGAATTCCCACTGCCAGCGCCAAACCGCCTAGCGTCATGATGTTGATTGTTTCGTGCAGAGCGCTAAGGGCAATTACGGAACTCAAAATCGAGAGCGGAATCGAGATCGCAATGATGATCGTGCTACGCCAATTGCCGAGAAACAACAGGATCATCAGGCCGGTTAAACAAGCGGCAATGATCGCTTCGCGGATTACTCCATTGATGGAAGCCCGAACAAACACCGATTGATCTGCCAACGGCTTCATTCTGAGCTCCGGCGGCAGCGTAGCAGCCACGCGAGGCAGCAATTTTTTTACCCCGGAAACCACATCAAGCGTGGAAGCGTTGCCCGCTTTCAAAACCGTTACCAGTGTGCCGCGGCTGCCATCCAAGCGCACGATGTTGGTTTGCGGCGCAAATCCGTCACTCACTTGCGCTACATCGCGCAGGTACACCGTGGAACTACCCACGGTTTTCACCGGAATGTCATTCAACTGTTCGACTCGGCGCGGGCTGGCGTTCATCTCAACGTCGTATTCAAACTGGCCCACCTTTGCAGTGCCGGACGGCAGAATCAAATTCTGCAAGCTGATCGTGTTCACAATGTCCGCAGGCGAAAGACCCTTCGACTGGAGCAAAGTGGGGTTCAGGTTCACCATAATCTGGCGCTGCTTGCCGCCATACGGATACGGAACGGCTGCGCCGGGAACAGTGACTAATTGAGTGCGCAGAAAGTTCTGGCCGATGTCATTTAACTGCTGTTCAGACAAAGATTTACCGGATAAAGCAAGCTGCAGAATCGGCACCGTGGAAGCGTTGTAAGACAAAATCAAGGGTGGAACAACGCCGGGCGGCATCTGCCTGAGCACAGTTTGCGCGCCGGCAGTTACCTGCGCAGTGGCGGCATCAATACTAGCGGTCGGCTGAAGAAAGATTTTTACTACTGCAATGCCGTTCACGGTAGTGGACTCAATATGCTCCACATCATTCACAAGCGTGGTCAAAACACGCTCGTAGACGGTTGTGATACGGCCTTCCATTTCTTCAGCGTTCAACCCGGTGTACTGCCAAGCCACGCCGATTACCGGAATATTAATGCTTGGAAAAATATCGGTGGGCGTGCGCAGAATCACCACCGGGCTGATTAACAGAATCAGCAAAGCCAAAACAATAAATGTATAAGGACGATTAAGAGCAATTCGAACAATCCACATAAGGGGAGTACCGGCACCTAAACAAACAAATCTTTTAACACTTCGACTAATTTCGATACGATAAAGTTTCGGAAATTGCGGTATTGTTCATAATGATGGGTTTTGTCAAGACAATCGGGGTTGAGCAACGCGGGCCGGGACGCCCTCGCGATGAAGAAGTGCGGAAGCGCGTATTGGAATCGGCTTGCCACCTGTTGGAAGAAGCAGGTTTCCGCAATGTCACGATGGACGCTGTAGCGGAACAAGCCGGAGCCAGTAAAGCCACGCTCTACCGCTGGTGGCCGGATAAAGCATCGTTATTCATTGAAGCTTTCCGCGACGCAGTGCAGCCGGAGTTCCCGTTTTCCGATACGGGTTCGTTAACCAACGATTTAAGCGTACAGATTCGCCGGTTTTCCAAGTTTCTGCAAACTCGCCGGGGCAAGCTGCTGGCTGCGTTTGTAGCCGGCGCCCACCACGACCCGGAAATTGGCGCCGCATTAAGAGAATACTGGATTACGCCATTGCGGGAACGCGGTTATGCGGTGCTGGACCGGTATCGAAAAAATGGCCAACTGCCGCCCACCCTCGATTTGAACCTGGTGCAGGATATGATGTACGCGCCGCTCTATTACAATCTGTTGACCGGCTACACCGAGATTTCAGAAGCTTATGTGGATGCGCTGGTGAAGTCTTTGTTGAACGGATTGCAGAATCAATCCAAAGATCAATAAAATCTAGGCTCTGCTCGAAAACAGGCCGCGCCGGGAATACGCCAATTCCATAACTGAATCAGCGGCAGGTCGCGGTAGAATGAAAACCGCTAAAGCCCAACCAATCATCCGCAGCCGGGCCGCTAGAGAAAGCTCATCGGAAGACCGCCATACCGATTTGATCATTTCCCAAGTTGAGTGGAAAGCCGATTGGCTGCCGTCCATCTTGGCCAGCGTGAGAACTAGTTTTTTGTGAGTCCAATGATCGAGCCCGGCAGTAGCGGAAAGCGACAAGCCTTTTTGCCGGCAGAAGTCTTTTAACAATTGAGACTGCTGTTCATTATGCTGAATCAGCATCCGCAGTTTGCGGGGATTCAGGGCGCTGACTCCGCTTTTGTTCTGGTCGTGAATACGATACATGCCCAAAGGCTCGTCGAAGGCGATCACCGAGCCGTAAAACGGGGCAAGCGTTTCCAGATAAGAATCATTGTGTCCCCAGGAGTCTTCCGGAATCGGCAGTATTTTTTCCAGCACGCTGCGTGAATACACATTGCCGGAGTTAGGGGCGCTGATGTATTTGCCCTTTTCAAGCAAAAGACCGGCCACGTTGCCGGAAGCCAGTTTCGCGCGCGGGTTCAATAATCCACAGTCCACTCCGTCGGCGTCAATCACGCGCAAAGGAAAGTGAGCTTTCACCGTATCCGGCTTCCAGTTTTCCACTACGCGAGCAATCGCATCAGGCTCGTAGCCGTCATCGGAATCAAGGCTGGCAATCAGATCGCCCCGGCTTTCCCGGAATCCCACATTAAAAGCGGAGACTTGGCCGCCATTTTCTTTCAGAATGGCCCGGATACGATTTCCATAACGCTCCAGGACGGCTTTTGAATTATCCGTACTGCCGTCATCGACCACAATCACCTCAACATGAGGGTAGGTTTGATTCAGGGCGCTGTCTATGGCGTAAGGCAGAAAGCGGGCGTAATTGTAATTGTTAATAATTATGCTCGCTAACGGCATGGGCATAGTGTTCGGGGGAGAATCAAATAGTTTGACATGTTCTGGCACTGTGGCGTCGCCGGAAACTCTGGTTTCAGTACCGGCTGCATCATTACTTTCATGCCAGCCAATTCAATTCAATGTGGGCAGCCATACTCTTCTGGTTGGAAGAGGGCACCCTAAATCAGACGCTGTAGACAAATCCTAGAACCCAGTTTACAGCTTTCGATTTCTTTCCCGGAAAACGATCACCTGTCCAGCATTCTGACGGCAGTATCTTAAAGGTGGCTTGAAGAACTTACCCCGCTAAACAGTAAAAGGGTTGCTTTCATGGTAGTTGTGTGGACTACACGCAACTATCAGCAATCTGCGTTTCACTCCAAATTTGCATCATGACCGTCTATGATAGGTTGAAGGTCTAGCCGACGTGCCACAAGAGCAGACAAAGCGCATTGAAGGCCACCGTGAATCGGTCCTGGTTGCGAAAAGAAAACACTCGCCTCAGTGTTCAGACCAAGGCAGAACCGGACAGGGCCAAGCAGCCAGTGTTCCTACTACGTACAAGCCGATAAGTAGCGTGTGGGAAGGAAGCGATGGAGATCTGCTAGAAGCAATGTTTGGCTTTTACGCGACAATCTCACCGGAGCCGATCCTTGATGCTACTTACAATGCCGGGCGTTTTTGGAAGGGGTCTGTTCGCAAAATTGTCTCCATGGATATCGACCCTCGATACCAACCAGATATCGTCGGCGATAACCGCGAAATGAGAGGTGTGCCTTCCGAGCATTTTGGCGTGGTCATTTACGACCCGCCGCATGTAGGACCTCAGGGAAGAGACAAAAGCAACAAACGATTCGATGTCGACTTTGGAGCACAAGTTGAGTGCGGCAAAGAACATAATTGGAATCTAAGCTACCTTTACCCGCCGTTTCTTGTTCAGGCGAAAAGAGTATTGAAGCCAGATGGATTGTTGTTAGCCAAAATCACTGACATGGTCAACAATCATAAATCCAAGTGGCCGCATTGCGATTTCATGCGAATGGCAGAAGAAGCGGGGTTCACGGTTTGCGACCTGATTGTCAAGATTAGAAGTGGTCCGATGACTTCCAGTAAATGGAAAAAGGCTCACCACGCGCGAAAACGACATTGCTTCTGGATCATTTGCCGCAACAGCGACATATGCGAAAGATAGTTATCATCTTTCCCCTGCTCTTTCAAAACGGATTCGGATTATTTTCCCTTGTTCATTGCAAAAGCGCGAAAATCATTTTTGGCTTGGTGAGGTATAGTCGCCGGTGGATGAGTAAAGTTCTTTAAGTTAACGACGCCGCATCCGAGATATAATTTTACTTTCATTGCAAGCCGAAACTCCCTACAATCCTCTTGAGAAGAAAAACTTAGGTATTAGTGTTGCTGATGCGCTACTACAACGGCCTTTAGGCCCTTTGCCACCAGCGGAGCCATTCATTGCCGCTGGAATTTACGCGCTCTACTACAACGGAAATTTTCCTGCTTACAAAACCATCTCTCTGAAATATCGTGAGGACAAAAAGGAAACTCCAATCTATGTTGGTAAAGCGATTCCAAAAGGCGGCCGTAAAGGAGTCGAAAACGCTCTGTCTGCCGGCCCGGTGCTCTACAATCGACTTGTTGAACATGCCGAGTCTATAAGAGCGGCTCAAAATATTGAAGTGGTCGATTTTTTATGCTGCTACCTGGCCGTTGATGATATCTGGATTCCACTTGGCGAAAATTTAATGATCCAGATGTTTGCTCCGGTTTGGAACCTTGTTCTAGAGGGATTTGGAAATCACGATCCTGGAGCCGGAAGATATTAGGGGAAAAAGCCGCGATGGGATGTTGTACATCCGGGTCGGGCTTGGGCAGGCAGAATGCAAAGACCCAACGAACGTTCAGAGGAAGAACTGCTCCATCTTGTAGATAAACATTTTCTATAATTTCATCGCCCACCAATGCGACTTTAGGACGTTACCGTCCCGGCTATTAGCATCCCAAACGCATTCTAGATGATAAACTGGGATCGCAGCCGCAAGATGGAAAAAGTTTCACGCTTAACTCGCCAGGAATTAAAGGAGCAATTGCAGCACGACGCATTCAGAGACAATGTGGGTGTTGCAGTTGGCTATGTCGCCAACCACCGCAAGCAGGCAATCCGCTGGACGATTATTGCGCTGATAGCGGCTATTGCCATCGGGGCCGCTTATGGCTTTTACCGCTACCAGGTAGCGCAGCGGCAGAAAGCTTTGCAAGCAGCCATGCAGGTTGTGGAAGCGCCGATTTCTACCGAAGCTGACCCTTACGGGCCGTCGTTTCCCACCCAACAAGCCAAAGACCAAGCCTCGCTGAAAGCGTTGGGCGATGTAGCGGCAAAGTACAGCGGTACCGAGCAGGGCGATGCAGCGCAGTATTATATGGCCGGCGTGCAGGCGACTACCGGCAAGTATTCGGAAGCGGAGCGGAATTTCAAAGCAGTTTCCGGTTCTGGAACGCAGTTTGCCGCGCTAGCAAAGGTCGGACTGGCGCAGCTTTATCTGGGCCAAGGCCAGGCGAATCAAGCGAAACCGATTCTGCAAGGCTTAGTGTCCGATCCTACGGCGCTGGTTTCTAAAGAACAGGCCACGCTTTTACTAGCCAGTGCTCTGCGAACTGAAGACCCCAAACGCGCTAAGCAACTGGCCCAAAGCCTAGTGACGCCAACCCAGCGGCCCGCTGTGACTGCCGCGGCTAATCAGATTCTGCAAGAGTTGAAATAGTTCAAACCAATCGGATGCTCGGCTATCTCCGCTTGACGCCCCAAGCCGCAAGCGCGCGCAAATATCCGGAACCGCCGCATCCTTACCGCAACGATTTTCAGCGCGACCGTGACCGCGTAATTCATTCCCGCGGGTTTCGGCGGCTGGAAGGCAAAACGCAGGTGTTTGCGCCGGGATTAAGCGACCATTTCCGTAACCGGCTGACCCATACGCTGGAAGTGGCGCAGGTGGCCCGCACGGTGGCTTCGGTTCTGCAATTAAACGAAGAGTTTACGGAAACCCTTGCGCTGGCCCACGACATCGGCCATCCTCCGTTTGCCCATGCCGGGGAAAAAGAATTGAACCGGCAGATGCAGCGGTTCAGCAGCGAGTTTGAGCATAATCTTCAATCGCTGCGAGTGGTGGATCATCTCGAACAAAGATACGCTTTATTCGACGGCTTGAATCTGACGTTTGACGTGCGGGAGGGCATTGTGAAGCATTCGCGCGAAATCAGCACGGCGGATCCTGAAGAGTTGCAGGAATTTCTTCCCGGATTGAAGCCGCCGCTCGAAGCGCAGTTGCTCGACTTGGCAGACGAGATCGCTTACAACGCGGCTGATCTGGATGATGCGTTCGGCGCGGAACTGATCAGCATGGCTGATATGGGAGCCGCTGTTCCCTTTCTGGCGGAGCGCATCGATGAAGTGGAAACTATGTTTCCGGGCGCATCGGCCCGAGTCACTTTCAATGAGGTGCAGCGCGCGCTGATCAATCATCTGGTTGGCGGTTTAATTGAAGGCACTTACCAGAAAGCGGCGCAGTTCGGAGCGCAAACAGTGGACGATGTGCGTCGCGCCGAAACGCGGCTTGCTTCCATGACGGAAGAAACGGCCCGTTTAAACAAGCAAGTGCGGAATTTGCTGAGCGAGCGCGTGTATGAATCACCGGGCCTTGTGCAGCACCGTGAATCGGCAGCCCGCAAAGTAAGCTGGCTTTTTGAATTTCTGCTGCGTCATCCTGAGCAAGTGTCAGCCGGTTTCCGGGACAACCTGGAAACTACACCAGTGGAGCGAGTAGTATGCGATTACATTGCCGGAATGACGGACGCGTTTTTCCTGAGAACCTATGAATCGTTCGCACAGTAATTGAACACTTAGGGAAACTGCAGCCGAATTTTTACTGCTCAATCAAAACCATCAACTACCTGTAAAATCTTCGAGTGCAGATCCGGGTCAAGTTATTTTGTCTAAGATGCAAGCCTTGTTACGGCAAACTCACTACAGATAGCCCTGTTTCGCAGGCGCGATCTGAACAAAAACCAAGCTTTACCCCGTCAGTGTGAAGCGTTCGTGCATATTCTTTCTCGCCCTGCTGCTCGGAAGTTTTCTAATTACCTGCAAAGAGTAAGTTATGCGTAACTAGAAGTAAGTCCGGCGTATTCTCTGCATCTGCTTAGGTTTCTGCGGCGGCACTTGATAAAGGATCATTTGCAAATTCATTTAATAAACCCAAGCGATACGGCTTTCGGCACGGCAGTGATTACCCCACGTTGGCTCTTTGTCTTAGCCGCAGCCACCCCGGATGAGTTGGGTGATCTTCTCCTGTGCGACGAAACGGTAGAAGCGCTTGATCCTCATACGATCAAGGCTGGCGATGTGGTGGGCATCGGCATTCATACCGGGAATGCTCTACGGGGATACGCGCTTGGTCGTCTTGCCAAAGAGCGCGGCGCCTTTGTCGTCTTCGGCGGCATTCACTCCACCCTTTACCCTGAGGAGGCATTTGAGCGCGGCGCGGCGGATTGCGTTGTTCGGGGAGATGGCGATTTGGCATGGGGCCAAGCGCTTCGGGATCACAGCCGTGGAATAGTCCAACGGATCTACGAAGGCGGGCGAGTGGAAGCCAGCCAGTTTAAAGCGGCGCGGTGGGATTTGCTGGATCAGTCCCATTACATGTGGGCCTCTGTGCAGACGGTCCGTGGATGTGCGAAACACTGCTCGTTCTGCTCGGTATGGCGCACGGATGGGCAACGTCCCCGCCAGCGACCTTCGGACCCGGTGATTGACGAAATTGTAGAACTCCGCCGTAAAGGCTTCCGCTTTATCGCGCTGGCCGATGATAACTTTTATCCTGTGTCTCTCACTGATATTCAATTAGCGGAGCGGCAGAATAACATGGCGCGAGTGGCACAGTTGAAAGCAATCCGGGCAGAGCGGTTCGAACTTATGGAGCGTCTCGCTGAGCTGCCGAAGGATATGGTGTTTTTTACGCAGATCACCATGGAATCGGCGGAAGATCCTGAGTTTCTGGATGCCATGCGCCAAGCTCATATTAAAGGCGCGCTGGTGGGCATCGAGGCCGTAACGAAAGAGGGTCTTAAGGCTGTCTTCAAGGATTTCAACTTGTCCGGCGAGAACCTTGTGCAGCGGCTTCAACAATTTCAAGAACATGGCGTTCATGTACTCGGATCCTTCATCTTCGGCTTGCCCACAGATCGGCAGGATACTTTTCAGGCTACGGAACATCTAGCGCAACGGTCGGGACTAGCCTTTGCCCAATTCGTGATGCTCACTCCGTTTTGCGGCACCGTAGACTTCGAGCGTTGGGAGAAAGGGTTCGGTGACCATCCACCCCAGGTAGAAGGCATCCCTATCACGCGTTACTGGCTAATTCCGCCCGACAAGAGGCCGAAGATGTTCATGCCGCACCCGACGATGAGTTCGGAGGAGATGCGCGCCCATACGCAAACTGTTTGGGACAACTTCTATAAGCTGCCCGCCATCTGGAAGCGATCACACTGTACGCCGAACCTGCGGGCTCGCTTGGCGTTCGTGTTTATCTCGAAGTTATACCGGCAGATGTATGCGAGCACCGGCATAGCAACAGACAGCGCTCGACGCGAGCGGGCCAATCTCTGGGCCCGGCGCATTGCAAAGCTGACGCGCCGGTTATTTCAAGCCAAACCGATGCCCGATCTGCAAACGCCTCGTCGGTTACCCACCCGGACAAACGCTCATCCATTGCAGGTGCTGGACTAGGACGGTAAGGCGAGGAACAAAAGGCCGTTCAGTCCGCCAAACAAAGTTGATTGTTAACAGAAAACTCGTTACCCAGTTTTCCGTTCCATTGAGAGCTGATACCAAAGTACTATTGTTTGGTGATGTTATTAGGTTTTGCTGCTGCCGCGATGTAGCTGGATTCTAATTCATGTGCGAATAAGCACAGTACAGTAAGAACGACGGCATCCTTTTTAGGAATGAAAGACACAAAATTTTCTTCGTGTGAGCAGCAAACTGAGTAACGGCAGAAATTCGTTCTGAAGCTGGGCAGGTCGTAAATCGATCTATATTTGTATAGCTCGTCGGAAAGGGATACTCAACATCCTTTCACGGTTGGCAGAACCTCAGAAACATGACTCGCCTATTATGATCAAATTGTCATCTATATTTATCTACGCCCACAAGTGATTTTGATTCTAACGGACCGATCGCTTGAAGACAAATCTACTGGAATTTTCTATTCGTAGGATCTTCTGTACACGTCTTTTGGCGTCCATATCGTATCCCAAAACATATCCTTCAGCATTCCAGCTTCCAAGGACTGCAATATGCAGTCGCTCGGAATCAAGCACATCAAATGCGGCTAATAACTCATTTGCTTCCTGTTTCAGTTCCGTTTTGATCCACACCGCTTGGATTGCATCGGTTGTTTGTCGTTTCTGAAACTTGTTAATCACGCTTTTGAACAGCATCGAAGGATCATGCTGAGGTTCAGGATTAAGCTCATGAAAAAATTCGCTCTCCATTAACTCAAACGACTCAACGAGATCTCGTATTCTATTCTTAACTTCTAGCAATAGTACAGGTTGATCTGGTGCCTGAATACGCCAGTCTACAGTTTGGCTTCCATCCCCGAAGCCCCTGCACTCATGATCAATCTTTATCGCTGCGTCAAGACGCAAAATGGGCGCAAACTCAATTAGAACACTCGCATGGTGTTGCCGATCATCGAGTCGCGAAAGATAGGTATTGAGCGTTGCTTGAGGAAGCCGCCAGCTTGCACAGCAGATAACCTCAAAAAGGCGCTCAACATTGTGAAACATATGTGTGCCTATAATCTCGCTGCCTGTTGATGTTTTTATAGGATCACCATACTCATAACGCCATAATCCGGTCTGCCGATCCAAGAAGCACGGCAATGCACGTATAGATTTCGGAACTAACCTGAACATCCGCTCCGCATAACCTTTAGGCAATTTCTGTTTGCTGCTGATCGCTGTAAATAAAAACTGCATCTCGGCAATATCATCAATGTATTTGGGCGGGAAACGTGACTATACTAACTCCATAAAAACCTGCGATAGATTCTCTTCAAATGATAGCTTCACGCCGAAGCGGAGGAAAGTCTGCGTTTCCGGTCGGCGGCAAACGCTAAAACAGCGCGGAAGTCTTCTGTCCGCAAGTCCGGGAAATCAACTAAAATCCCAGCTTCAGTCATGCCGGAAGCTAAATAACTTAAGACATCGTAAACCGTGGCGCAGCCCGCGAATGCAAGGCTTACCGCCCATCTTGTCAGGCTCAAGGGTGATGATGTCTCGGTAATCCAAGCAGGGTTTCATTATAGAAAATCTCCTGCCACTACCGCATCTTCATCAGCACAAACGTCAGATCATCATACTGCGGCGCGTCGGCCATCCATTTTTGAAGCTCGCCTAGAATAGCCGTTGACATCTCATCCACGTAAAGATGCCCGTAACGCTTCAACGCTTCCTTCAAGCGGTCTTCTCCGAATTCTTCTTCCTGCGGATTGTGCGCTTCCGAAACGCCATCCGTGAAAAGCAGCAGAACATCTCCGGATTCAAGCTGCACGGTTCCTTCCTCATATTTTGAGAACGGAAACATGCCCACGATCATGCCGCCGGTGGTCAACTCTTCAATCATGCCGCTTTGATGATTGCGAAGCAGAAACGGCGGATTATGCCCGCCGTTCACATATTGCAAACAGCGCGTGTTTTCATCCAGCCGAGCGTAGAAGAAAGTCGCATAACTGTTCGGCCCAGTGGAAGCGCATAATAAACGATTGATTTTGCCGGTCGCTTGGGAAAGTGAAATTGCGGGATCGTCCGCCACGCTGCGCAGTGAAGCCTGCACCACAGACATCACCAGCGCGGCGGCAATTCCTTTTCCGGCAACGTCCGCCAGGGCGACGCCTAGCTGGTCGGAACCAATCCGCAGAAAATCATAATAATCGCCGCCCACGCCACGCGCGGGCAGACAATAGCCGACAAGCTGCGCGCTACGCACATCCGGGGCTTTCTCCGGAAACAATCGCTTCTGTACTTCGGAAGCGAGCGCCAGTTCCCGGCGCAATCGCTCCTGTTCCACAATGCGGTCGGTCAGATGCGAGTTCTCCACCATCAGCGCCAACTGCGAGGCGACGCTGCGGAGCAAGCCCATCGTTTGGCTGTCGGCAGTTTTGCCCTCTTCGAGCCGAACAAACAAAATTCCGGAGATGCCGCTTTTTACTGAAACCGGAACCACCACTGCCGGGCCAATCGAACGCAGAATGCTGATTTCTTCCGCATGATGGCGGCCCGCTTCCTGTGACCAACGCTCCAGCACATCAAGGTCTTCCTGCGTGAACGGAATCGCGGGATAGTAGTGCGCTAATCGGTTAATCAACAGGCTATTGAAGGGCAGTGACCAGTTTTCTTTTGTTTCCGGCACGGCGTTGATGCAGCGGAACGGCTCATCCTCCGCGCGACGCACTAGCAAAATAGCAGCTTGCGCCGGAACGCGTTCGGTGACGACCAGCAAAGCCGTCCGTATCGCCGTGGTGAAGGAATCGGCTTGCCGCGTGCTTTCTGCAATTTCAGCCAGCAGCGCAGCTTCGGCTGTTTTGGTGTTTGTATCAACTCCCCCCACCACGGAACTGATTGAATGCGCCACGCGCGCGTAGCCGAGCCGCGCCCGCCACCATAGGGATTCCGGCGCATTCCGCAGCGCAATCGCCGGTGACAACAAACTCGCGCGCCAGGCAGGTAACAAAGTGGCTAACGCGGTTGAAATCATCACAGCGAGAAATGCCCAGATGAACGGGCCGGGCGTATCAATTGTGATGTCAAAGTTGCGCAGCAGCGGAATGCAAGCGAGAACAATGGCAATGCCTATGATTGCTCCCCAAACAGCTTTCACCAGCGCTTGTTTCAGAACAAAATACAACAGGCCATTGCCCGTCGCGCCTAAGGCAAGGCGCGTCCCCATCTCCGGAATTCTTTGCCGGACTGTGTAGGAGATCACGCCGTAAACGCCAAGCACGGCCAGCACCAGAGCGGTTAAGCCAAACAGCAGGGTCATTTCCGATTGCAGTTTGTTGCTTCCCAGAAACGCTTGCCGGCGCTTCTCCATCGTGCCGAAATCGTAAACCGCCAATTGGGGGTCGACAGTATGGATGGCGTTCTCGACAGCAATCAACGGAACCTTTGCGCCGGGACTAGGGCGCAGAGCCCATTCAGCGGGCAACAGCGAGATCCAAACGGCCTGATAAGGAACGTAAACGTGTCCCATCACTGGTTTGCCGGGCTTATCCTGAACGTCGCTCACAACGCCGACTATCGTTGACAGGATTTTATCCTGATCGCCCTCGAACGTCACCCTCCGGCCTAACGGGCTTGTGCGCGGCCATAGGCGGGAAGCAACGGTCTGGTCGATTACGATGCCAGGCGCTTTTGGATTGCCGTCCGCATCGGTCAGGTAACGCCCCGAAATCAATGGAATCCGAAGAGCCGCGAAAAAGCTCGGACTGACGGGCCGGAACTGATAATCAAACAACCGGATTTTTTCGCTAAACGGAATGCGGCTGATGTCCTGGTGTTCAGGAACTATAGAGGTATCAGCAAAACTTTGTGAAAATGGAAGTAGCCCAGTGAAGCCGGCGGCTTGCGCCAAGTGCGCTTCTTCCACAGCATGTAACAATCGTGTTTGATAATCAGCCCGGGCAGCGTCATTTTGAAACCGGGAACTCGGGATGTAAGTAGTAAAAATTGTGACGTTTCGCGGATCAAACCCAACATCCGAGTTTTGCAGAAGCCCTAGCTTTTGAACGCCGAATATCGCCACAATCAGCAGGACGCAGCTTAACGCAATTTGCGCGGTGATGAACAGACCCAACACTCGTTGAGCGCCAATGCCAGCCGTAGATCGAACGCCGTTGGTGAGCACAGCATTAGGAGAAGTACGAACGGCTTGCCACAAAGGAGCCAAACTGAACAATATTCCGCAGACGACGGCACAGCCCAACGTTACCGCGAGAACGCTGGGATCGACTCCCACCTGTTCAGCGCGCGGAATCGCATCGCTGGCAAAGTGCAAAACCAGTTTCACCAGAGCGATGCTGCCGAACAGCCCTGCGCCTGCTCCTAAAAGGGCGACGAACATGCCTTCCGCGATGTACTGGGCTGCCAATTGCCCTGCGGAAGCGCCGATAGCGACCCGGACCGCCGTTTCCCGCGTTCGTGCGACCGAGCGCGCCAGCAGCAGACTAGCTACGTTGCCGCAGGCGATTACGAGAAGCACGCTGGCCGCGCCGAGCAGCAGAAGAAAAATGGGGCGCACACGCTCCGTAATTGCACTCAAAAGTGACGTAACGCCAGTAATATGGTTCGCTTCCACATCCTGATACTCGTGTTCCAGTTCGGCTGCGATTCGAACCATGTCCGTTCCGGCCTGCGCTTCGGTGACGCCGGGTTTCATCTTGGCAAAGCAGACAAGCCAATGATGATCTCGACTTTTGCGGTCGGACGGCGATGGGTCTAGCGGAAACCACAATTCTCCGGAGTCTTTCGGCGGAAAACGAAACCAGGGTTTCGCCACGCCTTTCACCACATAAGGAACAGAGTTAAGTGTGATCTGCTTTCCCACTATGTCGGGAGGTGAGCCGAACTCGCGCCAAAGATGATCCGAGATCACAGCAGAACGCAGATCTGCAGGAGCATCGGTGAACCAGGAGCCACTCTGCAATAGCACTCCCAAGGACTGCATCAGCAACGGATTTACTCCGCTGCCCTGTGCGTAGCGCGTTTGCTTGCCGATGGCCAGATTTTCGGCTTGGTATGAAACACAGCCCAGCACAGCCATAGTTCGACTGCGCCGCTCAAAATCGACACAGTTTGGATAGGACCACGCACCCTCCAGCGCAGTGCCACGCCACCGGGAATGCACCAAAAGGTAGCGGTCCGGGTTTGCGTACGGCAGCGGCTTCAACAAAACAGCTTGAATAAAGGTGTAGATGGCTGTTGTCGCCGTAACGCCCAGAGCAAGCGCGGAAGCGGCCAGCAAGGCAACAGCGGGGGCATGTTTCCAGGTACGCCAGCTATGGGTGAAAAGCGACAACATAACGCATCGCTATAGTAACGTAAGCCCTTTTGGGCGGCAACGGTGGAAAGTTTGCTCACACTCAAGCAGTTCCCGTTCGTTTGACTGGGTCGGTAAAGCGCAACTACAAATATGCGACTTATCGCGCAGCAATTTGTGAACGCTAGCCCTACTCAGCACGGAGAATCTCAACCACATCCATCCGGCTAATACCGCGCGTAGCGGTCCAGATGCTTAATGATGCAATCACGCAGATGAACAGCGTAGCGGAGATATAAGTTAGAGGATCAGGAGAATTTGCTCCCTCGATAAGACTTTCGAGCAGTCGGGCGGCTGACATCGCACCCGCGATTCCGCAGAGCGTACCAAAGATGACGCTTATAAGTCCCTGACCGAGGAATCTTGCGCGCAGTCGTATTGGCGTTGTTCCGAGCGCCAAGCGGACGCCCATCTCGTGCGTTCGCTGGATTACGGCATAAGAGACCACGGCGTAGATGCCAACAACGGCGAGCAATAAGGCAAAAGCGGCGAAAAACAGCACCGCCGTTCGGTACAGCTTCGGCCGGGCGAAAGCTTCATCCACCCGCTGCTGCATGGTTTTAACGCCGAAGACGGGAACTGTTCGGTCAACGGATTGAATGGCGTCGCGAACCATCGCAAGGTGGTCTTCGGGTCGGCCATCGACATGCACTACAAACGTTGAAGCGAAACCGGTTGGGGAGTGCTCTGGAACGAAGATCTCTGGTGGATCGGTGTCGAAAACGTCGGAGATCCACTGCTCCATAAAGTCGACGCTCTTGACGACTCCGATAATCTTCCTTGTACGACCGTCTGCATCAGTAACCATATGTCCGAGAACGTCAGTTGTTCCAAGTGACAGTTTCGCGAAAGTATCGTTGACGATCGTGACTTTTGCGTCGGACCGCACTTCAGCATCTGTGAACTCGCGCCCATAGCGGAGCTTCCCGCTTGTTGCCGCAAAGTAGTCAGACATGATCGGAAGCATATCGGTGCCGGTTCCTGGCTTTGAAGGATAGCCATCAACGGCATAGGGGCCGCCGATGAACCCGGTTGCGTCAAGCGGCAGGAATTGAGTAGCGCTCGCGTAGCGCACTCCAGATAATCGTCGTACCTGCGAGAGCGTTTCCTCGAAGTACTCGAATTGTTGAGCCGACGAGCTGCGCGTTGTCCCGTCCAGAGATACGCTCACTGTGATAAGCCCATCGGTTTTGAAGCCATGGTCCACCTGGAGGACATGAGAAAAAGCCCTCACCATCGACGCGGATGCTGTCAGCAGAACAACGGTGAGCATGATTTGGGCGGCGACTAGCAACTGGCGAATGAGCCAGGAACTACGGAGTTTAATCGATCCACGCGCAGCGAATGAGTGCGCCTGACCGACGGTTAAAGCTGGCAGGATCCCGAACAGCACGGCGCTGAGCACTGCGGTTCCAGCCATAAATGCCAGTACTCGAAAGTCAAGGATAGAGTAGCTTTGGGATGGAAGTGCCGCCGGTTGGACCTTCGCAGTAATTAGAGTTATCCAGAACGCAACAACCAGCCCTAGAACAGCGGAAACGAGAGCTAGCGAAAAATATTCAGTAAGCAGTTGCTGGATGAGACGTGCGCGGCTTGCTCCTATTGCGGAACGAATTGAAAGCTCGTGTTGCCTGTCAGCGGTACGCGCCAGCATCAAGTTAGCCAGATTTGCGCAGGCGATCAGCAGGATCAGCATGACGCCAACCATTAATAGCAGCGAAGCTTTCCTCACGCGACCGGAGAGTTCATCGCGCAGCGGAATGATCGCGGGTACCCAATCAGCGAAGAATTTACGATGGGGCTCAAGACGGTGTATGTCGGCAGTAAGGGCCGCCCGAGCCTGGGCCCAGTTCACAGGATTTTTTAGCCGCCCGATGGTCTGCCAGCCGTTGTTGCCTCGGGAGAACTCGGCCACTTTCCAAAGAACGGTTTTGTCCGGATAGCCAAAATCAGGCGGCAGTACACCAACAATTGTGATCGGCTTGCCGTTGACTCGAATCGTGGAACCTAGCACTCGCCTGCTGCCGGCAAACAATTCCTGCCAGAGCCCATACCCAACGAGTGCTACCCCTTGATCCCGGTTGGTGAAGGCGCGCCCGATCACAGGCTGTACGCCAAGGAGCGAGAGGAAGTTCCAAGATGTCTGCGTAGTGTGCGCTCGCATGACATGGTCTGCGCTACCAATGTTAAAGTCGCCTACTTCGAAGGTGGCGGCATCTTCCAGATAGGCTGAGTGTGTGCGCCATTCCTCAAATTGATTCGCAGTGTCGTGCGGCGGCTGGAAATGAACTAATGCGGCAAGCTGGTCTGGATTTCTGAAGGGCAGTGATCGGAGCAGTAGTGCGTTCACAACGCTGAACACACCAGTATTTGCGCCAATTGCAACGGCTAGTGCAACTACCGCGAATCCGGTTTGCCAAGGACGTTTCGCCCATAAGCGAAAGGCATGTTTGCTGTCCCGCCAGATTTCTATTGCAAGTTGGGAAGGAAGTGAAACGGCCAAATCGAAGAACAAACGTAACCAGAGCCAAACAATTGCAACTCCCGCCGGTGTTTCCGCGAGTTCATCGCGGAGTTCCTGTTCCATCAAATCGGCATATTCTTCGCGGAATGCTGCTGGATAAAAATTTAGGAACCAACGGTAGATCCTAAGCATGTTCCACCTTCCCGAAGGTTGCAGCGGCCATTTTGGCGAGCTCACGCATGCGTGCGCCTTCTGCGCGCGCCACCTCACGACCGTAGTTCGTGATTCGATAATAGCGGCGGCGCTCATCATCAAGGTGTGGGTCGGGCCGTTCGTCGGATTCCTCGATTAGTCCGAGTTCCAGCAGTTTGTTAATGGAGCCGTACAGTACGCCAGGTCCAAGCTTTAGGGCACCGTTCGTGCGCTGGGCAATTTCGCGTTTTAGCGCGTACCCATGCCGCTCCCCCTCGCCGAGTGAAAGCAGAATGTGAAAGAGGGCAGGAGACAGCGGCGTGAGATCAACGGCACTGGGACGATTCCTGGGTGACATATTAGTACAATATCAGACTTAGTCAGTCTCATTAAGTACGTATCGATCATCTCTATGCAAAGCGCCCGCTTTAGAATTCTTTCAAATCAGCATTACGTTTAGTTTAGAAATCTCAATTCGGCTTGTAATAAGCATTTGTATGCAGAAGAACGATCGGTCCTTCGGATGCTGATTTAAATTAGGCGAGTACCAGGAATGATGATTCAGGGGCGAGATAAGATCTTTGTATCTTCTCGCATCGCTTAATCAGCAGATTGGCAATTTCCCTCGTGGAACAAATGCCGAGGCGGATCCAGATAACTTTTGGTGGAAGTCCGCATCTTTCGTGATTATTGTGTAACCCTCTTTAGAACATGGCCCACACCTGGGGATCGGGAGCCGACCGTAAACCGAAATTCCGGACGTGGCTGGCATCCCGGTACACCTCTGCCAAAATTAGCACTAAAGAAGGCGAGAGGTTCTCGTCAAATAATAGTTTCACGCCGGAATGGAGAAAGGCCTGCGTTCCCGGTCAGCGGCAAATGCCAGAACAGCGCGCAGGTCTTCTGCCCGCAAATCCGGGAAGTCAGCTAAGATTTCGACTTTTGTCATACTGGAAGCCCAAATAACTCAAGACATCATAAATCGTGATGCGAAGTTCGCGAATGCAAGGCCTACCGCCTATCCTGTCAGGCTCAAGGGTAATAATGTTTCAGTAGTCCACGCAGAACCTCATTACAAGAATCTCGCCGAGCAGGACCAATCATTACCATCGCCGCTGATGCATGGAACGTAGTACGAATCTAGATACTAGCCTGCGTTACAGCCATTCCACGCCGGTTGATACAAGCATGGAGCCGAGAATGCTGGCGGAATTATTCTCCACCGATTGCAGCATCTGTTCCGCGTGGGTGCGATCATTTGATACGGTGACTGCCGCAATTACCGACCTTTGCCAGGATTCCTCGCCGTCGATTTCAGCTACCGCCACATTAAAACGCTGACGCAGGCGTTCTTTTAAGCTTTTTACGACGTGGCGCTTTTCTTTCAACGAATGAGAATGCTCCACGATAATTTCCAGGGTAAGGACCGCAACAACAGGCACTGGCATCAGAATTGTCTGGTTCTGAAACCGAGCATACCAAAGCGCAGTCGGGGCCGAATCCTAGTTCTAGAACAGCGGAATATTGCTCAGGATGCTGGAAACATAGCCGATGGTTTCGGGAATGGGCGGCACTCCGTTTGCCTTATCCGTCCGCCCGGGTCCGGCATTGTAGGCAGCTAATGCCAAAGCCGTGTTGCCATGATAACGATCCAGCATTTGCTTCAGATACCGTGCTCCTGCATCCACATTGGCGGAAGGATCAAAGGGGTCGGCCAGTCCGAGGTCGTCGGCGGTACCCGGCATGATCTGCATTAAGCCCATTGCTCCGGCGGTGGAAACCGCGCAAGGGCGAAAACCCGATTCCTGCACCATCACGGCCCGCAGCAGGGTAGCATCCACTTTATTTTTGTTGCTCGCTTCGCTCACCAGCTTTTCAATTTCGCCGCTTTCCAGCGCATCGCAGGAATCCGTTTGCACCTGCACATTCGGCATCACGAAATCCGGCGATTGCGGCCAAGGAGTTGTATAGAAGCCCGTCCGGTTAGCCGGACTGCCGGCAGTTGCCACCTCCGGCGCAGCGGTTTCCTTCCGGTCGGCGGCAGCAGGCGCGGCTTCTTTGGCCGCAGACTTCGCCGCATTCACTTTCGGCGTTGATTCCGCCAAGGAATTCGCGTTCTGGTTAGGATCAGGCACCCCCGATTGTTTTCGCAGTGATTCTGCCTGTTGCCGAATGGAATTTGCCTGTTTTTCCGCAGAAGCGGAAGCGATCACTTCCATCTGCCGCGCAATGGCCTGCTGCTGGAGGCTGAGCGGATTTTGTCCGGCGGAGACTGCGTTTTGCGCAAAAGCGAAGGAAGCAAGCAACCCGGCGCATCCGACGGCGGCGAGAAAAGAACGTAGTAGAAAAGGCATCTACTATCCATTCGGCGGAAGCGCACTTTAACTTTAGAGATGATCTGAAACATTTTTGCACTTTTTTTACGTCAATCCGTTTCGCCCAAATTTCCGAGAAAACCAGAAAGCAGTTTTTTGTGTTTGCGTTAGATAAGCAACACATAACAAAGGATTAAGCTGGAATCTTCAGTGATCTAATTCAAAAAATTAATCCGCAGGTTATTATTTTTAAACAAGGAATACTTTTAGTTGGGATCACAAAGCATCCTATTAATTTGAAAATTCCAGGAAGATATGTGTTAATTCGTTTGTGCCGGCAACAGTAATGAACGCAACTGAAGCGCGAAAATCATGAATTACGGAGAACAGAAAAGGCCGCTGGAAGTGCTGCTGATCGAGGACAATCCCGGCGATGTCCGGTTGCTGGAAGAAGCTTTTAAGGAATTGCAGGCCAATGTTCACCTAAAAGTGGCAAAAGACGGGGCGGAAGGTATTGACGCGATTGAAAAAGAATCCAAACAGGGCACAAAACATTGGCCCGATCTAATCTTGCTTGATCTAAATCTCCCGAAAATCAGTGGCCACGATGTCTTAGCCCGGATTAAGAACAATCCGGATACGCGCCGCATTCCGGTAATTGTTCTCACTTCTTCGCGCGCCGAAGTCGATGTACGCCGGGCTTATGATTCACACGCGAATGCTTATCTGCGCAAGCCGTCCAGTTTGGAAGATTTAATATCCGCTGCGCAGCAAATTAAAAGTTTTTGGATGGAATGCGTCACACTTTGCCCGTAAAGCAAAAAATTGGATCGTCTTTTTCAATTTATTCGTAAGGCCAAGCCGGTTTGCTGAACAATCCGCCATCAATCCAGATCGTCTGCCCGGTTACAAAAGCAGCGGCATCGCTAGCCAGAAACACAACTACACTGGCCACATCGTCCGGCCGGCCTACCCGGCTGAGCGGAGTTAACTTGGCCCAAGTGCCTGCATAATCCCCAGCTTCCTGCTTGGTTCGCTCGATTTCAATGGCCCCCGGAGCAGCGCAGTTCACTCTAATGTTGTGCTGGCCCAGTTCCGCCGCCGCCACTTTAGTGAACATTTCAATACCGCCTTTACTGGCCGTGTAATTCGCCAGATTCGGGAACGCCAGCTTATTGCAGCCGGAACCGATATTAATGATGGACCCGCCGGTTTTCTGATCGCGCATATGGCGGGCCGCCTGCTGCGTGCAAAGAAAACAGCCTTTCAGGTTCACATCAATCACGCGGTCCCATTCGGCTTCCGATAAATCAAGCAGGGGCTTCCAGGTTTGAATACCGGCGTTATTGACCAGAATCGCTAACGGCGCGTCGCGCAAAGAGGTTTCAAACAAGCGTCCGATGTCCGCGCTGTTTCCAACATCAGCTTGAACCGCCATTGCTTTTCGACCCAACGCCTCAATTTCCTGCACCACCGCTTCCGCCCCGGCCTGGTCGGAGTTGTAATTTACTACCACATCCGCGCCTGCCACAGCTAACGCAATTGCGGTGCGCTTGCCAATGCCTTTGCTGGCGCCGGTGATTAAAGCCCGTTTGCCGAGCAGTGGTTGAACAGAAGATGACATGGGAGAATTTAGATTATCCTCATCGGAAGGCGAACAATATTCTACTGAGGCGAACCGGCTCCTTTGGCCTGCTTATAAACAGCATCCAGAACGCCGTTAATAAAGGAAATCGATTCATCGTTTGAAAACTGCCGCGCCAGTTCCAAAGCTTCATCAATAATCACTACGGCGGGAACTTCCTGGCGGCTCAACTCATACACGGCCAGCCGCAGAATGTTGCGATCCACTACCGCCATCCGCTCCAGCCGCCAATGGGCCGATTTGGCTTCAATCTGCCGGTCAATTTCGCCGGCGCGGGCCGCTGTGCCGCGTGCTAACTCTTCCATGAACTTGTCGGGCTTGGGCTGCTTTTCCTGTTCTTCGGAATACAGCGAATCGTAGAAATGGCTGATAGCGCGGTCTACGGCTTCCTTGCGAATATCCCATTCAAACAGCACCTGCAGCGCACGTTTACGGGAACGATGACGAGCCGCCATAACTACTTGGCTTCCTTCAATAACCGGAGCAGATTCGCCATTTCAATTGCTGCTTCAGCGGCTTCGCTGCCTTTATTACCGCTTACGCCGCCAGCGCGATCCATTGCCTGCTGCAGATCATTTGTGGTCAGCACCCCGAAAGCAATGGGAATCCCCGAATCGAGGCTGACGCGGGTTAAACCTTCAGTCATGCCCTCGCACACGTACTCAAAATGAGGAGTATCGCCCCGCACCACCGCGCCCAAAGCCACAATCGCGTCGCAGTGAGGAGCCATAAACTGGGCGGCAATGGCCAGCTCCATAGCGCCCGGAACCTTGGCTAGGGTAACGGAAGCGCAGCCTTGTTTGTCCAAAGTTTGCAGCGCGCCCTTGGTCAACTGTTCCGTGATGAATTCATTGAACCGGCTGACCACAACACCGATGCGGAGTTGCGAGGCGTCCAGGCTTCCTTGTATGGTCTTGGCAGGCATGAATGAAAAAACTGGTGATTACGCCGGCATCGCAGGAAAACAGGCATTATTGAATGCATTCGAAGAGAAGAACTGCGATGCTATGGGATAATTCGAATTACCCTCAGTTTACCGCATGGACCCCCGCTTCATTCGCAACTTCTCGATCATCGCGCATATTGATCACGGGAAGTCCACCTTGGCTGATCGCCTGCTTGAATACACCGGCGCTTTGTCGCAGCGCGAAATGATGGAACAGGTGCTTGATTCGATGGATCTGGAGCGCGAACGCGGCATCACCATCAAAGCTCATGCCGTTCGCTTGAATTACAAAGCCGACGACGGCAATATGTACGAACTGAATCTGATCGATACACCGGGCCACGTTGATTTCACTTACGAGGTTTCGCGCAGCCTGCAAGCTTGTGAAGGAACGCTTCTGGTAGTGGACGCTTCGCAGGGCGTGGAAGCGCAAACCTTAGCTAACACTTACCTGGCCCTGAGTCACGACCTGGAAATCATTCCGGTGATCAACAAAATCGATTTGCCTTCCGCCGAACCGGACCGAATTCGCGAACAGATTGAACAGGTGATCGGCTTGGACGCGAGCGACGCAGTGCTCGCCAGCGCCAAAGCAGGCATTGGCATTAAAGAAATTCTGGAAGCCGTCGTGCATCGCATTCCGCCGCCCAAAGGCGACCCGAATGCTCCCTTGCGGGCCTTGATTTTTGATTCCTGGTTTGATCCGTATCGCGGCGTTATCATTCTTACCCGCATAATGGACGGTACGCTGCGAGTCGGGCAGAAAATCCGGTTGTGGTCCAACGGTAAAGTGCATGAAGTGGAAGGGCTGGGCTTTCAATCCCCCAAGCCTGTGCCTTGCACGGAGCTGACGGCCGGCGAGGCAGGATTCATTTCCGCCAACATTAAAACCGTTTCCGATGCTCAGATTGGCGACACAATCATTGACGAAGCTTTTCCTAATACTGAACCGCTGCCCGGCTTCCAGGAAATCAAGCCGATGGTGTTTGCCGGTTTGTACCCGGTGGAATCGCATGAACATGGGCTGCTGCGGGACGCGCTGGAAAAGCTGCGTTTAAACGACAGTTCCTTCAATTTCGAGCCGGAAAATTCAGCGGCTTTAGGGTTTGGTTTCCGTTGCGGTTTTCTGGGGCTGCTGCACCTGGAGATTGTGCAGGAGCGCTTGGAGCGTGAATTTAAGATTGACCTGATCACCACCGCGCCCGGCGTCCGCTACCGCATTACCACGACTAACGATGAACTGATCGAGGTTTATAACCCCCAGCGCTTCCCGGACCCTTCCAGCATCAAGCAGGTGGAAGAACCGATCATTGACGCCACTGTTATCACCCGCGAAGAATACGTGGGCGAAATCCTGAAATTGCTCGAAGAAAAGCGCGGCTCGCAGAAAAAGTTTGAATACATTGGAAGCGGGCGCGTTCTGTTGTTATACGAGTTGCCGTTGAACGAAATTGTGCTTGATTTCTACGATCGCTTGAAGTCTGCTTCGCGCGGCTATGCTTCGCTCGATTATCAACTGTCCGGACATCGCATTTCGCCGATGGTGAAATTGGATGTTCTGGTGGCAGGCGAGCCGGTGGACGCTCTTTCACTGATTGTTCATCGTGATTACGCCCACGAGCGCGGAAAAGCATTGATTGAACGTCTTCGCAAACTGATTCCCCGGCAGATGTTTGAAGTGGCTTTGCAAGCCGCAATCGGCACCAAAATTATTGCGCGCGAAACTATTTCCGCCATTCGCAAGAACGTGCTGGCGAAATGCTACGGCGGCGATATTTCCCGCAAGCGCAAGCTGCTCGAAAAACAGAAAGAAGGCAAGCGGCGCATGAAGCGCGTAGGCCGCGTGGAAATTCCGCAGGAAGCCTTCCTGGCAGTGCTGAAGGTCGGCAGCGAAGGCGCGGATTAGAGTGCCTGGGCAGGAACATAAACCTGCTGTTAATGCATTTAAATAACAGAGTTCTGCAACGCAAAAACAGCTTGTCATTAGAATTGCTGTACAAACATTAATTTGTGCAATAAAAGCACTGAAATCCCGTAACCGCTCCTATAGTAGCTTGATGAAGTCGCCCTCCCTGGAGGAAGATGTTTGTACTCTTGCTGTTGACATTCAACAACATAGTATATATTGTTGAATGTCAATATCATGAAACGCGCAGAAACGAAAATGGACATTCTCCAGGGGACGCTTGACCTGCTCATTCTCCGGACGCTAATGTCGGGTCCTATGCACGGTTGGTCCATCTCGGAGCGTATTCAACAACTCTCGGAGGAGGTCCTGCGAGTTAATCAGGGATCGCTATATCCAGCCCTGCATCGACTGGAGCACAAAGGTTGGATCAAAGCGGAATGGGCCACCTCGGAGTTAGGACGCCGGGCTCGCTTCTATCGCCTAACTCCTTCAGGGCGCAAACAACTGGAATTAGAACGTGAGAACTGGGTTCGGTTTACAACCGCAATAGGCCGAGTGCTGGAGATGGCATGACATGAACTGGACAAACTTTGCGTTAAGATTGCGTGGCATTTTGCTTCCACAGCGGGCGGACGCTGAGATGGAAGAAGAGATCAGCAACCATCTCGAATTACAGACCCGAAAACACCTGAATGACGGAGTGACTCCCGAAAAAGCAAAGGAACTCGCGCAACGCGATTTTGGCTCGCTTGAAAGCGCGAAAGAGCAATGCCGCGACGTACGGCGCGTGAATTGGCTCGCTAATGTAGTCCGCGACACCCAGTACGCTTTCCGGATGTTTCGCCGAGATCCTGGATTTAGCGTACTCGCCATCTTAATGTTGGCTTTAGGCATAGGTGCAAACGTCGCAACGTTTTCAGTGATGGATGCCATCCTTCTGAAAATGTTGCCGGTAAAGGATCCTGCATCTTTGTTTCGGACCGTGAGAGTGACTGGCTCAGGCGAATCATCTGGTGTTGGCAGCTCGTACAAAGTCTTTCAACTCATGCACGAACGCGAGGGTAGCTTTGCAGATCTAATGGCTTATCAGTCGGCGAATGAAGAAACTGTCACCGTGAATGGTGCTAAGGAACAACGACATGTTCGCCAGATTATTTCCGGTAATTACTTCGAAGTTCTTGGTATACAGCCTGCATTCGGAAGGATCATCACTTCGAATGATGATCGGGAGCCAGGTCAACACCTCGTGGCTGTGGTCAGCGACCGCCTATGGAAAAAGCAATTTGATAGAAGCCCAACTGTAGTTGGCTCCAAACTTCGAGTCGGCGATCAGACATTTGAAATTATCGGAGTAGCTCCCCGACATTTCTTCGGCGTCGAAATCGGTAAGTTTGTCGACGTTTGGACGCCCATCGCTATGGCACCCCCGGAGTATCTCCAGAATGATCACTTTTTCTGGTTACAGACAATAGGTCGCTTGCATCCAGGCGTGAGCGTCGCGCAAGCGGCCGCTCCCATGCAGGCTGTGATGAACGAAATTATGCTGGAAGACGTTCGCCAGCATGCCCCACCGGGAACGCCGAAATCCGTAATTGACAGATTCTTGGCCGGCATGAGAATTAAGGGTGTGGCGGCAGGTGGTGGGATCGCATATTTGCGTCAACAGTACAAACGATCGCTTCAACTGGTCATGAGCTTGGCAGCTATCGTTCTGCTCATTGCCTGCACAAACGTCACAAATTTGCTTCTAGCAAAAGGGAATGCGCGACAACGGGAGATAGCACTCCGTCTCTCTCTCGGCGCAGGACGTAAGCGGATACTTCAGCAACTGATTACAGAAAGCATTCTCCTTGTCTCCATTTCGACAGTAATTGGAGCTCTCATCGCGTATTGGGCGACACCCATCTTCGTCCGTATGCTGACTCCGTCGAGCGATCCCGCAGAGCTCGCAATTGGCTTTGACCTACGGCTTTTTGCCTTTGCAGGTTCCGTCGCGCTCGCCACTATAGTGATTAGCGTATTAATTCCGGCGTTCAATCTCGCAAGAACTGATACGTTTGCGGCACTAAGGAGCGGGACACGGCTCACGAGGGGTAACAACAGACTACGAAGAATCCTCGTCGCTGCGCAAATCGCGCTTTCTCTAGTGCTCGTGGTAGGGGCGACTCTATTTAGCCGCACGCTCGGCAACCTACTCTCGTCGCCGCTCGGATTTCAACCCGCAAATGTAATTACCGCTCGCCTAACTTTGCCTCGACTTGGCGATGAAAAGCAGATGTATCCAGTAGCTTGGGGTGAGCTGCTTCAACGCATCCAAGCGTCTCCTGGAATAGAGAAGGCCAGTATCACATCGGCGACTCTGTTCGATGGCACTCCGCAGTTTATAGGTCTGCGCACTAACGCACGGCAGAGCGCTCCAGTTGATCCAACAGCTACAATCATTTTCACTTCGGCCGAGTATTTCGGCACCTTGGGGATCAAATTCACAGACGGCCATAACTTTGCTGAAAGGGACTCTTCACTGAACGCTCCAGCAGTGGCCGTCATCAACCGGGCGTTTGCTCGCAAATTCTTCGGGGCAGAGAACCCCATTGGACGCAGGCTGACCAAAATGGCGGACTCGCCGCATTGGACGGAAATCACCGGTATTGTGGAAGACACGAAAATTGCGAGTATGCGAGATGTCGGACCTCCTATCATCTACATACCTTACGGACGCATAACCGTCTGGGTTCCCCCGCAGGGGCACCCAGGTTTTGCAATGACGCTTCAAGTGCAAGCGCGCAGCGGGACTACATCTTTCAACTCTGAGTTACGTCGGGAAACGGGTTCGCAGTTCAGAATTATTAAAGTCTCGGAGGAACAGCAGTTGATCAACGACACTCTTGTTCGCGAGCGATTGCTTGCAACAGTTGCTGAACTTTTCGGTATTCTATCGCTTGCCTTGGCAGCTCTTGGACTTTATGGAGTTATGAACTACGCAGTGGTTCAACGGCGGCAGGAGATCGGAATCCGAATGGCAATCGGGGCTGCGCCCACCAAGATTCTTAGTTTAATGCTGAAAGACTCTGCTGCCATCATTCTTCTCGGAATCGTGACTGGCTTTGTACTATCCGGCTTCGCAAATCGGGCAGCAAGAGCACTGCTTTATGGACTAACACCATACGACCCCCTTGCGTTCGCGACGGCGGCTATCGTTCTTCTGATTGCAACCTTTATCGCAGCGCTTATTCCGGCCTATAAAGCTTCGACCACGGATCCAGTGATGACGCTGCGGAACGAGTAGAAAGAGTGGGCTGCAGGAGGAAGCTCCAAGTAGAAGGATTAACAAAATTGTTCCGGAATACGCCTATGGGAACTCTCGGAATGGAACTCCGGGAACAGCATGATCTAGCGCGAAGGCAATATTTCGGCATGGGACAGAGCGCTCTATCTCATGCCTAATTTTCTAGTCTGGTTTAATCAGCGATCTTCGGTGAGCGCTACGCAAACTACAGGTCCTCCACCTTGCTAAAAGGTGCG
>CAXTWH010000039.1:0-52003 GCA_964247975.1 uncultured Bryobacteraceae bacterium | reverse complement strand
ACGGATGAAAAGGCTGCTCAGTAACTTCCAAACGGTTTAGGGATGACTTCTAGTATTCCTTACGCAGAAGAAACTTTTACCGCTCCCCTACAATTAAGTTTCACTCTTCCCGCAGGGTGCGGCTGGGCTCGGTGCGGATGGCGCGAAGCGCCGGATGCCAGCAGGCTAGTAAAGCAACTGCGCTCATTAGAAGAAGTGCTGAACCGTATGCTGCCGGATCATGCGGGCTGATTCCGTAAAGAACTGCTGTTAAGAGTTGTCCAGTTATGAGCGTGATTATTACTCCTACGGAAAGGCCGATTGCGCAAAGCACGAGAGTACGGCGGAAAACAGCGGAAAGTATCTGGCTGGTTTGAGCACCTAAAGCTATGCGGATTCCGATTTCGCGTGTTCGCCGCGCCACGGCATAGGCCATTAAAGCGAGTAAGCCAGCAGCGGCTAACACAGCAGCAAGCGCACCGAAAAGACCGAGCACAAGGGCAGCCATGCGAGCCGGGAATAGCGGCAAGGCCAGTTGGCTTTGAAGGCTGCCGGTATGGGAAAGCGTCAGTTCAGGATTGAGATCGAGCACTGTTTTACGAAGGAGCTCCGTGGCAGTTTGCGCCGGTAGCGAACTGCGTGCTATCAACGTTGTCCAATCAACGCTGGTTTGCGCGATGGGGCGAAACACTGCCGGGCGCGGGTCTTCTCCCAGAGATTCGTATTTGCCGGTTTTCACCATTCCGACGATTTGGTAGCCTTTGTCCGCCGGGTCGGTGCTCAAGCGCAGGTGTTTGCCAAGCGGGTTTTCATCACCAAACAATAAGTGAGCCAAGGCTTCGTTCACGATTGCTATCGGGAGCGTGTCAGAGCGGTCTTGAATCCCGATGTCGCGCCCCGAAAGGAGCCGTGTTCCCATAGCGCGAAGATAGCCGGGCGAAATGCTGTAGAGAGTAGCCACGCGCATCTCCGAATTTTTCGGCACAGGCCGGTCAGCGCGGGAAATGATGTTGTTGTTGCCGTGATCGACGCGAAGCGGCATGTTGCTGGTAATGCCGACCGCCTCAAATCCTGGTATTGCGGCTGTCTTTTGCAGCAGGGTGGCGCAAAAGCGGCGGCTTTTCTCAGGGGTGTAATCTTTCAAGCGAAGATCGAATGAAACAGAAACGGCGTGATCCGGATTGTAGCCAAGATTCAGGCTGAGAACATGCTGCAAGCTGCGAACAACCAGCGCCGAACAGATGACCAGAACCAGCGAGAGTGCAATTTGCCCTACTACTAAAACATCGCGCGGGCTGAAACGGCGCAGCCGGACGGAGATCGGCTCGCTTTTGAGACTGGGAACAATGTCGGCCCGCAGAGATTGAAGAGCGGGCGCAAGCCCGAATATCAACGTTGCCGCTAGAGCTACAACGAGAGTGAAACATAAAACAGTTCCATTCGGCTGGAGAACCGGGTCAATGGGAATACCGAGATCGGGATGCCATGAACTGAACAAACGGCAGGCACCGGCAGCAAGAAGGAAACCAAGCGTTCCGCCAATGGCTGAAAGCAAGAGGCTTTCGGTGAGAAACTGGCGCAGCAGGCGAAACTTGCCTGCTCCTAAAGCGAGCCGAATGCCGATTTCACGATGCCGGTCAGCAGCGCGGGCCAGCAACAAGCCCGCGAGATTAACGCAGGCGAGCAGCAACACTAAGGCCGCTAAGCCGGCCAGAACCATGCCGAAGCTGGTGATGGGCTTGCGCAGAGTTTCGCCGATCAATCCTGGCCGCGATAGGTGGAAGCGGGCTTTCGGATCGGTTGCGTCAGGAAATGTGCGGGCAATCTGCTGCGCAATCTGATTGAGATTCGCTTCGGCTTGGGCGGTGGAAACGCCTTCTTTCAAACGGCCCATTGACCAGATGTTCTGGGCATTGCGCGAGTGATACCAATCGTTACCCGGCTCGATTTCCCGCTCCATGCTCATGGGAACCCAGAAGTCACCCGCAAAGATTAGTTCTGTGCCAGTAAATGTGGAAGACGCAACCCCAATGATCGTAAACGGGTATCCGTTGAGCTTCATCATTCTTCCCAGGACATGCGGATCAGCAGCAAAATGACTGCGCCAAAAGCGATCGCTGATGACCAGCACCGGATGAGTGCCGGGAACATCATCTTCGGCGGGCGTGAAAAAACGGCCAAGCTGCGGTTGAATGCCTAACATTTGAAAGTAATTGCCGGTTGCTTCGTAGCCCCAAACCAGGAAGTTTTCGCGCGGGCGCAGGTTCAAGTTGACATTGTTCATGCGCGAAGCGGCAAGCTGGGAGAAAACGCTGTTCTGTTCGCGAAAAGTGACGTAATCGGGATATGACATGTTGCTGTTGCTACCCCAGTTGAGGGAAAAAAGCTGCTGAGGATCGAAAACCGGCAGGGAACGCAGCAGCACGTTTTCGATAAACGTGAAGATGAATGTGTTCGCGCCGATGCCAAGCGCCAGGGTGATGATCGCGGCCGCGCTGAACAGGGGCGTGCGGCGGAGCATATGAATGGCGTAGCGCAGGTCGCGCGCGAAGTTCTCGACCAGTGCGGTTCGGCGGTAATCCCGACATTGTTCCGCAAACAGAGTGGTTGAGCCGACCAATTGCTGCGCGGCATAGCGGGCTTCTTCCGGCGTCATGCCATTGCGGATGTTGTTTTCGATTTCCTGATGAAGATGATCTTGCAGTTCCTCGCGGAGATCGGCGTCTGCCTGCCGAGGGTTGAATAGGGAACGAAGAGCCATTCGGAAACTGTTCAGCCAGCGCATTAATTGCTCCTGAATTTACCTTGATTATCTACAATATTTCAAATGATTGTAGATAGTCAAGGTAAAGAATAACTTAATTGGCTATTGCGACTTAGCCAGGGAAGAGCGCGGCTGAATCAATCGCCAACTGATTTGCAGAAATTATCATGATTGAAAATAAACCCGTGGTATTTCGCGCTTGAGGCAAACTTTCAAAATAGCTGCGAAGATTGCTAGGTGATTGTTTCCGCTGATGCAACTGAATCGGTTCTGGGAGGAGTTCTTGTGTTGTCTGCGCTACTATTTCCGCAGGTCGGCGTTTCTTTGGCAGGGAGTTTCAACCAAGCCGCAGGTTTTCTATTTTTCCGGCGCGCGCATATTCAGGGATTGGGAAGTGCAAACTGTTCTGCCGCTGCATCGCGATGTGATACGCACTGGTATTCAACTGATTAATCGGCATGGCGTGTCGATCCGCGACCTTATGGGGCCTTTGCTGATTCTTCCTTTTCTCTGCTGGTCCCCGTTCTGGTTTTCTGATCGATTGCGTTGGCAGCAATTAATTTTGCTGGTGTTTGTTTATGCGCTGCTGGCTTTCGGCATGTTGAAAGCCGATTACAGTTTGCGCGGTAGGCAATAATCTGCTGGTATTAGCCGCGCTGTTGTTGCGGTGGAAGGACCGGCAGTATCAGCCGCCGCTGCTGGTTATACCGGAAATCCCGTAAAACGGGTGCTTGGCTGCACAATCTCCGATTTGAATCACAGCATCAGCAAGCAACCCAAACTTGTGTACACAAATTTAAATGTATGCGATCGACCAGAGTAGAAATTCGGGAGTTCCGCGAGACCCTGTCCAGCTACTAGGAATCAGAGACGCCAGTTGCCATTACACGTCATGGCGCGATTATCGGAATCTATGTTCCCACCGTTCGCAAACCCGGCGAAGCTGATGCAACCGCCGAACAGCAAAGAGTTAAACTCCTGGTTCTCGGACGCTAATATCCTGATTCGCGCGGTGCTTGGATCACAAGTTCTTGCATTGCTTATTACATATAGCGAAGGCGTTGACTTCTTCGCGCCAGATACCGCATTCGCCGAAGCTTATGAACATCTTCCTAGTATTTTGTCGAAGCGAAAAATTGACCCACACTGGCGCTGACGATTTTAAGTTCTCTGCGCGAGATAGTTCAAGTGATAGAGCCTGAAATATACGCGAGATTCGAAAGTATTGTCAGGCAGTGGATCAATCATCGCGATCAGGATGATTGGCCAATTACTGCCGCTGCACTTGCGCTGCAGTGGCCCATCTGGACAAAAGATACTGATTTTTTGACTGCCGCATATCTACTTGGACCACAGATCGAGTGGAAATTTACTTGAAGGACACCAAGCATTAAGCCCATGTCAGTTCGGGATAAGCAGGACACCTGACAAGAGCAGATAATTTACCCTGTGATTGCCGAAACCCTGCCGTGAATATTGTAGCCCTTGATTGCGATCTCGATGGTCTCTATCGAGCATTTGCTCTTGTTGGCATCAGCATCTGCTATCCGTTGATGCTGTTTATTTACTTTAGTTGTGGACGTGCTACGATGTAGCACATGAAAAAAGCTTCGATTCGTGATCTCCACATTCGTACATCCGAGTTAGTGCGCGAAGCTGCCGAAGGCACAGTAATCGTAATTGAGCGTCGCGGTGAAGCTGTTGCTGAACTGCGTCCTCTTTCCCAAAAGCGCGTAAAACGGCGTCTGCCTGACTTAACGGATCTTTGGCAGCGTTTTCCATCTGTTGCTGGCGATAGTGGACGCTTTCTGGAAGAAGACCGATAAGAGTGTATTTGGATTCGGCGTACATTGCGAAATATTACGTCAATGAACGTGATGCAGAAGCGGTGAGGAAGTTGATCCGCGGAGCACCGTATATCTGTTCTTCCTCATGGGCATTGATCGAAGTTACTTGCGTGTTTCATCGACACATTCGGGAAGGCTTTCTCACCCGCGCTCAAGGTTGCGAGCTGATAGATCTTTTTAGAAGCCATGTGAAAGCCGATTTTTGGGGCTTAATGCCGGTTAATGAGGCTCTGCTACGTAGAACGGCAACTCTTGTTCGGGGGCTCTCGCCAAGCGTTCCCTTGCGGGCTGGTGATGCCATTCACTTAGTAACTGCATTGGAAGCGGGGGAATCAGAAATCTGGACTAACGACCGGCACCTGCTCGCTGCCGCCGCTAGTATTGGCATTGCCGGAAGAAGCATAGCGGAATAAAACGAGGTTTCAGCGCACGATAATCCGCGCTAATCCCGCATTTCCGGCGCTGTCGTAAACGCGGATAGTGAGAACATGCTCACCGGATTTTAGATCGGAAATTTGCAGCTTAAAATTTTCCTGCTTGGAATCCGTGATGCCATCGGTTGCTTCAAGCGGCTGCCAGATACCGGCGTCAACGGAATATTCGCAGCGCCTTAATGCGCTTCCTTTGTCTTCGGCAGAGAATGCTAACTCAAGAGTTGAACCGTTGCGCTGCGGCGCGGCGGCGGTGATCACTGGCGGCGTGTTGTCAATCAGCACCGGACTGGACACCAGTTCCGTTTCTGCTGCGTAGCGCAAGTCGTTTGCAGGCTTATCAGAAGCGATCACTTTGAACAGATATCTGCCGTCAGCAAGCGCATCAGCATCAAGCAGCAGCGTGTTATCGAATAAATCCTTGCGGAGCAGGGTCCAGTTCTGTTCGCCTTCGCCGCGAAAGAAAACCGAGTAAATCAGCTTGTCGTTATCGGGATCGTCAGCCTGCCAAGTCAATTGCGTTTGGGTGGTGCTTGGGCGATTGGCGGTTTGGGTAGCGGTGCCGCTAGTGCTCGAAGAAGCATCACCGGTGTCAGTAACAGTAATAGTGTAAGCACCGCCGGACGAGGAACTGGCGCCCGAAGTTGTTTTTGCAGCGGACGCGGCAGCAACGGAAGTGATGCTGATGCTGCGCACCACCGGAGCGGAGTTTTGGGGCAGAAAGGGAACGGTGACGCTCCACAATTGCGCGCTGCTGCCAGCAGGCCATTCCGCACGCCATTGGATGTAGCGGCTTTTCGGGCTGCTGATCGCTGCCGCATTTTCACTGCTGATGGGCGCGGACCAGTTGCTCCAGGTAGCATCAGGCCGTCCGGTGTTGCCGGTTCTAGTTTGAAAGCTGATGCCCGGCGCAGTAGCTTTCCAGGAGAGTTTTCCCCAGCGAGCAAAAGTTGTGACATCATGGACGGGCGATTCGTAAATCGATTTCGCGGCGGCTTCGCTGCTCAGTAAAGCAACTCGCGCCGGATTGCTTAAGCCGACCCAGACCCCGGCAGTGGTTCGCACTAAGCTGTTAGCGTCACCATCGCCGGTTTCAGTTAATAAAATTTGTTGGCGATTCTGAGCGAGGGAATAAAGCCGCCCATGTACATCGGTAGAAAACCAGATTTTTTCTCCCTCAGGAAGAAGCTTAAAAACGTTCTCTTCTTTGGAAGTGCGCAGCGTATCGACTGCGCCGTCAGGTGATAAACGGTAGATAGCGGATTTCTCAACGCCGCTCACTTCGGTGTAAGCAGGCGTGGGCGCGGCAGTGGCAGAGGTGATGGTGGAAGTGGCGGTGCCTTTGGGAGCTTGAATTTTGATATCAGCATTTTGTTCGGGAACGATTCCGTTTTCTTTTGCTTCCGAAACTGAAATCACAGTGGGCGTGGCCGCCACCACCGCCGTTGCGTTAGCCGTTGTGGCGCTGGCCGGAGTGGCAGTACGGCTAGTCAAGGAGCCGCCCAAAGCGGAAGCAAAAATTGTGCCGTTCTTTTCCACTGCGACGGAGTGAATTTCGGGCAGGCTGGAGCGGTATAAAGCGGTTCCGTGCGCGGGACCGGTGATGTCATATAACAAGCCGTTGGGATCAGTGCCTGCGTACAGGTGGCCGCCGTAGCCGAGCGCGAGCGAAGTGACATTGCTTTGGCCTGTATCGAAGTAAAGCTGCGCCTGTCCGGAAGAATCAATACGAAAAACTTTTCCTCCATCGCCGGTAGCAGCAAAAATAGAATCATCAGCGGTAGCAGCGAGTGCCCAAATATATTTCGTTCCCAAATGCGCTACTTCCACAACTTTGCCTTCGTCAATACGATAAACGCCGCCGTTGGGAGAAGTGCCTGCGTACAAGCGGCCTTTGCTGTCGGTGCAAAGCGCAAAAACTTCGGGCTGGTCGGCAGTCCAAAGCAGGGTGCTTTTTCCGGCGCGATCAATGTAATACACTTTGCCGGTGTGTCCAGTGGCGGCATACGCGCCGCCCTCGCCGGCAGGAATCAAGGTCCAAAGCACCGGCTCATTTAACGGTATTTCTTTGGCCAAAGCAGGGCCGGGTTGTAGCCAGCCTTCGGGCGTTACCGAAAGTCCTTTCAAACGCCCGCGAAGAAAATCGCTGGAAGAACTGGTATCCCAGGTGCTGCTGGTGGCCGCAGAAAGAAGACCAGCAAATGCAAGAAAAGCGGCCAAACGTATTCGTATCACTCTTTAATGTCCAATTGAACTGTTTTCGATCCGGTGACGGCATAATCACCGAGCGCAATGGGCAGTTCAGCCACTTGCGATCCGCGCGCGGACAATACTCCGGTGCCGTTTGAAAGCGCGCTGGAAGCAGAAGCCAGCACCAGCGCGGCGGAAGGAGGCGGATCCGTCAAGTCAGCGCCGGGTAGCGCAAAAGCAGGCTGTTGCCGCCAGATGCGAACGTAAGCGCTGTTGTTGGGCCGAATCTCGTTTAAAATTCGCACTAACTGCCGGGCGGAATGAACGGCGGTGGGAGACATGCTCGATAGTTCGCCATAGTTCAGAAAGTTCGCATCACTAATAGTGAACAGAAGACGGCCTACCGGCGCGCCGACCGGAATGCGGTAATTTACGGTTTTTCGCAGCGTAAATCCGTTTTCGCCACCAAGCAGGCAGGTAACAGCGACGGTATCGCCGGGCCGAGCTTCGCTTTTTGAAAGCCACGCATCCTGCACTTCCAACTGCTGCTTTCGTTCGGTAGAGTCGAAGCGAAACGACATGGTTTTTACTTGCAGATCGCGGAAGCCGGATTGGAGCGAAAAAGCAAGCGGCACAACAATGTTGAAAGTGCCTTGCAAGGCGGCGTTCGCATCAGCGGCAAAGGCGTTTTCAAATTCAAGCGGCGGCGTGTTGTTCTGAAATTCGATTTTTCCATGCACGAACAGCGTTCCCGCGCCGGCAGTCCGCTCGGTAGCGTCGAGCGCGGAAAACAGCGCCATCTGCGTTAATAGTGGAGTAAAAAGGCGATCGTTAATAAGGTTGATGTTGTAGCTATGCGAGCGGACCGGATCGCGCACTTCAATGTGCATGGGAACCAGATGAGCAGGGCGGCCTATCTCACCGGCGATGCCGGTGCTCATGTCGCTGTTCAAGCTGCCGACCAGTTCACGCGCAGCGGAGATTTTAAAAGAAGAATTGAAATTAGCAAGCAGCGTTAATACGTCAGCGCGGGCAAACGGCAGATCGGTGGTGCCGTTGGCCAGAAAACGATGGCCGAATGCATAAATCTTTTTTCCATCCACGTGCGTAACCGTGCCATCGGCGCTGATGTTCAGGTCGCCGCTCATCAGTTCCACGCTGATCATCGAACCTGGCTGCACGGTGCCGGTGTACTGCTCGGTAGTAGGCGTGCCGCTGCCGATTCCGGTCTGCGGTTCGAAGCCGAGATTCCGCAGCACATTCGAAAAAGCGCGCACGGTGGAATCTGTAAACCCGCCAAAAGCAAGCGGCGTGGAAATGGTTCGCAGTTCGGATCGGGAGTCGCTTCCGTTTAGGCCGGAATGATCAGGTTGAAATTGTTGCTGCCATCGCTGCGCTACCTGCGAATAAGAAAGCGCGGTTTGCGTCGGTTCGGCAGAAGGAGCGGTGTTGTTCAACATCTGTTCAATCGGCTGAATGCCGGTGATGGCTTGTTTTGAAAAAGGAAAACCAAGGGCCACCGCGCCCAGCAGTTTGCCGTCAATGTAGACCGGGCTGCCGCTCATGCCTTGCAGCACGCCGACGTCGGCCAGCGGACCGCCGGTCAATTTTGCCAGAATAATGGATTGTTTCGGGGCGGAGTTCTGGAGAACGCCTAAAATTTCCACCTGAAATTCTTCAATGCGGCTGCCTTGAAAAACCGTCCGGCCCACCCCTTTTAAGCCGGGCTTTACATCCCGGAGCGGGAAGAATTCCGTAGCCGCCATCATCGGCAAGCTGAATAGAAAAACACAGAGGAACGCGGTAAATCGATTCAAGAGGTCCTAGGAAAGCGCGGAAACACGCTCCTATTTGTATTGTAGGGCGACCTGAAACAAAGACTTTTAAATTGCTGTGCTTGTTTAACCGATGACTTCTTCGTAGTAACGCTCATACTGCGGAATAACTAACTCGGTGGCGAACCGCGTTTCAGCAGTTTGGCGAGCCGCTGCCGCCATTTTGTCGTGCAGGGGATCGTCGGTCAGCAGGCTAATCAGTCGTCCGGCTTGAGCGTCCACATCCCCGACCGGTTCCATAAAGCCGTCCACGCCATCGGTGATCAAGTCCGGCACGCCGCCGGTTCGGGTCGCGACGGGTGGCACGCCGCAGGCCATTGCTTCCAACGCGGCCAAGCCGAAAGCTTCCGTTTCGCTGGGCAGGTGAAGAGCATGCATTCTGGGAATGAGTCGCTCCACATGATCTTGTTTGCCCAGGAATCGAATGAATCGTTCGATGCCCAGTTCCCGGGCCATTTCTTCTGCGGGGCCGCGCTCAGGGCCATCACCTGCCATGTACAACAGCGCGTCTACCTGCTGCCGAACTTTCGCAAACGCTTTGATGCAATCGAGAATGCGCTTCACCGGACGGAAATTAGAAATGTGAAGAATGCGTTTCTGGCCGGTTTGCTGGGACGGATCGGGGCGGTACAGATTGCAGTTCACAAAATTGTGAATCACTTCGATGCGGCGTTTTACGCCGAAGAAGGTTTCCGTGCGCTCCTTCATGTACTCGCTTATTGTGGTGATGCCGTTGGAAGCTTCGATCGAAAATTTGGTGATGGGGAAGTAGCTTCGGTCCGCGCCCACCAGCGTGATATCGGTGCCGTGCAGGGTGGTGATAAAAGGAAGCCGCCGGTGCGCGGTCATTTGTTGCGCGAGAAACGCGGAAATTGAATGCGGAATGGCGTAGTGAACATGGAGCAGATCTAACTGATGATGTTCGGCCACTTCGGTCATGCGCGATGCAAGCGCCAGTGAATAAGGAGGAAATTGAAACAGTGGATAAGTAGAGACTTCCACTTCGTGATAAAAGATGCGCGGCGTGTCAGGATCGAGCCGGATCGGGTTGGCATACGTAATAAAATGCACTTCGTGGCCCCGAAGCGCCAGTTCCAGGCCCAGTTCCGTGGCAACGATGCCGCTTCCGCCATAAGTCGGGTAACAAGTGATTCCGATGCGCATGTCAGTTCATCTTACGAATGTCTATTTTTGTGCATGACAAGTTTGATAGCCTGAAAGCTTCATGGCCCTGCGCCATCAATCGCGCTTTGGTCGATGGCTCCTCATGTGGGGAGCAATTCTTGCTGCGCCCTGGACCCAGGCTGCCGATATTGATTCCACCGCGCTTCAAAAAGATTCCGCACTGGTGGGTGCCGAGGCAGGCCAAGTATCCACCGAAAAAGACGGGCAAGATTGGGCTTTGAATCGCGGTGAGCGTCTTTGGGTAACCAAGCAGATAAGAACGGGCGCGGACGGGTATGCGCGGTTTACAGTGCAGGGCGGCACTGCGTTTGAAGTGTTTGCGCATTCACGCGTCATCTTTCGCAAGAACCCCGGCAACCCGCAGGATCTGCTGGATATTAGTACGGGGCGCGTCCGCGTACAGGTTCAATATTCAACCATTCAGCCGCTGCAAACACGCGTTCTGACGCCGGCGGCTATCATTATGTGCCGCGGTTGGGCGGCTTTCACGATAGCGGTGGATGATGAAGACAACAGCACGCGCGTGGACGTGCAGCAGGGGGAAATTTATGTGCAACATGCGCTGCTGCCGCGGCCCGAGCCGTTGATTGTGAAAGCAGGCGACGCGATTGCGATCCAAGCCGACGAGCCCTTGATTTCCCGGCGGTTGGACCGTGGTTCTTTGTACCGCTATGCGGTTCGCACCATTTGGAAAACGCTAGGCTCGGCTATGCCGGGACATTCCAACAGGAACGGAAAAGACAGCGATCCGGAAACTCAGATTCTGGCTGCTAACCGAAACCGCTTTTACGAATAAACTGCGCTTGTTCCGCTCGATACAATGAAGCGGAATGTTTTTCTATTCCCTGGCTTTGTTTTCGGTTCTGGCGGTTTCCACCCCCGCAGCCCAAAATATGCCGCAAGCCGGTTCAGGCGCGGCCAGCAGCCAAAATGCTCAGTCCAGCACAGGAGTTCCCAGTCCGCCATCTCAGGCGCCGCCCGAAGGTATGCAGACTGCTTGGGATATCAGACAGATGCTGACCGCGCTTAACACTCAAAACCAAAAGCTAAAACCGTTAATGGACGGAATGCATCCGCAGGAATGGCTGGCAAATGGCGCGCCGCCGACCTACGCCAGCCAATATCTGGATACCCGTTCGCGATTAGAAGACGTAACACGGTCCATCAAGAATCTTTCGCAAAAAACAGAGAGTCTGGCTGCCGCGCTGGACACTTATTTTCGGATGGAAGCGTTGGAAACAGGGGAACGCTCGCTGGTGGAATGCATACAAAAGTATGGAGAACGGAAAACCGCCGAGCAGCTTTCTGCGCTGATGGCGGAGGATTTCACTACCCGACAGAAGTTCCGCGAATATCTACGGGATTTATCCACTGAACGCGAACAGGAATTTAAGATAGCGGACGAAGAAGCGCAGCGCTGTCGCGGTATGATCAGTAAGGAACCCCCGCCCGTAAGTGACCTTCGGAGAAACCGTAAAAAATGAACGGTAATGATTCATTTGCCTGTTCTATTTGTGGAGAACCGTCCACCACTATCTGCTGCTACTGCACGCATGATGCCTGCGCCAACCATTTGTGCGAGCGCTGCGCCCGTTGTAGCGATTGCTGCACTTGCGAGATGCAGTTGAATGCTGACAATAAGCCTAATCCGCCGCAACCATGCTTGATTCACCCAACTACCCTCGAAGCGTTAACGCAGAACAGCGGGGCGACTGCTTTAAACAGCGAGGATGCGCGTTGGCAAGAAAGAATCATCGGCACTCCCATTTAATCCTCAACGTAGTAGGACAAGATGAAAACTTTATTTCCGAGCCGGTTGGCGGAGCTGATCATGCCGATTTGTTTCGGGCTGGCTATTACTTTTTGTCTGGTGCGAGTGGGCCAAACAGCCACGCACGAGTATTTTTATCAAAAACCTTTTCTGCAATGGAATCAAAGCGATTCCGCTAATCTGCCTGATCCAACCGTAACCTGGAATTCGGCTGACGTAAAAGCGAAGTGGGAAGTGCGCTACCGTCCTGTTAATGCTCGTTACTGGCGAACAGCATACGCGCGTTTGGTGGGTCAGGTTAATTCAGAGTTTCTGACCAAACATCTGGTTTATGCCGCTACGCTGAATGGTCTTCTACCGGGCAAGCAGTATGAGTACGCTGTGTACCGTAATCAAACAAAAGTTTACAGCGAAACAATACGGTAAATAGAATATCGGTTCGCGCCGTCTGCTTAGGATTCCTGTTTTTTCTTTAAAGCCTGTTTGATCACGGTTTCGTGATCGGAGTTCACCCAGGCCTCCTGGATCTGTTTTTCCGGCAGCCCGGCTAATCGGCCAATCAGAATGAAAGCAGGAAGTGCGTGGCTCAGGTCGTGCCAACGGGCCATCTCGGCTACCGAAGAAAGAGCGCGTTCGCGGATAAGCTGCAGCGCGGCATTATTGCGCTGGTCTTCAGTCATGTCTACCAACGCCACGGCAGCATTGTGACGATCGCTCCAAACCAGGGAGTTCAGCAGTTCCACAAACCAGGTAGACTGAATGTGAATGTTCTGTTCCGGATGCATTTTGCCGCCTACATACATGGCCGTTAAAGCGCGAATAGCGTTAGCTCTTACGGTATCGTTTACATCCTGCAAGGCGAACTGCAGATCGTCCACAATGACCTGGGTATAGCGCGGCGTGCGCGGCCCGTATTGCAGTATGTAAGCGGCCATTGCGCGCTGTTCCGGATCGCGGGAAGTGCGGATGACTTGGTGAAGAGTATCCATATACTTAGCGGCAAGGGGAATGAAAGCCTGTTGCTTGGCGCGGGTGCCGGAGTTTTCCATCAGGGAATAGCCCAGATTCAAGCTTTCACCACGCTGTTCCAAGCGCATGCTCTGGTTTACGCCGTCAATAAAATCGGAGTAGTTTTCCGTTAATTCACTCGGCAGCGTGATATCGCCATCGGGTTCCGGGCGAAATTCAATGTGGGACGCGCCTTTTTCCTCAATCCCAACATAAAGGACCATTTTGCCTTCCACGCAGCAAGCAGCTTCCAAGCGACTCGCCACCACGCCGGGGAGTTTATCCAATGCATCCTCGACGTCGCCTTTGGAAGCAGGCAGCGGTCCACCTTCGCTGACACCTAGAATGGCCCGGATCTTATTGAGCGAGACTTTTTTCGCGCCATAAACATCGATAGCGCCGATGCGGGGAGTTAAATCTTCCGCTACCACGCTACGGCACACTACCAAAAACGGCAAAAGCCAAATCAGATTACGTTTCACCACTTCAGTATGGGACGCGCCCGAAGTCTGCCGGGCTACGCCTTTAACAATTTAGAACTGAAATAGCGTGTTGAAACGGTTTGGCGGATTATTTTGTCCTTTGAAAGAGCACTATCATGAAAAAATCGCTTCTGCCTTTTTGCTTTTTCGCGGCTCTTTTGGGGGTGACGGCCTGTACACAAAACCAGCAGACCAAAGCGGATGAACACGCCCAGGATGCAAAACAGGATGTGCAAAAAGCCGCCGACGAGGTAAAAACTCAAGCCAAGAACCTGGCTGACAACGTCAAAAACGGAACAGAAAAGCTGAAAGAAAAAGCGCATGAATCGGCGCCCGATACCCAGCAGGCAAATGAGAAATTGCAGGCCGCCACCGGAAAAGCGAAGGAGTTCGGGCAGAGTGCGCAAGCTGCCGCGGCGGAAAGCGTTCTAACCGCGAAAGTAAAAACTGCTTTAGCTAATGACATCGGATCGAAAACCCTAACCAATGTAAGCGTGGAGACAAAAGGAACCACGGTTATCTTGACGGGGAAAACGGCTTCCGCCGATGACAGGAAACATGCTGAACAAACAGCGTTGGCAGTCGCTGGCGTAGCTCATGTGGTGAATAAAATTCAGGTCGAGCCGTCCAGTGGTTCTTAGGAGATGTTGTTACTGTTTATTGAGTACCAATCATACCATAGCTTCTAAGCGGAGATTTTCTAACAAATTAATAGACTTGGGGTAATAGTGATACTGGGTTGTATTCCGCACACTGGTAATTTTTGCTATGTTCGAACTTCCCTATGAAGGTAGCTCAACAACCCGTCATCTCCTTTGAAACTTCTTCTTCCGCTTGCATGGACGGCGACCATAAAGTCTGCTCACAGCGGGTGCATATCAGAATTTGTGATTCGGGGTATTCCCTGCGATGCGGATGCTTCTGCCACTCACAGAGGGAAATATCAAAGAGGAACACTGCTAAAGAGCGCACCGGAAGCTTACTTAGGTAGCCGTTCTCGTTCGTTAATTAGAAAAGTTTTCCGCTGCTGTTGCCTGCCGAACAGAGTCTAAAGGGCATGATTGAAGAACGTGAACCGGAGCCTGAGCCATCGCCTGTTCCAGGAGAAGGTGATCCGCCGCCTTCAGAGCCGCCCGTACAGGACCCTCCTGTGGAAGAACCAGAACAAAAATTTCTGACTGAACTGCAAGACCGCTTCTGTTCTTCTTGAACAGAGATGGCGGAGGAAGAGGGATTCGAACCCCCGAGCGAGTTCCCCCGCTAACGGTTTTCAAGACCGCCGCCTTCAACCACTCGGCCATTCCTCCAGTTGTTTATTGTACCTAATAGTTGGGTGTTCATCTCCCGGAACGAAACCCAAAGCGGCATCAACACGTAAAATTGAGGTAGTATGTCTTCATTCCGCGGCTTGTGCTTTCTGTGTTGCGCCGCAGTTCTAACTTTTGCTCAAACAAACAGGGAAGCACCACCATTACCGCCCGGACTTGTTCATTCCGTGCTGGTAAAGAACAATCAGTTGTATTCTGCTCCTGAAATTTTAAAAGTATTGGATTTAAAACCGGACACGCCGGCTTCTTTAGCTGTCTTCCAGGCGGCCCAGAAAAAGCTGCTGCAAACGGATTTGTTTTCTGATGTCAGCTACGAGTTTCGCTACACGAAAACGAAACCGGCCCGTTATGACGTGACTTACAGTGTAAGCGAGTTTCAGCAAGTAGCTCCGCTTCAGTTTGAAGATTTAGGCGTACCGGATGATGCGCTGCGCGCTTACCTGCGAAGCCACGTTGTTTTGTACAACGACCGGATTCCACCTACGTCCACCGTGCTGCGCCGTTACACCGAAGCCGCTCAGGAATTTGTTGCTCAAAGTAAACCTTCTTTAAAAGTAAAAGCTTTTGTTTCTTCAGATGATCCAGACCATTTGGCTGTTCTGATCGGGCCGGATAAACCGCTGCCGCGCATTGCTGGCGTTATTATTACCGGCAACAAGGCCGTTGAAACTGCTGTTCTGCAGCGTACTGTGAACGATGTAGCGGTGGGCCAGCGATTATCAGATGTGAATGTGCGGGAAATCCTGAACCGCAGCGTGAAGCCGTTGTATGCCGTCAAAGGTTACGTCGCGGTTACATTCCCTAAGATCGAATCGGAAAAATCGCCGGAGATTGAAGGTTATGTGGTCCATATACAAATTCAGGAAGGTCCTGTTTTTCATTTCGGCAATTCCGCTTTTCGCGGCGGCGCATTTACCGCTGATGACATACGCTCAATGGCGCATTACAAAAAAGGCGAGACATTCGACGGGAGCAAAGCCGAGCAGTTGCGCCATGATTTATCCGATTCGCTGAGGCGGCAAGGCTACCTGGACGAAAAAGTGGAATTATCTCAGGAACAAGACGACCAGAACCGCGCTGTGAATATGATCTACACCATTATTCCTGGTTCGGTTTATACGTTTCGAGCATTGGAAGTGCATGGGCTTGATATTGAAAGCGAGCCGGAAATCAGAAAGCTGTGGGCACCCAAGCCAGGCAAGGCTTTTAATCCGGAGTACCCCGAATTTTTCCTGAAGCGCGTCCGGGATACGGGCATGTTTGATCATCTGGGAACCACAAAATCAAGTTTTTCTACTGATGAGGGAACGCACACCGTTACGGTAAATTTATATTTTTCAGGTTCGCAGAACGATTCTTCTAAACCAAAAGCGCAAGGCATCGCCGCTCCGGAAAGCACAACTCAACAGGGGCCGCCTTAGTTTTCCATTGAAAGGTCCAGCAGCCGGGAAAGAATAAGTCGGGCATGTTCCTTTCCCTTTTCACCTACTTCGCCTAAAGCGCCCACACAGCCTGGGCAGCCGCTTTCGCAAGCACAACCGCTCACCAATTCCCAGGCACTGGTCAATAACTTGTGGCGCATCTGAAACAAAGGCTGGCTATGCCCAATGCCGCCGGGGAAACGATCATAAATGAAAAGGTCCGGTTCCCAGGCCACCGCCCTGTTTGCGGTGTGTTCCACCAGCGACATGCCAATATCCCGAATATCGCACATCAATAGTAAAGCCGAAATAGTTTGCAGAAGATGGCCGATTCCCGTTAAGCCGTTTTGAATGTCAACCGGCGCAAGCCGCGGCAGAGAAGTAAGAAATTGAACTGGAAGGTGAAGCCAGAAGGCGGTGGTGTGCATTTCCTGTTCGGGCAGCGATAACTGCCCTGCACCTACGTTTTCCAGAGTGTAAAATTTAATTTTCTTGAAGCCTGTTACCTGTGTCTTAATTCTTACTTCCCCCTGAATGGCGCTGGTTTTTAAAGGAAGGTCAGCCTGTTCAAAAGAAGCGATTTCCTTCACTTGCGTGTACACAATGGCGTCAGTGAAGTAATCGGAATCCACTTGACGGACGAAAGCTTTGCGCCCGTCAAAATCAAGCTTCTCTACCTGGTACTGCTGTGATTCATGAATATAAATTGCTTTTTCATGCAGTGTGGTGAGTGCCGAAGGAAAATCAACTTCCGCAATAATGCGATGATCGCCCGTGACATCCACAACCACAAAGTTGTCGCTGGTAAACGATCGCAAACTCACCGCATCGGCAGGGTAGCTATCGCTCACCCAATGCCAGCAATCGCCGGAATGATGCAGTAGTCTTAAATCCTGCTGAAGATATTCGCAAAACTGCTTTGTTTCGTGCGGCCCGAATTTTTCGCCATCGGCAATTGGCAGTTCAAACGCCGCGCACTTCAGATGGTTCAGTAAAATTTCTAAATTATCCGGATTGATGTAGGCGTGTTCCGGAGTTTGCTCAAAGAAGTATTCCGGGTGCTCCACCACATACTGATCGAGCGGCGCGCTGGAAGCAACCAGCACGGTAATGGAGGTGTCCTGCCGACGGCCTGCCCTGCCGGCGCGCTGCCAGGTAGAAGCAATCGTGCCGGGATAGCCGGCCAGCACAACCGCATCAAGCGACCCGATATCCATTCCCAGTTCCAGCGCGTTGGTGGCTACCACGGCGCGAATGGTGCCTTCCCTCAATTGTTTTTCAATGTCCCGTCTTTCTTTAGGTAGATAACCGCCCCGATACCCGCGAATGGCTTGATGCGAAAACGGCAATCGTGAACAGGCATCTTTCAAATAAGTAAGTAAAACTTCCGTGGCAAGCCGGTTATTGGCGAAAACTAAAGTTTGCTGCTGCTGCCGAATTAACTCCAGCGCAACCCGGCGGCTTTCATGCAAGTAACTTCTTCTGATGCCGAGCTGCTGATTTACTACTGGGGGATTATAGAAGACAAAATGTTTTTCCCCGGCTGGCGCTCCATTGTTATTTACTAGATCAACTGGTTGGCCCACGATTGATTCGGCCAGCTCCTTGGGGTTTCCAATTGTGGCGGAACAGCAGATAAACTGCGGGTTAGAGCCGTAGAACTGGCAGATCCTTTGAACACGCCGAACTAAGTTCGCCAAGTGGCTTCCGTAAACGCCACGGTAATAGTGGAGCTCATCAATAACAAAGTATTTAAGATTTTCGAAGCATTTGGCCCATTTTGTGTGATGCGGCAGAATGCCTGCATGAAGCATGTCCGGATTAGTCAGTACAATGTTGGCGCGTTCCCGGATAGCACGTCGCGCATCCTGCGGCGTATCCCCGTCGTAGCAGTGGCATTCGGTAGAAATACCTACCTGGTCAATAAGTTTGCTTAACTCATGGCGCTGATCTTCCGCTAAGGCTTTAGTCGGGAATAAAAAGAACGCCCGGGCGTTACAGTCGTTTAAAGCCGCTTGTAAAACAGGCAGGTTATAACAAAGAGTTTTCCCGCTTGCCGTGGGTGTAACTACCACTACGTTCCTGCCTTCCAGAACAGAACGGATGGCGGTTGCCTGATGAGAATATAGCTTCTCGATTCCCTTGTTTCGGCAAGCCGCTTGGATGCGTTCACTTAATTCTGGAGGGAAAGGGTGAAAGTCACCGGGCTTCGCCGGTTCATGCCGAATTGCGCGAACGGGTGAGTTTTCCGTTTCCAGCAAACTACGAAAAATGTTTACGATTCCATCAACGCCAGGTAAATTGTTCTGTGCAGGGATGAGGGCCGCCGCATCGAAATCAAGCGATAAATTCATAACATTCGCCTTATTTTTGGATAAGACTGGATCGATTGTAATACGAATCTAAATTGGCCCAGCGCGACTGAATTAATAAAAGTAAGGGAATACCATAAGCTTTTTGAATCTGTAAGGCAGCTCTCAGTATTGGCTATTTGAACTGCATCTTACCTCAAAGTTTACAGCCGTGGTACAATTAAATTATTGAAAATAAATTACTTATCTTCTTGTAACATTTTTTGCGCCAGTACTGAACGTTTAGTCCTATTCTCCTTATCCCGTTGACTTTATCACTGAAGTAAGGCATTCTGAAAATCCACCCCCACTCATTTGTAAGGGGAGCAAGATCAGTTAACGGAAGAAAGTTCGACGCTTTAGAGTGTTAGTGGAACTTGGGTTTATCCGGCTGCGGTTGCGTTAGCGCTTCCTTGTATGGAGAAAGAACTTTAATTTCGAATACATGTTGTGAGCTTGTAGTGTCTGCAATTATAAAAAGAGAGTGTTTCTAATAAGGCACTCCACACAAGAGTTGTTCTGAAACAACCAAAAAGTTGGAGGAGTTACATGGAAGAGCGTTTGCACTTCCACCAGATATGTGCACATCCCACAAGGCAAAAGATTACTTTTGCAACGGGTAAGGCCTTAAAAACTTTACCTTGCTTTTGTTTGAAGCTTTGTCGAACTGGGAGTTTCTTCGCTTGCGCGCAGCAAATTGTTTCTTTCCTGCCGGTTCATGCACTCTTCTCCGGATGGTTTGTTTCAGGTAGTTCAGCTAGTAGCCGTTCGGTTCAATTTGCCTCCCTTGTTGATTGCCTTTGTTCCTGTTATAGAACACCTCACCTCTATTTTTTTAAAGTTATGACTCATCAAAAAATTAACTATAGGAGTGAAGATCAACTTCGGTTCCAAGCTGCGTCTGTATGTATTGAGGGGATGTTTTCGTTCTTAATTGTTTTGTTGCAATCGCCAGTTCGTCCGTTGCTCCTGAATCCGGCTTGCCAGATTGTTCAGCTTTAAACCATATGGTGATCAAAGTTAGTTTATTTTTAGTTCCTATTCTCCTGCTCCATTCCGCGCCAACGCCTGCGCTTGCGCAAAATGCAGCAACCGCTCAGGAAGATGTCAACACGCAATCCACCATTGCTACCTCAGCCACGCTGGGTCCGGATGATGAGTTGACGTTAGGCGCGCCGGAGATTGAAGAACTGGATAAGCGAGTGCTGCGCGTTCAATCTGACGGCATGGTGAATGTGCCGCTGATTGGGACTTTAAAAGCAGAAGGATTGACCCCGCAGCAGTTTCAAGCCGAACTGGTGAAAGCTTTGAAAACGCAGTTTCGGGATCCGCAAGTTTCTTTCACTTCCATTGACGTGAAAAGCAAGCCTGTTTCAGTGCTGGGTGCCGTAAACCGGCCGGGAATTCAACAAGCCGACGGCGAGCGGAGCCTGCTGGAAGTTTTATCGCTGGCAGGCGGTTTGCGAAATGATGCCGGTTATACGGTGAAAGTCACTCGCATGAGCGCCGACGCGGCGAGTTTTCCGGCTGAAGTGCGCCCCACTCTGTCCGGAGATTCCGTTACTGCCGAGATTTCTCTTTCCAGCCTGTTTGAAGGAAAAAACCCGGCTGAAAACGTAGCTGTTCTTCCCGGCGACGTGGTGACAGTTCCCAAGGGAAAACTGGTTTACGTAGTGGGAAATGTAGTGAAAGCTGGGGGGTTTGTTATCAGCGAATCTGACGACCTCACTGTTTTACGGGCTTTATCAATGGCGGAAGGATTAGACAGCTTTGCCGATACCGCGCATACGCGTATTCTGCGAGCTTCCGCTAATGGCCAGCGCGTGGATCAGTTGCTGGATGTGAGAAAAATATTATCGGGTAAAGCGGAAGATGTTCGTTTGAATCCAGATGACATCCTGTTCATTCCCAGCAGCACAACTAAAAAGATAACCGCAAAATCGATTGAAGCCGCTGTGCAGGTGGGCGTGGGCTTCGCAATCTGGCACCGTTAGTTTGGGTGACAACCTTTGATAAGACAAGAGCAAATTATATGAATAAGTCCGACATAGAGTACACCGGAAAACCCCGCGCGGTGACGCACGGTAGGATCTGGGATTCCCGTGTGCCTGATTTAAACGTTAGCCTGCCGGGAACAACTAGCGCCAATGCTCCTGCACAAGAGATGGAACTGGTGCGGCTGCTCAAAATTGTCTGGGCGCACAAACTGCTGGTAGTTTTCGTGACGCTGGCCTGCGCGGCTCTGGGTTATGGAGTGGGCCTGCTGCAAACACCTTTATATCGAAGCCACATAACGGTGGAACTGCTGGGCATCAACCAGAATTTTTTAAACCTGCGCGAAGTTGATCCGAACGGCTCCTCCAGCGGATCGAATGGGGCTGATGCTTACATCGGCACGGAAATCGAACTGCTCCGCAGTGAAGCCCTGATTAAGCGAGTAGTGGAAAAGCTTGATATGCCTGCCCACCTGCAAAGCGGTGGCGGCTTGAAAAGCCTGCTGCATCTGGGAACAAAAACAACTCCGTCGGTGGATGCTGTAACTGCCCGGGTGTTGGCTAACTTGAAAGTGGAGCAGGTGCGCGCTTCTAATCTGCTGGACATCACTTACAACGATCCGAACCCGAAGATGGCTGCTGATTTTCTGAATACATTGGTGGAAGAAGCGGTCCAAACCAACGTGGAAGACCGTTGGAACCTCAGCGCACGCGTGGGAACACTGTTGAATAAGCAGGTAGCGCTGTTACGGACCCGCATGGAAAAGGCAGCAAATGAACTGCAAGCCTACAGCCGCGAATCCGGGCTTCTTTATACGGGCGAGCACAACAGCGTAGCGGAAACGCACTTGGGTGAACTCCAAAGCGAATTAGCGCAAGCGCAGAACGATCGCATTCAAAAAGAATCACAATACCGGCTGGCTAAAGCCGCTGATCCGGAATCGCTGCCGCAGGTTCTCGATAATGGCCCGCTGCGCGATTACACGATGCGATTGTCGGAACTGAATCGCCAGTATGCGGACCTAACCTCCACGCGCACTCCGGCCAATGCGAAGGTGGTTCAGGTTAAAGCGCAGATTGATGAATTGAAATCAACCATTGAACGTGAACGCGGCAATATCCTGAACCGGATTTCGAATGAATACAACACAGCCCGACAGCGCGAAAAGATGCTGCAAAGTGCTTATGATTCGCAGACTTCCGTGGTAAGTGATCAATCCGCTAAAGCAGTTCGCTATAACACTCTGAAACGCGAGGTGGACACTACACGGGACTTGTACGAAGCCATGCTGAAGCGCGTGAATGATGCGGAAATGATTTCCGCTATCCGCGCGAGCGACATTCGTTTGGTGGACGCGGCCCTGCCGCCTTCCGCCCCCCACTCACCGAACAAGCCTTTGTTGGGCGGCCTTGGATTGTTAAGCGGATTGCTGCTCGGAATCACTGCGGTGTTTGTGGATGAACAGCGCAACCGGACGATCCAGGAGCCCGGAGTTTCCTCTTCCTTGTTGAACTTAACGGAGTTGGGTGTTATTCCTTCGGCTCGCCCCCTCGGTCCACGGTTAATTCCTGGCGGACGCAAGCGCGATGTAATTGACACAAATAGTGAAACTCTTCTGCCGACGAAAAGAGGCGCCAACGCGGTGAACAGCTACGCTTTATTAAAAGATTCATTCCGGGGTGTCGTGAACTCGATCATGTTCGCTGAAACAGAAAACGACACTTTGCAGGTTTTAATCGTTAGTAGCCCACATGCCGGAGAAGGCAAAACAACTTCAGTTTGTAACCTGGGTGTAGCTTTTGCGGAAATTGGCCGCCGTGTTCTGTTGATTGATGCTGATTTCCGAAAGCCTCGCTTGCACGAAGTGTTCAGCGTTCCGAATGAAGGCGGACTGCTCAATCTACTGTCGGAAGGCGAACGGCGAACTACGGATTTCGACCAGATAATCCGCAAAACTAATGTTCCAGGGTTGTCCGTATTAACTACCGGCTCTACATCCGTTCCTTTGCCGACGCTCTTGCATTCGGACCAACTGAGTAAGCTACTGGGCAGACTGCGTACGCAATACGACCTGATCTTAATTGACTCCGCGCCGCTGCTGATTGTGCCGGAATCCCGCATTCTGGCTCGTTCCACGGACGGAATTGTTTTAGTGCTCAGAGCTGGCGTAACCACTCCGGAAATAGCGTTGGCTGCCCGCCGCCGGGCGTTGGAAGACCGGACGCCTTTAATCGGCACCATTCTGAACGATTGGAAGCCTAACACTGCCCATTATTACCCGTATTACTCAGACATAAGTGCCTAATGAATTACGCGACTCTGGTTCATCCGGCATTAGCCCATAGCAGGCCAATCGCCATAGCTGATAGGCCTCGCAACCGCCTCTTCTTGTGGGGGGTTGGGCTAGCCGTAGCTGTTAGCTCGATTGTGCTGGTGGAGCCTGCGCCAGTGGATGCTCTGGTAGTGGCTCTGCTTATGTTCGGACTTCTGGCCGGTATTATCGGATTTCGAGGCATTCAGCCGGCAGCCATTATTCCGTTGTCGCTGTTTGTTCTGGCTAACGTTGTTTCGCTTTACGATCCAATTGATTCTACGCGGGCTGCCTGGTACGTGTTTGTCACCTTTTACCTTTGCTTGTCATGGACCTTTTTTGTGGCCGTGCTGTGGAGCTACGGCACGAAAGGGATGCAAACAATCATTTATATGTATTCGTTTGCGGCCATGCTTTGCATTGTGCCGAGTCTGCTTTCTTACTTTCATCTGATCGGCTTCCAGAACTATCTTCTGTTGTATGGCCGTCCTAAAGGCACATTTAAAGATCCTAATGTTTATGGGCCGTACCTGATCCCCGTGGCATTGTTCGCAATTGCCGGTCTGACGTTTACCCGGAAGACCATGAAAACCACCCTCGCGCAAACGTTAATTATTTTAATCAGCGCGGGTGGAATTTTTTTGAGTTATTCACGCGCTTGTTGGATTAATTTCGTAGTCTCAGTGGTTGTGTACTTTGTGGTGGCTTTCACGTTTCGTCCTGCCGGTTCGCCAACGCCATTTCCTTTGTCGCGCGCCATTGTGTTGATGGCAGGATTAGCGGTTTGTCTTTTAGGTGTTCTGCAAATTCCGGCGGTAAAGCAAATGATGTCTCACCGTGTGACGTCGACTGGACTGCAAGGCTACGATCAGGACCGGTTCAGAACGCAGCGAATGGCGCTTGATTCCGTGTTGGATCGTCCTTTGGGCATCGGGCCGGGCCAGGCGGAGCTGGCATTTCATTACGCTACTCACAGTAGTTACATGCGAGTTTTGAGCGAAAACGGATTTTTAGGAGAAGCAGGTTTTATTATTTTCATTGTTGTCTGCTTGTTCCGGGCGTTGATTATGGGTTGGAAAACCCAGGACCCGTTCTGGCAGAAAATTTTCTTTATTACAGCCGCATGTATATTAGGACACATTATCAATAGCGGTGTAGTAGACACAATACATTGGCGGCATTTCTGGTTATTATTAGCTTTGCCTTGGTTTAACCCGGCCCAAGTGCCGGCGGCTTTGTTGCGAAATTGAATGTTTAGGGAAAAATTGATGATGCGGCAAAGTATCGCATCAAACGGCCCGTGTCGGCCCTATGCAGGATGAAGTGCTGAACTTACTTCAGTAAGCACGGATGAAACTTATGGGTTTATTACTTGATTACGGACTAGAGGAAGATTTGGGAGGAGAAATGACTGGAGCTTTGGCTCAGCCATCAGTGGTGCCGTTGGGGGTTCAAACGAGACCGATTTACATGGTCGGCTCGCTTGTGATCAGCGACGCCTGCGCCTTGATGTTTTCGGTCACGTTGGGAATCTTATTTAAGGTTTTATGGGAAGGACCAATCGGCTTAGACGGGTATCTGCGTTTATGGCCTTTTCTGCTGGTTTTTCTGGCCTTTTATAGTGCTGTTGGACTTTATTCCGGGGCGGCTCTGAGTCCGCCGGAAGAGCTTCGTCGTTCTACCTTTTCATCAGCGTTTCTGTTCCCCACTATTGCAGCCTTAACAGTCACTTGGCGCGGTCCAGCCCATTCCATTACCCCGGCTTTATTTGTGGCGCTGTTAGCCAGCATTGTGCTGGTGCCTTTGTTCCGCGCCCTTCTGCGCCAACAAGTGGCGAATAAATCGTGGTGGGGTTATCCGACTGTTATTTTCGGCGCTGGCGAAACCAGTCGGCTTATGGTGGAAACTCTTCTACGCGAACCGGCTTTCGGATTGAAGCCAGTAGCGGTATACGATCAAACCCTGACGTGGGCCGATTCGGAACTGGCCGGTAAAGTTGTGGTGCTGCATGATTTGTCCAGTGCCGCGCATGTGGCTAGTAAGTTAAATTCTCCCTATGCTGTGATTGCGATGCCGAATTCCGATCCGGAAGAACTGGTTGATACGATTGAAGAACATATATCGCCTTATTTTTCCCGTATTCTGCTGATTCCGCCGATGTTCCGTTGGTCAAGCTTATGGATTCGGCCTAAATCTTTTGGCGATATTCTGGGCCTGGAAGTGATGCAACAATCAGCTATGCCTGACCGGCAGTTGCCGAAGCGCTTGCTGGATTTAGTGTTGTCCCTATTTGCACTGATAATGCTGGCGCCCATTCTGGTGGCGATTGCTGTGGCGATTAAGCTGGAATCCCGCGGTCCGGCTATCTTCGGCCATCTGCGCGTTGGGCAGAACGGAAAAACTTTTCGGGCTTGGAAATTCCGCACAATGGTTGTGAATAGCCAGGAAGTGCTGGCTCAATACCTAGCGGAAAACCCGGAAGCGCGAGCGGAATGGGAGCGGGATCATAAATTGAAGAACGATCCGCGCGTTACCACTATCGGCAAGATACTGAGAAAAACCAGTCTTGATGAATTGCCGCAGCTTTGGAACGTAGTGGCAAGTGAAATGAGTTTAGTGGGTCCTAGGCCGATTGTGGAAGCTGAAATCCCCAAATACGGAAACAGCTATGGCCTTTACACTCGCGTGAAAGGCGGCGTTACCGGACTGTGGCAGGTTTCAGGCCGCAACGATGTTTCCTACGAAGAGCGCGTGAAACTTGACAGCTTCTATGTCCGCAACTGGTCGGTGTGGCTCGATCTTTGCATTCTGTACCGCACCATTGGAACAGTGTTGTTCAGAAACGGCGCTTATTAAATTTTTGCTGGCAGCGGGATACAGAAAACATGATAGTAACGTGGTGCAACTGCGGAAAAGTCACCGAGCCCGCACGCTATGAAAAAATTAGCGTCCTTCTGGCAACATGAGCTGGTTCATAATACGCTGGCCCTTTATGGCGTGCAGGCTTGCCGCAAGCTTCTGCCGCTAGTCAGCATTCCTTATTTAGCCCGGGTTCTCAAGCCGGAAGGTTGGGGAACAGTGGCCTTTGTTGCTTCTCTAGGGGATTTCACTGTTCTGGCAATCGAGTTTGGTTTTAATTTGTCAGCTACGCGCGAGATTGCCCAGAATCGTGATTCCCGAAAGCAGTGCGGTTATATTGCCAGCGGCGTGATTGGTTCACAGCTTTTGTTAGCTGCGGCCGTGGTTGTCGCCGTAGTCTTGTGTCGACCTTTCATTCCGGTTTTGCGCGATCACTCTGCCTTGTTATGGGCCGGGCTTCTCTACGGCGTGGCGCAGGGAATGAACCCGATCTGGTTTTTTCAAGGCTTGGAAAAAATTCAGTTGGCCGCCGCTATTGAAGTGATTGGAAAAATAGCCGCGCTGCTTGGTTTATTTTTTTTCGTCAAAAGTCCGGAAGACGAATGGCGGGTATTGGCTTTGCAAGCAGTTCCTGCTCTGCTGTCCACTGCTTGCGGTTTCAATCTGGCAGCGCGGCAGATTCCGCTTTGCTGGCCGGACGGAGCTCATATTGTGAAAACGCTGCGAAGTTCGCTGCCGTTGTTTCTTTACCGCAGCGCGGAAGGGTTGTATGGAGTGGGCAATGCTTTCATTCTCGGCTTGTTTGCTTCCCCGGTGTCGGTTGGTTATTATTCGCTGGCGGAACGAATCAGCCGAGCGATGTTCGGCTTGTTGGATCCCATTCGTGAAGCTTTGTTTCCGCGCCTCAGCCGTTTAACCAGGCAGTCTGAACAAAGCGCGGCAAAACTCGCTCGCCTGGGAGCAGTATTCATGATCGCCGGAGGCGTTCTGCTGGGCATCGGCTTGTACGTTTTTGCGCCGCTGCTGATACGCTTGGCGGGTTCCGGTTTGTTTACGCCCGCAATTACGGTGCTGAGAATTTTTTCTGTTCTGCCGCCCATTCTGGCGATCACTCATTCCTTGGGAGTTCAATGGCTGTTCACGCAAAAGCGCGAAGCGGTTGTGAATGTGATTATGCTGTGCGCCGGCATCGTTAACATTACGCTGGCGGTCATCTTCGCTCCGCGATTTGAGCATTTCGGCATGGCTTGGGCGGTTGTTTGCGCGGAAGTTTTTGCTTGCCTGGCTCTGGTGTGGACAGTGCGGCGCACCACACCTTTCTGGAACAACAAACCAAGCCCAAAACTGATGGAATCAACAACAAGTCCTCTCCACTCGGAAATAAGCTGACGTGCAGAAAACAAGCGCATGACCACAATTACCTTAAACGGCAGGTTTTACTCTCATCGCCCGACCGGAATGCAGCGATATGCGCTGGAACTGGTAAGCCGGATTGGCAGTCACCTGAATATTGTGCGGCCTAAACACGCGCTGCGCGGAGGTTTGGGCCATCTTTGGGAGCAGTTATATCTGCCGCTGGCTACCGGCCGCAAACTGTTGTGGAGCCCGAACAATACCGGGCCCATCACTGTATCGCGGCAGGTTTGCACGATTCATGATTTGATTCCGCTGGATCACCCGGAATGGTTTGCGCCTAAATTTGTGGCGCTTTACCGCTGGCTGATGCCCCGGCTGGCTGCTAACTTGCAGCATATGGTGGCCATCAGCGAATTTACGAAAACGCGATTGATTGAAAACTTCCAGGTTGATCCAGCTAAGATTTCAGTTGTTCCCAACGGAGTTGACCGGTCTTTTCAGCCTGCCGGTCCGGAGCGCATTGCCGAAATGCGCAAAACGCTGAAACTGAGCGAAAAACCTTATGTGCTATGCGTCAGTTCGGTGGAACCGCGCAAGAACTTGAAAGCTTTGTTGAAGGCTTGGACCTGCCTGCCGGCGAATATGCAAAAAGAATTTCAATTAGTGCTGGCCGGCGCGAAAGGCAGCAGCGCGGTATTCGGAGATGCCGGTCTGGGCGAGCCGCCCCCCGGAGCCGTTTTCACCGGCTATGTCGCGCAGGAATATCTTCCGGCTTTGTATTCGGGAGCTTCTATCTTTGCTTACCCGTCCTTGTATGAAGGGTTCGGGCTGCCGCCCTTGGAGGCAATGGCTTGCGGCGTTCCGGTGCTGACTTCAAACACCAGTTCCATTCCGGAAGTGGTAGGTGATGCTGGTGTTCTGATTGATCCGGAAAGCACCGATGCCATCGCGGATGGTCTGTCCCGGTTAATGGCCGATGAAAGCCTCCGATCGCAATTAGCCACGCGCGGATGGCAGCGGGCGCAGCTTCTAAGCTGGGACCGCACTGCCGAACAAACCTGGCAGATTCTGGAACGGGCTGCTGCCGCTTAGATGTCGGCAGCTCTTGGTAATGAAAACACGTCGATGCATATTCTTTACCTGATTACTCGCGCTGAAATGGGCGGATCTCAAACGCATGTGGTGGATCTGCTGCAGGGGTTTCGCGATCAGTTCCGGCTCACGCTGGCAACCGGCGAAGAAGGCTTTCTCACTGAAGCAGCTCGCAAGCTGGGCGTGCAGGTTTTTGTTCTGCCTTCACTTGTGCAACCGCTCCGCCCTGTGCAGGATGCGCAAGCACTGCGTGAGGTAGTCCGCTTGATAAAGCGGCTAAAACCTGATCTGATTCACTGCCATACTTCGAAAGCCGGAATCATCGGGCGAGTTGCCGCCCGCTTCGCGCGAGTGCCGGCGGTGTTTACGGCGCATACCTGGTCTTTTGCTGATGGAACGTCCACGCTTTGGAAACTGGTTGGAACTCCCAGTGAAAAAATAACGGCGCGCTGGACTCAAAGAATTATCGCTGTTTCTGAATCAAATCGAAACTTGGCCATTCAACGCAAAGTCGCGCCGGCAAATAAAATTGTAACGGTGCATAACGGCATTGCGGATACAAATCATCGCGCTTTCCCGGAGCGCGGCGAAGTTCCCCGTATTACAATGGTCGCCCGTTTCGCGCCGCAGAAAAATCAAGCGCAGTTGCTGCAAGCTTTGGCAGAAATTGATCTTCCTTTCCAGCTTACTTTTGTGGGTGATGGACCAACCCGCGCTTCGGCGGAAGCCTTAACAAAGGATTTGGAACTGACAAACCGCGTTGAATACTTAGGCGTTCGTTTGGATACGGATGTAATCTTAAGCCAAAGCAGCATTTTCGCGCTGGCGACGAACTGGGAAGGTTTCCCCATCACCATTCTGGAAGCGATGCGGGCGGGGTTGCCGGTGATTGCTACCGATGTGGATGGCGTTCGGGAAGCAGTCATCGATGGGCAGACCGGCTTTCTGGTGCCGCGCGGAGACACCAAGGCATTAGAAGAAAGATTGGCGCTGCTGTTGGCGGACCCCACGCTTAGAAAGAACATGGGAACTGCCGGCAGACGCTCCTACGAATCTGAATTCACGCAAGCCGTGATGCTTAAAAAAATTGCCGGTGTTTATCAGGAAGCAGCGCCAAACCGGCAAGCAAAAACTGTTCTGCAATCGGCATAGCGTTGCATGGCTGTCCCTGTCATTGGTTATTAACAAAGCAATCGGCTCCTTGACTGTAACTGTCCGGAGCCGACCTCTTCGTTATTGTTATTTTTACTTGGTCAGAATATACCCTTGGCCGCCGCCCAGCGTCACGTACGACACTGAACTGCCCCAAGTGTTTTTGTAGTTGCCCGGTACGCTGGTGCTGATCGAATTATTGTAAGCGGTGTTCAACAAAACCGCCCCGTTCTGAAAATCGCGCCGTAGCAATCCGTTCCAGCCGTAGCGCGGCCCGAGCGGAGCGCCCAAGTTCACATAGTATTCGGCGGCGGTGTACCAGGGATGTACCTGTTGGTTTCCGTAAGCATCCTGCCCGTCATTGATCAGGAAGTAGCCTGCAATGCCGTATTCGCCATTAAAAGTATACTCGTCAAAAATAACGTGCTTGCCGAGGCTATGAACATGGTCAACAAAAGCCAGAAACGCGTTCACTGACCAGCTTCCATTGCCGCTCGTCAAACCAACGTCGCTGATGCCGCGCTCGCAATTGATGTAATCCGCGGACTGAATTTCTTTAATGACATTCGGATCGTAATCGCGATTTGGGCCGCCCGCGTACCAGATGGAATTATGGACAATCTCAGCTTGCGGCAAGCTGGAACGAATCTGCTGCACGAATCCGGCAATGTAGCCCTTCCAAGCATCGTAAGTCATCGGAGCATTAGTGCGCGGGTCCCAAGGCGTAGCTTGGCTGCCGTCGCCATAACCGACCCGGTATTCCATATTCACGTCATCAATCCAAAAACCCTTGTAGCCGATTGCCAAAAGCTGGCGGGCATTGTTGATCCACCAGTTGCGAAAATCCGGATTGCCCGGATCAAAAGCATAGTTGGGGCATGCGCTTCCCCAGCAGCCCCAAGGTACATAAAGTTCGGTGCCGTTGCTATCTTTCAAGATCCAGTTTGAATGCTGTTGCACAACGGAGGAACCCGTCCAGTTTCCATAAAGGTCCTGATAAGCCCATGCGTTTGGATACCAGCCGAGGCGTCCGTCAAAGTAAGGACTGCTCACCTGCATTCTCCAGATGTTTTGGTTCAGCCACTGGCCGGTCCAATAATCTTGCGAGTTTGTGTATTGGTCCCAGGAGGAGTTTGTTCGTAAAGCTAATCTGGCTTGTCCCGCGCTCGACTGAGCAAAAGAACAAACAATGGTACTTAGCAGCAAGCATGTTCCGGCAATGATCTTCTGAAAACCGCGCATTAAATCCCCTTAACTAAATTGGTTTTGGTAACTCTTCTTAAATTTGTTTTCAAGCGCAAGTCGGCAAAAGCCCCTTTACAAGGGGCCTCACTCGAGCTGGTTATTACGTGAAGAGTTTGTGCAATACCCCTAAGATTTCTCTCAGGATATATTCCGAAAAATTTGTAAAGAAATTATCGGTATTCAAAAGGTAAATACCTGTTACGTTTGGTGCATCATTATTAATAAGAGTTGTACGTAACTCCTGTTAATAATGAGATTTGTAACATTCCTTCTGCTTCTTTGTAGTTCTTTATCGACTGCTTCCTCTTTTGCGCAAAACAGCGCGGGCGTGGTTCGCTACGTGATTCGCACCGCGCCATATTGGGATCAATACACAAAGAATCCTTCCGCTGACATGCAGCAGTGGTTCCGTTCCAACGTATGGCGAATGATGGTGTTTTCGCCCTATTGGGACGGTAAAAATTCCTGGTATTCCAACACTTGGCTGTATCTTGACCTGTACGCCATTTATGCGGATAAAACTATCTCGAAGGAACAGCAAGGCTGGATTCTGAAAGACCATGCGGGTAAGAACCTATACATTCCCTGGGGATGCCATGACGGCACTTGCCCGCAGTATGCCGCTAATGTTGCGGACCCTGCGTTTCGCGCGCATTGGATACAATCAGCGCGCAGTGTATTAAACAAAGGTTACAAAGGTTTATGGATCGACGACGTGAACCTTGATTTTCAAGTGGGCGATGGCAGCGGAAAGCATGTTGCCGTTGTGAATCCGTTAACAGGCAAGGAAATGTCGGACGCTGACTGGAAGCGCAGCATGGCTGAATTCATGGAACAGATTCGCCAGGCTTTTCCGAACATTGAAATTCTGCATAATGCTTTATGGTTTGCGGGTGGCAGCGAACGCGATAAAAATCAATACATCAAGCGCGAACTAGCGGCTGCGGATTACATTAACCTGGAGCGTGGCGTCACGGACGGCGGATTACGCGGCGGCTCCGGCGAATGGTCGCTAAATGCTTTTTTTGCTTTCATTGACCGCCTGCACGCGATGGGTAAAGCGGTGGTGCTGGACAACATGAGCGAAATTGAATATTCAACCGCTGCTTACTTTTTGATCAACAATGGCCACGATGCAATGGGTGATCAAAGCCTGCACCCCGACCAGTGGTGGCCCGGGCTGAAAACCAACCTTGGCCAACCATTGGGGCCGCGCGAAAGCTGGAACGGTTTGCTGCGGCGTAAATTCACCAACGGCGTGGTGCTGGTCAATCCGCCGGATGCGCAGCCTGTTCGTTTGCGCGTTGCGGGCGGTTTCCGTCGTGCTGTTCCCGCTGACGCAGCAGATTCGTTCACCATTCCCGCAGCTAAGGGCGTTGTGCTGGTCGGCCCGGCTAGTGGAGCGAAAGCGGATTCCGCTTTACAAGTTCTCAAATAACGGATGTTCCACAATGGAAGAAGTAGTTTCATGCTCCAAAGCATTACGGTTCACGGTGCGCGACAGCACAATCTAAGAAATGTCAGCGTGGAGATCCCGCGTAATTCTTTTACGGTGATCACGGGTTTAAGCGGTTCTGGAAAAAGCTCGCTTGCTTTCGACACAATCTATGCCGAAGGGCAGCGCCGTTATGTGGAAACGCTCTCGCCGTATGCCCGCCAGTTTCTGGACCAGATGGAGCGGCCTGATGTGGATTCCATTGACGGGCTGAGTCCCGCAATCTCCATTGAGCAGAAAACAACCACCCGCAGCCCACGCTCCACTGTGGGAACGGTCACTGAAATTTACGATTATCTGCGGCTGCTTTACTCTTCTATTGGTGTGCCGCACTGTCCTCTCTGCGGCACACCAATCGCCCGTCAGTCGCCCGCCCAAATTCTGGAGCAGGTTCTCGCTCTTCGGCAGAATGAGCGCATCATGGTGCTGGCACCCATTGTGCGGGGACGTAAAGGCGAATTTAAAAAAGAACTGGAAAAGCTTTCCAAGCAGGGTTTCGTAAAAGCGCGTATTGATGGCAACCTGCATCCGCTTGAAGAACCCATTGCGCTCGACAAAAGAAAAAACCACACGATTGAAATTGTGGTGGACCGCCTGCTCGTGAAAAGCGGGATTGAACAACGACTGGAAAGCTCCATTCAAACCGCGCTGAAGCTGGCCGAAGGGCTGGTTATTATTGCGGTGGTGGACGGCGAAGAAAGGCTGTTTTCCGAAAAGCTGGCCTGCCCCATTGACGGCACCAGCCTGCCTGAACTGGAGCCGCGCTCGTTTTCTTTCAATAGTCCCTACGGCGCTTGTGAAACCTGCAATGGTGTCGGCAGCAAATGGTCTTTTGATCCCGCGAAGGTGATTGCTGATCCTTCCAAGCCTTTACTGGAAGGAGGCTTAGGGCCAGGGTCCAGTTCATCTTATATGCTGGCCAGTTTGAACGAAGGGGCGAGAGCGCTGAAAATCAATCTGGCCACTCCCTTTGAAAAATTTCCGAAGAAAACACGTACGGCCTTGCTGGAAGGCAGCGCCCAGTTTTCCGGCATTCTGAATGTTCTCAGCGAAAGCTTTGAACAAGCAAGCGAAGGCTATCGTGAATGGCTGATGGAATATATGTCGGCGGTGGAATGTCCGGCTTGCCAGGGGCGTCGCTTGAAGCCATCGAGCTTGGCCGTGAAGGTCAGAAACATTTCTATTGCTGAATTCACAGAAATGTCATTGGCGCGGGCGCTGCCTTCACTGCGGGAATGGAAGTTCAATGAACGCGAAACTAAGATCATTGGCCGGGTAGTGGAAGAGATCGGCAACCGCCTTGAATTTTTGCAAGCGGTAGGCTTGGATTATCTGAGCCTTGCCCGTTCCTCCGCCACGCTTTCGGGCGGCGAAGCGCAGCGCATCCGGTTGGCTACGCAGATCGGATCAAAACTGCGCGGAGTGTTGTACGTGCTCGATGAGCCTTCCATTGGCCTGCACCCTCGCGATAACGATCGTCTTCTGGATACGCTGCATCGGCTCCGCGATTTGGGCAACACGGTTTTGGTAGTGGAGCATGATGCCGAAACCATTGAGCGGGCAGATTACGTGATTGATTTGGGTCCGAAAGCTGGTCGTTTAGGCGGACATTTGATGGCGCAAGGCACGCCGGCCCAGATTAAAGCCGTTCCTGAATCCATCACCGGGCGTTTTCTTTCCGGCGCGGAGGAAATTTCGATTCCACCCATTCGTCGCGCTGGCAGCGGACAAAAAGTTGTTGTGCAGGGCGCCACGCAGCACAACCTGAAGAATGTTACGGTTGAGTTTCCTTTGAGTACGCTGACGGTCGTAACCGGCGTATCAGGCAGCGGTAAATCAACGCTCGTAAACGACATCCTCTACCGCGCCTTGGCAAAACATATCTATGGGTCACGCGGCGAGCCGGGCGAACATGAAAGCGTGCTCGGCTTGGAAAATCTGGATAAAGTGATTGAGATTGACCAATCTCCGATTGGCCGCACGCCGCGCTCGAATCCGGCTACCTACACCGGCGTGTTTTCTCCGATCCGCGATTTGTTTGCCATGCTGCCGGAATCGCGCGAACGCGGCTACAAAGCCGGTCGGTTCAGCTTCAACGTAAAGGGCGGTCGCTGCGAAGCCTGCCAAGGCGATGGCTTGAAGCGCATTGTGATGAACTTCCTGCCGGATGTGTACGTCACCTGCGATGTGTGCCGGGGACGCCGCTACAATCTGGAAACTTTGCAGGTGAAGTACAAAGGACATTCCATTGCGGATCTGCTTGAAGCCACCGTGGAAGATGCGCTGGAAATACTGACCAACGTTCCGCAAATTCACACGAAGCTGCAAACGCTAGTAGACGTAGGTTTAGGCTATCTGCATTTGGGGCAGTCTTCCACCACTTTGTCCGGTGGCGAAGCGCAGCGCATCAAACTGGCTAAAGAGTTGAGCAAGCGGCAAACCGGTCGGACTTTTTACATCCTGGATGAGCCGACCACCGGGCTTCACTTCGAGGATGTTCGCCATCTGCTCGATGTTCTACAACGTTTGGTGGATCTCGGCAATACCGTGCTGGTGATTGAGCATAACCTGGATGTCATCAAGAGCGCCGATCATCTGATTGATCTGGGGCCGGAAGGCGGCGAAAAGGGCGGACAGATTGTGGCTACCGGAACTCCGGAACAAGTGATGCAATCGAAAGAAAGCCACACCGCTGCGGCATTACGCAAATTGATCAAAACGGAGAAAGTCGCCTGAACGGTTCTAATCTCACGGACGAAACGCCGCTTGCGCCTTCCGCTTCCGGCGAACCGGACCGATGGCCTTTCTGGGGCTATCTTGATCTGCTGATCTTTCTCGGCAGTGTTTTCGGCGTTCTGGTAACTATGATTGCCGCGTTAGGCGGGCTGGTCCGTTTTGCGCCTTCTTTGGCGGCGCGCGAAGAACTAATTGGCCTTCCGGCGCAGGTTGTAATCTATCTGGCGGTGTTGCTGGCTTTGTGGCTTATCATCAAGGTGAAACACGGACGCTCGCTCTGGCCTTCGCTGCAAATGGTGCAATCGCGTTTTCCCCTCTGGCAAGCCATTCTCGGAGGCTGCCTGCTTTCTTTCGCCGTGGGACTGCTCGGAACAGCATTAAAAATTCAGCAAAACAAATCTCCTTTTGATCTTTTCTTTCGCTCGCCATTTTGGATTGTGATCTTCGGCATTTTTGCAATTGTTCTGGGGCCGCTGTTTGAAGAAATCGTGTTTCGCGGTTTTATTCAGCCGCTGTTAACCCGCGATCTGGGAAGTGTCAGCGGCATTCTGCTTACTGCTTTTGCTTTCGGCCTGCTGCATGGACCGGAATACGCAGGCAAATGGGAATTGCAATTTGTTTTTCTGATTACCGTAGTGGGCATCTGCCTAGGAGTCGTGCGTTTAGTGAGCCGCTCGCTCCTTCCTTCTATTTTCATGCATGCCGGCTTTAACGCCGTATTTTTTATTGCCGCTATCGCGCAAAATCAAACTGGAAAATGACTGCAACTCAAGCTTCGAAATATACTGTTGAAACCATCGAATGGACACCGGAAGGCGTGATTATGATTGACCAAACGCGCTTGCCCCGGGAAACCGCTTACGTCACTTGCCGTGATTACATGGAGGTTGCCGCCGCCATTCGAAACATGATTATTCGCGGCGCGCCCGCAATCGGCGTGGCTGCCGCAATGGGCGTAGCCATCGGCGCATTGAAAGCGCAGGATATCGACGCGGAGATGCCCGTTATCTGCGACACACTGGCGAAAACGCGGCCTACCGCAGTGAATCTGTTCTGGGCCATCCATCGTATGAGACAGCTTTACGAATCGCTGCGCGGTGCGGACGCGGAGCAGATTCGAGAACGCCTGGTTACTGAAGCGAAGCTGATCAAACAAGAAGATATAGCCATTAACGAAGCCATCGGGCGTAACGGGGCGGCGCTGGTTCCCGATGGTAAGACTGTGCTCACCCACTGCAATGCCGGTGCTTTAGCCACTGCCGGGTATGGAACGGCGCTGGGCGTGATTCGCGCTGCGGTGGAATCGGGCAAGCAAATAGATGTGTTTGCCGATGAAACAAGACCATTTCTGCAAGGCGCGCGCTTAACTGCTTGGGAACTGCAACAGGACGGCATTTCCACCACCATCATCACCGACAACATGGCGGGCCATTTCCTGAAAAGCGGAAGAATCGGGTGCGTGGTGGTCGGGGCTGACCGGATTGCCGCCAACGGCGATGTGGCCAATAAAATTGGAACATACAGCGTGGCGGTGCTGGCGAAGGAAAACAATGTGCCGTTCTACGTGGCTGCGCCGATTTCCACGCTTGATCTTTCGCTTGCTTCCGGCGATCAGATCCCGATTGAAGAACGCGCTGCTACCGAAGTCACGCACATGAAGGGGATTCCGCTGGCCCCGGAAGGCATCAGTGTTGCGAATCCTGCTTTTGATGTAACGCCGAATCGTTACGTGACTGCCATTATCACCGAACGCGGAGTGGCAACGGCGCCGTTCGGTGAAAGTTTGCAAGCGTTAATGGACCAGCCAGAACTGCATTAAGAGCGCATGGAAGCTGAGATCACGCGCGACGGATAAAAAATCTGCCGCACGGTTTGGTCGGTTTCAATTTCAAATCCGAACGATTGCAGCAGGTGGGGGACTCGCGGCTCCACCTGCCTGCCCCAGAACGCCGGGGCTACTTTAGTGCAGACCTTGTACGCGGCGTTGAATGATGAAGCAGACTTTGAAATCAGGATCATCGTGAGCCGTCCGTTTGTTCGCAGGATTCTGCGGAACTCGGCCAAGGTACTCAGAATGTCTTCATCGGACAGCAGTTCCAGCAGATAACAGCAGACAAGCGCATCAAAGCTTCCGTCAGCAAAGGGCATCTGCCGGGCATCCGCCGCTTGGCAGTGCGCGGACGAAGACTTGAATTTCTGCCGGGCGGCTGCCTGAGTCTTAGCTGCCATATTCGGGGAAATATCCAGCCCCAGCGTTTGGCCATCCGGGTTGATCCTCACCAGCCGTTTAAACATCTCGCCGGACCCGATAGCTACTTCCAGCACCCGCATCCCGTTTGTAATGCCGGAACTGGTTAAAGCCTGGCGGTGGGCGTTGGCATGAAACAGATAACTCGAAAGAGGGTATAACGGAGCAAGCAAGTCATACACTCGCCGAGTCTGTTCAGCAGGCGTTTCCGCCATCTCGCTTCCTGGTGTCTGCGGCAAAGCATAGTCAGCTTTACTAAAAGAAATGTTTTTATTCACTCAGCGGTGTCTCACTTTGGTATTGCCCGGTACTAACTGGGGTATTAAGGCTCATGTTACTGCTGGTCCGGGTGGCTGAACCGGATAACGGAATCCGAACCGAATCGCTTGTAATCGGCATAACGAATCACAACGCGCATTCGCTGCGGTCCTGATCGAAAGTAAAGCGTATCATCCGCATAAGTTTCCACTGGGAAAAACCATTGTTTATCTATTTCGCGGCGTATGGTAGTGAAATGCGGAAACAGGTTTTGTTCTTTCAAAGTTTCAATCTGCGGCACGGCCTGCCCTTCACTTCTTACTACAGCAAAATCATTTTGGCGAACCCAAAGCAATCCTTGAAAGAAACGCTGGCTCGATAGAATCTGTTTCGGCTCAATCCAAACGACCCAGCACGAGAAGCCGTCCATCATCTCCTCGCCTTTGAATTTCATGGAATAAAAGTTCACCTGCGCGTTTGTCAGCAGAAACGGTTGAATATTGCGGATATCTTCAAAGTCCTGGTTGGTTAATTTGATTCGCTTCAAGGTGCTGCGCGGCGGTTCCAGCGCGGCTTCGTAACGCCCCTTTTCCGGAGAAAACGTGACATCTCTCACCTCGCGGTATTCTCCTGTCATTAATCCGTGGTCGCTGAATTCCTGCACTGCTACCGTCTGCCGGTAAGTATAGCTGTTCCTGGCGTAAGCATTTTCTGCTTCCCGCTGCGCGATCTTCTTCAACAGGTGTTCCGGCGGTTCTGCGGCCTGAACAGGAAGAAAAATCAGGACCAGTCCCGATGCTACGATGAGGGCGATGAATCGCATCCTGCGCCCGTACCTGTTTACGTTGTTTATTGTTTGGTGCGGCTTAGGTGTGGCGGCAAACATCTATGCGCGAAAGCTTCCTGTTCATTCTCATTGGATCATGGCCGGCGTGCTGCCGGCTTTTTCGTTTGAAGCGATTTTCTTTTTAGCAGTTGGCTTTCCGCCCATCAGAGCTTTATATGCGCAGATTCCCTCCCCTTGGCTGCAATCTTTGTTTTTATGGCTTAGTGCGCTGCCTCCGTTTGTGATTGCCGCGAAAACCGGCGGCACATTCGATTCTCATGCCTTTCTGTTTGTTGCCGTCTTATATGGATTATTAAGCTTCTGGTACGCCGTACTTCCTCACCGTACTGCTTACGACGTTGGCTTTCTTGTTTTCGCTGCCGCGCCGGTTGCTCTACGCGTGTTTGCGCGTTTATATGTCAGCCCGGATGTGCATCTGCCCATAGAAGTTCTAGGCCACTTGGCTTGGATTCATGTGGCAGCATTTTCTTTACTGGTTCAGCGCCGGTTTAGCATCGGGCCGGTCAGCTTCTGGCCGAAAGGTTCTGAATGGCGCGAAGGCTTGCTGCAGTTTGCGCTTGGCATATTGCCGCTCAGCCTGATAAGCGTGCTGATCCGGTTTGCGGCGTTTGAACCCAGGCATTTTCCGGTTTGGTATGCAATTGGCGTTGCGATTGGAACTTTCTTCGGCATTTTCTGGGTAGTGGCTTTCAGTGAAGATATTGTGCGCAGCGTGATTACGCAGTTATTCCTGCGCTTTCAACAGGCAAAAGCGATAGCTGTAATCGGTTCCGGGGTTTTACTGGGCTGCGCCCATCTCTGGTATCACGATTTCCCGAACTGGCGGTTCGCCATTGTTGCCGCTGTAAGCCATTTATTTTTCACCGTGGCTTATCTGCGTGGGGGCAGCATACGTGCTTCAATGGTCACTCATGCTCTGACCGTGACTACCTGGCGAATGTTGTTTCGATCCTGAAGCTTATTGATCTGCCTGCAACAATGCTTGTTCAAAATCCTGAAGCAGATCATTCCAGTCTTCAATCCCCACCGAAACGCGAATCAAACCATGCCCGATGCCGCCTTCATCAAGCTGCTGTTGTGTCCAGCCGGAATGGGTGGTGGTGCGCGGATGGCAGACCAGCGTTTCCACGCCGCCCAGGGAAACCGCATTGCGCGCGATTTGCAAGTGGCGCAGAAAATTGAAAGCCGTCCGCTTGCCGCCTTTGATGTCGAACGAAATCAGGCCGCCCGGATAATCGCATTGTTCCCCGTAGATGCGCTTCTGTTCAGCATCTTCAAATAAGGTTGGATAATAAACCTGTTCAAGAGCCGGGTTCCCGTTCAACCGCTCCGCAATTCGCTGCGCGTTTTTGCTTTGCCGGTTCATGCGCAACTGCACGGTCGGCAGGCGCGTATTTAGAATCCAGCATTCATCCGGCTGCAATATGTTTCCGAAGAGGCTGCGCCGGGAGCGGATTTTCCGCATCAACACTGGATCTTTCGCCAGCACCACGCCGCCGATGATATCGCTGTAGCCGCCCAGATACTTAGTAGCGGAATAAAGCGCCACATCCGCGCCGAGCTTTAAGGGGTGTTGGAAAGCTGGTCCGAGAAACGTGTTATCCACCATTACCAGCGGCGGTTCAGCGAGAGTTTGCGCCGTGTCGCAGGCGCGCTTAATATCGGTCATTACCATCGTCGGGTTAGCTGGAGTTTCAATCAGCACAACCCGCAAGCCGGGCGTGCTGCGAATGGCTTCGTCCAATTCCGTCGTATGGCCGGCATATACGGGTATGGCATGAATGCCCAGGCTATGAAAGAAATCCTGAACCAGGGTCTGCGTGCCGCCGTAGATCGGCACCGTATAAACCATGCTGTCGCCCGGCTTCAACACGGCCATCAGCGCGGTCATAATGGCTGCCATGCCGGAATTGAAAACAGCCGCTATTTTCGCTCCGGGTTCCAGCGGCACGATTTGTTCTTCCAGAATTTCGGCGTTCGGATGATTGAAGCGGGAATAAACAAGGTCAATGCTTTCGCCCGATTTCAGATGAGCGCGACCGGCCATCACATCAAAAGCTCTTTCCGCTTCTTCCGGGCTGGAAAACACGTAAGTGGAACTGCGAAACACCGCAGGCCGGGCGGAGCCGACCGAAAGGCGCGGGTCGAAGCCGCGCGTTAAAACATCAGTTTCCGGGCGCAGAACCGCCGGATGGCGCTGATCGGACATAGTTGATGCCCTCCGCTTCAAGTGTATCGCCGGGTAGCAAAGCGGGTAGCGTTACCCTAAGAAGAATGGCATTTGAAACGGTTGGCTTTCTTGGTTTGGGCATTATGGGGTACCCGATGGCCCAGCATCTCGTCACAGGAGGCAAAACCGTAACTGTCTGGTCCAACAATGGCGAAAAAGCGCAGCGGTTTGCCGCCGAAACAGGAGCAACTGCCGTTCCCACTCCTAAAGCCGTGGCGGAGGCGGTGGAAGTGCTTTTCTTATGCGTCGGCACAACTGCTATGTCCCGCGGAGTGCTGTTGGGGGGAAACGGCGTGATTCAATCCGGGAAAAAGGGGTTGATTGTGGCCGACGCTTCCACCATTTCGCCGGAAGGCAGCCGCGCCATCGGGAAGGAGCTGGAAGCGGCTGGAATGCATTACCTAGGCGCGCCCTGTACCGGTTCCAAAGCCGGGGCGGAAGGCGGCACACTCACTTTTATGGTGGGCGGCGACCAGCAGGTGTTTGAACAAACGAAGCCAATTTTTGAATTGATGGGCAAGCAGTTCTTTTATTGCGGCGGTCCAGGCATGGGGCTGCAGGCGAAGCTGACGCAGAATCTGGTGCTCGCCAACATTATGCAGGCGTTTAATGAAGGCATTGTGCTGGCAGCTAAAGGCGGCGTACCACCTGCTACCATGTATCAGATTCTGGACCACAGCGCGGCAAAGTCAGGACTAGTGAGCGCAAAAGCTCCTAAAATCTTCAAGCGCGATTTTTCGACCCACTTTTCCACCAAATGGATGCATAAAGATGTCAGCATGGCCCTGGAAACCGGAAAAGAACTGGATGTGCCGCTTCCAATGACAGCCGTAACGCAGCAGATGTTTCAAGCGGCTATTGCGGGCGGAGAAGCAGATTCAGATTTTTGCGCTACCGTGAAAACAATGGAAAAACTAGCTGGAATTGAAATTAAGGAGTAAGGGTTAACAGGAGCATTTGAAAAGAACCCTTGATTTGAGAAGCAAGACCCTTTCGGGCGCCAGGGAGGTGTTGCTTCAGGGGTCTTTCTATGAGGTTAGTCTCGCTTTGGTGGGAGTTGCCTCCCTGGCTTACTTCCAATATTAGAATATGGATTTTGAGATTGCAAGAGTTTTCTCTACAAAAATCAAAATATTTTCGCCAGGATAAACGACAACGTACTTTTTCTTGCTTCAAAGAAAGCTTTGAATGAACTTAACTGTATTAGGATCAACAGGTTCTATTGGAACGAATACACTGGACGTGGTTCGACAGCAAGAAGGACGATTTCAGATCCATGCTTTGGTAGCCGGGCGCAACCTGTCTGTTTTATGTTCCCAAATTCTGGAATTCCATCCTGAAGTGGTAGTTGTCGCTGACGATTCCACGCTGAAGCAGCTTATGGATTGTCTCAAAACACTGCTGCCGCGCTCCCAATGGCCGGAGTTAGGGGCAGGACCACAGGCCCGGGTAGCTGCCGCAATTGCTCCTGAAGTGGATTTCGTGATGTCGGCGATTGTGGGCGTTTCGGGGCTAGAGGCCACCTACGAAGCGGTAAAAAGCCGAAAGAAGATTGGATTAGCTAATAAGGAAACCCTGGTAGCAAGCGGCAATCTAGTGATGGAAGCAGTGCGGCAGAATGAAACGGTTCTGATTCCCGTAGATAGCGAACATAACGGTGCGCACCAATGTCTCCGGGTCGGTGCGCGATCGGAAGTAACGCGCTTGTTATTAACAGCTTCCGGCGGTCCGTTCCGCAACACCAAAAAAGAAGCCCTTTGGGCGGTGACCCCGGAACAAGCCTTGAATCATCCTACCTGGAAAATGGGACCGAGAATCACGGTGGATTCGGCTACCTTAATGAATAAGGGTTTTGAAGTGATCGAAGCCTGTTGGCTGTTTGACCTGCCGCCCGCTCAGGTGGATGTGGTGGTTCATCCGCAATCTTCTATTCACGCTATGGTGGAATACAACGATGGCAGCATCATTGCCCAAATATCAGCCACCGACATGCGAATGCCGATTCAATACGCGATGACTTATCCCGAGCGGGGTCGGGCACCCGTGCCGCGGCTCGATTGGACCCAAGAACGCACCTGGACATTTTCCGCGCCGGACCTGGAAAAATTCCGGCTTTTGCATCTGGCTTACCAGTCTCAACAGCAGGGTGGGTCGGCCACTTGCACGTTAAACGCCGCCGATGAAATCGCAGTGGAGGCTTTTCTGGCCGGGCGCATTCCTTTTCCGGCCATTGCTAACACCGTGGAGGAAACTTTGTTGCGCCATCCGGGAACAGAACCGGCGACAATAGAAGAAGTGCTCGCGATTGACCAATCTTCCCGTGCACTGGCGCGCGAGATTCTGGCTGAGCCTCGGCGAACCATGGTCTTGGTTGACCACACTGTTTGATAAAGGATGCGCACCAAGGTGTTGAACCCAGGGGATAAATTCAAGCGTCTTATAAAAGTAACAATCGTTACTTGTTCACGCTGTTAGAGGGTATTCGGTGAACCTGCTTCTTCATTTCTGGCAATCTGCTTTTATTCAGGACGTTTGGTGGGTCTTAGTTCTACTGGGCGTTATGATCGTGATCCATGAACTGGGTCACTACTGGGCCGCCGTTGCGGTAGGCATTCGTGTAGATACGTTCAGCATTGGCTTTGGCCCCCGACTGCTCGGCTGGCGGCGCGGCAACACCGATTTTCGTATTTCGGCAATTCCGTTTGGCGGCTATGTGCGAATGCTAGGCGAACAGCCGGGCGATGAGAATGCCGCTGACCCGGCCAGTTTCCAGGCGAAATCCCGCTGGCAGCGTGCCATGGTCGTGCTGGCCGGGCCGACCATGAACATTCTTCTGGCGCTTGGCATTATGACCGGCGTGTACATGAATGAGTTTCCCAAACAGGAATCGGTTCATAGCCCGGTGATTGGGGAAATTCTGCCGAACTCTCCAGCGGCGCAGGCCGGGCTACAAACCGGCGACCGCATTGTGGAGATTGCCGGAGTGGCAGATCCTACCTGGCAGGATATTCAATCGAAAGAAGCTTTAAACGCCGGACATCCGGTTCCGGTTTCGGTGCTGCGCAGCGGCCAGCGATTAAATGTTTCCGTCACCCCGGCCAACACCAAAGAAGGCGCAGGCATGGCCGGATGGCTAGTGGAAGCTGATGTTCTGATCAGCCAATTAGACCCCCGGCTTGGCGCGGCGAAAGCGGGTTTAAAGCCTGGCGACGTGCTGATCAGCGCGGACGGCCAGCAGATCCGCTCCATGATCAAATTGCAGCGAGTGATTCAGAATTCCCAAGGTAAACCGGTTTCACTGGTGGTATCGCGCAATGAAAAGTTGATTCACGTTTCGGTGATTCCCGAAAATAGCCGCGCTACTGACGGGCAGTGGCGTATCGGCGTTCTGCTCGGAGCCAAAGTAAAAATGGTGAGCCTGCCGTTGAACCAGGCTTTTGTGGAAGCCGTGCATTACAACATCGGCAACGGCTCGATGATTTTTGAAGCTTTGCGTAGCATTCTTCAACAAAGAATGTCGCCGAAAACACTTTCCGGGCCGATCGGCATTGCTCGTTTGTCCGGCGAAGCGGCCAGCCAAGGGCCGGTTGTGTTTTGCAGCCTGATGGCGGCGGTCAGCTTGAATCTGGCCATTTTTAACCTGCTTCCTATTCCGATTCTGGATGGCGGAGCTTTGCTGCTGTTGTTTATTGAAATGGTGATCCGGCGCGATATGAGCCTTCAGGTGAAAGAAGCTGTGTTTAAGGTGGGCTTTGTATTCCTGATGATGGTGGTTGTTTTTGTGCTTTATAATGACATCTCGAAGATGTTTTCGAATGGTTAACAGCAGACACTAAGCACAGCGAACAAAGCGCAGCGCGGCGGAATTCAAGCAATAACGTAGTCCGGAAGGCGGTGGACCATCCGGAAAGACATGTCCTAAATGCGCGTCGCATTTCCGGCAACAAACTTCGGTGCGGTGCAAGGAATAACTCAAATCCAGTTGCGTGTAGATGTTATTGGAAGCGATCGGTGCTCCAAAGCTTGGCCAGCCGGTGCCGGAATCGAATTTATCCTGAGAACGGAAAAGCGCGTTTCCGCAGCAAACACAGCGGTAAATGCCGGGTTCATGATTGTTCCAGTAACGGTTCGCAAAGGCAAACTCGGTTCCTTGGCGGCGAGTAATGTTATATTGTTCTGCGGTTAGCTCGCGCCGCCAGTCCCGGTCAGTTTGCACCAGCTTGCGAACGGCCAGCACGGTTCTTGGTTTTCCGTCGGGGGAGAAAAGTGTTAACTGAACCGGAGGACCATCACCGTTTTCTTCAGCGGCGGGCAACCTGCGCTCGCGCGGATAAAAAACGGCGGCCAGCCCGGCGAAAGCAAGCGGCATCGTCAAAAGCGCCCGGCGCGGCAATTGATTATTCAGGGCAGGTTCAGAAAACATGGAACCGTTTCATCCATGTTCATTATGATCTGAACATATTTTCAACAAACAAGGCAAACTGGTTACGAGAGCTTATTGTATGTCCGGCGCACCTGATCGATTCTTGTTTTTTGTAGCTGTGGAACGCGCCCGCCATCTGAAACAACTGCGCTTTGCAAGTTTCGTAGCGGCCTTAATTGCCGTTCTGATCTACCGTACACAATGGCTGATTCTACGGCCCGGTTTAATGATTCTGTTGGCCGGACAAGCAGGCGCGGCAGCATTTCTGCTTTGGCGAAACACCGCACTTTCGAAAGATTTGAACCGGATCAACGTCGGCGCGATGGCAAAAGAAGCCATTCCCGTTTGGTTTAAAAAAGAAGAACAATTCGTAAAGCACTTGGCGCTGCTCGAAAGCGTTTGCCAGGTGATTGGCTTTGTCGCGCTCGGGTATGGGTTCTGGATGGCGACCCGAACTGTATGGCTGGCTTTGGCAATCGGCGTGGTGTATCCGGCAACAGTTTACCTGGGAATGACGCGCGTGAAAAATCTGAGAGCGATAAAGCAGCTCCGAACCGAGAAACAGGAGATCTTGTTTCCCGGCGATTACAGCCAGAAATCGTAATAACAGCGCCGGCCGGGGTAGAATTTCGGTGTATGAACAAGGCCTTGTTTCTCCTGTTAACGGCAGTTATTGTTTTCTCGTGCACGGACGCCAAAGCTGACGAAATCAGCACGGCGGCAGGCGTGGTGACAATCACGCCGGTACAACACGCCAGCTTTATGCTTTCCGCGGGCGGGAAAACCATTTATGTGGATCCGACACCGGAGAAGCTTTTCGCTGGTAAACCGAAAGCCGACCTGATTCTGATTACCGATATCCACGGAGACCACATGGACCCGAAAACGGTCGGCGAACTTTCGAGCTCCGGCACCAAGGTGATTGCGCCCGCAGCAGTGGCAAAGACCATCAGCGCGGCGGAAGTGTTGAATAATAGCGAAACCAAACACTGGAATAACTGGACGATTGAAGCTGTGCCGATGTACAACGAAAAGCGCGGTCCGGCGCCGGGGCAGTTGTTCCACACCAAAGGGCGCGGCAACGGCTATGTGCTGAGCTATGGAGGAAAACGCTTTTATATTTCCGGCGACACGGAAGGCATTCCCGAAATGCGCCAGCTTAAAGATATTGACGTGGCGTTTGTGTGCATGAACCTGCCGTATACGATGCCGGTGGAAGAAGCAGCGGACGCGGTGAAAGCATTTCACCCAGCAATTGTTTATCCGTATCATTACCGTGGACAGGACACGAACAAGTTTGCCCAACTACTACAAGGAACGGGTATTGAAGTTCGTTTGCGGGACTGGTATGCGAAGTCTTGATGAGCGAACCAGCGTTCCGAATTCGCAACAGCGAACTGCAAATTCGAACATCTATTGATGCGGAAAGCTAGTCGATTCAACACTTCCCTTGGCACGAAAAGTGCAAGAGTTGGTTTATGATTGAACGCAGGCGCGACCCGGTTCAGGGTCCGGTAACTCTCGATTATTTTCAGGATCGGCTTTCGGAAGGCTGGAAGCTGGCTGCGGTGGAATGGGAAAAAGAAACATCCGATGAAGAATCATCGGGGCAGCCTTTAGCTGGTACGGAAGACCCGCCTTACGGTTTGGAAATTGCTTCCGATGCCCGGCATCTTCAGCCGAACCAGAGTGAAATCGCCGTGCTGTTAACTGTGCTGGAGATGACCGTGTTGGAAAAACGGATCACGTCCATCGCCGATGAACTGAACCGGCGCGGTTTGCGGACTCGCAGCGGAACATATTGGACTCCGGCAGCGGTTTTCAATCTTCTGCCGCGCTTGGTGGAAATAGGGCCAAGCTTACTGCGCAGCGCGGAATGGACAGCGCGGCGTTCTGTTCCTACGCTTAGCTGATCGGCGTTTCACCAGTTTTCCTAACCAAAACCATCAATCCGCTGGCCCAATTCATCGGCACAGCAAAGAAATCTTTGCGGGCCGCCAATGCTTCCATCAGCAAAGGCACTTTGGCGGCGTGTCCTTCCGGCCAGTTCGCTTGCGGGAGCATGTCGTCAATCACGTAAAACCCGCCCGGCTTTACCATCTTAAGCGCGTGTTCCAGACCGTCATACTTCCCCGGCATGGCATCGGCAAACAAAAAATCGAAAGTGGCAGAATTCTTTTTCAGCCATTCCAGCGCATCTTCAGTTACCAACAGGAGCCGCTTATCTGCGCTCAAAGCTTCAGCGGCTACCGCTTGCACGTGGGCATCATTATCCACGCTGATGAGTTGTGAAGCAGCGTCCATGCCTTGCAGCAGCCACGCAGTGGCTATGCCGGTTCCCGTTCCCAATTCGAGAAACCGGCCTCCTGGTTTCGACGCTGCCAGTGTTCGCAGAAAGCATCCGGTCAGCGGCTCGGAAGCCATGTTGAATCCTAATTCGGTTGTTCGCTTGAGAATAAAGTCCAGTTCTGCCGGCGGGGTAATGAGTTCCATCGTTTCGGTTGCGGTCTGGGTAAGATAACATGGCAAAGTTTAGCTTTATCCATGCCGCTGAAAATTTCCGCTTTTCCGAAATGTTATCTGGACGAAATTGCCTTGCGGCACTCCCTGTCTGTCTTCGATTGGATCAAGATGGCAAAGCAACTGGATGCGGATGGCTTGGAAATGTACGAAGGATTTTTCACCGGTTTGGACTCCGCTTATCTGGATTCAGTCGGGGAGGCGATCAACGCTGCCGGATTTGCCATGCCCATGCTTTGTTGTTCGCCGGATTTCGCCCATCCTGATGCGGACGCGCGCAAACAACAATGGGACAAAGAAGCGATTATGATTGCAGCGGCGAGGCGGTTGGGTGGTCCGGGAACGGTTTGTCGCGTGTTAAGCGGACAGCGGCATCCCGGCGTGTCCCGCTCGCAGGGTTTGGAATGGGCGCGGAAAGCCATTGAACAACTGCTTCCGGTGGCGCGCGAGCATGACATCATATTGGGCCTGGAAAACCATTACAAAGACGGCAACTGGCAGTTTCCGGAGTTCGCCCAGAAGATGGATGTATTCTTGCAGCTTGTTGCTTCGGTACCGGATCGCGCTCACTTCGGCGTTCAATATGATCCGTCAAATGCGATTGTGGCCGGCGACGACCCGATTGAATTATTGAATGCCGTGGCGGATCGCGTGGTCAGTATGCACGCGAGCGACCGCTACTTAACTGAAGGCGCAAAATTGGAAGACCTGCGGCAAAGCGACGGCACGCTCGGCTATTCGCCGCATCTGCGGCACGGCGTGACCGGTAAAGGATTAAATGATTACAACCGGATTTTCCGCATTCTGGCGGAGCATCGGTACCGGGGCTGGGTGAGCATCGAGGATGGAATGAACGGCATGGAAGAAATGCGCGAATCACTGGCGTTTCTGCGCGCCATGAGCGACGCTTGGTTTCCCGGGGAGGCCAGCTAGCTCGAATGCGAACCGCGTTGGTAGGCTGCGGCAAAGTGGGGCGCATCCATGCCCGGGTACTAAGCAAGCTGCCGGAATCGGAGTTTGTCGGTGCCTGCGATGCGGATGCGAATCGCGCTCAAGCATTTGCCGTCGAATTCAACACCGTTCCGTTTTCAAGCGTGACGAACATGGTGCGGGAAACCGGAGCACAGGCAGTTTGCGTTTGCACCCCGCATCCGCTTCATGCGGCGGCGGTGGTCCAAGCGGCGGAAGCGGGCGCGCACGTTCTGGTGGAAAAGCCTTTGGCCGCAAACCTGCGCGACTGCGACCTGATGATGGCCGCTGCCGCCCGACATCACGTGGAGCTAGGCGTGGTCAGTCAGCGGCGCTATTTTGAACCGGTGCAGCGCATGAAAACGGCGGTGGATGCCGGAAAGATCGGCGCGCCGGTGCTTGGCACAGTGAACATGCTCAGTTGGCGCGACCACAGCTATTATCAGTCTGATCCTTGGCGCGGCAAATGGTCGAGTGAAGGCGGCGGCGTGCTGGTGAACCAGTCTCCGCATCTGCTCGATATGCTGTTGTGGTTCATGGGGCCGGTGGAAGAGATCAGCGGGTATTGGGCGAACCTAAACCACCCCACCGTGGAAGTGGACGATACGGCGGTGGCATCATTTCGCTTTCGCAGTGGCGCGCTCGGCTCTCTGGTGGCCAGCGTTTCGCAGCGCCCCGGCATTTATAGCAAGCTGCACGTTCACGGCTCGAACGGCGCGTCCGTGGGCGTGCAAACCGATACCGGAGCCACTTTTATTGCCGGAATTTCAGAAACTGAAGAGCCGCCGGTGAACGACCTTTGGACCATTCCCGGCGAAGAAGGATTGCTGCCTGAATTTATCCGGGACGATGAACAGCAGTTTCGCGCCCGGCGCGATCCTGATTATTACCATCGCCTGCAGATCCGCAGTTTTCTGCAAGCAGTGAGCGTGGGCGCTGCTCCGCCGGTTACCGGCGCGGAAGGATGGGCCGTAGTGGAATTGTTTACGGCGATTTACCTGTCAGAGCGCGAACGCCGACCGGTGCGGCTTCCGTTAGAATCAAGCGTCACCGGTTAGAAACTGCCGCATTCGTTCTGTTTCCGCTTCCAGTTCGGAACGGAATTTCTTTTCAACCGGGCGTTTCTCAACAAACCCAAGCTTTACGTCCATTTGCCCGTTTTTACAACTGACATTGGCCCAACCGATGATGAGGTCGCGCCATAAAACCGGCATAGCGTAATATCCCAGGCGGCGCTTCGAGGCCGGGGTGTAAGCTTCAAAGCGGTAGCGCCAGTTCCAGAAGAGTTCAAATCTGGTTCGGTCCCAAATCAAAGGATCAAAAGGCGCGAGAAAGCGAACCGTTTCCGGCGGCTCGGCGGCCAAAATTTTTCCTGCCGGCCATACGTATTCCACGCCCTCCACACTGCTGCTTTCCAGTTCGCCGGAGCGCAGCAACGGATTGATGATCGAAGACCCACGCTCCAGTTCCGGGGCCGCATGGCGCAGAAAGCGCATCACCTGTTTCAAGCCCGAAAACGAAGTAGGCGCGAAAATGGCGGCAAGCAGCAGAACCAGTTGTTTTAAACGCTCGCCGGGGGAATGCGATTGTTCCTGGACCACAGCATTTTCGTAAACACGGATTCCGTTTTCGCGGCGCGCCACGCGCAGCAGCCCGTGGTAATGCAGCTTTTCCAGCGCGCGCGTAGTGGCTTTGGAATAGCCGCCCCAAGCATTCACGGCGCGTTCGCTGCCCAGGTGCTGCTCCAGTTCCCTGGGATGCAGCGGCCCTTCGCTTATCACCAACTGGAGAACGCGCCGGTCGAGGTCGGTTAAACCGCTCCGGTTGCGAGGATGCAGCAAGCGCCAGTGGTGGCGCGGAAGAAACCCGTAAGCGTACAGGAAGTCTTCTTCGATGTCCAGGGTTTCGTAGCGGCGTTCCAGGTCGCCTGCGCAATAATTGGTGACCCGGTGCCGCAGAATCAGGTCCTGGGCGCGAGCCGGAGACCGGATCGGGTCCGCTTGCACAAAGCCCATGCGAACAATCGCTTTTTTCAAAGACGCAGGAGTGAAGAAGGAGCGGCGGATTGCATCTCGCCGCAGACGTGAAATGATCAGCGGCATCAATAGTTCGACTGCATTATTTTCTGATTAAGCTTCCGCTCGTTTGCGCCGTTCGGAACGCTGAATCTGGCATTGTAAGCACATATTGATGGTTACTGTGCCATCCGGTTTTTCCCGGCCCGGCCAGTTGAACTGCTGCGCCTCGGCTTTTGATACCGATGGCTGAGTGGTAACCGAAGCCCACGGCAGAGATTTGCCGCAGCAGACACAGGAGCGTTGCTCGCCAGCGATAAGCACCATAAGCTTCTTATACCAATAGAGCTTTTTTAGCAGGTGTTTCATGGAAAATCCAGTTCGGCAAGATCGTGCAGAGTCGGACTTTTCCGAGCATGATAGTTGCCTCGTTCCGCTCACTCTGATTGCAGGATTACTGCTACGTCATGAGAGAAACTGCGGATCGGCACGGGAAAAACCATTCTGCCGACAGCTTTACCATCAGGAACACGGCTACCGGCGCGGTTCTCGCCACTTGCGCCAGGATTGCGGGCACCAGCGCCGAACGCCGCCAAGGTTTGCTGCGCTCCGACACGCTCCGCAACGGCGAAGGGCTTTGGATTATTCCCTGCGAGGCGATTCATACGTTTCAGATGAAGTTTTCGATCGACGCTGTTTTTGTGGATCGCGCGCGCCAAGTACGAAAAGTCTGCGCAAACTTAACGCCCTGGCGTGTGGCCGGGTGCCTGCGGGCTGATTCCGTGCTGGAGTTGCCTGCCGGTGTTGTTGCCGATTCCGGCACATCGGTCGGCGACCGTTTAGAGTTTTTAGCGAACGGGAGTTTGCAAGGGTAATGCTGTTTTCACCCGTCCCGTTCCCGTCCGTGGTTTTGCTTCTGGCACTGGCATTGATGGCCGGTGTTTACGATTTTCGTTTCCGGCGCATACCGAACTGGTTAACGGTGAGCGGCGTTTTAAGCGGATTCTTGGTGCACTTTAGTTGTTCCGGATGGGCGGGTTTAGGCGCGGCGGCTACCGGTATGGGCCTGGCTTTTGCCATCTATCTTCCCTTGTATCTGTTGAAGGGCATGGGCGCGGGTGATGTGAAGCTGATGGCGGCGGTAGGGGCTTTGGCCGGCGCTGCGAACTGGTTTCTGATTTTTCTCGCGACCGCGCTGATTGGCGGCGTGCTGGCCGTGTGCTTATCGATTCTCAGGGGACGCCTTTATCAGGTTCTCTGCAACGTTGAGTTTATGGTGTTCGATCTGGCCCATTTTCGCGTGCCTTACCGGACAAATTCAATGCTGGACGTGCGCACCACGGAAGCGCTGCGAATGCCTCATGGCGTGTCGATTGCGATGGGAACCTGCGTGGTTCTCGCGTGGACGAGAGGAGCCTGGTGATGAAGCTGCGCGTTCCTGCAAGTAAAGAATCATTCTGGCCGGGGATTGTTCGGCTGACACAAGTTTCGTTCAAACCGGACGAAATCGTTGGGGTGCGAACCAAGGTTCTTATCTCATACAGACAGTTCAATGTTTAAAAAGAAAGGCATTTAAAATGAAAGCATTTTTTCAGGGGTTCTGGCAGGAAGAGGAAGGTCAGGATCTAGTTGAATATTCCTTGTTGTTGGCGTTTATCGC
>CAXTWH010000038.1:0-54533 GCA_964247975.1 uncultured Bryobacteraceae bacterium | reverse complement strand
CAGCGCAACCGGTAACCAAGAAGAAAGGGAAAACAAAGGCGTGACAGCAGACAACCCGACCAATAAAAGAACTATTCCTTCGGTTTCCCTCACAACTGCCCGTAGCGGCACATCGAGCAAGACCAACGCGCTAGGCATGCGTCCCATGCAGGAGCGTGCTTATGGGCGGCGTGGTGAGCAGTACCTGTTGATTAAATCGCCACCGGCATCGGGCAAGTCGCGCGCACTGATGTTTATCGCGCTGGACAAGCTGCATAAACAGGGAATCAAGCAGGCCATTATTGTTGTGCCGGAGCGATCCATCGGCGGCAGCTTTGCCGATGAAAAGTTGAGCGCTTACGGCTTTTGGGCCGATTGGACGGTCAGGCCGCAGTGGAACCTGTGCAATGCGCCGGGAGTGGATGAGGCGCGGGTAGCCCAATCCAAAGTCAGGGCGGTGGGCGAGTTTCTCGCCAGCGGCGACCAAGCGCTGGTGTGCACGCACGCGACCTTTCGCTTTGCGGTGGAGGAATTGGGCATAGCCGCTTTTGACGGCCGGCTGATCGCAATCGACGAGTTTCACCACGTCAGCAGCAACCCTGATAATCGCCTGGGCAGCCAACTCGGGCAGTTCATCGCCCGCGACCAGGTGCATATTGTGGCGATGACCGGCTCGTATTTCCGCGGCGACGCGGTGGCGGTGTTGACGCCGCAGGATGAGACGCGCTTTGAGACCGTGACGTATACCTATTACGAGCAGCTTAACGGCTATGAGTATTTGAAGTCGCTCGACATCGGCTATTTCTTTTACACGGGCCGGTATCTGGACGCGATTACCAAGGTGCTCGATCCGTCACTGAAGACCATTGTGCACATTCCCAGCGTGAACTCCCGCGAAAGCCTGAAGGACAAGCAGAGGGAAGTGGAAGAGATTATGGATGCCCTCGGCACCTGGCAGGGCGTTGATCCGGCGACGGGGTTTCATTTGATTAAGCTGCCGGAAGAACAGGGCCGGGAACGGATAGTTAAGGTCGCTGATCTGGTGGAAGACGGGGATTTGGCGAAACGATCTAAGGTGCTGGCGGCGTTGAAAGACCCGGCGCAGCGCCACCATCGCGACCATGTAGACATCATCATCGCGCTAGGCATGGCTAAGGAGGGGTTCGACTGGATCTGGTGCGAACATGCCTTGACGATTGGGTATCGCAGCAGCTTGACGGAGATTATTCAGATTATTGGCCGCGCCACGCGCGACGCCCCCGGCAAGGAGAAAGCCCGCTTTACCAACTTGATTGCCGAGCCGGACGCCGACGAAGCGGCGGTGGTTGACGCCATTAACGACACGCTGAAAGCGATTGCGGCGAGCCTGCTGATGGAGCAGGTGTTGGCCCCTCGCTTCGAGTTTACCCCCAAAAACGCAGGAGCGAAGGAAGGGTTTGATTATGGGCCGAAAGGCTACCTGGAAAGCGGCACAAATGTTGGTTTCAACGAGGAGAATGGGCAGTTTCACTTCGAGATTAATGGCCTGATGGAACCAAGCAGTCCCGAAGCCAGCCGCATCTGCCGCGAGGATTTGAATGAGGTGATCGCCAGCTTTGTGCAGGACAAAACCAGCCTGGAGCGAGGATTGTTCGACCGCGAGAATACGCTGCCCGAAGAGCTGACGCAGTTGCGCCTGGGCAAGATCGTGCGGGACCGCTACCCGGAGCTGAGCGAGGCGGACCAGGAAGCGATCCGCCAACATGCGATAGCGGCCTTGAACATCACGCAACAGGCCAAGCAGATTGCCGGCAGCGGCAGCGATGAAACCAGGGGCGAGGCGCAGGCCAACCTAGCGTTGATTCAAGGCGTGCGCAAGTTTGCGATGGATGTGCGCGACCTCGACATTGATTTGATTGACCGCATTAATCCCTTCGACGCGGCTTATGCCGTGCTGGCAAAAGCGATGGATGAAAAAACGCTACGGCAGGTGCAGGCCAGCATTGCGGCGAAGCGGGTCAACATTCCGTACGAGGAAGCACGCGAATTGACGCAGCGCGCTTTGCAGTTCAAGCGCGAGCGCGGCAGGCCGCCGCAGATTACTTCTCAGGATGCCTGGGAAAGGCGCATGGCAGAAGGAGTGGCAGCCCTCGCTCGCTATCGCGCCCAGCAGCAGCAGGCGGCGACGGCTCGGGAGCAGTCTGAATAAGGTGGGTATGGATTTAGGCGACCTTTCCGACGATGAATTGTTAGCCGAATTAGGGGCCACTTCGGAGCCGCCGAAGGCTGGGAAACACACGCCACAGGAGGAGCGCATTCTGGCGGGCTTCGAGGAGATTCAACGGTTTTGCGCGGAACATGGCCGAGCGCCACGGCATGGCGAGGGGCTGGACATTTTCGAACGTTTGTATGCGGTGCGGCTGGACCGGCTACGCGCCCTGCCGGAGGCGCGCCAGCTTTTGGCCGGGTTGGACGCACAGAACCTGCTGGCTGAACGAAGGGAGATGGAGCAGCATAAGCAGCTTGAAGCACTGGATGACGAAGCGCTGTTGGCGGAGCTGGGAGCGGGCGTAGCGGGCGAAAACGATATCAGCGTATTGAAGCACGTCAGTTCGCGCGACGAACGGCGGGCAGCGGAAGAAATTGCCAACCGTACGGCTTGCAAAAACTTTGAGCGTTTTAAGCCTTTGTTTGAGCAGGCCGAAAGCGACCTTCAAACGGGCCTTCGCCGGACGCGACCGTTTGGCCGGGACGCCAGCATTGTGCCGGGCGATTTTTTCATTCTGGGCGGCCAGCTCGTTTATGTGGCTGAGATGGGCGCGACCATCCAGGCGCCTAATGGGGCAAGCGATGCGCGGCTACGCGTCATTTACGCCAACGGCACGGAAAGCAATCTGCTTCTCAGGTCGCTTCAACGCGCGCTGTATAAAGATGAGGCCGGACGCAGGCTGAGCAACCCGAATCTTGGGCCTTTATTCAGCGAAAGCTGGGAAGAGGATGATATTGAAAGCGGCACCGTTTATGTACTGCGCAGCCTGTCGAATCATCCTTTCGTTCGAGAACACCGCGAACTGATCCATAAGATTGGCGTTACCGGCGGGAAGGTGGAAACTCGCATCGCCCACGCGGCGCACGACCCTACTTATCTGCTGGCGGAGGTGGAAATTGTGGCGACATACAAATTAGCTGAGATCAATCGCACGAAGCTGGAGGCTCTTTTTCACCGGATCTTCATGACAGTGCAGCTTGATCTCACTATTCCTGATCGTTTCGGGCACCCGGTACGCCCACGGGAATGGTTTCTTGTTCCGCTTTCTGTGATTGATGAAGCGGTGCAGCGTATTCGTGATGGCTCCATTACGAATGTGATTTATGATCCGCAGAAGGTTTGCCTGGTTGAAGGGTAATCGGGCGAAAGTAGGAGCAGATTTCTCCGGGACAGATCAAGCTGTCCCGCTCGTTACTCGTTGGTGTCCGCCCTTGGAGCATTGCCGCCAAAACAGTAAAGTTCAGGCGAGCCGCCCGGTTCCCGCCAAAACCTGATTCAATTTCCGCCCTCCTCGTCATTGCAAATTCAATTCCGACCAAAGCGCGCATTGATGATCCTCGGAGAAACGGGAACTGGTTTCGATTCCCGTGGGAGTGAATGTTTGCACATTCGGTTTCGTTGTTTTAAAAGCCGGCCAGCGTGTTTGGTTGTTCATTTCAGGACTGCCTGTTTTGGCAAACGCCGCCCAGGCGCTGCTGAACTGGTCGGACAAACGGCGCTGCCCGGAATTGAAGCGGTCCGGGTTCGCCAGTCCTGTTAAAGCAGTTTGAAACACGTACACTAATCCGCTGGAATGAAACGCGCCCAGGCTTGACAGGCCCGGCGGCGTTTTCAGATCCGTCACTGCTTGCGGGTCGTTAAATTCGAAAGCGTAGACAGGCACATAGCGGGACAACGTTTCATCCACGCGCTGGGCCGGACAACTGAACATAGCGTCCGTAAACACGGTGGCGAAGGCCATCGCCGGCGTGCCGTAGCGCCGGAACGGATACCTAGCCAGCACGCGCTTGTTTTTGGCCGCGCCCACCAGCAGGCCGGTTGCGCCCCAGTACTGATAAAGCTGAAGCGGCTTGCCGTTTGTTCCGGCCAGCGAAATAAACAAGCGCCCTTCGTCGTGGTTGGCGCCGTTCATCACCGGCACGCGCTGAAATGCGCCGCGCTCGAAGGCTGTTGGCAGGGTTTGCGGCAGAATGCCCTTTCCATACACAGGGGACCACACCAGATTTCCCAAAGGCGGCCGGCCCGGAACCGGAGTGCTGGTGATCAGGTTCGCGTCCGCACGGCGCAGACAGTTCAGATCGCCATTCCGACAGCCAAGCTTGGCCGCATATGGCAGATTGCGCCGCAACGCTTCACTCAGCAGAACGTTGTTATGCGGACTTCCGCACAAACCGCTTTGCACAATCGCCTTCTGGAATAATCCTGCCGCAGCGGGAGAAGCAAGCTGGGCGCAGACGCTCATGCCCCCGGCGGATTCTCCAAAGATTGTGATGTTGCCGGTGTCGCCCCCGAAGTGGGCGATGTTATCGCGCACCCATCGCAAAGCAGCCTGCTGGTCGAGCAGCCCGTAATTGCCGGAACTGCCGTCGGCTGCTTCACTGCTTAAGACAGGAAGCGCCAGAAAGCCGAGCGCGCCGAGGCGATAATTCAACGTGACCACCACCACGCCCTGTTTTTCTGCCAGCACGCTGCCATCGTAATCGCTGCCCGCACCTGACGTGAAGCCGCCGCCGTGAATCCACACCATGACCGGCAAACGCCGGCTCGATGCGCTGTCCGCCGGCGTGTAGACATTCAAATACAAACAGTCTTCAGCGCCTTTGATCTGGCCTTTGGTTTCGCCGGGAACATCAAACAATCCCACTATCATCTGCGTGCAGACATTCCCGAATGTTGTTGCCTGCCGGGGCGAGGTCCAGGGCACAACCGGCTGCGGCGGTTTCCAGCGCAGGTTTCCTAATGGCGCACCGGCATAGGGGATTCCCAGAAAGGTCCGAAGTCGGCCTGTTTCCTGTCCTATCACTTCGCCGGAGTTCGTTCCTACCCTGAACTGTTGTTGAGCATTCAGGGACAAGGCAAACAAAAGAACTCCCAGCAGCCATCGTTTTGTTATCAGAACCGGTTCTTGATTGGTGCGCATGGAATTTGTTTAGGCAGTTATAGCAGGAATCGATTCAGGCTTTGGGGAAACAATTCAGGCAGTTGGCTGCTTTAGAAGCGGCGTGATGTGTTTACCGTGGCTTAGAACGTGAACCGGATCTGCATTTCCAAGCGGCGGTTACTTGCGTTTTCCGAGAAGCCTTCTCCGTTGAGCGTACCCGCAATCTGGTTGGCCCGCCCGAAAAGCGGGGAAGTGATGTTGCCGATAATCGGCCCGGGATTGTTGTGGTTCAGAAGATTACGCGCCGACATGCCCAGGATCAGGTTGTACTTGTGAGCAGTGCCGGCGCTGCCCAGTAAACGCCCCCAACCGATTCCGCCGGTGGCGGCTGCCTGCCGCTGGCCGCTTGAAAGCGCAGGCGCGGCGGAAGAACCACCGTCGCCTTTTTCCGGTCCAAAGCCGATACTTTTCGAGAAGCGCAGATTAATATTGATTTGGCCAGGGCCACGGCCATAATTGCGGGGAACAATCCGTTCCCCTTCAGCGGGATTCGGGTCAAGCAGGCCATAGCTCGTTTGCACGACGCCGGCTTTGTTCGGGTCGGTCGCAAAGCCCGGCCGCGCGTTGAACAGCGTTGTGCCGAATGTATCGGTTCCAGAGGTGATGTTGTAAGGCATCCCGCTTTGCAGAATCACAAATGGACTTAAGCGCATGCTCCATTTGGTTGAAATCGATCCGCCGAAAGTGACCCGCTGGTGAATGTCGGTGGCGGCCGGGCCGTATTCGCCTTGAAAGTTGTAGGGGTTCGCGATGGCGGTGCCGTAAGCAGAGCGGTAATCGTAGGAATTTGCGGCTGACGAAGCGCCGATACCGTCGGTATCGCTATAAGCGCGGTTCACCACGTAAAACCCAAACAGGTTGAGACTCTTATTCAAGCGCGTGTTGAAGTTTGCAATCATCTGGTTCTGGTTGTAGCGCCCGGAGGATTCAATCAGCAGCACCGGCCCTTGCTCGTTTCCTAGAGGGTAAACTCCGCCGGCGGGTGTGCCGGGAACGAAAGTGCCGGGCAGCGGCGCGTTCACATCACGGGAGCGCAGAATGTGGAGCCCATGCGAATTTGTATACGTGACCGCAACGGTGGTATTCGAAGTGAGCTGATGTTCGAACGTGAGGGCGGTTTGCAGAATGTAGGGCGCGCGGAGATCGGAGGCGATACGCTGAGTCACCTGCGGCGATTGACTAGCGGCGAGATCGGCAGCAGAGGGAATATTGGGATAAGTATCAGGATTAGTGAGAACATACTGCCGTTGAGTGACGCCGTTATAGAAGCCGGCGGCCAGCGTGTTCAGCAGCGGAAAACGATCGTAAAAAGTGCCGAAGCCGGCGCGCAATACGGTTTTCCGGCGGCGGATGCCGGGCGCCCAGGCGACCGAAACGCGCGGCCCGAAGTCGCGCCAATCGCTGATGTTGGTTTGGACCTCGTAGCGCAAGCCATACGCTATTGTGAGATTCGGGCGCGCCCGCCAGGTATCGAGGAAGAACAAGCCGAAATCAAGCTGGTTGCGAGTCAGATTCGGGCGACCGTTGATGATGCTGAATTGAGAAGCCCCGCCACCCAAAGCGCGGATCTGCGCGGGAGAATCACCAAGTCCAGTAAATAAGAGAGTTCGGCGGTATCGTTCAATCGAATCAACGGAGGTAAGCAGATCGCCTTCCGGCTGATTCGCTGCGTTCAAAACAGGCACCACTCCGCCGGTAAATGTATAGGCGCCGTTGAAGTTCACCGGCGATATGCTGTTTTCAATCAATGCCCGGGCGCGAACCCCGAACTTCCAGGCGTGCGACTTGCCGAGCAGCGATGTGTAGTTTTGAAATTCGAAGCTGTTCTGGGTGTCGGCGGAGCGGCCCAGATCCGAGCCGCCGCCCGTAAACGACCCAAGCACCTGGAGAACAGGGCTGGCGCTGTTGGCAACCAGTTGTATCGCATTGCGATAATACTGGAAGCGGGTTTCATTCACGGCTGCGCCGAGAACCGCCGTTTCTGTTAATTGCAAAGTTTGATTCGTGTAGGTGTTGTGACGACCGCGGGAAATTAAATCGAAACTGCCGATGCCCGCGCCGTTGATATCACCGTGCGTCACGCCGTAGCGAAGCGACAGCGTGTTGTTTTCGCTTAATTGATAATCAAGACGCGGACTCACGCGCGTGTAACGCTGAATGGTTTTAAAAACACTGGTGAACGGTTGGGGCGTTAGCGTAGATGGATCTAAAGTAACGGCATTAATTACCGAGCCGTTATCCACCATGTTGCGCTGCGCGTCCAGCGTAAATGAGCTTCGCTTGTTGATGGGCCCGCTCGCGCCGCCTTCGAATTCGTTCAGAAGGAGCGGCGCTTTCTGCGCTGCATAAGGATTTCGGGCGTTCCAAACATCAGTGCCGAGGTTGTAATCGACCGTCCCGTGATATTTGTTTGTTCCCGGTTTAGTGAGAATCTCGATGCGGCCATAGCCAAGCTTGTCGAACTCAGGCGAAAACGGATCCTGGTTTAAGCGGATTTCCCGAATGGAGTCTTTCGGCGGAATCTCGCCGCCGCTGAAGCCGTCAATGTAGATTGAACCGCCGTTGTAGCCTGCTGCGGGTCCAGCCAGATTTTGCAGGTCGGCCTGCAGGTCATCCGGATTGTCGGACAGAGCATCCAGGGCTTCGCCGCGCATAACCAGACCGCTGGCGTTCGCGGCAGCATCGGTGCTGATCGTTGGAGCGTCGCTTTCCGCTACGGTCAGGCTTTCTTCATGCGGTCTGATTATAAGATGAAGGTCCAGCTTCACCGGTTCCGCGCTCACCGTCACGCGAACTGGTTCATTGGTGGCCAGATTGTCTGTGAAAGCGGTGATCAGATAAGCGCCGGGAGGAAGCTTATCGAATTGGTACTGGCCGGCCTGATTTGTTCTGGTTGTTCGCTTGACACCCCGGCTCGCCTCCCCCAGCCCTATTGCCGTTACGTTTGCTTTTGGAACCAATGCTCCGGAGGCATCGGTCAGTTGTCCGCGCAGGATTGTTTGCGCGAACGCGGATTGGAACGCAATCAATAAAAAAGAAAAAACGAGAAAAGGCTTCATGAAATGCGAACGTTGTTTAACCGACGCCGGAGTTAACTGCTTACTTGCCGACGACGAGCACGGCAAAAGTTCCTTCTTTTATGTTTCGCGTCGGTTTGCTATCGGCATTTGCAGCCGGAATGACTTCAACATCCGCCGCCGGGAGAAAAATCTTTTTGGTTTTCGGGTCAAAAGCCATTGTTTTCGCGCTCGGCTGGGTGGTGACCGTGCCAGCATCTTCGTAAACGTCAGCCGATTTCTGGTGAATGACGCTCAGTGTTCCATCGCCGTTTGAAGCAAACACGAGCCGCGCTTCGGGATCAAAACCCGCGAAATCCACTCCCGCGCCGATGGGAAGACTGGTGACCACTTTGCCGTTAGCGGCATCCATTACTACCAGGGACTTGCTGCGGCAACCGATGAATAAACGGTTGTACTTGGGGTCAAAAGCCAAACCGGTCGGAGTTTTGGCGCCGCTGATCGGAAAACGCTGTTGCACGGCAAGCGTTTTAGGATTAAAAGCGACTACTTCGCTTGTGTCCTCCAGATTCACGTAAAGCAGGCCATCGCGGCCATTCACCATCTGCTCGCCGGCCCCATTTACCTGTACGGTTCCCACTACTTTGCCGGTAGCGGCATCAAGCGCGGTGATGTCGTGCGAACCGTGATTATTGGTGAACACACGATTCGATCCGGCATCAAAGAAGATTCCGTCCGGTCCCTTGCCGACATCCACTTTCTCGATCAGCTTCAATGTTTTCAGGTCAAAGATGGAGACTTTATCTTCCTTGCCGTTGCTGGTGTATCCACGGTTAGCACTGCGGACGACGGCAATGCCATGCACGCCCGGCGTATCTTCAATGGTTCCCACTGATTTGCCGGTATCGGCGTCAAGCACTTCAACGCTGGTTTGATGGGAAACATAAAGCCTACGCGCTGCGCTGTCAATTGTGACGTAATCCCAGCCTTGAGTTCCCCCAATCGGATAACGCTCTACTACGCGGTAGCCTGTTTCAGCCTGCAATGCGACGGTTGCGAAAAAGGCAAGGCTCAGGAATAAGAAAGTTTGTTTCATCGGTATCTCCTCAGTGTTGATCGCTTAGGTTAAATGCTATCGGATGATGCGGGCTGTTCGCAGTTCAGCTTTGGACGCTTCAATTTGGGGCTGCAAGGCGGCATTATTGAACAACATAATGCCCAAAGCAGTGCCAAGGGCGTGGCTGGCTTCCACGTCGGAATGGTAATGGTCGCCGCAAACTTCGCGGCTATAACCATAATCTGCCGCGCGCGCCAGAATGTCCTGTGATTTTTCAGGAATCAAAGCCGCGAGAAACACCCCAACTGAGTATCCCATTGTGGCGTGACCGCTCGGGTACGATCGAAGCGCGCGTCCGCCTGGTTTGGCGGCGCTGGCCCGCACATCTGCCGGGTCACACGTCAGCGGAACGATGGATGTGTCCACCACCGCCGCGAACCGGCGGCTGAAATATACTTTTGCCGCGCTGGCTGCTATCGATTGATCGTTTTCAACGGCAGCCAGCAGTTTGGTCGTGACGGGCAATTTTGCCAAGTCGAACTCAGGACCAATCGCACTGGCGAATACGATTGAGCTTTCGTGCTCGTTGTCCCACTGAGCTTGCGCGAAGCGTTCCGGAGTGCGAGCCGCTAATAAGCGTTTCAGGTCCAGCATTTCCTGTTTTTGAACGTCGGTGCCGTCTTTCGGCGGAGGCGGAAGAAGGCGGCTCGGATCAATTTCAGAAACCGTCAGATACTTCAATGTTTTCTGAGAAAATGCGGTTGAAGCAAGCAGAAACAATGCGAAAGCGAGGGCTATAGTTTTCATCATGAAACTCGGGATTCCTTTTGGTTGATTTCAGCGGGTTCGGTGGTTCTATTGATGGCGTCTACGCGGCGCTGGGCGGCAATCGGCAAAACAACGCGAAACAGGGATCCCTGGCCGGGGGCGCTTTCCACTTCGATTGTGGCTCGGTGCGCATTCACAATCCAGCGCGCAATGGAAAGCCCAAGGCCGCTGCCGGTTTCTTCTCGATTTCTAGCTTTGTCAGCCCGGTAGAAACGCTCGAAGATGTGGGGTAGGTCCGCTTCCGAGATTCCGATTCCGGTGTCGCGCACTTCGCAGGCGAGCGATGCGGGCGGCAGGAAATGCCAGGAAACCGTGATGGATCCGCCAGCGGGCGTGTATTTGAAAGCGTTGTCGAGCAGAATCAACCACAACCGCTTCAAATGTTCGGGATGCGCCAGAACCCAAAGGTCGGTTTCCGCCGTTTCATAGTGGAGTCGAAGCCCTTTCTCCACCGCAAGCGGCAAAACACGCTCGCACAACTGCCGCATATGAGGCGCGAACTCGACCAGTTCCAGAGCGAGCGGACTGGCGAACGTATCGGCCCGAGCTAAGCATAATAAGTCATCCAGCAAAATCGAATTCTTTTCTGCTTCCTGCAAAATGCGATGCAGCGCTTCGCGGTAATGGTCTGCATCTCCGTTGCTGCGCAGCAGAGCCACTTCGGCGGTGGCGCGGACCAGCGCCAAGGGCGTTCGCAGCTCGTGCGAGGCATTGGCGGTGAACTGCGTCACATGGCGGAATGCATCCTCAATCCGGCCCAGCATTCCATTCAACGTTTGAGCTAAGTCTGCCAGCTCATCATTGCTGTCAGGGACTTGCAGCCGCTCCATGATGTTGGCGGCATCGATGGACCGCGCGGCATTGGTGAGCCGGGAAACCGGCAGCAAAGCCCGCTTGCTGATCCAGGAGCCGATTACAAAGGCGCTGGCGAACACCAAGGGCGACGAAAGCAGAACAAACCAGCGGAAACCTTTTAAGATTTCCGAAACTACGCTGAGATCCGCACCCAGGTAAAGATCGTATTGTTGGCTCTTTATTGTGCGTTTCGCGGATAAAATGCGCAGCGATGCGTTTTCTGAACTGACTGTTGAAAACACAGCGGAGCGACTAGCCGGTTGGCGGATGTTATACCAAGCGATCGAGCGACCGCGAAAAATTTCACCTTCGCCCATTTGTTTGATCTGCAGCAGTTCGGGTTTTAACGCTGCGTGAGTTCCTAATTCATTTTGTAATTGCGGCAGAGTTTTTCTGCCCACATGTTCCTGCAGAAATTCTTCGACGCCGTTCAAACGCGCTTGCAGTTCGCTATCAACTACCGCATTAATTGACAAGGTAAGACCCGCATAGGCTCCTATTTCCAGCAAGAAAGCACTGGCGCAGAATAACGCGCAGTAGATAGCTGTCAACCTCGTTCTGATAGGAATCCTCATGGAATTACGCGCCTGCCAGCTTGTAGCCGAAGCCGCGAACCGTGCGAATCAGTTTTTCCGCAGCGTCCTGATCGACTTTGGCGCGCAGTGTTTTTACGAAAACATCAATGCTGTTTTGTTCAATGGAAGTTCGGGAATCCCAAACCGCTTTCACAATCTCCTCGCGCGACACCACATGGCCGGCATTGCGCATGAGAAATTCAAGCAGCATGTACTCTGTTTTGGTTAATGAAACGGCATTGCCGCCGCGCTTCACTGTACGCGAAGCCGTATTCATCACCAGGTCGGATACGCGGATAATCACCGGCTGCGGTTTTCCCCGGCGCAGCAGAACGCGCAGCCTTGCTAATAGTTCGATAAAAGAAAAAGGCTTGGGCAGATAATCTTCCGCGCCTGCATCGAGGCCGGTCACGATATCGGCGGTGGCGTCAAGCGCGGTCAGCATCAGAACCGGAGTATGAATGCCATTTGCCCGGAGTTCCCGGACCACCGTGTAGCCGTCCAGCACCGGCAGCATCACGTCGAGCAAGATGGCGGCAAACTGCCCGCTTGACGCCATCTCCAGACCCTTGCCTCCGTTATGGGCAACGTATACGCTGTAGGCTTCCTGTTTTAATCCTTCGGCTAATACCTGCGCCATGCCGGAATCGTCCTCGATAATCAGGATGCTTTCATTCATGCATGACTCAGAAATGCAGCCTTAAGGAAAACTGGAATTCGCGCGGCGTTCCGCTGCCAGTGGCGGAGCCATTGTTCACAGTGGTCGTGATCTGCCCAAAGCTCGGGCTGGAAAAATCGCCGTTCGGATCGCCGAACTGAGCGCGATTAAAAACGTTAAACGCTTCCGTGCGGAAGTCGAGAACGTAGCGTTCGGTCAGCAGAAAGCTTTTGGAAAGCGCCAAATCTGCCTGCCAGAACTTTGGGCCGCGCGCTAAATTTCGTCCGGCATTGCCCCAGGCGCCGTTGGCGGGGATGGAGAACGCGGCTGGATTGATCCATTGGTTGATCGTCTGGTGGGCAGGAACAATGGACACGCCGCCCACGTAATCGGGGCGCGTAAAATACTCGCCGTTTTGAACGGAAAGGCCATCGGGCAGCGACGATGCAGCGCGTTCAATGATGATGTTAACCGGGTTGCCGGAACGCGCGCTTACAATTCCGCTCAACTGCCAGCCGCCCAGAAATAAGTTGCTTACGCCTCGATTATTAAGGTATTTGCGGCCGCTACCAAAGGGAAGCTCGTATACAGAATTGGCGGAAAGCGTATGGCGAACATCAAAATCAGCACTGGCTGTTTCGCAGGTTCGGCAGTTGTTGTTCTGCGGATAATCTGCTTCGCCGCCGCCGGTTGCGCCGTCGTTGATGCTGTGCGACCACATATAATTCAGCGCAAACGAAGCGCCGGAATGGAAGCGGCGCTGCAATGAAGTCTGCCAGGCGTGAAAATGGCCGTTATCGGTTGTGCCTTTCACATCAATGGGACCGAAGCCGGAAAGCGGGCGAAGTCCCGTGAGCGGATTAACCAGGTTCGTGTACGTTCTGGCGAACTGATGATAAGCGTGATAGCCGACGTACCCGGTATCCAGCACAAAACCGCCGGGCAAAGCCGATTGCACCTGGAGGCCCCACTGCTGCACGGTGGGATCGCGCCGGTTGCGGATCAGGGCGCGCGGCGTTACCCCGACATTGCCCGCCAGCGCGTAGTAAGGATCGGCCGGAAAGCTGAGGCCCTTAAAACTGGCGCTCGAAAGGCTGGAACGCTGGGTATAGTTGTCGCTCGGAGCGTTCAAATCTCCTAGCTGCCCTTCCCCTTTGTAAATACCGAAGCCGGAGCGGACCACGGTTTTGCCGTGGAACATTTCAGGCGACCAGGCGAAGCTGACGCGCGGCTCGATATTGTTTTCTACCGGATAAGTAAATTCTCCGCCGACCGGACAAAATCCGCCGCAGGTAACGAGGTCGAATGGGATGTCGCGGCCATAAATCTCATGAAACCGGTTGAAAAACTCGTAACGCAAACCCAGGTTCAAAGTAAGATTCGGACGCGCTTTCCAGCCGTCCTGAATGTAGCCGAACGGCATGATCTTATCCAGGCCGTGAGTGGGCACACCGCCGATCAGGTTCACCTGGTCCAGCTTATTGGCTCGAAAGTTAGCGAGCGAGGACCAGATCAAGGTATCCTCAGGAACTTGGCTGTAGTTGTAGTGAATATTTCTCACTTCAACGCCAGCTTGAATAGTATGGGCGCCGCGAGTCCAGGTAAAATCGTCTTTCAATGAATACGATGTGGGCGATTTCACCGCGCTCGACGCCTGATTGAGTTTAGTAAATCCCGGAATACTGACAGAGTTAAAAATCTTAGTGGTATCGAAAAAATAGCTATCTGTGCTGTTCACGGTATGGATGCGGTTTACGCCCAATTGAACCAGGTTGAACATGGTAGGCGAGAAGACATGAGAAAGATTCAGTGATCCATTCATGGGGCCGCCATCGGTAAGCGCTCGATCAAGCAGAGCGCCGCTTGGCGATGCCAAGGAAACCACGTCGAGATTGTAACGGGCAAAAAAGTTTGTTTTATCCGAAAAGCGATGATCCACGCGGACCAGGCCGGAGTTCTCGCTGTTGCTGATGCTGCCAGTGTGGACATACTGCGAGACATTGGCTGAAACGGTCCGGTTCCCCACTGGAAACGAATTGATGATCGGCGCAAGCACCGGCGACTGCGCCAGCACCGCATTGCGGAAAGCATCGCTCGGCACGTTGCCGATCAGCGTTGTACTGGCGCGCTGCTGCAATCCCTCATAAGCGACAAAAAAGAACGTGTTGTCCTTGATAATCGGGCCGCCGAAGCTGGCACCGTACTGATTCAGGCGAAGCGGCGGCAGGGTGGATGGATCGAACGGCCCGCGTGAACTGATCACGTTATTGCGAATGTATTCGAACGCGCTGCCGTGAAAGTTGTTGGAGCCGGATTTGGAAATTACTTCCACCTGACCGCCCGAAGTTCCGCCGGTTTCCGCGCCGTATAAGGCCGTATCCACTTTAAACTCTGCAATTGCCTCGGTCGAGATTTGCAGGCGGAAGCTGGCGTTCGGCGCTTGATTCGAGATGGCGGTGGCGTCCAGGCCGTCGAAGCGATAATTGTTATCATCAACGCCGCGACCAGCAAAACGAATCGACTTCTGTGTGCCGCCGCCGCTATCGATAGCGCCCGGAACCAGCGCCATCAAACTCGTCCAAGCGCGGCCATTAATCGGCAGATCTTCCACCTGCGTGGAACTGATCACGCCGCCTACCGTAGCCGAGCTTTGCGCCAGCGCCGGAGTTTCCGCTTCCACTTGAACTTCTTGCGAGTTGGAAGCAAGCTGCATCTGCGAGTTGATGGTGCGTACTTGGCCCACAACCAACTCAATTGTTTCAAACTCCTCGGTGCGGAAACCGTCTTTATGGATGCTTACTTCATAAGTTCCCACTAATAAGCCAGGAATGGAATAAACGCCTGAATCATTGCTTTTTACTTCACGGTGAAATCCAGTTGACTTACCATTAATTTCAACGATTGCTCCTGAAACGGGCGCTTGGGACGGATCGGTAATAGTTCCGGTTACTGACGCGCGATCATCCTGCGCGATCAGGCTGGAACAGATGACCGCCAGCGCCATTGCCAGCAAGAATAAACTTTTCCTTATTTTCATTGATGACCCCAATTGATTAGCGAGAGATATGAACCATCCGAGGACTGCGGTTCCCCTGCGCGGCCCTTAGAGAAAAGTTGAATGGCAAAGTTTGAAAATGCAGAACTTTAGAACGAGCCGGTGGAAACCGATATCGGTTCCGGCGACTTTTCCCAACCGAAGTTCTGCATTAAAAGATGGAATACCAGTGTGTTGGATACAAACCCATGAACACGCTCAGAGCCAGGACCGGCGGCGAGCAGCGGCACTTCTTCCGCGGTGTGTTCGTCTTCAAGCGATACGGCTTCTAAAATGTTTTTCGGATCGGAAGCTTTCGAAGTTTCCTGAAGCTTCTCGCCCTTGATGCGCAGGTCGTAAGAATGATCAGCGGTGAAAAGCACCAGCGTGTTGTTCTTCATCTTCTCAGCGGTGGAAGCAACTGCCTCATCAAGATCAACCAGCCGCTGCAATGAGGTTCTGGTTTTGCCGGTGTGGCAATCGGAATGCGCCACCAGCAAAAAACCTTTGGGGTTTTTGGAAAGCCGCGCTATCGCCTGATGGACTGCTTCCTTGAAATCGAACTGGTCGTCGTCGGTCAGCATAATGACGCGACTGTTGGCTTGATCGAGCTGCGCCAGTCCAGCCATTGAATCGACGTAGGCGTAGCCTTTTGCTTTGATATCAGCATCCAGATCGCGGCCCAGCTTCGTAGTCTGGGCGGATATCTGCTTACGTCCGGTGCCGATAATCACGTCCGGTCCCTTGCCGAATTTGGAGTTAAGACCCTGTTGAAAAATTTCACCGGCTTTGCCGCGATTGTTGATGTGCGCGTAGAACGACGAAACTGCCGCGCCCGCTACGCCATCATTGGAGATTACGCCGGTGGAAAGGCCATTCTCCATCGCGTATTCCATTACGGTTTTATAAATCTCGCCGTCCTTGACATCCTTTTCAGCGTCGGGCGACATGGACATCACGCCATTCTTTCCTTTATGTCCAGTGGCCCAGGCCGAAGCGCAGGCAGCGCCATCAGTGACCCATTCTTTTGCGGTGGATGTGTCAGCCAGAGCGAGGTTGGGCATCTGCTGGATGTAAAGCGAGCGCGCTTTACCGTTAGCGTAAATGCTGGCTGCATTTAAACTGGAAAGCCCCGCGCCGTCGCCGATGAAGAGAATGGCGTTTCTCCCTTGCGCGAACGACAAACTGACCGATGCCATCATCAACGTAAATATCGTTGCCGCTTTTCTCATTTTGAAGATCCCCAAAACTACAGTTGGATGACGCCTGCTGTTGAAAGCATCGCGTTCTTGTCACTTGAGTTTAGGAAGCAAATGTGAAGTGGCGGTGACTTGAATGTGACATTCCTGTACGCAATCTGAAAATCTAATGAGTACGGCTGCCGGGCGAGACTATAAGGGAGAGTGAGTCAAAAACCGGCTCAGAAAGGATTACGCTGAAGAGAAAAGAGAAACTTTAAATCCGGCATCTTAGTTCTCAGGGGGTAAAGACGGTTCGCATCCTAATTCGCTGCGCCGCATCGGGTTTACATCGGCTACGCCAGCCTGCTTGTTGTTCCCCGGTGCGCCATTTTGAAGCGAGTTGAGTGTAAGGATTAATCCGGCTTCCAAAATCACCGCTTCGCTGTTCTTTCCAGTAAACTTACATACAAGAGTATGTAAGTTTACTCTTCCTCGTCACCATGAGACTCACAATTCGCAAATCGATTCAACAGCCGGCACTTGTTCTGGTGTTTACTGTTCTGTCTGCCACGTTGCTGCCAGCGCAGAATTCCGTTGTGATTTCCGTTGATGCAAAAGCGAATCGAATCCCGATCAACTCAGGCATTTACGGGTTGAGCTTCGCCGACACGCCCACGCTGCAAGACCTTAATTCGCCTTTGGACCGCAGCGGCGGCAACGCTGCCAGCCGTTATAACTGGCAGATCAATGCCACGAACCATGCGTCTGATTATTTTTTCGAAAGTATCGGCAGCGCGAGCAGCCTTGCCGGAGCAGACGGCGATGCTTTTATTTCCGATGCGGAAGCAGCCAAGGCCACAGCAATGCTGACAGTTCCGATGCTCGATTGGGTAGCGCGATTAGGCCCGAACCGCGCGAAGCTGGCCAGTTTTTCCCAGGCAAAGTATGGGGCGCAAACAGCCAGCGATCCTTATTTTCCCGATGCGGGCAACGGCGTTCTCGCCAGCAGCGGCCAGAATGTAACCGGCAATGACCCGAACGATGCGCATGTTTCCAGCAATTCCAGATTTCAGCAGGGATGGGTTCAGCACCTTGTGCAGCAGTGGGGTACGGCGGCCAACGGCGGACTTCGCTATTACATCTTAGACAATGAACCGAGCTTATGGCATTCCACGCATCGCGATGTGCATCCGACGGGCGCCACGATGGATGAAATCAAGAGCCGCATTCTGGATTTTTCAGCAAAAATCAAGGCAGTGGATTCCGGCGCGAAAGTGGTTGGACCGGAAGAATGGGGCTGGAGCGGCTACCTTTTCAGCGGCTATGACCAACAGTATGGCTCGCTGCACGGCTGGAGTTATTTACCCGACCGCAGCAATCATGGCGGCGCCGATTCTCTGCCTTGGCTGCTCGGCCAGTTGAAGGCAAGCGGCACACATCCGCTGGATGTGTTCAGCGTTCATTATTACCCACAGGGCGGCGAGTACAGCAACGACACTTCAACCAATACGCAGCTTCTGCGGAACCGCTCTACGCGCTCGCTTTGGGACCCGAACTACGTAGACCAGAGCTGGATCAACACGCAAGTGATGCTGATTCCGCGTTTGAAGCAGTGGGTCAACGCATATTATTACGTCAATACACCGGTAGCAATCACTGAATACAATTGGGGCGCGGAAGAAAGCATGAATGGAGCTACCACGCAGGCCGATATTCTGGGCATCTTCGGACGCGAAGGGCTTTCCTATGCAACGCGCTGGACGGTTCCCGGTTCCACTACGCCTACTTATCAGGCGATCAAAATTTACCGCAATTATGACGGCAAGAAATCCACGTTCGGCGATACCAGCGTACTGGCAAGCGCGCCGAACCCGGACAATGTTTCAGCGTTTGCGGCCACCCGCGCCCATGATGGCGCATTAACGCTGATGCTGATTAATAAGCAGCTTTCCGCCAGCGCGTCCGCCACAGTGTCGTTGAAGAACTTCGCGGTGAGCGGCGCAGCGGCGGTTTACCAGTTGGCGAATGCCGGAACCAGCATTTCGACACTGCCAAGCATCACTGCGCAAGCCGGGCAGATTATTGTAACGCTGCCGCAGCAAAGCATCACTTTACTAGTGGTGCCGGGGAAAACGCTGCCATAAACCGGGAAACACGCCAAGGATCAGAAGAAAATGGAAATTTCTGATCGCAGTTTTTCAATCGGGTAAGCTTGGTTGACAATCTTAGCTTATAAAACGCCATTGTTTGAGCAGCAATAATGGCGTTTTATAAGTTTAAGAAGGGACTGTGGCATGGCATCAAGGCAGAAACAAGAGGTACAGGCACGCGAAGCAACGAGTCTCCGCAGCGAAGTAGGACTTACCTTCGGCTTGGGGCTGCCGCTGGCGCTGGGCGAAGTGGCGTGGATGTCCACCTACATTGTTGACGCTTTAATGATTGGCCATCTACCGAATTCACCGCTGGCGATTTCCGCTTCCTCTTTGGGCAACAGCATCTTTTATGCAATCGCTTTCTGCGCGATCTTTATGATGAACGGTTTGGAAACTCTGATTGCCCAAGCTTATGGAAAAAACAACAATCAAGAATGCGTTTATTTGCTTGCGCAGTCTTTCTGGTTTGTGGTTATTGGAACTCCGCTAGTGATTCTCGCCACTTTAGGAGTACTTCATCTGCTGCCGTATTTCGGCACTCCGGCTGATGTTTATCAGGAAACTTCACATTATCTATATCCGCTGGTCTGGTCCACCGCGCCGCTGCTCGGCTACATGGCGCTGCGGCGTTTTTTGCAATCGGTAGACAGCGTGCTTTGGGTAACGGTGTCGCTGGTCACAGCCTCGCTGGTGAACTGGTTTGGCGATTGGTTATTTTTGTTCGGGCATTTGGGCTTTCATCCGATGGGAATCAGCGGGTCTGCCTGGAGCACCGTGGGCGTACGAGTGTTCATGTTGTCGCTGGTTGTGTTCGGCACAATTCTGACGCTGAAACGCCTCGGCTCTGGCATATCGCGTTCGATGCTGCGGCCAGAGATATGTCGTTTACGCGTGTTGTTCCAAATCGGTTGGCCTAGCGGCATTGAAAGCTTAATAGAGTTGGGATGCTCCACGGCTCTTTCGATTTTGTGCGCACGATTAGGCGCGACCCTGTTAGCCGCACATCAAGTTCTGCTGGACCTGAACGCGCTGGTTTACCAGGTTCCTGCCGGACTCTCATATGCAACTATTGTGCGGGTGGGCCAAAGCGCTGGACGCAATAACTTAACGCAAGTGCGATATGCAGCCCGGGCGAGCCTTTTACTGGGCCTTGGTTTTATGTTTGTGGCCGCCACAGTGTTTGCTGTGTTTGCCCATCGCTGGGCATCGCTTTATACAAACAGTCCGGTGGTGGTCGCCGATGCAGTGCCGATTTTCAAGCTTTGCGCCCTACTACTTCTGAGCGACACGACATTCGTGCTGCTGGCGGCGTCATTGACGGGGCTAGGTGATACGCGCACGCCCTTAGCTGTGAGCTTGTTTTGGAATTGGGGCATTGGAATGCCGGTCGCTTACCTGTTGACATTCCATGCAGGTTTTGGGTTGCAAGGGTTATGGATTGGACGCGCCGGCGCTTCGGTCGGAACGGCCGCCCTGTTGTTTTATCTGTGGAGGCGGCGTATCCATCAAGCGGCAGCAAAACCGGAAACTTCCTTGGCGCAACAGATTGAAAGCAACGTTTCCTGTCCGCAGCCAAATTATTGATTGCGGCCATACTATTCCACAATCGCTTTTGTTTTAGTCCATCGGCCCCGCATGAATAAAAATCCGCTGACTGCCACAGCTACGGCTTGCGCAATTAAGATGGCTACGAAGATGCCTTCCACATGTAAATTGGTATGCCGGCCCAGAAACCAAGCCAGCGGAATTTCCAATATCCAGAAGCCGAACAGGTTGATGTAGGTGGGCGTGACTGTATCGCCAGCGCCGTTAAAGGCTTGCAGAAAAACGATTCCAAAGCTAAATAGCAAGTTGCCGTAACTGAAAAGACGAAGCCCTTCAATGGCAGTGCTTTTGACCGCAGGATCTTGCGTGAATAAACCTACCAGAAACGGAGCAAACACAACAAAACCAAGGCTGATGGAACCCAGAAACGCAAAATTCCACAAGCCGGTTCGCCAAACCGAACTCCGCGCACGGTCGAGCATGTTCGCGCCTATATGCTGGCCGACTAGCGTAGCAGCAGCATTACTCAAGCCCATCGAGGGCAGCAGCACAAAGCCGATAATCCGAAAAGCAATGGTATAACCCGCAACGGCCTTCGCCCCAAACAAGCTGACCACGCGCACAATGCCGAGCCAGCTTCCTTGTTCGAGCAGGAATTGCAATACGCCCGAACTGGAAACGCGGAGGAACTGCCACAATTCATGTGGATTGATGCGCAGGTGCTTCCGACTAATACGAATATGTTCGCTGCCTTTAAACAGACGGTAGACTTGCGCAAGCACGCCGGAGCTACGGCCTACCAGAGTGGCCACAGCAGGACCGGCTACGCCCAATTTCGGGAAAGGACCAATGCCGAAGATCAGCAGCGGGTCCAGAACAAGGTTAATGAAATTGGCGATCCAGAGAAGGCGCATGGCGTAAGCGGCATCACCCGCGCCGCGAAAAATGGCATTATTCAGGGAAAGAAGAATGATGACCCCGGAGGTGCTAAGCGTAATGTGGGCGTAGGTAGAGCCGAGGCGAACCACGGAAGGCTTAGCACCCATCAAGCCAAGCAGTTGCGGAGCAAAGAAATATAAAGGCAGCACCAGCAAGAATGAAATACCAATGCCGACCACGATAGATTGCACGGCATCGAGCGCGGCTCGATCGCAATCCCCTTCGCCGACACGACGCGCCACAATGGCGGTAACAGAGGTACTAAGACCTGCGCTAATTGCTAATACCAGGGTGAGGAGGGATTCCGTTAAACCCACTGCAGCAACTGCATCTGCGCCCAAACGCCCGACCCAGAAAATATCAGTAACGGAGAGAAGAGATTCCAGCGCCATTTCCAGCATCATGGGTACAGCCAGCAAGAGAATGGCTTTATTTAAATCGCCGGTTGTGTAATCAGTTTTTGCGCCGCGCAGCGCTTGTTTTAGAGTTTTTGTTACGTTCAACTAGGTTCTGCTCCGGGAAAACCACTCCTTATAAGGATTCTGTTCCGCGCAAGCATATTTAGAATAGTTGATTAGAATTCGTGTTTGAAAACGAACGGTGATGGATCCGGTTTGCCTTGACAACCAAATTTTCTGATCGCCCTCCACTACCCTGTCAACACTTACGCTTTAAAAAGTACTTTCTTGCTGAATTTCCGGTAGCCAACGGAATTTCTTCCGCTAAAATAAGCGGGTAAACAGTTCAACAGAGGATGTTTGTGAACCCTCGGATCATTGTGCGTCACACCAGCGCGAACCGTGCCAACCAAGTGCAGGAGTTTCCACTCAGCCATTTCCATCAACTCACCATTGGCCGGGAACCTTCCTGCGATATTCGGTACGATGCCGACCGCGACGACCTGGTGAGCCGTCAACACGCCCGTATCGAAGTGAAAGGGACGGAACCGCCGGAAGTTGAGATTACGGATCTCAACAGCCGTAACGGAACCTTTGTCAATAAACGCCGCATTCAAAGCGCCGTTCGCCTTGTTCCGGGCGATATGGTTCAGTTCGGCGCGGGCGGCCCGGAATTTCAGTTCAATCTTGATCCGCCCCCCAACAGCGCGGCGCGTCCCACGCGGGTTATTGAAGGAACTGTGGCCGGGGCTCCGCCTACTCGCGAAGCTCTTCCCAACACGGCTGCTTTCGCCAATGCGACTGCCGGCGGAGGGAACAGCGGCGTTGGCAGGAACACAGTGGAAACCATGCTGGCGCAGTCGCGCAAACGGACCGGCTTATGGATCGGCGTGGCAGCATTAGCAGCGGTTCTGGTGGTGGCGGGCGCGCTGCTTGCCATTCCGGGCACGCGCAAACTGCTTTTCGGCCAAACCGGCACCGGCACAAAGCTTACTTCATTAACGCCGAAGGAAATTGCCGGCGGCAACACCGATTCGGTGGTGTTTTTTGAAGTCGGCTGGAAGCTGATCGACACTGAAAGCGGGCATCAAGTCAGCCAAGTGTATCTGCCTAACGTTTTTAACGGGAAGGATGGCAAGCCACACACTTTTATTCAGTCCGCAGGCAACGCTTACATACCGATTTTCGTAGTTGTTAATAATCAGATTGAACCGCTTCTCACCACTAGCTCCGAACCGCATCTGCGCGCCGTTGGAGGCCAGCATAGCGGCACCGGTTTCGTGGTCAGCTCAGATGGTTTCATTCTGACAAATCGCCATGTGGCAGCCACTTGGAACACCGCTTATCAGTGGCCTCCCGAAGACCGTTTTGGATTGCTGCTGGTACTAGGCGTTGATCCCAATACAGGAAAATTTACAGTACAGAAAAAAGTGCCGATGGCTACTGCTCAGTTTCCGAAGCGTTGGGTTCCGCAACATGCTAAGTTTCTGCTGGACGGCTCCTTTGATCCGGCTTCCGAGCGCGATCTGGAGAATCGAATCACAGGCAAAACGCTAGACGGGCGTAATGATTATCTGGATGTCACATTTGCTAAGAACCGTTTGCGCGTTCCTGGCCGTTTAAGCCGCGTTTCGGACGATGCTGATGTGGCGATGGTGAAAGTGGACCTGCCGCAATCGGTGCGTAAAGTGGAGTTGAACGACAACTACAACACCATCCAGCCGGGCGATCCGATCACGATTATGGGCTATCCCGCTATTTCCCCGCCAGTGTACGGCATTGTTGCTTCGCGCGATCCTTTCAACTCAGGGCAATCGGCTCACATTATTCCAGACCCCACCATTAGCGTAGGCAACATCGCGCGCGTGATTCGCGGCCAAACGGCGCCTTCGGTGACCGAATCTGTGGAAAGCTCGATGGGTGATGCTTATCAACTCACTGTCAATTCAACCGGCGCAGGCAATAGCGGTGGCCCGGTATTTGATGATCGCGGCCGCGCCGTCGGCATTTTCACTTCCAGCATTCGATCGGACGCTATGATTACTTTCGCGGTGCCGATTCGCTATGGCATGGAACTGATGGGGACAAACAAAGTGTCGTATTAGAGCGTTTGTTTTGTTCTTTCGAGCTAAAGCTTGTCATGAGCAACTTATCCGGATCCAGCGTCGGCGGCTATTCCGTGCTTGAGTGCATTGGCTCAGGCGGCATGGGCACCGTGTATCGCGGTTTGCACACACGCTTGGGCCGCACGGCGGCCATTAAAGTTCTGCATGCAGCCGCGCCGGATGATAAAGCAGCCAAACGATTTCTCGCCGAAGCTCGCTTGCAAGCCGCTTTGCGGCATCCCGGTGTCGCCACGCTGTATGATTTCGTCGAACACGATGGGCAGTTATGCATCATCATGGAATTTGTTGAGGGCCGAACGCTCGCCGAGCAAATCAAATCGCACGGTCCTTTTTCTGTTCCCAAAGCACTCCACATTCTTCATCAGATCAGCGAAGCGGTTCGTTACCTGCATCAGCAGGGCATTATTCATCGCGACATCAAGCCCGATAACATCAGAATCTGTCCTGACGGCACGGTAAAGCTGCTCGATTTCGGCATCGCACGTTCAATCCACTCAAGCGCCCACCTGACCACGCCCGGTCTGCTGGCCGGAACATTTGAATACACGGCACCGGAGTGTTTCGAAGGCAAAGAAGCAGATGAGCGGTCTGATATCTGGTCGCTGGGAGTGCTGCTTTATGAGATGCTGACGGGCCGCTTGCCATTCGACGGCAACTCGGTAACGGAGTTATGCCGTCAAATCAGCCGCGGACAATTTACGCCTGCTTCCCGGTTCAACACGCGCTTGAATCGCGGTGTGGAAACCCTGCTGGCGCGTTGTTTGAATAAGAACAGGCAAGACCGATTGGCTAGTATTGAGGCTTTACAACAGGAAATTAACAGCCAATTAAAACAACCTCAATCACCCGCCAGACCACAGTTATTACAGAAAAAGCAAATCGCTTGGGGTATTGCTTCTTTTCTCACGGCTGTTGTTTTGTTTTTCGGGTTCCGCTTGTTGTTTACCTCTCAATCGGGAGAACCAACAGGAGAAATTAAAGATATCAGCATCGATGCTGTGAACGGCCCGGCGGAGGTTTTCCGCGATGGGCGCGATTTAGGCTCCACGCCGATTCGTATTGAGGAGCGCGCCGGCCAGCACGTTTCACTGCTGTTGAAACGGGAAGGCTTTGCCGATCTTCCAGTTGATTTTGATGTGGACGAGCGATCTTCTTATAGTTATGTGCTGAATGCAGTGCGTTAACAAGCCCATGTGGAACCTTTTCAAGCGCCGCACATCATTGGAAAATCAGAATGGCTCCCCTGAGGAGTTACAACAAATTCACTGGCGTTTTTCGATGGCATTGTCCACTGATATAGGATGCCAGCGCGAAACAAACGAGGACGCCGGTTTGCTAGTTCCGCCTTCTTCCGATTCTTCCAGTTATCAGAAAGATTTGCTGGCGGTGGTAGCCGATGGCATGGGCGGCTACCAAAGCGGAGAAGTGGCAAGCCAACTTGCGATTCAGGTAGTGAGCCGCGCTTACTACGACGGAATAGGCGCGCCCGCGCAGCGCCTGTCGAACGCTCTGCTGGCTGCAAATCGCGCGATTTATGAGCGCTCTTCTGAAAGCGAGCAGTTACGCGGCATGGGAACCACTTGCACCGCGCTTGCTTTATGCAAAAACAATGCTTACTTAGCGCATGTGGGCGATAGCCGACTTTACCTGATTCGCAATAATGCCATCTATCAGATGAGCGAAGATCATTCCTTCGTCATGGATTTAGTACGCAAAGGAATAATCACCGCCGAGGAAGCTCGCGAACATCCTGACCGCAATGTTTTGCAGCGCGCCCTGGGGCGCCAGCCAACAGTTGAAATTTCCGGCTGGCCGGAAGGCACGCCGCTGCAGGCTGGTGATTGTTATTTGCTTTGTTCAGACGGTTTATATGGCATAGTGGGGGATGAAACAATACGGGCTATTGTTCTGGCCCATGATCCCGCAGATGCTTGCGCTGCGCTGATCGATCTTGCCCGCCGCGCCGGCGCGCCCGATAACATCACAATCGGAATCGTTAAAATTGAAAAAGCGGAAGAAGAGCCGGCTCTTCTTCCCGCCACCCGCGAACTGAAAATAGCCGAACGTGAAACAGGCAGCGCGGGTTGGAGACTCACAAATGACTGAACGGACCATAGCGCATTACAAGATTCTGGACAAACTCGGCGAAGGCGGCATGGGCGTTGTGTATCGCGGCGTTGATCTGATGCTTGATCGCCCGGTAGCGATTAAATCTTTACATGCCCATATTCTGCATCAGCCGGGCGTAATAGAGCGTTTTCGCTCCGAAGCCGCGCTGCTGGCCCGCTTGAATGACCCTAATATTGCTACCCTGTATTCTTTTTTTCGGGAAGGCGACGAATTTTTCATGGTGATGGAGTTCATCAACGGGCGAACTCTGGCCAGCCTGATGCGCGAGAAGGCGTTGCGCGGCCCGGAACAAAGCGTTGCCATTATCAACAAAGTGCTTTCCGCTTTGGACCACGCTCATAGCATGGGCATTCTGCACCGCGATATCAAACCAGCCAACATTCTAATCGCTCATGACGGCGCGGTAAAGATTACGGATTTCGGCATTGCCCGCGCACTCGGCTCCGAGCGCCTGACCCGCGACCTGCGCTTGGTAGGAACGCTTGAGTATGTTGCGCCCGAACGCATACGCGGCGAAGAAGGCGACCTGCGCTCCGATCTTTATTCGGTGGGAGCCGTTCTTTACGAACTGCTTGCCGATCGCCTTCCTTTTGAACACAGCAGCGACTTTGATTTGATGAGAGCGCATCTGGAAAAAACGCCGCTTCCACTGCGCCAGCCTGGTTTGCATATTTCCCCGGTGCTCGAAGCTATCGTATTTCGCGCTTTGGCGAAACGCCCGGAAGACCGTTTTTCCACGGCGAAAGAGATGCGCGATGCGCTTGCGTCCATTGATCTGCGTCCTGTTCCGGCAGAAACTCGCTTTGTTGAGCCTGTGGCTATTGCTGAAACAAAATTTGTCCCGGTGCTGCCAGTTTTAGAAAAGAATGACGCGTCTCGTCGCCCGCTATTTTCGAAGCCTGCGGTATGGTTGGGAATCGCGTGTGCGGCAGTTCTGGCGCTTGTTTTCATTATTGTTTCGGTCCGAGCAGACAAGAGTTCGTCCGGCGAAGCGGCTCCCGTTAAAACAACGGCAACTGCTCCAACAGTGGAAAGCCAACCCGCTCCGCCAGCAACGCCTGGTCCAGCGCCAACACCGGTAACGGCAACTCCATCTGCGCCGGAAACCGCGACCGACACTCCCGCCTTTCCGCCAGCGGGAGAAGACGAGACTGTTAAACAGGAAAAACGAGCGGCACAGGCAAAGCGGAAAGCTGCCGCCCTGCAAGCACTCGACCAGTAAACATCATGATTAAAACTCTGCTTACTATCCGGCTTACCCGATTCCACAGCCGAAATTGTTTGATCACGGGCATTTTTATGCTGTTCCTGTTGCCAGGAATAATTTTCGCGCAAGCCGCCCCAACAAAGCCGATCACCAAAAACGGGCTTACGCAGGCCCTTAAAATCGGCGGTTTATCGCAAAAAGAATTAGTTGACCAGGTGACGCATCGCGGCGTGGATTTTTCCGTGAACTCTGATACCGAAGCTGATCTCCGCCGCGCCGGAGCCAGCGCGGATTTAATTAAAGCTGTGCGCGACAATTACCGCGCACCCAGTTCAGACAACAGCGCATTAGCCGCTTTAGACGCGCCAGACACAACGGCAAACGCGCCTACCCGCAGTGACTCCGGCACGGCTGCCCGTTCGCCACGCGCCAGCGCAGAACCGCCAAGCAATGGCAAACGCCCTCTTAATTTGCGTGATGTTCGCAAGATTTACATCGAGAAGATGTCAAACGGACTTGATGGCTACCTGCGCGCCGCTATTTCACGTAAACTCGGCAGCTTTTTCACTATTGTTCTGGACCGTTCTGAAGCCGACGCCATTCTGCAAAGCACCGACAATCGCTCCAGCGGCACGGTGAGCCTGGTTGATCCTACCGGCAAGATTGTTCTTTGGTCCGGCAGCGCCGACGATAAAGAAGCGGTTTACCTCAATTTCCGCCACGGAGGACAACGCCAGGTAGCGGAGAAACTGGCTGGCCAGCTCAAAAAGTCTTTAGAATAAAACCAAGATTGGGGTGACTAGGCGCGAATGCCTTCATCTTCCTTAATTGTGATGTAGCGGTTGATAGGAAGCGAGGTAAACCGCTCCGTTTTGCCGGAAGGCAGAGGCCATTTCACTTCCAGGGAATCAATCTTTTTTGCCTGCCCAATGCCAAGCACCAGGCGCGGGTCATGGGAAGAAAGAAAACTGCCGCCGCCGGTTTTCAGCATTGATCGGGTGACGCCGTTAAAACTCCAGGTGACGCGCGCGCCGATTGCATCAATGTTGCTTCGTACGCCGACCAGCTTCAACCCTAACCAATTATTCTGCCGGCCCACTTCGTTGTGCAGCAGAAGCGGCGCTCCGCCATTGTTGCTGATCAGAACATCCACTCCGCCGTCATTGTCGAAATCCCCGACTGCTAATCCGCGCGCAGGCCAGCTTTTCTGAAAAGCAGGACCGGCCATCGCGCTTACGTTGGTCCAGTTTTTTCCTTTTTCGTTGTGGAACAATAACAGCGGCTCGGCCCATTTTACGTTAGTGGTGTAGGATTCCACCATGTCATCAGGATGGCCATTCGCTAAGATCAAGTCTACGTCGCCATCGTTATCGTAATCAAAAAACTTCAGTCCCCACCCGCTCAATAACTGAGTGGCGGGTCCGATGCCGCTGGGAAAAGCGCGATCGCTGAAGTCTTCCCCTTCATTCTGATAAAGCGAGAACCGTTCGCGGTCGATATTGGAAACGAACAGGTCCATGCGCCCATCCTGATTGAAGTCGGCTGAATCGACGCCCATGCCGGAACGCGGCTGCCCATTGTCGCTGTAAGCTATGCCCTGGTTGAAAGCGACTTCTTCAAATTTGCCTTGGCCGCGATTAAGGAAAAGGAAATTAGCGATGGTGTCGTTGGCTACCCACAAATCCATCAAGCCGTCGTTATTCACATCAGTGGCGACAACGCCGTGAGCTTTGCCCGGATTCTGACCGATGGCGGTAGCGTGGCCGACTTCGGTAAAGGTGCCGTCTCCGTTGTTGTGATACAGCTTGCTCGGACGGCCTTTAAACAAGCGCGGCACGCAATAATAACGCTTATGCAGTTCGTTGTCGCCGCACATAACCGTACTTTGGGCGCTGTAATCCACGAAGCTACAGACGAACAGATCGAGGCGACCGTCGTTATCATAATCAAACCAAACGGCGGAAGTGGACCAGTTCGGGTCCGCTAATCCCGATTGTTCGGTGACATCAGTAAAAGTGCCGTTGCCGTTGTTGCGGTAAAGAATGTTATGTCCGTAGCCGGTGACATAAAGGTCCGGGTAGCCGTCGCCGTTGTAATCACCGACCGCAACACCTTCACCAAACGTGATGCCGCCTTCCAGTCCTGCCTGATGGGTGACATCGGTAAAGGTACCATCGCGATTGTTTTTGTAAAGCGCGTTACGCGGTGGAACAGCGGGATGGTAAAAATCAGAAACGCCGGTGTTAACCAGGAAAATATCCATCCAGCCGTCGTTGTCGTAATCGAGAAACGCGCAGCCGGAGCACATGGATTCGGGGAGCCAATGCGCTTCCGAACGAGCGTTTTGATGTACCCAGGTGATGCCGCTTTTCTCCGCCGGAACGGTGGAAAAAATTGGTCCGGCTTCCTGCGCCCGAGCGCCGCGAAACAGCGCAGCCGCGCCCGCCAGTTTCAGCCAGTTTCGTCGGGAAAGCGGACGCATTACTGGTGAGCTTGCCTTTCGCGTTCGGCGTTCTGCTGGCTCACCACCGCCATTTCGTGTTCCGCTTCGGTTTTCATTTTCAACCGCAGATAAAGCCTGCCCAGAACCACATGGAGGTCTGTTTTCTCAGGATGCTGTTGTTCCAGCCCTTTCAGAATAGTTCGCGCCGGTTCGAGTTTGCCGGTGGCGATCAGTGCGTGAGCATACTCGAACGATGGGTCGTACAGATCAGGACGAAGCGCGGCGGCTTGTTTCAGATAAGGTATTGCTTCTTCGAAAGCGTTGCGCTCTTCGTAAAGATAGCCAAGATAAAAATTCACTTCAAAATTGTTTGGATTCTTTTTACGCTCTGCCGCGAGATTCGGCAACGCGTTATCGAAAGCGCCAGTGGATAATTGCGCTTCGGCCAATCGAAGATGCGCTCCCGGCAGATCCGGATTCAGTTCCAGCGCGTGCTGATATTCTTCCGCTGCTTCCCGAAAATGACCGCCCAGAGTATAAGAATCACCTAACATCAGATGCACTTCGGGCGTATCTTCTTTTTCCATAATCTTGCGTAACAGCGGAGTTCCTTTTGCTTCCTGCTTATCTCGTAAATAGGCCGTACCTAATAAGTAAGCAATCGCCAGATTGTCAGGGTTCGATTCGGCAAACTTGTTTATTGTGGCAATCACTTGTTTGTATTCGCCTAACTGCAGATAACAGTCTGCTAAAAGCAGAGCGCCGCGCTCGTCTTGCGGATGAGCGCGGCGGTAAATTGATAATGGGACGGAAGCGTCCTGCCACAAGCCAAGCTTGTAATAGGCAAGCGCGAGGTTTAAACGCGCTCCATCGGCTTTGGGATCGAGTTGAAGCGCTTTTTTATATAACGGGATTGCGCCGGGCAGATCGCCGGTTTGCGCCAGCGCCACGCCGAGATCAGTCAGCACGTCAGGCTGTTTCGGATTTAAGCGCAGCGAAGCGCGGTACTGTTCAATAGCTTGTGCAGGCTGTCCGGAGTTTTGCAAAGTTAAGCCGCGCTCCGCATAAGTCAGCGCATCTTCTGCGCGCAGCAAACCAGCGGCGAGCAGCACAACTTTGCAAATCCAGAACAGCCTATGCACTAGCCTATTCTAACTGCTGTTTGACGAAAGTTTAGAAGTAATATTTCGCCAGAAGCTGCATAACACGACTGCCGTTTGTACCGGTTTCGTAACCGGAAGTTGAACCGTTGAACAACGTGGTATTAGTTTGTGTCCATAACGGATGATTCAGGAAATTAAAGCTTTCGACACGAAACTCCAAACGATTATGTTCGTTGATAGCGAAGCTCTTATGGAGCGACAAGTCGGAATTCCAGAACCAGGGGCCGCGAATGTAATACGGCAGTTCCGCCGGGCCGTTGTGGCCGGCCGTAGGAGCGGTAAAGCAGGCCGCGTTGAAGAGTTGGTGCGAAGCCAGATTACTGGTCGGGTTACAACCAGGAACCAGCAGCGGATAAGCGTTGTAATCCGGCGAGCCGGTGACCAGTCTTTGATCAACACCGGATACTCCTAAACCGCTATTCGGCGTAAGCGGTCCGCCGCTTTGCAGAACAGTGATACCCGAAATTTGCCAGCCGTTGACGAAGCCTCGTGCAAAGCGATTCGCGCCTTGGCTCAAGCCCGGTAGTTGGTAAATGTAGGAGAACTGAGCCTGGTGGGTGCGGTCGTAAGTCAATGGCCCATAGCTTAGATGTCGCGGGTCAGTGGGGGCAACGGCCGTGCCGCCGGTATTGTCGCCGACGCCGGTTCCCAAAGCCTTGCTGAAGACATAAGAAGCAGTAAAGTTGAAGCGTCCGGACTGCTTCTGCCCAACAATCTGCAGACTGTTGTAATTCGACGTCAGGAAGTTAGTAATGTAATTGATCGCGCCGTAGTTGCCGTAGTATCGAAAAGCGTTATCGTTAGGCTTTAAGCCTGCTTGCACGGCCGCAGTTTCCGACCCGTAAGGAACATAGTTCCGATTAAAGCCGCTGACCTGCTGATTATGGCTGGAATTTCCGATGTAGGAAACCTGCATGGACGATTGCCAAGGCAGCCGCTGTGAAATGGTGAAGTTGTATTCGTAAGCGTAAGGCACGTTGGAATTAGCCGGATCAATCACCAGCACGTCACTAACAACAGCGCTGGGCTGGATGGCAAAAAGCGCGGGCAGCGTGGTGGGTCCAGGCGCGGTATAGGCCTGCACCAATGGCGGATTCGACATAGCGTCGTAATAAGGGTTGTCGTGATCGTGGTTGTAATAAGTGCCGAAGCCGCCGCGAATCACGGTGTTGCCCTTGCCTGTCACATCATAGGCAAAGCCGAAACGCGGCCCGAATTCAGCTAATGGCGTGTGTGCGCCGGAGCGCGTGACGCCAGGATCGGTATTATGGGTGAACAGCCCGGAATAAGCGGATACCGGCGCGGTGCCGCCGCTATAAGGATTCTGTTGAGCGCCGGTGCCGCAGCCTAGCACGCCAGGGTTGCTGCAAACCGGCCCGGAGTACGCTGAGGGCAGAAACACGGCGAAGTTGCTGTTTTTATCGTACATCCAGCCCAGGTGGTAGATACGCAGTCCATAGTTCAGCGTCAGCCGGGACTTCACTTTCCAGCTATCTTCGGCATAGAACGTAGTTTCATTCTGGGCCAGGATACCGGGCGGCGCGCCGGAAGACTGGCTGAAGGAGCCGACCACGCCAGTCAACAAGTCAGCAATGGAGTTGCCGGTAGTAAGAGGATTACCGGCTACATATTCGTTGATCTGCCCTTGCGCCCAGGCATTGCCGCCGTGAGGGCTTTTCTGGTCGTTAGTAATGTACTGGTAATAAACGCCTGCTTTGAGCAGATGCGTTCCCCGTACTACCGAAATGTTGTCTGCCGCGCTATTCACCCACTTTCGGGCCGGGTTGGTTCCATTTGACCAGCCTCCAGCAGTGGTATACCCTGTTCCGAATGCGTCACCCAGATTCAGGTTGGGAACAATACCATCGGTAATCGGAAATGCCCCTCTAGATCCGAAGCCGACTGCCACAGGGTCTGCTGCTTTCGGGTTTGACAGCGTATTGCCGAACCCTAAACGCCCGACCGCCACCACAACTTCATTTGTAACAGTAGGACTGATGATATTCACCAGACTGGTGGAAAGCGATTTTCCCGTGTTGTTACCTTGGATGCCGCCAGGATACGGCACGTTTCCGGTCCACCACAAGCCGTAGGTGCGACCCGGCGATTCCACCTCGCCGTTGTAGCGGGCGTAAATCTTCATTTTGTCGTTGACGTTGTAATCCACGCGGATCAAACCTTGTTTACGGTTCTGATCGCTCGCCACGTTGCTGGCGTAATCCGCGCCATTGTGGCCGTTCGGATCAAGATTCGGCAAAGGCAGCAGGTTCAGCAAGGATTGGCCTGATTTGTTGATGGAAGCAGGCGAGACGATATACGGCGCGCTGCAATAGGCAGCCAAAGGACCTTTGGAAGGATCGCAGGGTGGGCTAATGACGTTAGAACCGGAATTTGCAGGCAGCGGATTAGTAGCCAACGCGCTGAAATCGCCGTTGCGCATCGCGGCGGTCGGCACAAACGCCGGTACCGCTGCACCGGCTCCACGTTGGAGCTGCCATTCGAACCCACCGAAGAAAAACAGCTTGTCACGGTTCCGGTTGAAATTGGTTCCGGGAATAATCACCGGACCACCGACGTTGAAACCCGGATACTGATAGCGTGTGTCCGGCCTGGCGATACCGTTGCGGTTATTGCTTGCGTCGTTTGAGTTCAAAGCCGCGTCACGCACCGTGTAATACGCTTCGCCATGAAAATCCCGGCTGCCGGATTTGGTGATGGTTTGAAAAACAACCGGTCCTTTCACCGTGCTGGCCCCGAAGTTAGTGGTTTGGATGTTAACTTCGGCAATAAACTCACGGTTAGGAGTGGCAAACGACCCGCAGTTACAGCCTGGGTCTTCCACGTCTGAAGCATCCACCAGGGTTGAGATCATATCCGGACGCAGACCGTTGATGGCAAAGTTATTGGTTCCGGTCTGCATACCAATGGTTTGTTCGCCCGAGTAACCCAAATTCACCGCGCCGGGAACGATCTTCAATAATTCAACAACGTTTCGGCCTTCAATAGCCAGGTTTTGTACCTGGGCGGCGGTAATATCTGAGCCCAAAGCGCCGGTATCGGTAGGAACCGGATTGGCTTCCGCCGTGATTTCAACCTTGCTGTTGGTGTCGCCTATCTGTAATGCAATATCTTCCAACGCAAGCTGCTGCGACGGATTAACAGTAATGTCTTTACGGACATATTGTTTGAATCCGCTGATTGTAACAGTGACACTGTAAATAGCAGGACGAATAGCGGTAAAGGCGAAAAAACCGTTCGCGTTTGATTCTGACACGCGCTTTTCCAGCGTTCCCTGATCGACGAGTTCAACGCTCGCCTGCGGAACAATCGCTCCGGAACTATCATGAACTACTCCGGTGACAGTAGCCTCGCCACCTTGCCCGCGAAGCCTAACGCTCGCCGTCAGTAATAAGAACGGCAGAATGGCATAAACCGGTAAGCTCTTCCACCTGCCCTTCAAGTAATCGGTCATGGACTCCCTCAAAGAAGGAAGAATACAGGCTTATACTATGAATCAGCAAGTTACATCACAGTTTCTTCGGCTGGCGTAACAGTTACCACCGGAATTCACTGAAGTTGATTCCTCATCCGTAATCGTATACTCGCCAGGTATTACTTGTGATATGCTTACGTTCATTCCGGAATAGTAGCTGAGGTTGGGATTGAGCGTTATTTCTTTGGAGAAACAGGGTAAGCCTCTGTCCAGCAGGTTTGCTCCGGAACAAATTCAGGCGCAAGTTCGCAAGATTGGTGAAGCAGCCGCATTCCGTCAAGCAACCAATCTTCAACTTTTGCTAAAGTTCATCGTTGCCAAAACGATTGAAGGCAAGACAGCCGAGATTAATGAGCATGCGCTTGCGGTTGAAGTTCTGGGCAAAGGCGAGAATTTTAATCCTGGCATTGATACGATCGTTCGCACCCAAGCGTATCGCCTGCGGCTGAAATTAAAAGAATACTATGAGACGGAAGGCCGCGCCGATACACTTCTGATTGAAATTCCAAAAGGGCGCTATGTTCCCCTTTTTCGACTGCGCGATGCAGAAAGCGATGCTCCGCCGGTTGAAGCGGCTAGTGAAATTCCAAAGATAGTTGAAGTTGCGCCGCTAGTGCCGCTGGAAACAGTTCCAGCAAACAAACGAAACCAAAGACACTTTCGTTTGTTTGCTGTTCTAACTGGATTGGCCATTCTCGTTGCGGGTGTTTGGCTCGGCTGGCAGTTGGGACACCGCCCAAATGCGTTTATTAAAGGTAGGCCCGATCTGGCGCAGCAGTTCTGGACAGACTTCCTCGACAATGACCGCGAGCCGATTATTGCTTTCAGCAATGGCGTGTACCTGGCGACGCGCTACGGCGATCTGTTGCGCTTCCAAAGCGCTGTGAATGCGGAACGAGGCGCGGTTGTGCTGCCGGGTCAGGCTGAAACAGGTTTGACCAATAAGGAATTGTTTGGCAAAACCGGTCCCTTGCGATTTGATGAGGGCGTAACCGGAACCGGCGACTTACAGGCAGCCACGCTGATTTCGGTTTTGCTCTCAAAGATGGGCGTTCCAGTTACGGTGAAGCGGAGTCTGCTTGTCAGCATGGATGACCTGCGTAATCACAATATTATTTTTCTCGGTTCGCCGTTCGATAATCCCATTTTGCGCGACATCATTCCCATTCGGGAGCGGTTCACGTTCGACTTCGAGCCTGAACAGCGGAATCCGGCATTATGGCGCAATGAGATACGCGATCTTGAACAGCCGGGCGGCCTTGCAAAATCGTATGGAGTGGAGTGCAATTCGAAGAACGGGGTGGTGAAAGCAGACCATGCTGTAATTAGCGTTCTGCCCGGCGTTTTGCCGAATCGAAAAGTAATGATCCTGGGCGGACTGACCACGACCGGGACAAACGGCGCGGCGGTTTTCGTTTCTTCCCTGAACAGTTTGACGGAAGCGGCCAAATCCCTCAACCCCAAAGCGAAAATCGGTCCGCTGCCTCGATTTTTTCAATGCCTGCTGCGGGTTGACGCCAATCGGGGTATTGACGTAGTGCGGGTGCAACTGATGGGAGCAAAGGCGCTGGCGTTTGAGCAGTGAAGCTTTGCCCCTTCTATCGAATCACTTCGCCGGGATGCTGGCCGGTGGCTTTGCCTTCACTCCAAACCAGCACGCCGTTGACGAAAACTTTTTCAATGCCGGTGGAAAGCGCAAACGGATGTGCAAAGGTTGCCTCGTCGCGCACCTTCGCGGGATTGAACAGCACTAAATCAGCGTAAGCTCCAATGCGAATCTGGCCTCGCTGATTGAGCCGCAAACGGCGAGCTGGTTCAGCGGTCATCTTGTGTACCGCTTCCGGCAGAGTGAGCCACTGCTTTTCACGCACGTAAACACCGAGAACACGCGGAAATGTGCCTGCTCCGCGCGGATGTCTCATGCCGATTCCGCCATCGCTGCCCACCATCACCCAGGGTTGCTGGTAGAAGGTTTTAATATCGCTTTCCTTCATGGCTTTGCAAACAATGCCGGCTCCGCCCTCGCGCACAACGGAGGAATACAGGGCTGTTTCAGCTATATTTTTGCTTGCGGCAATTTCCGCCAGGGTTTTATTTTCGTAATCGGGATGAGCATGGCAGGAAGTGATGGTGACGTTTTCCGCGCCGCCGACATCGGCCAATCCTTTGGCAACGCTGACGGGGTTGTCGTACTGCTTGTCAAGCACCAGAACTTTGATCGTGGATGCCCAGGCATCGTAAGGATAACAATCCGCTGTAATATCAAGGCCGCGCTTTCGAGCCGCGTCGATCAGCGCTACCGCTTGCGGAGCTTGGCCCCACACGGCAGCGGAAGCGAGTTTGATATGCGAAATCTCAACCGGGATATGGGCTTCATCGCCAATGCGAATGGCTTCATGAAGAGAGTCGAAAATGTGGTCGCCTTCATCACGGGAATGGGTAGCGTAGATGCCTCCCCGTTTTGCGGCTGCTTTTGCCAAGGCGATCAGTTCATCAGTGGAAGCATAACTGCCCACTTCGTATTCGAGCCCGGAAGATAAGCCTATGGCTCCTTCGCGCATGGCTTGATCCACCAGTTCAGCCATACGCGCGATTTCTTCCGGACGCGCCGCTCGTTTATAATCATCACCCATTACCTGCTTGCGAATGGCGGCATGTCCCACGAGCGTTTGCAGATTCAAAGCAGCGGGTTTATTGGCGCGATCTCGCAAGTAATCCGCAATGGGCCACGCTGAGCCGCCGTCCTGGCCAAGCAGTACCGTGGTGATGCCTTGGGAAACCTGCGATTCCGCATCCAGATCTGCATCCAGTTCACTGGAATGATTATGCAGATCGATGAAACCCGGCGCAAGCACCAACCCTTGAGCATCAATAACGGTTTCACCGGAAAGCGGCTGCAAGTTCCCGATTGCTTTGATAAACTTGCCGGATATTCTGAGATCGCTGTGTTGTAAAGGCTGATCGGTTCCGTCGGCAATGGAGGCGTTTTTAATTAATACAAACGGCTGCTCCGCAGCCGCGCACGACAACGAGCAAAGCAACGCAATCAGCAGTTTCATGTATGCGGTTGATTTTAGCCTGAAAAGAGAACTAAACCGCTGCTTGAGATGGCGAACTCGTTTCAAAAAGCGGCAATACCGCAGCATCTGTAACATCATGGTTTGAAACTTCTTCAAACCATTTTCGCCGTAATTCAGTTGCCCTACGAATGACACGCTCCTCGAGTTCACGATTTTGTTCTTTTGATTGTTCTTGCGCGTCATTGCCAACCGGCTCGATACCAAACGCGAAAAGGCGATTTAGTACCGATGACATCACAACATCAGGCTCACGAAAGAATTGGCTTCCTCGAATGCGAATAAAAGTCCAGCCAAGCCTTTCCAATACGGCTTGCCGCGCCATATCATCCGGCAAGCGCTCAATCGGGTGATACTTATCGCCATCGCACTCAATAGCAATCTTTTTTCCGTTTCCTTCGACAACCAAATCAATTCGATAATGGCCGACCTCCCATTGTGGAATCACTCGGTACCCGGCGCGAACTAAACGCGAGGCAACTTCCTTTTCAAACAGGGACTCCACCACTGGTTCAAGTTTTTTCAACTCGTTCAGAATTTTGCAGGGCTCTTCCGCGTGTTCAATGAGCCTTCGACGGAGATCACCGGCTTTCAAATGCGCGCGCGGATCGAGCGAGTGAACCACCCACATCTGGTCTCTAGCTCGACTGGCTGCGACATTGAACCGTTGTCTGAACATAGGCTCTTCCCGCATTCGCAGCACACCGCCGTTAGAAGCATCAACTACGCTCAAAAACATGACATCACGCTCGTCGCCTTGGAATTGAGCAGGAGTTCCGCAAAGAATATTGTGTCGAAGCTTATATGATTCTTCTGACAGGTGCTTCCGTAACAGCTCATCAATGCGGTAATGCTGATCGTCTCCGACCAGAGCAATAACTCCGAACGTTTTTCCCCCATATTCCGGCTGTTCACTGGCGGCAACAACCAGCGCTGCTACTTCTTGCGCTTCCTTTTCGTTCGTCTTTTTGCTTGATAAATCACTGCTCACGCGATGAGCGATCACGTGAGATTTGAGCGCCACTTTGCTTGTATCCCGAAGCGGACGAATCTCCCCTCCATAGCAAAGCTGATTGCTGAACTCGATAATTTCAGGCACGCAGCGGAAATGTTCAATTAACCGGATGGTATCTCCGAAAGATTGACGAGCCAGATCGTAGATAGAGGTTCGGCCATCGTACAAAACACTATTAGGAACATCCTTCAGGTGCTCATCGATAAGATGTTGCACAACATCAGCTTCTTGCCCAACGGCGGAAGGGCTCACCTGTTCATGATCGCCCACCACAACCGATTTTTCGCCAAAATAAAGAGCTAATAAGCCCATCACATCCGACTGACTTGCTTCATCGACAATAACAACATCAAAGCGGGTCGTGCGCGGGTCGAAGTTATCAGCAACCCGCGACATAGGCATGATCCAGACCGGAACCGAATTTCGACATCGAGACATTAGCCGGTTCGCTTCAGCCTTCAGTTTCGGCACTCTAAGACCAGTGCCTTTACCCATCTTTCTTACAACGTCGAGCCAACCGATTAAAGCCTGCTTCTGGGCTAGATTGTGTTCGGTGCGGCGAATTTGAGCCGCCCAAGCTTTTCGTTCAATCAGATCAGCGGTAACTTGCTGAATAGTCTGCGCTGTTCGTATTGCTTTTGCTTGCAGTTCACTCAGTGAAATGCGATTCCGATTGTTCAACTCATCATTCAGTTGACGCCAAAGCCATGCTTCCCGCAGCTTATCAGGTATACGGGCATCGCCGTGAAGGCCAAGACGATTCCGTATAGCTGAAGCCCAACCAGGAGCAGCCGGCTGCAATTTACTGAGAAGCTCACGCCGCTGCGCAAGGTCTTTCCGGCGCGCAAAGAGTTCATTCAGATGATCAATCTCGCGCCGATAAGTTAACGGGTTGTACGTTTCAACAGCAGCGCGCAGTCGATCGGTAACAGCAGTGGACTGCTTGTCGCCGCCTGATTTTTCCAAGTGCGCTAGAGCTTCAGCGTGGATTTGCCGGAGCCGCTGCCAGCGAATAGCGTTGCACCTTGAAGCCAGAATGAGCGGAAGAGGACCATTAAGCAGGTTTGCTAATCTGGCTAGCTCTCCTTTTGTCAGATCTGGGGGCTGTTCTTCTAAAAGCTGTTTAAAACGAAATCCACACGCCGCCAAGGCCCGTTCCGTAAATACCCATTCCGTTTCAAACCATTCCAGGCATTTCTTGATTAAAGCAGAATACTGACTGGCAGCCGCTTCCGGCGACAGGCTCAAATTCTGAAGTTCGGGCGCGCCCAATGGAACCATTTGGCTTTTCCATCGGGAAAGCAATCGGTGACGAGCCAGGTTTATTTGCGCTAGGGCGTGCAAGGCGGCAAAGTGCTCGGGAAGCTTGGGTTCTCCAGCAATTACTTGGCTTGCGCGAATAAATTTCTTCCAAGCAGGTCGCGTCAGTAGAGTCAGAAAAGATGGCAAACCACTGCTTTGCACATGATCGTCCAGTTCCTGCGATATGGCGGCAGCCTCATCGACAGATAAGTACGCTGGAAGTTTCGGTTGGTGCTGCAATACAATGTCTTCATTTTTGGCTGCACATTCCCAAGTCTCCTTCACAAGTTCTAACAAATTTTCCCAGCTTTTCCGTTGCTGCGCTCCGCGGTAGCCGGCCAGCATGGAAGCCAACTGCCAAGGCTGCGCGGTGTTAATTTCTTGAGAAAGCTTCAGCAGAAACTCCGTTAGAGATTCTAGTGTCTTCAGGTCTTCCGGATGTGAGGGCCGGTCCCAAAGATCGGTTCGGCAGGAAAGGTTTTGTTGAGAAAGCTCGGTCCGTTCCTTCACCAACCCTTCAAACGCGGAAGCCGACGGCAGGTGAGAAGCGTCCGGCAATACACCGCGTAGTTCAGCTTCGTCAGTTGCGGAAACCGCTCCATTTGTCCGGTACAGATCGAAAATCTCCGATTCCGAGAGCGGCAGCGGACCCCCTAATTCAACTGGACTGGGAATATAATCGACTGTGCCTAATCCCGCATAAACCTGTCTTGCGGCTTCAGAAGGCGAAATGGCTTCTCCGCCGACGACGATTTCACGATACTCGTTGGCTATTGCATTCAGAATCTCACCAGCAAGTTGCTGGTAATGCCAAATTAGCTTTGTTCGTTGATCTTGCAGACTGACGGATTGCTGGTCTAAGGATTGCGCATCGCCTTCCGATAAACGACTCACAATCGCACTCACCGAGCTTTCCAGTTCTTTTCGGCTATCAATATCATTATCAAGCAGACTTACGCAAAGAGGGCGAAGTTGGGGGACAACTTGATCGCGCACCAGTTTCAAAGCTTTGGTTGTATGGCTTGTCACCAACACGCTTTTTCCTTGCGCCAATAGATGTCCAAGCAGATTACCGATGGTGTGCGTTTTTCCCGTGCCGGGCGGCCCTTGCACCAGCACCGATCCGTGCTCTTCCAGTTTTTGAGCAATACGAACCTGTTCGGGATTGGCGGGTTTGCTCAACAAAACATCAGCAAGCTGAGTATAGTCAACCCAAGTTGTGGTTTTTTGTGAATCAGCGTTTGTCCGGGCTTGTTCTTCAATACCCACAATACGCATCAGCGAGGAAGGAAGAGTTTCAGTTTGAGATAAATTTTCTAATACCGACTGAATGGAAACGGCAAACCCCAGATTTCGAGGCCGGAGGAAGAGAACCGGCGACCGGCCCAATAAGGGGAAATCGGTTTGTGATTTTGGCGCGCTCTCAGGATTAAACTCTCCATGGGGCGATAACTGAGCAACAAGACTGCGAAGCCATCCTGAAGTATCTTCTTTACCCAAGGGATGAAACTTTCCGCCTTCGAGCTCCTGTCGAACCCGCGCCAATATGCCTCCTTCCACATCCGGCATGGATTGGAAAAGGGCGGAGTAAAATTCAACCGGCGTTTCAGTTTCACTCAGGGAAAATTCCGGAATGGCGGGATCAAACTCAAGTTGAACCCGTTGCAGAAGAACCGGATGGTAAACTTCCCCATCTTTGCGTTTCCAGCTTAGAATGCCTTCGCCCAGCACGAGCTCAATCTTTTCGCCTTCCCGTTCTATGCGCCCACGAATTTCATACAATTTTTCAAAGACTTGCATCGCTGCGCGGGCAGGTTTCTCATTGGCGGCCCAAACCGATCGCTGCGCTTGCCAGGCCTGAAGTGAGTGTACCCGGCTAGGATCACTCTCAAAAGAGACAATAACTGTTTGGCCCTTTTCGTCAATGTGGTTTTGTGACCTCCGAACTACCGGTTCACGCATCGGCTCTTCCCATCCATGTTCCAACCACAATGTTAAATTGTCAGGTAGCGCGGGGCAGGACGTGAGGCTCGGCCTTCTAACTTTGAAGATAAACTCTTCCGGCGCATCGGCGGCAGCTTTGCGCTCCTTCGATTTTCCGGCGTTAGCTGGTTTTGCAGTATTAGCAGTATTGGAAGCAGCAATGCGTATGGAAGGATGATCGGGAAGGTTCTGAAGCCAGAAATGCCAAAGCTGATTATCAAGATGGCGTTCGACTGGATTGCGGTGATGGTTTAAAGCTTCCAGGTACCGGAAGACTTGCGCAAGGCGTTGACGGCCAACACGCAAATTGTCTACGTTGATAGACATTCGGGTTCGTTTACAACGCCCTAGACCAAAACCTGAAGTAGCATGAAACTGTGAAGATAATAGATTGACAACTGTTGGGCGACATTATCAAAGAACGAAGTCTAATCAATTTCTTTAAAGATACTAAATCGTTGCTCAGAACCGATCTGATACTCAGAAATGGACTTGTTCAACAATAGCTAAGATCCGCTTTTAACTATTAGCCTGCATCAGGCAACAGTTCCACTAAACGTTTTGCCGCTGTTGTTTGGATCGAGGAAAATTGATGCCTTTTAGCTTGCAGCACGGAGGCTGTCGCCGGCAAAGCGTACAGCGGAGACGGGAACCGCAGGAGATCATCCTTTCAATACTGTTTTCGATTCAAATACAGGTACATGCCTGCTGTCCAGATGTAGGCCGGGTCGCCGCCTGGAGTTCCGGTGCGTGCGTCGAAATGCTCACTCATGCCGCCCTTCAAACAGGCTCCCGAAAATCGCTGACGGATTTCATTCGCCAGTTTGGTTTCGCCGGCCGCGTCCAAACCTTCACTTAGAAAAACGTTCATCGGCGCCCAGACCGGCCCTTTGACGTAAGAGTTCGGATCGTACAGCGGGCTGGTCAACGCTTCCGTGCTGAAGCCGAAAGGCGTGAGAAAACGGTCCGGCGTAGTTAACCCTTTCACAAGAGCGCGTTGAATCTCTGCAGGCAGGCGATTTCCCAGCATCAACGGAATAAAGGCCAGAACCGTATCGCCGGGTCCGATGCGATTGTCCCGCACGCGCTTCGTCACAAAACGTTGTTCATGAGGCAGCCATAGTATGCGAAGCAGCGCATCCACGAGCGCGTCCGAGCTTTCGCGCCAGCGCCGCGCTTCGGCTGACTTCCCTAATGTTTGCGCCGCATCAGACAGCACTTCCATTTGGATCGCCAGGTAAGTTGCAATCTCTGGAGCCTTCACTGCGCCGTCCATCGTATTGGCAGTGATGTTGTCGAAACTTTCGTTCGGATGAAAAATACACGGCAAGCCGTCATTATCAAGGTTTCTGTACTTCATCCAGTACTCGGTCCAAAGACTCAGGGGTTCGTAGGCTTCTTGCAGCCGCCGCCCGTTGACGGTGTTCGGCATGAGACGCAGAAGGTGGCGCAACGCCCATCCGTGAACCGGATCTTTGGTGCATAACCAACTCCGCTTGATGTTCGACATGGAATCAGCCAACATGCCGGATGCCGGGTCCTGCATCTGCTGGAAGATCATATACTGCTGCCAGGCAAACTCCGGATGCGCATTCGCGAGCCCTAGTGCGGCGAAGCAGTGATCCCAGGACCAGATGCGAGCCATCCAATTCTTGCTTCCCCACACTACCGGGGTTTGATAAAGCCCACGCGGCGCAACCGTGGAAGACCAGAGAACATAAGCTGCCAGCTTACGTCGAGGTTCATACTTCGGGTCAAGAGTTGGTACCCGGGCGGCCCATTCTTCAAACTCCGCCTCGACCTCTTTCATCGCGTTATCAAACGGTTGGTGCACGCGCTCAGATACCGGAGCGCCTTCGAAAAATTGGAGCGAACACTCGAATGGGTCTAATCGTTCCCCGTCGAATGTGAAGACCGCTTTGCTGCATTGCACATGACTCGTATCTTCCAGCCACGGCGCATCCACGGTCATCGAACCGCCCAGTCGTTTCACCTGCACCGGAGATCGCGCCGCATCCGGCATAATCTGCCAAATCCCTTCACCAGTTTGAACGGAGTTCGCGTATGACCCGATAACAGTGTGAAGCCGCAGAATACAACCCGTTCCGCGAATGCGAATGAGATTAGCAGCAGCAATGCAAAATTCTACTCGTCCACCCTGGCCGGTCTTCAAAACAAGGCGACCGGGCGTTCCTTCTGTCTCGATGGGAATGGGCGCGCCATTTTGCAGCAATTCAATGCGGAAGACTTCCGGCGGCGATGGATCGTCTTGCAAGCACCGTACATAGAAATGATTGGAAGGCACTTGGGGCGAGACGCCGAAGCTCCAGAAATGATTGGAAACAGCCAAGTATGATCCGTATCGGCTGACAGGCACCCGGTTTGGATCAAAGGAAAAAGTAGGCTGCTCACGCGCTGATGCTACCGCGGGCAGAACGTAAGCTGCCGCTACCCCTGCGCACATCCATTCCCGACGGGTAATGGTTTCCCCTGGTTGCTTCCTGGTCATTGCGAGCACTCAAATCTTATCTCTTTTAAAGTGACAAGATGTTATGGCGGAAGCTAGAGGGAGTCGAACCCACCCGTGACACCAAAAGCGCCGCACAGCGGTTTTGAAGACCGTGCCCTGCACCGGCAGAGTCTAGCTTCCACCCGTGATTTTAGCGTGTTCGCTGAAATGGTCCGATGAAGCAGATGGTTCAGGATCGCGGGCCAGCCAGGCGAATCCTTGCGGGCCGGTGGTAAACGACTGGCCAGCAGCTTGTGCAGTTTGTTGAATGGCGGCGATTACCTTTTGTTGAAAGCGTGGTTGAAACCAGTCGAGATCGCCAAATTTTTCCGCGATCCGCCAAGCTGTTTCCCGGGTGCCGGCGCCTTGTGGTTTCTCTTCACGATTGTGAAGCCCGTCACCGATTAAACGACGATTGCTTGCTTTCAACGCTTGTTGAGCTAGGATTTCCGGGTCACACGGCAGCAGCGGCGCTAAGGTGGCATAAGCTTCGATTCCTGCTTCGTTCAAAATGCTAATAGCGGCCAATCGTTCCTGGTTCGATTCGCAGCGCGGTTCATAGCGGCGCTCCACCGCGGCTCGATTGGTTGTAACGGAAAAGCTGATGCGAACAGTGGTCAGTTTATTTAATTGTTGCAGCAGCGGTAGATCGCGCAGCACGAGCGGACTGCGCGTTTGCAGAACAAATATTTTCGGAGGCTGCACGATAAGCTGTTGCAGAATTTCCGGCATCAACTGCCGTGTTCTTTCCGCAGGCTGATAAGGGTCCACCAACGGCGAACAATAAATAATGTTTATTTTTAATTTGGAATGACGCAGTAGTTCCGCCGCATTGGTTTTGAAGGTGGTCCATTGGCCCCAATGCGTCCAGTCTTCGGCTTTCAACCCGCCAAAGATTCGCATCGTCGGCACATAACAATAAGCGCAGCCATAAGTGCAGTTACGGGCGGGAGTAAGCGAGTGGGTAAAACCTGCTTCGCGGAGAAAGCCGGAAACGGAACTCAGGATAGATTTCGCGGTGGTTTCCCGAATCATGGTGGGATTACGTACTTTGTTATAACACTTACAAACCTGGAACCGGCTGTGATGCAGCCGCATCCTTCAAACAGTATGCGTTTACTCATAAATTTATCTTTTTTGACGCTTATCTTATCCGCGTCAGCTTGGGCGCAGCTTCCAATTTCGATCGGCGTGAAAGCCGGTGTGCCGCTGACGGACGCATTTTCCGCAACGCAAATTAATTCATCTACTACCGCGTACTCTGATTCGAAAAACTATATTGTGGGTCCGATGGTGGAACTACGGCTACCATTCGGCTTGGGAGCGGAAGCGGATGCTCTTTACCGGCCTTTGAACGTAACCACTAGAACTTCCAGCTTCCTATCCGGTAGCGGACTTGTGGCTGTCAGCAACACAAATCCTGACACCAACACGAATTACAGCTCCTGGGAATTCCCCATTCTGGCCAAATATCGTTTTCGCTTTCCTATTGTCAGGCCGTATGTTGAAGCGGGACCAAGCTTCCGCACACTTTCTTCGAACATCAGTTATCTATCAAATACCGGCATTACGTTTGGCGCCGGAGTAGATGTTCATTTCCTGCTGCATATTGCGCCGGAGTTCCGCTACACGCATTGGGGAAGCGATTCCACAAGCGGCCGGCTCGGCTCGATCCAATCCAAACAAGATCAGGTTGAATTTCTGGTTGGGTTCTCGTTCTAACCCGCAGGAGCCGACGCGAACAGGGCTGTGTTACACTTTTGTTGTCCGACGTTGGTGTTTCCTTGAGTTTGGGGACGTAGTTCAGTTGGTTAGAACGCCGGCCTGTCACGTCGGAGGTCGCGGGTTCGAGCCCCGTCGTCCCCGCCAACTCTTTCCTCCGTATCTCCTCATTTGTTTCGAACGAAGCTGTTATCCAGCCGGTCGTGGATACTAGGAGCATGACACCTCCTTCACAGCCGAAAATTCAGATGACCACCACGCCCGATTACCGGGAAAGCTATGCCAACAGCGTTCAGGTGCGCGTAAACATCTGGGACTTTTTTCTGCTGTTCGGAACAATCAACCAATCCTCGCCGGATACGCTGAATATTCAGAGTTTTCAAGGCGTTTATCTGAGTCCTCAGCAGGCGAAAGCTTTATTCAATGTGTTGCAGCAAAACCTGACGCAGTACGAATCGGCATTCGGCGAAATTCGCCTGGAAGCGCAGGGACCGGGCGAAATGGTTCAATAGCCGAAAGGCATGGCATCGCTACAATTTCGAGCGCCGCAGAACGCCTCAGTTCCTCGCAGCTACCGCTACCGGCATTTGTTTATCTTCGGAATTCTATTTACGATTCCTTTGATCGCCGTCCATTGGGGATTGTTGAAACTGCCTTATTTCTGGGATGAGGAAGGACAGTTTATTCCCGCGTCTTTAGATTTGTTCCGCCACGGCGATTGGGTCGCGCGCTCAACAATTCCTAATATCCATCCGCCAGGAGTGGAACTGTATCTGGCGCTTTGGTATCAGCTATTCGGCTATTCGATTGCGATCACCAGAACTGCCATGCTTTGCCTGGCCGGTCCAGGGCTCCTGCTTATTTTTCTGCTCACGATTGAATTAAGCAGGAACATGCCGGGGCTGCCGGCGTTTTATTCGCCATTGTTCCTGTTTGCTTCACCGTTGTTTTACATGCAAAGCATGATGGCGCAGCTCGACATGCCGGCAATGGTTTTCACCTTGCTGGCTTTGTTGTTGTTTTTGCGGGAACAACATGCAAAATCCGCGCTGGCTTCAGTGGCGTTGGTTGTGGCAAAAGAAACCGGCGCTGTTGTTCCTTTAATTCTTTTTCTGGTGTTGATACAACGACGGCAATCTCGCAAGGCGTTCCCTTACCTAACCGCACTGCTGGTTCTTTTTGCATGGTTGATCGCGTTGCATCATGCAACCGGTTACTGGATGGGCAATCCGGATTTCGAGCGGTATAACCTTGTCTATTCACTGCATCCGGTGCGGCTTCTGGTAAACGCTTTTCGCAGAATCTACTATTTGTTTTTCGCAGAATTCCGCTGGATCGGTTTTGTAGCTTTGATATTAGCGCGCAAGCAGCTTTGGGCTATGCGTTCTTCAGCCTGGGCGGTAGTTGGTTTGGTCTGCGCTGCTCATCTGCTGGTTGTCACGGTGTTCGGCGGAGCGGCCTTAGAACGCTATCTGCTTCCGGTTCTGCCGTTCTTCTATGTGCTTACGGCAATAGCGATTATTTCGCTTCCAGCTTGGCAGCGGATTGCCATAGCAGCAGGCATGACGCTAGGGTTGTTCACCAATCTCTTCTGGAATCCGCCGTATCCGTTTCCGTTTGAGAATAACTATGCGATGGTTGATTTCGTGGAATTGCAACAGGCGGCGGCGAATTACATTCAGGATCACCTTCCAGGGCGTAGGATTGCCACCGCCTGGCCTTACACAGCAGGACTACGCAGTTCCGATTTCGGCTACGTGAGGGAGCCGCAACAAGTTGTGGAAACGAAAGATTTTCACGTTGATTCCGTGCGCGCAATTCCGCCAAACAGCTATGACCTGCTGGTGATTTATACGCGAACTTGGACGCCGGAACGTGGTCTTACAAACGTGAAATGGATTCATGAACTGTTAACGCGCTTTTACGAACTGGAACCGGCCATTGACGAACATCAATGTGCTTTGCTTGGCTTGTATCCGGTTGTTTCCTGGCAGCGCCACGGCCAGTCAATCACTCTTTACAATCGCCCTTCAATCCAAACACAACTACGTTCGCATTCTAGCGATAAACCAGAGCCCCGCCAGCGAAAACAGCGCATCGGGTGACCAGGCAGCCATAACTGCCGGAAGCTGATTCAAATCGCCCACTTGTTCAAATAAATTGTTCAGCACCCAGTAAGCGATGGCAATACCGAAGCTGATTCCAACGCCCGTCATTGCGCCCCGGTTCCCGGCAATAAAAGCAAACGGAACGCTGAGCAGCGCCATAATCAACGCAAACAATGGTACGGCAAACTTCCGGTGGTACTGCACCTGAAGTCGGATAGTGTCGAGGCCGCTCGCTTTCAACTCGTTGATGTAGCCGGCGAGTTCGTTGAAGTTCATTTCCTTGTACTGTTTTTCTTCTTTAACGAACCACGAAGGCGGTTCGCACAATTGGCTATAACTGGCGGATTTGCCGTAAAAATACTGATAATTGTCACGGCTCTCGCGCACATCATGGCTTAATCCGTTTTGAAAAACCCAGGTATGCAGCGACGGCTCCCAACGGGCGCGCTCGGCGGAAACCTGGTGTACAACGTGGTAAGTTTTAGGATCCAGCTCATACACATTCGGCTTCAACATCACGGCGTCGCGCGCATCGAAATATTTGTAGTTGTAAATGCGCAATCCCTGGGGGCCGGAAACCCATTGGCGGTCGGGCCTTAAATAAGTTTGAACAGGCCGGCCTTTGATTTCAGACCGTAGCGCTTCCTGGCGCCGGTTGGCTTCCGGCACGTAATAATAATCAAAAGCAAACAACAATCCGCTGATAACCAAAGCGGCGACGAGCACCGGCACTGCTAAACGATAAACGCTGATTCCGCCCGCTTTGAAAGCAGTTACTTCGTTGTGTTTGGTTAAGATGCCGAAGCAGATCAGCGTGGCTACCAGAACCGCCATCGGGGTGGAATCGTAGATCAGCTTCGGGGCCAAGTTAAACAGATAGTCGAGCATCTTGGCCATTGAGATGTTGTTTTTCACCATGTCGCTGAGCAGTTCAAAGAAGGTGAAAACCTCCGTCATCATCACCAGGGCAATCAAAAAAATAAAGAAGTAAAAAACAAAACCGTTCAGGACGTAAGCGTCCACCAGCATGGGCCGAAGCAGAAAGTTGCGAACTCCGCTCAAAGAGAGCTTGCCCGTTCCGTTTCCGTTCCGCTGCGCTCTGCGCGCCGTCACCCGCTTAACCCAGAGATTAAAACGGCTTCGAATCCACCCCACAATATCCTGATCGCCTGGTTTTTCCAAACGGCTCAACAGAACGATGCCGACAATTGCAAAGATGATGTTAGGCATCCAGGCGGCAACCGGCACCGGAAAACTGCCCTTTCTCGCTAATCCAATCAATGTAATGAGACCCAAATAGTAAGCGAAAGCCAGCAATACAGTCAGCACAAACGCGCTGGATTTGCCGCCTTTGCGCGATGAGATACCCAAAGGAACACCGACCAGCCCCAAAAGCACGCAAGCAAACGGCAGCGCCAAACGCTGATGAAGTTCAATAGCTGCTTCTTTTTGTTCCTGCGCTGTCAACCCTGGCGTTTGATAAGTTCGCCGGTATAGCGGTATGGTATCCATTTCCGTAACAGCATGATTGACCTGAATATCAGCAGGCTTCTGCGCTTGCAGCACCGACACGCCTTCCGCAGTTCTGGTGGTGATCACTTTGCCTTCTTTGTTCAATTCCATCGTGCGCTCATTGCGCATATCGAGCTGAATGCGATTGTTTTCAACATCAGGCGTAGCGATCGCTTCGGAAGCCACAGTAATACGGGGCGTATCGCTGCTGCGGTCTTTCCCTTGTTTAGCTAAGTCCTCCGGCGGAGTAGTATCAGCCATAAACAGGTTGTACCAATGCACCTGGCGACCGTTTGACACATCGCCCACGTAAAGAACTGTATTGGGAAACTGCTCGTCAAAAACACGCGCTTCGATCTCAGCGGTTAATTGTGCGGCGGCAATGCGGTGCGCAATCTGCGACTGCCGACGCAGGCACAACGGCGACAGCCAAAGCGAAGTCATAGCCGTTAATAACAGCGCGAACACAGCGAACAGAAGAACGGGCCGGACCACTGAAGAACTGGGAACGCCTGCGGCTCGCAAAGCCGTAATTTCCCCATCGGCGGACATCCGGCTCAATCCAATCAGAATGCCGGCGAGTACTCCGAGCGGCAGTGAAAAGGGGACCGTTGCCGGTAGCGCGAATAATAGAAGCTTGGTAACTTCCGAAGGCGGCGCGGTGCTGCGGACAAGCAGAGCGAACAAGCGCTCCATATTATGCAGAAACAGTACGAATGTAAAAAGAACGCCGCCGAGCAACGCGCTTACCACAATTTCGCGGAAAACGGTTCGGCTTATGATGCGCATAATTCATCCGTCATACTGAGAAAATTTGTTGGAAGCAAACAGCTTAGTAATGTAAAATTTTGGTGGACTGGGCGCATCGGAGAACTACAGTTTTATCGTAGCGCGTGGAACTTAGGGCTGCCGTTTGCAGCTCGTACAAGGAAAATTCATGAATAGGAAGAGATATGAAATCGGCAGCGGCAATGCTTTCAAAGACATTGGCGTACCCAACGCAGAGGAAAAATTTATTAAGGCACAGCTTGTCTTTAGGATTGATACTAACAAGCTGATTTTTCCGTAGATGTCCGGCGGCCTGTAGTTTGTCTGGCCAGTCGTATTCTTTTCAACTCCCGGTCAACATCTTTCGAACTGCGCGGCGCGATGCTCGGAATTAGTTCATCAAAGATTTTCAGCAAAGCCGCTTTTTCTTGATCGCTTAAACAACCAAGCCGGTCATCAGTTTTCATAGCTATTCAAAAATTATCATGACTGCTACCGCATTCCCCGTATAACCCTTTATAGAGCAGGAACAACGCTGCTATTCTTCGCGCAAGGCCGTAATAGGTTCAATGCGAGCCGCGCGGCTGGCGGGAATCCAGCTAGAAAGTCCTGTTATCAATATCATGATTGCCAGCGCGAACAGACCGGTAACAAGACCAAAAGAATGCAGATTGAACAACGTATGTTTTAACATCTGCCCTAGCAGAACAGCAATCGGCAAACCTGTTGCCAGTCCAACACTTAGCAGCACAAAAGCATCCCTCACCACCATGCCGGCAACCTGATGCCGGGAAGCGCCGAGAGCCATGCGAACGCCGATCTCGTTTTTGCGCCGCGCCACCATGTACGCTAATAATCCAAGCAGGCCGATGCCGGAAAGAGCCAATGCTAAAAATCCGAATGCGCTTGAGAATATGCTGAGCAGCCGCTCCGAGCGCAAAAGCGCGTCGATCAGTTCCGTTTGAGTTTCAATCGCGATTACGGGAACTCCGGGGTCAATCGCGGAAGCAACCTGCCGGAATGTGCGTGAGAACTGCCCGGTGTTGAGGGTGGTGCGCAGCACGAAACTCACTCGCCATCCAGGACGGCTGGCAGCCGCATAAGGACGGAACATAGTGGGACGGCTGCTTTCCCGCAGCGAATGATGACGGCTGTTTTTTACGACGCCGATAATCCGGTAGCGATTTGCTTGCCCCCGTCCTGTGCTGAACTGCTCTTCCAAGGCATTGCGGCCTTCGTAAAAACGGCGCACAAAAAGATCATCGACAATTACAGCATCGGAATCTTTGTCCATATCACGCGGAGCAAAGGTGCGGCCCGCCACCAAAGGCACGCCGAGCGTTTCGAAAAAACCGTCGCTCACGTGGTTTATTGTCGCTACTTGCTCTGAACCGTTGGATGGCCGTCCGGGAAAATTGACGACCGATACGTTCCAGTCTCCAGACAAAGGACGCGATTCGACCATTGACACCCACAGAACGCCCGGAACTGCGCCCAAAGCGCCGCGAAGCCGTTCGGCATAGGTGTTCACCTGCTCCGGTTGGTAGCCTGCATCCCAAGGGTTCACCGACGCGTAGATCAGGTTTGCCCGGTTGAATCCAACATCCACCTGGCGCAAGTTCGCCAGGGAACGGCTGAGCAGGCCAGCCGCGACCAGCACGGCAAAACTCAACGCGATTTGCGCGATCACCAGAAGCCGCGGCAGGCGTAGCTTTCCAGTTGCCACCATGCGGCTGTTCGCTTTCAGCGCGTGATTGATGCTGGTTCGCACCATCGTCCAGGCCGGGGCAATCCCGCACAACACAGCCGTCAGGAGCGACACAACGCAGGTAAACCCGAGCACCGGCGCGCTTGCGTGAAGATCGAAGCCGCCAATATCCAGGTCTGCGCCGATGAAAGCGTGCAAGGCATTAGCGAGAAAATAGCCGAGCAGCAGACCCGCTGCGCCGCCCATTATGGCCAGCAGAAGACTTTCGGTAAGATACTGGCGAAACAAACGAAACCGCGCCGCGCCTAAAGCCAGACACACCGCCGATTCGCGCTGCCGCACAATGGCCCGCGAAAGCAGCAGGTTCGCCACATTTGCGCAGACGATCAACAATATCAAGCCAACCAGCAGAAACAAAATCCAAAGAGCCCGCGATTGGTCGGTTCTCATTGGATCAACGCCGCGCCCACCCGGAAGCGTAGTTAAGCTTGGAATTTTACTATCCTCGACGTGAACTCCAGCAGGAACAACTATTCCTCGGAATAAAGCCGAAAGCTCCTGTCTCGCTTTGTTTTCCGGTATTCCAGGCTTCAGCCGGCCCATCATTCTCACCCACCAGTAAAAATCGGTGTTGCTGAAGCCTGGGTCCAGCTTTGCGCGTGAACTCAGCGCCGTTTCCGCCGCTAATGGAGCATAAAGATCCACCCAGCCGCCAATCTGCAAACCGAAAAACCCAGGTTGAGCCACGCCCGCAATCTCAACCGGCACGTTGTTGATGCGCAGCACCTGCCCCAGCACATCAGGACGCGCCGCCAAATGCGAATGCCAGAAACGATCGCTCAGAATCACTAAAAGCGGCTGGCCGATGCGGTCGTCATTTGTTGAAAACGGCCGGCCAAGTTGCAAAGGCACGCCCAGACCGGCGAAGAAGTTTGCACTCACGTACTGAAGTTGTATCTGCTCGGCTGCGCGTTTATTAACCACCATCGCCACCATTGAGGAATCGGAAAACCCGATCAGCGACGCAAATCCATACTGTTGTTGAGCAAGCTGCCGGTAGACACGCGCGGCAATCGACGAACCCTGCATGTGCTTCTCGTCACCTTCGGAATCTCCGGTCATCATGTGGCAGAAATCTCCTGGGAAACCGTGATTGGTCCACTCCACCAATCGGAGCGATTCCGGACTGCGCACCGGCAATGACTTCAACAAAGCCGCATCCACCAGACTGAAGATTGCCGAGTTCGCTCCGATGCCGAGCGCCAGCGAGAACACCAGAACCAGCGTGAAAAGCGGAGCCTTGCGCACCTGCCGCAGAGCGTAGCGAACATCGCGGCCAAAGGATTCCAGCCACGGCAACACGCCTTCGGCGCGCACCTGCTCTTTCCATTTGGTTCGATTGCCGAACTGCAAGCGGGCGGCGCGTTGCTCAATCCCTTCCTGCTCTCTCATGGCAAGGTGATAGCGAAGTTCTTCTTCGATTTCCTGCTCATGCTGTTCCGCGTGAAAAGTTCGCTTCCATCGCGACCATAAACCCATATCGAACCTCCTTTACACAGTCCTAAGCACCTTGGCCACGGCCGTTGTTATGGACTTCCAGCGCTGTTCCTCAGCAGCCAATTGTTTACGTCCTTTGCTGGTAATTTCGTAAAAGCGCGCCCGCCGCCCTGAATCGGAAATGCGCCATTCGGCTTTCAATAAACCGTTTTCCGTCATGCGATGCAGCGCCGGATATAGGGACCCCTCTTCCACCCGGAGCACATCATCGGAAGCCTGTTCAATGAGGTTCGCTATGGCGTAGCCGCTGTTCTGTCCCCGCAGTAGGGCTTTTAGAACAAGCAGCTCAAGTGATCCCTGAAGATTGTCGGTTTTCGGCATACAAAGATATCTACCCTTAGAAATCTTTGTATACCACATCTCATGAAACGTTTGCAAGCAGCACACATCGTCACCGATGATATGAAGCAAATGAGGCAGTACTAAAATAAAGCAAACGACAGATTGGTCGCAATGCCCGCTGGTGGAACCCAATCCACAAATTCAAAGCGGCGCTCCTGTGCTGCGGGCAACTCGCATGACGGCTGACGCCATTGTTGATAATTTTGATTATGGTGTGAGCGTTGCGGAAATTTCGGAGTTGTTAGAGATTTCCCAAAACGAGATCGAGGCCATTCTTTCCTACGCTGAAAGCCACCGCGTTGCGGATTCTCTTCGATAAAAATGTACTACTGGCCGTACGTAAGTTTCTAACCGGTCATGAAATTTACACTATTTTAGACTTAAACTGGCCGCCTCGAACCGAAAACGGCGAACTGCTCAAAGCAGCAGAAGCTATTCACTTTTATGTGATGATCACGTCCGATAGACACTAGCAGAAACTGACAAACCGAAGATTGGTTTTAACGGTGTTTGGCTGTATGCGACATCCGTTGCTTTTGAAGTAAACTAGGCAAAACACGATCGCATACGAAATTCGGCGTTGAACAACTTTATCCTTATATTGCTGTAGTTTAGATTGAGTATCTTGGTATCTATGCGCGATTGACAGCGCAATGTCTGAAAATAGTATTTGCGAAAATCTCCTGTAAAACGTTCTTACGTCCGTAAGCTTCGTTTTCTTAAGTACATGCAAAATTTCCACTATTTTTATCTTCGGCATGGCATTGCGTCGTCTTCGGTACTCATATTTTTTATGGTGATCCTTAACTGTTAAATTGGGCGAACACGGATGGAACAGGAGTGCCGATATTTTGGTTAAAACGCTGTTGGGTTGCCTCTTAGCTCCTCCTGTTTGCTTCGTTATAGAGGGTGTCCCAGGAATAGTTGAAGGTTGAAGAGCGGCGGGGCAGTCGGTTCGCT
>CAXTWH010000037.1:0-55046 GCA_964247975.1 uncultured Bryobacteraceae bacterium | reverse complement strand
TCAAAACATTAAGTCTTATGTGAGGATTTCGCGCGAATCGTTCTCAGGGGTGAATTTCTTTACTGTATTTTTTCGGCATCCAGGTGAAAAGCGAGACGCTTCCCTGGAGTTAACAGAATTTCCCGACGGGATGCTTACAGCCTAATTCGCGCAAAAATCAAGTTGTGATGGTATGTCAATTCACCGCCGGAGTGCGTATACTGCAAGGTGTGCCCTTGAGGACATGTATTTTCTGAGCGACAGCAATTTCAAAATAAATGATCAAACAGGTACCGGCAGCTCTGCTTGACTTTCTAGCCGCCCATGACACTTTTACAGTGTCGAATGCGATTAAAACCTTCAACGTTCGACTGCGAAACGAAGGATACGCGCAGAGCGGAGTTCGCTGCCTGTTTCCGAACTGGCCGAGCCTGACCGGGTATGCAATTACCGGGCGTATTCGCACCTCGGCCCCGTCGATCAGCAGTCTGTGCTATTACCACCGGATGGACTGGTGGAATCATGTGGTAGAGTATCCGGACCCGAAAATCATAGTCCTTGGGGATGTGGACCGGATACCGGGAGTAGGGGCTTTTGTGGGTGAAATTCACGCGCACATCGCCAAGGCGCTCGGGTGTGTGAGTCACCTCTCAAACGGCACTGTGCGCGATGCCTCGGCACTGGAAAAACCCGGCTTTCAATGTTTTTCCGTTAGACTTAGCGTTTCACATTCCTACGCTCATATGGTTGACTTTGGCGAACCGGTCGATATGGGCGGCCTAAGGATTTATGAAGGAGACTTGCTGCATGGCGACTTTCATGGAATTCAAATTATTCCTTTTGAAGTCGCATCCGAATTACCCGATGCTGTGACAGCCATCCTGAAACGGAAATCCGAGTTGATTCAGTTCTGCCAACAGCCTGATTTTCCAATCAGTAGGTTAACGGCAATGCTTAACGACAGGAATCCACGGTGTCAGCCTCCGACACGTCCCTGAGTTCGCAACAAGGGTCCTCGCAACATCAGATTCGGATTCTGTTGTGGATCGGATTTGGCGGCCTGTTACTGCTGCTTTCTATATTAGGATTAAGCGCCATTTCGTTTCTGTATCAAATAGAGATACGCCAAGAAAAAATCCGGAAAGTTTACGTAGATCGTGACCGCACTCTGGAGAAACTCCGGTCTAACATTTACCTGTCAGGTACTTACGTCCGTGACTTTCTACTGGATACGAGCGAAAGTCTAGCGCAAGCGCACAAAACTCAGTTTTTAGACACTCAGCATAAGATTCAAAGCGCAATAACAGAGTATCGCCACCTGGTACGAACCAATGAACGCGAGGTTTTCGAACAATTCCGGAAAGAATTGGACAGTTACTTCGCCGCCCTTACCTCAGCGCTGACTTGGTCTCCCAAACAGAGGCACGAACAAGGGTATGTGTTTATGCAGGATGAGGTGCTCCCACGGAGAACGACCGCCATTGGATTGGCTGACCGAATTCAACAATTGAGCGAAAAAGAGCTGGAACAGAGCAGTGAGGCAATGGGAGACCTGTTTTCTTCGTTCCGTTTAAAGCTTTTATTGCTTCTGGTGTTAGCCGTTTTTAGCGGCATCGGTTTGACGGCAGCCACCTTGTACCGACATCTTACCCTGGAGCGCGAATCCGCCCAACGATTTCAGGAAGTGCTGAAGGCACGGGAAGAATTGCAGAAACTATCGGCTGAACTCGTCTCCGCCCAGGAAACGGAACGGCGACGATTATCGCGTGAACTGCACGATGAGGTTGGGCAGGTTCTTTCTGCCATGGTTCTGACCCTGGAAAACATCCGACTCTCGATCACTGAAAACAACCTCCACAAGGCTTTTCAGGAGTTAGCGGCATTGCAGGATATGATCACAAGGAATGTGAGTGTAATCCGAAATATCTCCCTCCTGCTGCGACCAACGATGCTGGATGATCTGGGATTGTTGCCTGCCCTGCGGTGGTTGGCGCGTGAAGTGACCCGGGCCGGTAACATCCAGGTAAATGTAGCGGCTGGTGAATTTCCGGACGAGCTACCGGAAGAACATCGAACCTGCGTTTATCGAGCCGTTCAGGAAGCAGTTCGAAATGCTACGCGCCACTCAAACGCGCGGCAGGTCAGGATCTACGTGGCAGAAGAACACGGCTGGCTGCGGGTTTCCGTCCAGGACGACGGCAAAGGCTTCGATCCGTCGCAGGAAAAAGGTCTGGGAATGCTTGGCATGGAAGAGCGCGTCACTCGCCTCGGCGGACTATTGAGTGTGGGTTCAGAACGAGGGAGGGGAACAATGGTTTCTTTTGAATTACCCTTGCCCCATGTTCTTTCTAGATCCAGTCGGCAATGAGGTGCCTTTAATGCACTAGTCCCTTGCGGACTGCATACAAAATTAATTCTGGAAGATTATGCAGGTGGAGTTTCTGAAAGATGTTGTTCCGATGAGTTTCCACTGTGGCCGGGCTCAAATTCAGCACTTCGGCAACTTCACGATTGCTGCTGCCGGAAGCGAGCATCTGCAGGACTTCTTTTTCCCGCATGCTCAACAGATCGTAGCTATCCTGCACTCCACGACGTTTAATTTCAGAAACGTAATCTTCAACCAGCAATTTTGTAATGCTGGGGCTGAAATAGGCGTGGCCGGCAGATACTGCTCGCGCAGCCGCCAGAACGTCGGCTTCGGTGGAAGCCTTCAAGAGATAGCCCCGCGCTCCCGCTTTCAGGGCCCGCAGTACGTATGATTCGTCGGAGTGCATGCTAACGATTACAATCCGCACGCTAGGAAATTTTTCAGAAATGGATTGTGCCGCATCTATGCCGTTCAGCCGCGGCATTCCCACGTCCATCAAGAGTAAGTCAGGTCGATGAAGGGAAGCAAGTTTGATCGCCTCATTGCCGTCTGCCGCTTCGGCGATTACCTGAAAGCTGCCATCCCGTTCCAGTAACGCCCGGAGACCGCTCCGTATTAGGGGATGATCATCAGCGAGTAAAACGCGAATGGCGGAAGGCATGCTCAGTCTGTTCTCATCATACGCAGTTCCTGCCAGCCGGTTCCTTCAGAAAATGATGCTTCGAACAAAATACAGCACATTTAACGTCAGATTCAGGTAACGGCAGTATTCTGTACAGGCTGAATAATCGTTATTCTTAAGTTGTTGGATGACACTTTGGCAACCGACGCCAATTCCTGTCTAGACCTTCCCGCCGGGAACAAGAAACGGGTATGTTTACTTTTGCACGCTTATTCGCATTTTGTCGCCAACGGTCTTTGCCAGATCCTGCTAGGAAGGAAACCCCGGTGCGGGTCAGCGAAATTCATCCTGGAATGCACTTTCTAGCCATCAGTGCGGATAGCGAATTTCGCTCGAAATTGGCGATTGTCAGCGAGGCGACTCACTCGAAAATGGTGCAGGTTTCTTCAGTTGAGGATGCCCTCTCCCTGCTCCTAGTGGTGCAACGTACTCCGCTGGTGATTTTCGATTGCGATGTCAGCGATGCAGATTGGCGAAGCACTTTTCAACAACTCACTACTTTGTCAACCCGGCCCTGCATTTTACTCGCTTCCCTCCTCGGAGATGAGTATTTGCAACAAGAGGTAGTCCGGCTGCAAGGCTTTGATGTACTGCCCAAAGCGGCACCGGTGAACGAGATGATGCGGCACATTCATTTTGCCTGGTTCTGGCAGCAGCATTCACGGCAGTGTTGCGAAATTCTGAGAAGGCCGATTGAGTAGAACGTACGGAAACCGGAAGGAGAAAGCGTTTTGCCCAACGAACGCGACGACAATGCGGGTACTTGAACAATCGAGTGAAGTAGAACTATCTTTCTGTAAACGAAAGAACTTGATTGGCACTGGATTACGGTTCATTTCGGACTGTTTGGAGGCCAGTGTCAGGAATCGGAGGGATGCACAGGATCTGTAAAGGAAGGATCTGGTGGCTGGCAAAGAAGGATGTCACCGGGCAGCGCAACTTTTTCACAAGATGTTCGGTATTACCCCGTTATCAGGATATGAACAAACTGATTCGAAGCCTTTGTGAGTTGCAGAACAGTCTTGAAGCCATACCGGCTACTGCCAAGTTTCTTCGAAATTCATGCCGACACGGTATTTCGAGAGAGGCCGTATCCAGGTACATTAGAAGATAGGCGGCTTAGGCCGCTTTGATCCTTAACTATCAGCTTTCACAATCCATGCTTTCGCTAACAGCAATCAATCTCCTGACACTCATCGGGCAAGGCCGCGATTCCATTCGCTTGATAGAGCTTAAAACTAATAATGTTATTGCTACGAACAAAAGCACTATTGACTCAGCGATACTGTTCGAGCAGATGCATCCAGGTTTCAGCGTACTGAACAGGATTAGACCAGCGGTTGCAACATCGAGCCTTGTTTAACCTGCATGGGCTTTCCACGCTGCAAGACTTGTTGCCCTCCCGGCCCTTTCCATATCGCTTAAGAAAATAAGACTCACCTGGGTATCACACGTATGCGTAAAAAAACTATTGTTGTTATTCTCCTGCTCTTACTCGTCGGCCTGTTCAGCGCTTTTCTTTTTACCAGAGAAAGCAAGAAGTCCTCTGCGGAGAATCCCGTAGATTCCGCACCCGCGGCGTCTGTAGCTCCAGTCACCCGGGGAACCATCTCCAGCAATTTGAGAGTCGCGGGCCAGTTTATGCCTTATCAAGAAGTTGACCTGCACGCCAAGGTGTCTGGTTATATACGGCGAATCAACGTGGACATTGGAGATAGGGTCCGAATAGGGCAAACGATTGCAACTCTAGAAGTACCTGAGTTGAATGCGCAGGTAGCGGGCGCGCAAGCGGAAGTAAGGCATAGCCAATCGGAGATTGTCCGCGGCAAGAGCGAAGTACTGCGGGCCGAGGCTAATCATGTTGCCTTACATGCCGCCTACACACGGCTGCAACAAGCCTCCGCGCAGCGCCCTGGCTTAGTGGCGCAGCAAGAGCTGGATGACGCTCGCGCCAAAGATCAGAATGCCGAGGCTCAAGTCAGTGCTGCTAAAGCGGCACAGGAAGCTACCGAGCAGCAGTTGGGAGTCTCCCAGGCAGATAACCTTCGTGTTCAGACCTTATCTGACTATTCCGTTGTGGTTTCGCCCTTTAACGGTGTGATTACCAAGCGATACGCCGATACCGGGTCACTGATCCAAGCCGGTACTGCCTCGAATACACAAGCAATGCCGGTGGTGCGGGTAGCCCAAAGCGACCTGCTTCGGCTCCGCATGCCGGTACCGGAAGCCGACGTTCGCTTTATTCAACCGGGAGCCACCGTAAAGATCACGGTACAGGCAGTGGCCAGAGTATTCACTTCCAAGGTCGTGCGTTTCACGCGCGCTTTAGATACAGCAACACGCACCATGCTGGCCGAAGTTGATGTTCCCAATGCGAACCTGAGCCTAAGCCCTGGAATGTACGCTGAAACAGAAATCGTTCTTCAGCGGCGCGACGGGGTGTTAAGCGTACCCAGTCAGGCCATTGTTCAGGACGCTGAGCGCCCTTACGTGCTGACTGTCAACACGTCGAAACATGTGGAGAGAAACAATGTGCAGCTTGGAATACAGGGCCAAAACAGAACCGAGATTACCGGGGGCCTTTCCCAAGGTGATCTGGTTATCCTTTCCGGACAAACGAATTACCAGACGGGCGAGCTAGTCCGGCCTCAAGTAGCTTCTCCGTCTACCGACCAGAAAGAGGCAAATCAGTAATGTCCTTTTTCTCAATTAAGTATCCCTTTTTCATTTTGATGATCTGTCTCATCGTGGTGGTGGTTGGCGTCACTACGGTATTTCGGATGCCCGTTGATCTTTTTCCCGAGGTCAACATACCGGTTGTGGTGGTGGCGACGTTTTACTCGGGCATGCCGCCGCAGCAGATTGAATCCAATATCACCAACAGCTACGAACGCTTTTTCACCCTGGGCAGCGGTATCGATCATATTGAATCCCGTTCGCTTCCAGGTGTCAGCCTGATTAAGATCTTCTTTCAGCCCGGCGTAGATGGAAATGCGGCGGTCAGCAATATTTCGAACCTGGCGATGGCGAATCTGCGGCGACTGCCGCCCGGAACGCTGCCCCCGGTTGTTTTGAAGTTCGATGCCTCGAACCTGCCGGTGTGTCTCATCACGTTGAAAGGGCAGGGTTTGAACCAGACTCAGCTCAAAGATCTAGCCCAGTTCAGCGTGCGTAATCAGGTGGCTAATGTTCCGGGAGCTTCCGTGCCCCAGCCTTATGGCGGACGCTACCGGCAGATTATGGTGTACGTCGATCCGCTGAAGCTGGAAGCTCACCAGATGAGCGTGATGGATGTGGTCCACTCCATCAATGAATCGAACCTGATTCTGCCCGCCGGGGACGTGCGGATCGGCACGAAGGACTTTAACATCTATGCCAATAGCCAGGTGCCGATCGTCAGCGAGATCAACGACCTGCCGCTAAAAACAGTGGGTCAGGCATCTGTGATGGTGGGAGACGTTGGAAAGGCAGTTGATGGCGGCCAACTGCAAACCAATATCGTGCGCGTTGACGGCCAGGAGTCGGTTTACATTCCGGTTCTGAAGCAAGGCGGCAATTCCAATACGATCACAATCGTGAACGGCGTGAAAGAAGCAGTAAGCCAACTGCTGGACATACCGGAAGTTCTGAAAACAAAGGTAGTTTTCGATCAATCAATTTTTGTAAAGGTCGCGGTCAAAAATGTGATTAATGAAGGCACCATTGGCCTTTGTTTAACTGCGTTGATGATCCTGCTTTTTTTGGGCAATGTTCGCGCTACCGTGGCAGTGCTGTTATCCATTCCGATTTCCTGTCTGGCCACATTTCTGGGTTTGAACCTGGGCGGCAGTTCCATTAACACCATGGTGCTGGGCGGTCTTGCCTTAGCCTTGTCCCGCCTGATCGACAACTCCGTGGTTGTGCTGGAAAACATTTTCCGGCATATGGAAATGGGCGAAACTTCGGTTGTAGCTGCCGAGCGGGGCGGCAAGGAAGTGCAGCTCGCCGTTCTGGCGGCCACCATCAGCACCTGCATCGTGTTCTTTCCGGTTGTTTTGCTGTACGGCGTTAGCCAATATCTGTTCACCGCTTTGGCATTGGCGGTTGTACTGGCGCTGTTTGCCTCGTACCTGGTCGCCATGACAGTTGTGCCCCTTTTCTGCGCAAGATTCATAAAACTTGACCCGGCACACGCACACGCAAGCGCGCCCGTTCACCGGGAGGAAGGAAGTAAAAACAAGCGGCCCAGCTTTTTCTCGGTTGTTGTTAATGGTTTTAACTCTCTTTTCCACAGACTGCAATCCAAGTACGATTCCGCCATCGGACGATGCCTGGAGCACCCTATTTTGGTCGTCAGCGCGTTCAGCCTGTTTGTGGTTCTTAGCTTTGCGCTTTATCCGGCTTTGGGTAAAGCGTTTTTTCCGCGTACTGATCCCGGCCAGTTCGTCGTAAACGTCAAGGTGCCTGCAGGAACGCGCATTGAGGTGACGAACGATTACATCGCCCGCATGGAGCAGGACATTCGCGGCCTGGTTTCCCCGGAAGACCTGAATATGATCGTTTCCAATATCGGCATCACTCCTGACCTGTCCGCCATTTACACCTCCAATTCCGGGATGCACACCGCCTTTATTCAGGTGAGCCTTAAAGAAGAGCACAAGGTGGGCAGCTATGCCTATATGGAGCGCGTTCGACGCAAGTTGGCCAGTGACTTTCCCGATGTTTCAACCTATTTTCAAGCCGGCGGCTTAGTGGATTCCGTGGTGAATCAGGGTAAGCCTGCTCCGGTGGATATACAGGTGGGCGGCAATAATCTACAGCAATCTTTCCGCATGGCGCAGCAGATAGCGGCTCACCTTCGAAGCTTGCCGACAGTGAGCGACGTGCTTATCCCGCAAGACCTGGACTATCCCGGTATCGAGTTAAATATTGACCGCGAACGGGCCGGACTGCTCGGCATTACCCCGAAGTCCGTAGTTGATAACGTCATTACAGCGCTCACTTCGGACGGCATGATCGCCCCCAGTTTCTGGGTTGATCCGAAAACCGGCAACAGCTATATGCTGACCGTGCAGTATCCCGAAACGCAGATTAAAACCATGACGGACTTCGAACAGATTCCGCTGCGTTCCCCTGATCGCATAGATACAACACCACTGGAATCAGTCGCTGATCTAAAGCAGATCGACACGCCAACCGAGGTCGATCATTACCAGCTCCGCCGCCAGTTTGATATTTATGTCATGCCGAAAGCAGAGGACCTGAGCAGGGTGAATGCGGACGTAACCGCGGAATTATCCCGTATCAAGAAGCCGAATGGAGTCACCATCGGAGTCCGCGGCGCTGTTCGGGATATGCAGCAGTCTTTTTCCAGCTTTGGCATCGGTTTGGTTCTTGCCATTGTGCTTGTGTACCTGGTTCTCATGGCCCAGTTCGCCTCATTCTCCGATCCGTTTATCATCCTGCTTGCCATTCCTCCAGGACTATCGGGCGTGCTTATTTTCTTACTTATTACTGGAACCACTCTTAACGTCATGTCACTGATGGGCGTTGTGATGATGACCGGTATTGCCGTTTCAGACAGCATTCTGATTGTTGAGTTTGTCGGCACACTGCGCAAGGATGGCCTGCCGCTGAAAGAAGCCCTGGCTGAAGCTTGCAAAGTGCGTTTGCGCCCCATTTTGATGACGACGCTGGCTACCATTCTCGGCCTGATCCCTATGGCGCTCGCTTTGGAGCCTGGAAGCGAACAGTATGCGCCGCTGGCGCGCGCCATACTTGGTGGTTTATCTGTATCGGGCCTTATCACCGTATTCCTGGTACCCACGGCTTATCTACTGATACACCGCAACGACCACCATATACCGGCAAGAGGAGAAGCTTAGTTGATGCGCCGTTTACATGTTCTGGCAGTGCTGCTGCCCTTATTCCTTCGTGCCCAAAGCTCCTCGGCTATTCTGCTGCCGGGTGGTCAACTAAGCCTTCTCCCTCCAGAGCCGGGACAAACCAATAACGGCAGCCCTACCCCGGCGCAACCGCCTGCCAACGCGAACCCGCCTGCGCTGCTTACCCGGCAGGAAGCCGAGAAAATCGCAATTGCCAACAATCCTCGCGTGAAGGTCAGCCTGCTGCTCGCCAGGGTTCAATCGCAAGTTGTTCGTGAAACGCGGGCCGACCAGTTGCCCAACGTCAATGGCGACCTGACCGGGGTGGAAGCCAATGAAGCAAGCCGGCTTTCGACAGGTTCCCTGGCAGCTTCCCGGCTGCTACAGCATGCCGGCATGGGCGTTCAGTTGAGTCAGCTTATTACCGACTTTGGCCGTACCCGTAACCTGGTTGCTTCTGCCCGCCTGACCGAGAAAGCAAGACAAGCGGACGTGAATGCAACCCGGGAAGATATTGTTCTGGCAACGGACCAGGTTTTCTTCCAGGCTATTCAGGCGCAAGCTACCCTTCGAGTGGCGCAGCAGACAGTGGAACAAAGACAGATTCTTGTTGACCAAGTCACCGCGCTTGCAGCGTCCAAGCTGAAATCAGAACTTGATCTTAGTTTTGTGCAGGTTAATCTGTCACAAGCAAAACTTCTGCAATTGACGGCGCAAAGCAACCTGGACGCTTCTAAAGCAGCCTTAACCGCTGTGCTCGGCTACGATCACCCGGTTGAATATCAATTAGTTGAAGATAGCGGCGACCTGCCGACGCTGCCGGCGAGCGTCGATCAATCCGTTACGGATGCCCTGGAGAATCGTCCTGATTTACAGTCGCTGCGCTTTTCGGAACAGGCCGCGCAGAAGTTCAGCCTTGCTCAGCACGAGCAGCTGCTTCCCACGGTTAGCGCCTTGGGCGTGGTGGGTTATACGCCGTATGGCGCGAGCCAATATTTTACGAGCAGTTGGTACGGCGCAGTCGGCGTCAACATTACGATTCCTATTTTCAACGGATTTCGTTACATAGCACAAGCTTCCGAAGCCGCTTTACAAGCCACGGCTCAATCTGAGCGCACCCGCGATCTGCGCAATCAGGTAGTGCGGGATGTGCGCACTGCCTGGCTTAATGCCAGCGCAGAACAACAACGCGTAAAAGTATCCAGCGAGCTTCTGCAGCAAGCAAACCTGGCGCTGAGCTTGGCGCAAACCAGATACCAGCTTGGCCTCAGTTCCATTGTTGAACTCAGCCAGGCGCAGCTGCAGCAGACGCAGGCCGCCATCGACAACGCCAATGCTCGGGCCCAATTCGGCTTGGCTTACAGTGATCTGCAGTTCCAAACAGGGATTACACATTAATGCAGAAACGCCGACAGGAAATTCAATTTGTCCTCCGGCAAGGCGAAAACATAATGGAGGTTACAACGCAGAAGACCACCTGGGAGGCACACGGTAAGCACGGGGCTGAAGTCACCAGGAGTTTGAGTGAAAGCGGCCTGGACGATGCATGCGAACAGATAGGTAATCAAACAGGGACATGCTGCTGGCTTCAACGTAGCTCATCATCTGTTTTTCCGAAGGAAGTACTCAATAATGCCCTCTTTTTCGATTAAGTATCCATTTTTCATATTGATGGCTTGCCTCATCGTAATCGTTGTGGGCGTGACGACTGTTTTTCGGATGCCGGTTGATCTGTTTCCCGAGGTCAACATACCGGTTGTGGTGGTAGCGACGTTCTATTCGGGCATGCCTCCACAAGAGATTGAATCCAACATCACTAACAGTTATGAGCGATTCTTTACTTTAGGCAGCGGTATTGACCATATCGAGTCCCGTTCGCTTCCAGGTGTCAGCCTGATTAAGATCTTCTTTCAGCCCGGCGTGAATGCGAATGCGGCGGTCAGCAACATTTCGAACCTGGCGATGGCGAATCTGCGGCGACTGCCGCCCGGAACGCTGCCCCCGGTTGTTTTGAAGTTCGATGCCTCGAACCTGCCGGTGTGTCTCATCACGTTGAAAGGGCAGGGTTTGAACCAGACTCAGCTCAAAGATCTAGCCCAGTTCAGCGTGCGTAATCAGGTGGCTAATGTTCCGGGAGCTTCCGTGCCCCAGCCTTATGGCGGACGCTACCGGCAGATTATGGTGTACGTCGATCCGCTGAAGCTGGAAGCTCACCAGATGAGCGTGATGGATGTGGTCCACTCCATCAATGAATCGAACCTGATTCTGCCCGCCGGGGACGTGCGGATCGGCACGAAGGACTTTAACATCTATGCCAATAGCCAGGTGCCGATCGTCAGCGAGATCAACGACCTGCCGCTAAAAACAGTGGGTCAGGCATCTGTGATGGTGGGAGACGTTGGAAAGGCAGTTGATGGCGGCCAACTGCAAACCAATATCGTGCGCGTTGACGGCCAGGAGTCGGTTTACATTCCGGTTCTGAAGCAAGGCGGCAATTCCAATACGATCACAATCGTGAACGGCGTGAAAGAAGCAGTAAGCCAACTGCTGGACATACCGGAAGTTCTGAAAACAAAGGTAGTTTTCGATCAATCAATTTTTGTAAAGGTCGCGGTCAAAAATGTGATTAATGAAGGCACCATTGGCCTTTGTTTAACTGCGTTGATGATCCTGCTTTTTTTGGGCAATGTTCGCGCTACCGTGGCAGTGCTGTTATCCATTCCGATTTCCTGTCTGGCCACATTTCTGGGTTTGAACCTGGGCGGCAGTTCCATTAACACCATGGTGCTGGGCGGTCTTGCCTTAGCCTTGTCCCGCCTGATCGACAACTCCGTGGTTGTGCTGGAAAACATTTTCCGGCATATGGAAATGGGCGAAACTTCGGTTGTAGCTGCCGAGCGGGGCGGCAAGGAAGTGCAGCTCGCCGTTCTGGCGGCCACCATCAGCACCTGCATCGTGTTCTTTCCAGTGGTGCTTTTATATGGGGTCAGTAAATATCTGTTTACGGCCTTGGCGCTGGCTGTAGTGTTGGCGCTTTTCGCTTCGTACTTTGTGGCGATGACCGTGATTCCGCTCTTTTGCGCCAAATTTATACATCTTGACGCTATCGAGCACCACAATCATGGATCTGTCCAAAACCCTTCAGGATCTAGTTCCACGCCGAAAAAGCGCGGCTTTTTCAAAGGCGTGGTTGATCGATTCAATGCAACTTATCAGATTCTGCAAAACGCGTACAACCAAGCTATCACCAAGTGCCTGAATTACCCTGCAATCGTTGTGGGAGGTTTTTTATTATTCGTTGCCCTTACGTTTTGCCTTTATCCCTTTTTGGGAAAAGCATTTTTTCCGCGCACCGATCCTGGTCAATTTGTTATTAACCTGAAAGTGCCAGCCGGTACGCGTATCGAATTAACTGACGATTACGTGGGCCGCATGGAAAATGAGATTCGGCAGATCGTTTCCCCGGAAGACCTGAATACAATCGTGTCGAACATCGGCATCACTCCCGATCTTTCCGCGATTTACACCTCCAATTCGGGCATGCACACCGCCTTCATTCAAGTAAGCCTTAAAGAAGAACACAAAGTGGGTAGTTATGCCTACATGGAGCGGGCGCGCCGAAAACTGAGAAGCGATTTTCCCGACGTGTCTACTTATTTTCAGGCAGGCGGCTTGGTTGATTCCGTGGTCAATCAAGGGAAGCCTGCTCCCATTGACATTCAGGTTGGCGGAAACGATTTAAACCAGGCATTCAGGCTCGCTAAATCAATTGCCGGGCGCTTAAACGGACTCGCTTCTGTCAGTGACGTACTTATTCCGCAGGACCTCGATTACCCCGGCATCCAACTGAAGATCAATCGCGAGCAGGCAGGCCTACTCGGCATTTCACCGAAGTCCGTGGTTGATAACGTCATCACTGCGCTCACTTCGGACGGCATGATTGCCCCCAGTTTCTGGGTTGACCCGAATACCGGCAATAGCTATATGCTGACCGTGCAGTATCCCGAGACACAGATTCAGACCATGACCGATTTCAAGCAGATTCCTTTGCGTTCCCTCAAAAAAGTCGAAACTACCCCGCTTGAATCGGTTGCTGACCTGAAACAAATCGACACTCCGACAGAGGTTGACCATTATCAACTTCGGCGGCAGTTTGACATTTACGTCATGCCCAAAGTGGAAGACCTGAGCAAGGTAAATGCCGACGTGACTTCCATTCTATCGAAGATAAATAAACCGGAGGGAGTTACTATCGCGGTTCGCGGCGCGGTTCAGGACATGCAGCAGTCCTTTGCCAGTTTCGGCATTGGATTAGTTCTGGCCGTCGTTCTGGTGTACCTGATTCTCATGTCACAATTCGCGTCATTTTCCGATCCCTTTATCATCTTGCTGGCTATACCCCCTGGGTTGTCCGGAGTGTTAATTCTTCTGTTGTTAACCGGGACGACTCTCAATGTGATGTCGTTGATGGGTATCGTGATGGTGGCCGGCATCGCCGTTTCCAATAGCATCCTGATTGTGGAGTTCGTGGGAACGTTGCGCAAGAGTGGACTAGCGATCAGACCGGCGCTGGCCGAAGCCTGCGGTGCTCGCCTACGTCCCATTCTGATGACCACTCTGGCCACAGTCTTAGGCTTAATACCGATGGCTTTGGCGCTGGAACCGGGAAGCGAACAATATGCCCCTCTTGCACGGGCGATACTTGGAGGCCTGTCTGTTTCCGGAATTATAACGGTGTTCCTGGTGCCGAGCGCTTATCTGCTGATCCATCGTAAGGAAGAGATTTCCGGGTTGAGACGATGAGTTTTTCTGGTATCGGTAGTAGCTATATGAGCTCTGCCTCAGATTGGGCATTGTCAAGTCGAGCAGATGAGATCTTAAATGCGTGCCAACCAACCCGTATCGCAGTTACCGATTTCCCGAAGAGTATCAGTTCGCAGTGCGTCTGGCTGTACTTTACGTGAGTTCGACGTAAGCGACACTCCTGACAGACGTGGGTGAAATGATCAACGACAATAAGAACACCCGGCCGTGTTGCCTTCCGGGTCGCTCTACCTCGTCGGCATCCTACATTCGTGTTTTCGGAGCTCAATGGCCAGCCCGCCTATACCCCTATCCCACGCTTCAAGTGCGCCCTTACGGAGCGCCCTCGCAGGGCTCAGAGCCAAGATGGATCGCTACTCCTTTCTTGTATGACTCTTTCATTCACATCACCACGCCGGTTTATCCCGACGCTATCAGAACGATTCCTTCCAAAACTACACTGGTTTTTAATCCTGATCGGCAGACTGGTAAAAATTAAGTAGAAACCTCAGGGAGGCAACCGCCGCCGTGCGAACGGACCGAAACTGTGACCCTGCGGCTAGAGATTTCGTCGGGCACGGTTACTCTCCTGAGCGATCCTGTGGCCCAAAGCTAGAGTTTCTGACCAGCCTAGTTCGAGTCTGGATCACATTGAAATTACAGAATCGTACTCTGCCGGGCAGCGGGATAGATTGGGGCCACTCTGCGCGCTGTCCGCGACAGATTAAAAACGAGTGTAATTTTGGCAGGAATCGTTCTCACGGTCAATAATGTTCCAAGTTTGATACAAGGTGCTTACTGATAGTCACTACCTCCAGTCTTCCCGCAGCTTCTACTTAACCAAGGCAAACGAAACGATATTGGAACCCGAACTCACCGCAACGTGCTGTTGATTATCAAACACGTAAGTCATCGGTGAGGCTTTCCAGATTTCAGTGCCGGGGAACTCCCACAGCGGTTTGCCGGTAGCGCTGTCGGCGGCTCGGAATGAGCCGGTGTCGTCGCAGAAGAACACCAGATCGCCGGCGGTAGCCAGTACCCCGCCCCAACTCACTCCATAACCGTGCTGCGGCAGTTCCCAGACGATCTTGCCGGTGCGCAGGTCCAGCGCCCGTAAAAATTTTTGCGGATTGTCGCCGGGAATGCGACGTTCACCGCCGCCTTGATAAGCGCGGAACGGCGCCCATTCTACCGGCTTGCTGCTGATCAGGGCGCAGCTTTCGAGCGCTTGCACGTAATACAGATTTTTGTTTGGATCAAACGCCGTGGAAAACCAATTGGCCGCACCTTCCACCGCAGGGCAGATTTTGTTGCCTTCCGCAGTAGGCTCCTGGCCGGGGTTCACCAGCGGACGGCCTTCCGGCGAAATGCCGCGAGCCCAAGTGAGTTTTTTTACGAAAGGCGAAGCGTGTACGAGCTTGCCATTAGTACGATCCAGAACGTAATAAAAGCCGTTGCGGTTGGCTTGCACCAGCAGCTTACGAGGCTTGCCTTCCCAATTCGCATCAAGGAGAACGGTGGGCTGTTGCGCGTCCCAATCCCAAACATCGTGCGGCGTGTACTGGAAATACCATTTCAGTTTTCCGGTTTTCGCGTCTAAAGCGAGAGTGGAATCGGTGTAAAGGTTATCGCCTTTGCGTTTATCACCGATGAAGTCCGGCCCCGGATTACCGGCAGACCAGAATACGGTGTCCAGTTCCGGGTCGTAAGAACCGGTAAACCAAGTGGACCCGCCGGAATGTTCAATCGCTTCCGCAGGCCAGGTTTCCGAACCAGCCTCGCCCGGCTTCGGCACGGTCCAGAAGCGCCATGCTTCCTTCCCAGTTTCCTGATCGAAGGCAGCGACTACGCCGCGCACGCCTTCATCGCCTCCGGCCACGCCGGACACCACTAAATTTCCCACCACCAACGGCGCGGAAGTAGACTGATAATTCTTGTGCCAGTCAGCCAGTTCGGCTTCCCACAACAGTTTGCCGGTGAAACGGTTGATCGCGATCAGATGAGCATTGTCGGTCGCCAGGAAAACGCGCTCGCCTTTGATCGCAACGCCCCGGTTGATGCCTCCCGCCGCATTGCCGATTAAACCTTTAGTCCGTTTGCGCCGGTAATGCCAAAGCTCACGCCCGGAACCGGCATCGAGCGCGTACACCTGGTTGGCGCTTGTGACATACATCACGCCTTCTACGACCAACGGCGTCACTTCCAGGTGCGCGGCTTCCGGCACCGTGAATACCCATTGGGGAGCCAGCCGGGAAACGTTCGATTTATTAATCTGCTTCAACGCACTGTACCGGTTGCCATTGAACTGGCCGTGATAAGTGGACCAATCCGCTTGCGAGGTGACAAGGCGATAACGATTTTTGTCTGACCGGCGCAGCAGGTAAATGCAATCGTCTTTGCCGCGCAGGGCCAGATCGTTCGGGCCTTCCGACAGCACCCTTCCCGTGATTGTTTTGCCGTCCGTGGTTTGAACGGTTTCCTCGCGAACCGGAAATTCATCGGCTTCCGATTGCAGGACGCGCAGATAGCTGATCAGATTGCCTACCGTTTTCTCCGGCAGGTTGAAAGCGGGCATACCGCCAGCCTGACCATTCTTGATGACCGCAGCAATTTCCTCGTCCGAATCGTTCGAAAGACGCTCCAGAATGGAGGGGCCGAGTTCACCGCCGTTCGCATCCTGGCCGTGGCAGGCAGCGCAGCGGCTTTCATATTCGTTTTTTCCGGCAGCCAGCAAGCGTTGCCGATCTTCCGGCGCGACCTGCGCGGACACAATCAATTGAAACAGAAACAGGCAAACAAGGAGTCGGAGCATTCAGGTAGTAGGCAGTTCTCGTTTAAATGCAGATCGGGCCGCAGTTTCTTAGATTAAATCGGCTTAGCGGCGATTGAAACAAATAAGACCGGCTCAGGTGCTTAGTTTCTCACCGGCGTAGCGCAAACAAGCTTTTACGTTGTTTTCTTCCACGTCGAGTTGTTCCTGATGCGGCAATTGAGAAACGCGGGGCAAGGGTTTGCCAGTCCCTTTTTCCTGTACTAGTTTGAGAGTTCGGGCCAGATATACCCCGCTGCGGTTGGGGAAAGTGGCCCAATAGCGGTCGGTTAGGCAGGGAACTTTCAACGGGTCGCGCGTAATCATTTCCAGATTCAGATTGGTTCTCGGACGGGCCTGTTTCACCAGGGAAATCATGCGCGGCAAATCGAGAAAACCTTCCCCTAAAGGCATTTCGGAAAGCAGAAAGCCTTGCGGGTAGGGTTCAACGCCCATATCTTTCACATGGGTCGTGATCGCATAAGGCGCAAGCTGTTCCGCCACTTCCATTGGATTTTCGAGCAGCGAAATATTGTTGCCGAAATCGAGGCAGGTTCCGAAATAATCGCCCGCATAAGTTTTCATCAGCGCCACGCTTTGGTCAAGCGTCCAGTCTTTGTGATTTTCCAGAGCGAACGGCATTTTGTATCTTTCACAAAGAGGAACAATAGCTTGCAAAGCAGCTTTGCTGCGCTCCGCGAATGCCTGGTAATCAGCCAAAGTCGAGAAATCTTCGTAGCGCCTGCCGCCTGCGTTCACGCGCACCAGCAGCGCTCCGACGGTTTTGGCATTTTTCAAAGCCTGTTCAAAGCCGGACAGGTCGCTTGATTTCGGCATGGGCGCAATCGACTCGATGTACATGTTCAACTGTTCAGCGCGAGCGCGAATCTTCGGCAGATCGCCGTTGATCGCCGATTGAATGCCTGCTGCCCCCAGAGAATTGCAATGCTCCAGAAATTCAAAGGTGTCGTGAAAGCGCCGAACGCCCATGTAGGAAGTGGTAGCGATTCCCATTTTTGAGCGCGTTGGTTCCGCCGTTGCAAAGCGCGAAAGGGCAGCGACTCCCGAAGCGGCGATGGCGCTCGACATCCATTCTCTTCTGGTCATTGATGAAAACCTTCCTTGGCGTAGAACGTTCACCCATTATTGATTCACAAGTGAAAACGCAAACAAGGTGTCGCCGGCGCCTACCACTAGATACTGTCGATTATCAAGGATATAACTCATCGGCCCGTTGCTGAGAGAAGCGCCCGTGCGGAAATGCCACAGCATACGCCCATTGGCGGGATCGAAGGCGATCAGGTTACCGGAAGGATCGCCGGAAAACAACAGTTTCCCGGCAGTGCTCAGGATGCCAGGGCCGCCCAAGCCGCCTTCGCCTTTGCCCGGATACTCGTGGCACCAGCGCATTTCGCCGGTCTGGTAATCAATAGCTTCCAGAACCGGCTCCGACCATAGGCCGTGACCAGTGCCGCCGTAGCCTTCGGGCCTGGGGTCCGTGTCGGTCAGGTACGTGAGCGCGTAGCCTTTAATGGCATTCACATAGAACAAACCAGTATCAGGGTTGAAGCTCGGCGGCATCCAGTTTGTGCCGCCGCCGCCCGGTATGTTCAACAACGCGCCATCCACCTGCGGTTCTTTTTGGGGATTCGGAATCGGCTGCCCGTGGTTATCAACGCCTTTCGACCAGTTGGCTCCCACAAACGGAACGGAAACCAGGTTGGTTCCATCGGTCCGGTCCAGCACAAAGAAGTATCCGTTGCGGGCGGCCTGGGCCAGCATTTTCCGTTTCCGGCCTTGAAAGATTCCGTCGAACAGCACAGGCGTTTCGACGTTATCCCAATCGTGCGTATCATGCGGAGAAGCCTGGAAATACCAGGCCAGTTTGCCGGTATCGGGATTTAACGCCACAATCGAACACGTCCAAAGGTTGGACCCTTTGCGACCCTGCCCGGCAAACACCGGGTTAGGATTGCCGGTTCCCCAATACAACAGATTCAGTTCGGGATCGTAGGTGCCGGGCAGCCAAGTCATGCCGCCGCCGTGTTCCCTCGCGCCTTTATCGGGCCAGGTTTCCGCACCCGGCTCGCCCGTTTTCGGCTCGCTGTTCCAACGCCATTGCAGGTCGCCGGTTTCCGGGTCGCGTGCCTCCAGATATCCAGGCACATCGAGAGCGTCGCCGCCCACGCCGACCAGCACATGATTTTTCACAATCATGGGCGCAGTGGTAGTGAAGTATTGCAGCTTTTCATCGGCCACTTTTTTACGCCATCGCTCTTTGCCGTCTTTGGCATTTAAGGAGATAAACCAGCCGTCCGGCGTGACAAAATACAGCCAGTTGCCGTACATGCCCACGCCGCGATTGCCCACCAGATGGCCGCCCTTATCGGCCCAGCCATAGTGCCAGATTTCCTCGCCGGTGCGCGCGTCAACGGCCCAAACATGGTCGGGAACCGTGAAGTACAAAATGCCGTTTACTTCCAGCGGGGTGGATTTAATCTGCACATTGCCCACGCCCCGCTGCGAGCCGATGTTTACACGGTACATCCACCTGACGGCTAGCGTTTTGATGTTTGATTGGTTGACCTGGGTTAATGGGCTGAATCGCCGCCCGGAATAGTCGCCATTATAAGTGGGCCAAGTGTTCACCGGTGGCTGCAGTAGAGCGTCTGGGTGAAGCATCTGCGCCGGAAGCAGAACCAAGGGAACGAAAGCGAGCAGGGAGCGGAAGTTCATTTTAGTGTGACCAGATAAGCAAGCAGGTTGTGCATATCGGTATCGCTGTATTGGTCGAGCAAGTGACGGTGCGCGGCTAAACGATCTTCCACGGTTACTTTCACCTGATCGCGCGACCACGAACGGTACTGCCCCGAAGCATCGTATAAAGAAACAGTAAAATCGTCCAGCCGCTTTAAAGTTCCGGCAACGGTTTCCCCGGACGGAAGCGTCACCGTGACTTGGGGAGCAGCAGCCGTTTTCGGAGCAGCCGGATCGTAGCGTCCTGCTGAACCTGGATATAAGAACTGTGCTTGCAAATCGGCAGGCTCGTAACGGGAGCCAACATGCGCCAGATCGCCATTGAGTGAATGACACGAACTGCACTGCCCGGCCCCATTGAAATACGCTTTTCCGGCTTGCGGATTTCCGGTGACCACATTCAGGAGTTTGAACGTGCCCCGATTCGCCGTCAGTTCCACGCGCATGTGCAGGAACTCCGCTACATCGCGCAACTGCTCCGGAGTGAACGAGGCAAACGACGGCATACCTTTTTCAGCGCGTCCTTTGGAAATCACATTCCCAATCAGGTTGCCGTGTTCATCGTGCAGCACCAGCGCGGAACGCACCAGATCAGGACCCTCGCCGCCGGTCGCTTTCGCGCCGTGGCAGAACGAGCAGTTGGCGCTGTAAAGTTTTTCGCCGCGTTCGGCGGCTGCCGGGTCAGGCGGCGTACCCAAGCCCAGGAATTGCCGGGTCCGCTCGGCGCGGGCATCGCTTTTCACAGGGTTTTGCGCGGAGATTTGTTGAGTGGCAGCAGATTGCCGGGCGTAGAAAACACGAGGAAAGATGGTCAGAACCGAGGCAAGCGCAATTACCGGCCATATTCTTCGTAATTTATCCGCCCAAAATCCTGCAAACGGCACCGGCTCACCTTTTAACCCAGCGAGATTGAAGCGATTTCCCGTAAACGCCTAATCTGACTATATTCCATTGCGGAAGATTTTAGGGCATCCGTTTTGGCCATGCAAGTAGACCCGGAAACGGTTTTTTTTGGCTTTAGTGGCAGAACTACTAGCCCCTTGTCGAGACACTTAAGGCAAAATAGATGAGTCAAACGGATTTATTATGAAGCGCTTTAAAGTGACTGACTGGCCGGTAATCAAACAATTGCAGCGAGGCGACGCAAAAGCATTGGGCGACACATCGGCCTCCGAGCGTAGCCGCGAATTGAAGCCCCGCACGCGCGGCGTGGATAAAGTTGTTAAGTCGATATGCCCTTACTGCGCGGTCGGCTGCGCACAACTGGTTTACGTAAAAGATAACCGCATTGTCGATATTGAAGGCGATCCGGAATCGCCTATTTCGGAAGGCTGCCTTTGCCCGAAAGGCTCGGCCACATTCCAGCTTGTCACGGGCCAGGGCCGCACCCAGCAAGTGCTTTATCGTAAACCGTTTGGAACCGAATGGGAAGCCATTCCGCTGGCGCAGGCAATGGAGATGGTCGCGCAGCGCGTTAAGAAAACCCGCGACGAAACCTGGCAAGCTCAATCTGAAACGGGCCATGCGGTGAATCGCACGCTCGGCATCGCGCACTTGGGCGGCGCAACGCTCGACAACGAAGAAAACTACCTGCTGAAAAAGCTGTTCAATTCAGCGGGCATATTACAAATCGAAAACCAGGCCCGTATTTGACACTCTTCCACGGTCCCCGGTCTGGGGGCCTCCTTTGGCAGAGGCGGCGCAACTACTGCGCTGCAGGATCTGATGAATGCCGATTGCATTGTGATTGAAGGCTCGAACATGGCTGAGTGCCATCCGGTGGGTTTCCGCTGGGTGATGCTAGCCAAGGAGCGCGGCGCAAAAATCATTCATGTTGATCCTCGGTTTACCCGCACCAGCGCGGTGGCTGATATTCATGCGCCGATTCGAGCAGGCTCGGATATTGCCTTTCTGGGCGGATTAATTTCTTACGTCATCAGAAATGAACGGTATTTTAAGGAGTACGTTCTTAACTACACCAATGCGTCCTCCATTATTTCCGAAGAATACCGGGACGCGGAGGATTTAGATGGATTGTTCAGCGGCTGGCAGACCGGCAAGGGCCAGTACGAAACGCAGAGTTGGAGCTACGAAAACAGCGATTCTAAATCACAAGGCGCCAATCGCGTGCCGGAGTCCCATATGGAACGCACCGCCGCTTTCAATACCGAACAAATCAAGCAGGAGCCGCGCGATTACACCTTACAGAATCCGCGCTGCGTGTTTCAGATTTTGAAGCGCCATTTCGAGCGATACACGCCGGAAATGGTAGAAGAAATCTGCGGATTGTCCACCCAGCAGTTTCAAAAAATCGCGGAAACCATCTGCGACAACTCCGGGCGCGACCGCACCACCGCATTCTGTTACGCAGTGGGCTGGACGCACCACTCTACCGGCGCGCAGTACATTCGCGCTTCCGCTATCTTGCAGCTTCTGCTTGGCAATATCGGGCGGCCCGGCGGCGGCATTCTTGCTCTGCGCGGCCATGCCACTATTCAAGGCTCCACTGATATTCCAACTCTGTATAACCTACTGCCCGGCTATATGCCGATGCCGAAAGCGGAAACTGATACTTCGCTGGACGCTTACCTCAAAAACTATACGGCCCGCTCCGGTTGGTGGACGGAAACGCCGAAGTACGTTATTTCGCTTTTGAAAGCCTGGTACGGAGATGCCGCCACGCCGGAAAACGATTTCTGTTTCGGGCATCTGCCGCGCATGACCGGCGACCATTCGCATATGACCACGGTTGTCAACATGGCTGATGGCGACGTGAAAGGCTATTTCGTCATGGGCGAGAACGCGGTGGTTGGCTCGCCGAACGCCGGGTTGCAGCGCAAAGGACTGCGTAATCTGGAATGGCTGGTGGTTCGCGATTTTTCGCTGATTGAGGTCGCTGAATTCTGGCGCAAATCGCCGGAACACGAGCGGGGCGAAGTGCGCACCGAAGATATCGGCACCGAAATATTTTTCTTTCCTGCCGCTACTCACACGGAAAAAGACGGCAGCTTTACGCAAACGCAGCGGATCGCCCAATGGCATCACCTGGCCGTAGAGCCGCCCGGCGATTGTCGCAGCGAACTGCACTTTGCTTTTCACCTGGGTAAACGGTTAAAGGAGTTGTACGCCGATTCCACCGATCCGAAAGATCGCCCGCTGCAAGACTTGGCTTGGAATTATCCGGTGCATGGCCCGATAGAAGAACCCAGCGCGGAATCTGTGCTGCACGAAATCAACGGCTACACAATGGCTGATCGTAAGCCGGTAAATGGATTCACCGATTTGCAAAAAGACGGCTCCACTGCCTGCGGATGCTGGATTTATTCGGGCATCTATGCCGGTGGAGTGAACCGCGCCGCCAATCGCGGTAAAGCCACCGATCTTTATCACTATGGGCCGGATTGGGGGTTTGCCTGGCCGGCGAACCGCCGCATTCTTTACAACCGCGCTTCGGCTGATCCGGAAGGTCGTCCCTGGTCTGACCGCAAAGCTTTAGTGTGGTGGGACGAAGCGCAGCAAAAATGGACCGGCCACGACGAGCCGGATTTCATTAAACCCAGACCGCCCAGCTATCGCGCTGCGCCTGATTCTGTCGGTATTGACACAATTTCCGGCGATGATCCGTTTTTGTTGCAGCCGGACGGCAAAGGGTGGCTCTTCGCTCCGGTGGGACTGCAGGAAGGACCGATGCCCACCCATTATGAACCGGTGGAATCGGTGATTGAAAACCCGTTGTACGGGCAGCAGTGCAATCCGGTGCGGTTTGAATATGACCGTAAGGACAATCAGATTGCCCGTCCGTTTACCGATCCTAATTTTCCGTACGTCATCACTACCTATCGCTTAACCGAGCAGCACACTTCAGGTGCCATGTCGCGCTGGCTGAGTTGGTTATCGGAATTGCAGCCGGAAATGTTCTGCGAAGTGTCGCCGGAACTGGCGCAGGATCGCGGCCTCAAAAATGGAGATTGGGCCGTTATTTCTTCGGCTCGCTCGGAAATCGAAGCGCGTGTTCTGGTAACCGAGCGCATGAAGCCGTTAAAGATGAAACGGCATTGGTTTCACCAGATCGGGTTGCCTTACCATTGGGGCAACTGCGGTCTAGTGACCGGCGACTCCGCTAATGAACTGCTGGCTTTCAGCGGCGACCCGAATTCCACCATCATGGAATCGAAAGCCATCACCGGAAACATCCGTCCAGGCCGGCGCGATCGCGGCAAACCACCAACGATGTATTCCTCCGAAAACTCGCCAGGCGAGCAACTGCGCGACGTGCTGACAGCACGGGAGCGCCCAGTAGGCAAACATCACGTTCATGCTCCGCTTTCGAAACAAGGACCGCAAACTTAAACTATGGCAAACGGATTTTTTACCGATACAACGCTGTGTATTGGCTGTAAGGCTTGTGAAGTGGCCTGCAAGCAGTGGAACCAATTGCCGGACGACGGCTATCATTTCACCGGCATGTCGTATGACAACACGGTTCACCTGGGTGCTTCCACCTGGCGGCATGTCAGCTTTATTGAACGCCCGGTGCCGTTAAGCGGGCAGGATGCAGGCGATTTTTCCTGGCTGATGGCGTCGGACGTTTGCAAGCACTGCGCCCGCGCCGGATGTCTGGAAAACTGCCCGACCGGTGCCATCATCAGAACCGAATTCGGCTCCGTTTACGTGCAGCCGGATATCTGCAATGGCTGCGGCTATTGTGTTGTGGGCTGCCCGTTTGGCGTAATCGACCGCAACCCGGATGACGGCCGCGCTTGGAAATGTACGCTCTGCTACGACCGCCAAAAAGACGGTATGCAGCCGGCTTGCGCGAAAGCCTGCCCGACCGCTTCAATTCAGTTCGGCGAAATTGAAGAACTGAAAGCTCGCGCGAAAAAGAGAGTGGAAACGCTGCATGAACACGGAATCAGCGAAGCTTACTTATACGGCGAAGATGCTGGGACACAGCCGGGAACCGGTGGATTAAATGCTTTTTTCCTGTTGTTGGATAAGCCGGAAGTTTATAATCTGCCGCCGAACCCGGAAGTGCCGACTCTGAAAGGCAACCAAAGCTGGATCTCCGCCGGGCTGGCCGCAATCGGCGTGACAGCTTTGGCGTTGGCTTCGGCCATGCTCGGCAGCAGCGCGAAGGAAACAATCTAATGAGCGAACAAGTTACCCTCGTTCAGCCCATTGATCACAGAACAGCAATGTCTGATGATGGCCGCAATATTGATCTGAATATCGGCACGCTTTCCGGCGAAGCAGCGCAGCAATCTACGCTTAGTCCCGCGCACATGACGGAATTGCAGGTACAAGCATTTCCGTATGTTCCGAGCCACCAGGCGCAGAACAGCCCGAGCTATTACAACAATCCGATGTTAAAGCAGCCGGTTTGGATCTGGTCCATTCCGGCATATTTTTACGTGGGCGGCGTGGCGGGTGTTGGCGCAATGCTAGGGGCGGCGGTGCAGATAGTCGCTCCGCAATCTATGCGCTCATTGGTGATGCGGTCTCGTTGGATAGCCACTGTCGGCGGCGCGATGAGCGCGGGTTTATTGATTCACGATCTGGGCCGTCCTTCGCGCTTTTTGAATATGCTGCGCGTGTTCCGCATTACCTCGCCCATGAGCATGGGATCGTGGATTCTGAGCGGTTTTTCCACCGTGGCCGGCGCAGCGGCAGTGCTGCCGCTCATACCGTTCGGGTCTGTTTTGTTCCGGCCTATCGCGAACCTTTGCGGCGTAATGGCCGGTGTTCTGGGTTTGGGATTATCAGGATACACCGGAGTTTTGATTTCACAAACCGCCGTGCCGATTTGGCATCAAGCGTATCGCACCACGCCGGTTCTGTTTCTTGCTTCCGGCACTGCGGCTGCTGCGTCGTTCCTGGAACTTTTCAACTTGAACGAGCAGGAAGCAACCACGGTGGAGTGGTTCGGCTTAATGGGCAAAGCAGTGGAGCTTCTCGGCTCCGTTGTGCTGGAACGCGACGCGCTGCGCATTGAACGCGTGGGCAGGCCGCTCAAGGAAGGCTTCAGCGGTTTTCTGTGGCAAAGCGCCAAAGCACTCACTATTGCCAGCGCGGTTACATCGCTGCTGCCCGGCAAAGGACGTGGTAAACGGGCGATAGCAGGGGTGCTTGGTTCCGTAGCTAGCTTATGCCTGCGCTTTGGCATTTATTATGCCGGTAAAACGTCAGCGCGTGACCCGCGAGCAAGCTTTGAACAGCAGAGAAGCACCACGCAGCGTATTGACGTAAGTGCTAATGTCTCCGCGCGGATGAATTGATTTACAAAATCGTTCTTTAATACTCAACATATTCCGGTTTAGCAGACGATGGCAGAATCTGTGTGCTTCTTGTCCTTGCAGTCATCCTGCCGCCTGCGTAAGCTACTGGTATGGAACCGAGCGGAACCGCGAAGCTGTCTCGAAAAGTGGGTTTGGTCGCTCTTTCCGGCGCACAAGCCTTGGAAGTAGCTGGACCTTACGATGTGTTCCGGCGCTCCGAATTCTTCAGTGCGCAGCAGAACATGGCTGCCACTTACGCCACTGCTGTATATGGACTCGAACGGGGCAGTGTCGGCCCAGAGAATGGACTTCAGCTTTTAACACCACTTGATTACACCGCAGCCGGAACTTTGGACACGCTTTTAATGGTAGGCGGTTATGAGACTCCTTTTCTTTCTTTAAACACAAAATTTGTACGCTGGCTGCGCCGTATGGCGATGCGCACACGACGGGTGTGCGGAATCTGCGCGGGAGCGTTTGCCTTGGCTGAAGCCGGACTGCTGGATGGCCGAAAAGCAGTATGCCATTGGGGCCACGCAAAGCTTTTTCGCGAGCGCTACCCGCGAGTGCTGCTCGATGCCGACCCGATTTTCATTCGTGATGGCCATCTGTATACATCAGCAGGGGTAACGGCCGGAATGGATTTGGCCTTGGCGCTCGTCAAGGAAGATTTAGGGCGCACTTTGGCTTCGCAGGTAGCTTGTTCAATGGTGCTTTTTCTGCGGCGGCCCTGGCACACAAAGCCAGTTCAGCCGCCAACTGACCCTCCAGCACGCTGATCGGGAGCCTATTCGCGAACTGCAAGGATGGATGGAAGATCATTTGGAAGCAGACCTTTCAGTGACGTCTTTAGCAGACCGCGTCCGCATGAGCCCGCGGCATTTTGCGCGCGTGTTTTCTCACGAAGTTGGAGCGATGCCGTCACGCTACGTGGAGCAGTTACGAATTGATAATGCTCGCCGCCGTTTGGAAGAATCGGACCAGCCGCTCAAAATCATCGCGGCAGAAACCGGCTTAGGCAGTGTGGAAACTCTACGCCGCCTCTTTCTGAGATTTTTTCGCACATCTCCAGCAGCGTATCGGGATCGTTTTCGCAGTTCTTTGGTGCAGTAAATTTTAGCAGCAAGTACGAAAAGGAACAGAATGAAAATTGGAATTATCGGAACGGGAAACATGGGCCGTTCACTGGGTGTTTTGTGGGCGGAAATCGGCCATGAAGTATGTTTCGGCGCGAAAAACGAATCTCAAGCTGCACAAGCAGCCGCACTCGCCGGCCATACGAAGATTCCGCCTCGCTACGGTTCGAATCAGGAAGCGGCCCGGTTTGGGGAAGTACTGTTGTACACGCCGCGCGGCGTGCCGCCTTCGGAAGTGCTAGGTCCGGAACACGCTTCGCTGCTTGCAGGTAAAACCGTGATTGACTTGAACAATCAGGAAGTCCCCGCTGATTTTGCTTTTCCTGCAATCACTCGTTCGCCGGCCGAGACTCTTGCGGAGCAATCGCCCGGCGCTAACGTGGTGAAGGCATTCAACACGGTGCCGATGGAAACGTTTGAACTCTGTCCGGATGCGATCAAACCGTATCAGGTTGCCGTGTTTGTGGCTGCCGATGATGAACACGCCCGAACCACGGTTCTTCAACTAGCACAGGAAATGGGATTCTTGCCCGTCGATTGCGGCGCATTACATCAGGCGCATCTGCTTGAAAGCGCCGCCGATCTCATTCGGCTGTTGGTTATCAGTCAGAAAAGAACCGGAGCTAACTTTTCTCTGGTTAGCGTTCCTGCTGCGGAACATTCGCGTCTTGGAGGCCGTCAGGCTTCCGCCCTGAAGTGAACCAGTCCTGTAAATGGGCCGGACTGCGTTAATGTTTTTTCAGCTTCCGCGAAATATCGGGCCAGAATTCAACAAACATCGCGCCCAGAGCACCTTCGGCAGTAACGGTAAACGCGCGCTCAAACGTTAAGCCTGCTCCGCGATCGCTGCTTGGGTAATACAAATTAGCAATTCCGCCGGCCGCAACGTTACCTAAAACGTTCGAATAATTCGGCACCCATTTTCCATCATCGTTTTTGCAGATAACGGTGGTGGAAATGGCGTAATAAAGCCTATGCTTAATGGTTCCCGTGCCTTTGCGGAAATAGCGCGGGTCCTGGTGCAGCAGCGCCGGAAAAACAGCGCCGCCAAGCATGGTTCCATCAAAGGCATCGGCGTACGCCGCGCCCCAGCGTTTAAAATAACCTTCTCCACCCTGACCGTAGCCGTCATAACTATTCTGGGCCTGACTGATACCGGCATTAAAAGCGGAAACTACGAACTGCACCGGATCAGTGGAGCTCTTAAACGCTAACTGAAATTTCTGCTTGGTCGTTAATGAAACAGCGTCCTGAACCATGGACGTATTAAAATTCGGCAGAAAGCCCAAAATTCGCTGGTGTTCCTGTTGTTTTAATTGCTTATCGGCTTCGGCACTATTCGCTGGTGTTTGTTCGGTGGAAGCTGAAGAATCTTGCGGAGTACCAGGCTGATGCACTTTCAAAGGATCAGGCAGCACCTGGCCGTGCAGGATAGAAATGCTGAACGCTAGACAAACAAAAGAGAGAACATGAAAGGAAATTGCAGAAATAAATTTTTTCTTCAAAACACTACCTGGTTGAATAAACTTCATTTTAACCGTTTGCATCGATGTTTTGTTCCTCTTGCTGTGGTCCGCGCCCTCGTTTATTAACTAAGTCGACACAAAATTGATGATTGCCGGAACTCCAAAGGAGCAGGACACTTGGAAAAAACCTGTAGTTGGCGGGACGATTGCCGGAATGGTTCCAACCGGTACAGAAACTTAGGCTTTTGTCAGAGTTTGTTGAAAGCTAACCGCGACTTTGCTGGCTTGCCTGATACACTCCAGTTTTGTATGTTCACCGGCATCGAGCATTTCGCAATTGCCTCCCCTAATCCCAAAGCACTGGCCGACTGGTACGTGGAAAATCTGAATTTCCGCCACAGCTACGATTACCAGGGCAATTATTTTATCCGGGCTCAGAACGGAGGATTGATTGAAATCATCCGTTCGGAAGGCGCTGCGGCGGAAAACGAAATGCGTACCCAGGGGCTTCGCCATATCGCTATTTCCGTTGACAACTTCGACGAATCTTACGCTGAACTGCAAGCCAAGAAAGTAGTGTTCACCGCCGCGCCATATGAAAACGAAGGCAATCGACTAGTGTTTTTCAAAGACCGGGATGGAAATCTGGTTCACTTGATTCAGCGCTCCGTGGTGCTGCCCTGAGTTCCGCAATGACCTTACTTGACGGAAAGGCGCATAGAAAAACCGCAGCTTGCTGAAACGAATTTTTCGGGCATTTGAATACCGCAATTTCCGCTTAATGTGGATCGGCGCCTGCACATCCAGCATCGGAACCTGGATGCAGTTGGTGGCCCAAGCGTGGCTGGTGTACCGCTTGTCAAACTCCGCCGTGTACCTTGGCTTGGATACATTCTGCGGGCAGATTCCGATTTTTCTCTTTTCGCTATTCGGCGGCGTCATCGCGGACCGTAGAAATCGCCGTCATATTCTGCTCGCTTCGCAGTTGGTGCAAATGTTAAGCGCGTTTACGCTTGCCGCGCTGGCCCTTTTTCATAAAGTCCAGGTTTGGCATATTCTGTGCCTGTCGTTTGTCAGCGGCACGGCCCAGGCTTTCGGCGGTCCGGCTTACATGGCGTTGGTGCCAAGCCTGGTGGAACCGGCGAACCTGCAAAATGCTATTGCGCTCAACTCCATTCAATTCAATGTGGCGCGCGTGTTGGGGCCGGTTCTCGGCGGCATTGCGCTGGATCGCCTGGGGGCAGCCTGGTGTTTCGGCTTGAACGGACTTTCTTTTCTGGCGGTGATTGCTTCCCTCTTAGGTATTAGCGTGCCGTTCCACGCTTTGAAGAACCACTCCTCTGTCTTGAATAGCATTCGGGAAGGATTAAGCGCGATTCGCCAGCACCCCGGCATGACCGGCATGATCGCGTTGGCCTTCTGGATGGCCATGCTGTCTTACCCGCTTTCCACGTTTCTGCCCGTGTTTGCCCGCGACGTGTTTCACGGTAGTTCCATGACGTTTACGATTCTGTTGTCGGTGTACGGCAGCGGCTCGGTGGTGGGAGCGCTGATGATTGCCGCCAGCCGCAAACAAACCGGCATGGCCCGCCGCTCGCTCTTGGTAATGATTCTGCTTGGCCTGGCGATTTCGTTTTTCGCTTTATCGCGTTTCTTCCCTTTAAGCTTGTTGGCTTTGTTTGCCGCCGGCATTGCCCTGATGATCGTGTTCGCGCTGAATTCCTCCATTGTGCAGATGCATGTCAATGACGAACTGCGCGGCCGCGTAATGAGTGTTTATAATGTGGCGTTTCGCGGCGGAATGCCAATCGGCAGCGTTCTTTGCGGTTTTCTGATCAAGCAAACTTCCGCGCCCGGCATTATTGCCGCCACCGGACTGCTGATGTGCTTTCTGAGCCTGTATTTTCTGACGCTGAACCGCAAAGTAGCCAGCCTGTAATTTCTCCTACGATAGATAATGGAAATTGTTTTCCAGATGTTAAAACAATATTCGTTTCTTTTTATTCTGGCGATTGCCGCCTTTGGCGCGGCCGCGTTTCCCGACCTGCAGCACGCCCGCGACCGGCAGGATACAACGGCGCTGAACGGAATCATCAACCAACTGCAACAGGCTCCGGCCCAAAACGGTGATGCGGCCAACGGGCAGTATAAGTTAGCCCTGGCTTACTCTTACGCTGCGGAAATTGCCATAGAACAGCGCGATAAGCATAAAGCTGAATCCTATGCCCAGTCTGGCATTGAGGCGGCCAAAAAAGCGGTAGAAAGCAGCCCGAACAAAGCGGAATATCATCGCATTCTCGGCGAGCTCTGCGGCCAGGTCATTCCCGCTAATCCATTGATGGGCAGCTTGAAATACGGCCAATGCGCCCGCGATGAAGTAAACAAAGCTATTCAACTCGACGGCAACTCAGCCTTGGCTTACCTGAGCCGTGGAGTGGGCAATTATTATCTTCCCTCCTCATTCGGCGGCGGCGTGGACCTTGCTTTGAAAGATCTTGATAAAGCAATTGCGCTTGATCCGAAGTTGAGCGACGCTTATCTGTGGAAAGGGATCGCGCTGCGCAAAGTGAATCGAAATCCGGAAGCACGCCAAGCTATTGAAAAAGCCGTCCAGTTAAGCCCGGACTGGGTTTGGGCCAAAGATCAGTTGCAGAAAACACCGGCCCAATAAATGGCGTGGCTGCGCGCATTGTTTCTCAGCCTGGGCATCGCCTTGTTTACCTGGCTGGGGTTCACCTACTTTCCGGGGCATACTTATCTGCAATCCGACACGCAGATCTATTTACCGATGCTGGAGCGCATCGAAGACCCCGGCTTCCTGGCGCGTGACATCGTCGCTACGCGGCCTCATATTTCTTATACGATCTACGACGAAGCTACCCTTAGCCTGCGCCGGATTACGCATTGGGATTTCGAAAAAACGCTGGTTGTTCAACAGCTAATCACTCGCGCCGCCGCCATGCTAGGCGTTTATCTATTGGCTACCTCCGTTGGTGCGCCGCCCGTATTCGCTTTTCTCATCGCGGCATTTATGAATCTAGGCGCGTCGCTGCTCGGCCCGGCCATTCTGCTGGTGGAATACGAGCCGGTGCCGCGCGGTTTTGCGTTTGGATTTGTGCTGCTGGCCTGGGGGCTGCTTTCGCAGCGGAAGATTCTTTTAGCGGGGATGGCCGGCGGCTTGGCTCTTCTTTACCATCCACCCACCGCAGTTCCATTTTGGGGAATGGCGCTGCTCGCTTTTTTATTTGATCGCGAAGCGCGAAAGCGATGGAAGCCGCTGCTGTTAAGTTTTGTTATTGCCTGCCTACTGCTTGCCAATCTGGCGCAGTTGCAGCCGAATGTGGTGGAATCACAAAATCTTTTCGGCAGGTTGAGCGAACGCATGGTGCAGTTGCAGCACTTCCGAACCCGCTACTGTTGGGTTTCTTTGTGGGCCGGACGCGACATCTGGCATTATCTGGTCATCTGCTTATGTTCGTTCTGGGCCGCTTCCCGTTTCTGGCCGCAGATCAAACACGAAATCCGCTGGTTCTTTATCGGCCTGCCGTTAGGCGGCATTTTCAGCGTGCCGTTTTCCTACGTCCTTCTGGAGCATTTCCGCTTAGCCCTGGTGCCGCAAGTGCAGCCCGCCCGCGCGCTTTTGTTCACCGTAGCAACCGCGCAGATTGCTTCCGGCATTGCTGCCGTGAAAGCCGCCACAAAAAAACGACTAGGGGAATCCGTGGCTTGGTTTCTGCTCGTCGTTGCTTTGCCCTTAAACGTGCGCGTTCTTGATTTGTTTGCGCTGCGCGACCGGTTGGCGTGGCAAACCTTTGTTATCTGGATCGGCTTGGCCGTGCTTAGCACGGTTCTGGTCTTCTTCTGCAACCGCAACTGGCTGCGTTGGCTTTCATTGGCGGTTCCAACCCTAGCTCTTGTTGCCCTGCCAATAGGCGCGCGCGTGCAAACTTATCCGAAAATCAACAAGCAGCCGGTCGCCGAATTGGCGTTGTGGGCCAAGCAAAATACCTGGGGCAGTTCCATGTTTCTGTTTCCCGATGCCGGGCATCAGCCTTTTCCCGGTATTTTTCGCGCTTTATCCGAACGGGCTCTTTACGTGGATTGGAAAAGCGGCGGCCAGGTGAATTACTTTGAATCGTTTGGAGAAGAATGGTATCCCCGCTTTGTGCAAACAATGGAAGGAAGCTTCAGCGCGGGCCGTTTGGAAGATATGCTGGCGCTTCCTATCGATTATTACGTCCTTCAGCGCGAACACGCGCTGGCTGGCACCAGGCCCGTGTTCGCTAATAATGAGTACGTCGTTTATGATGCGCAGGACCTGCGAAATGCTTCCGCTGCCCTGCGCTTATCGTCGCCTCCTGCCCGCGTCAGGAAACGTCCGCGTTCGCCCCGTCGCTAGTGATTAGACTTCTGGCCGATCAAATCTAGTTGAGCGATTGCTTCGGCAGGAAGTTGCAGCTCCGCAGCCTTTAGATTCTCGCGCAGGTGTCCAACGGAAGAAGTTCCGGGAATCAACAGGATGTTGGGCGAACGGTGCAGAAGCCATGCGAGCGCCACCTGCATGGGCGTGGCTTTCAATGATGCCGCTACTTCGTCCAGCGCCGAGGATTGCAAAGGAGTGAACCCTCCCAGCGGGAAATACGGCACGTAGGCAATGCCCTGCCGCGCGAGGTCATCGACTAAACTATCCTCGTTTCGGTTGGCAAGATTGTAAAGATTCTGCACACAAACGATCTCGGTAATTTTTTGGCCTTCCGCCACCTGTGTGGGCGTAATGTTGCTCAAACCGATGTGACGAACTAAGCCCTTTCGCTGAAGTTCAGCTAACACGGTGAGCGGCGCTTCGATCGATCCCTCAGCAGGCCCATGCCTATCAAACATAATGCGCAGGTTTACCACGTCGAGCACATCCAAACCCAGATTGCGGAGATTATCGTGTACTGCTTGCGTTAATTCCTCGGGCGAGAAGGCCGGATTCCATGATTTATCCTCGCCGCGTCGAGCGCCGATCTTGGTGACGATAACGAGATCGTCGGAATAAGGGTGGAGCGCTTCGCGGATGATTCGGTTTGTGACGTGCGGGCCATAAAAGTCGCTCGTGTCGATATGGTTCACTCCGCTTGCAACCGCTTCGCGCAGCACCGCCACTGCCGCGTCACGATCTTTAGGCGGCCCGAACACGCCAGGTCCGGCCAGTTGCATGGCGCCGTAACCCATGCGGTTCAAAGTCATCGAAGTGCCGGGAAGCGTGAAGCTGCCGTTAATATTTGTTGTCACTGTCATTTATTTCTCCCTCATCTGTTTATCTTTTGATGGTGAATCGCGCTCACGTATGGTTAGATGAAGAAAGCTTCAAAATGGAGTTCGCATTTGCCGCAGAGTTCCCAAACCCTCCTGAATCCCCGTAAATCGCCTGTTCAAGCTCGTTCGGCTGCCAGTGTGGACGCCATTCTGGAAGGGACGATTCAGGTTTTGCTCGATGGCGGAAAAGAACAACTGACCACCACCAGAGTAGCGTTGCGGGCCGGCGTGTCGGTCGGAACTTTGTACCAATACTTTCCTAATAAAAGCGCGCTTCTGCAAGCAGCCCTGAAACGCCATCTCACTGAAACAACAGAAGCAGTGGAGCAAGTCTGCCAGGAACAGAAAACCAATCCACTCGCGCAAATGGCAACGGCTCTCGTTACTACTTTTCTGCAAGCCAAGCTGAAAGATGTAAAAACAAGCCTTGCTCTTTATTCGGTCAGTTCCGATGTGGACGGAGCGGCCATCGCGCAGCAAATGGGAAAGCGTTCCATCAAAGCGATTGCTGGAATGCTCGCGACCTCCTGCGAACTGCTGAGAAAAGACCCGCAGCTAGTGGCCTCGATGCTGCAAGGCACAATGGCCGGGGTGAGCCGGAGACTGCTCGAATCCGACCATCCCGAAAAGCAGTTCGCCGCGCTGCGGCAGGAACTGATTGTTTTAGCTTGTTCGTATCTGGAAGCCTGTTCTGTGCGGTCAGTTGACTTAGCATTTGTGCAACAATAATTGTTTTTTTATCATTTCACTCAGCTATCATCTCCAGCAAACGCTGCCGCAGTGTTTCCGCCGTGTTGTTGTCCGGCGTAATTACCAGCACCGTGTCGTCACCCGCAAGCGTTCCCACTACTTCTTCCAATTCTTCCCGGTCCAGCGCCACCGCCAGCGAACTGGCGTTTCCCGGCGAGGTTTTCAGCACTAATTGATTTTGCGCGATTCGAATATCCTGCAGATACTCGCCCACCACATATTGCAGCGTCGGCCCGCTGCTTTCCACCGGCATTGAACCATAACCGGCAGCGGTTTTCACCAATCCTAGTTCGCGAATGTCGCGCGACAACGTCACCTGCGTCGCCGGCACACCCACCGCCTGCAGTTCGCGGGCGAGTTCTTCCTGCGTATAAATTTCCTTCGCCCGGATGATTTTCAGAATCTGACCCTGCCGAAAAGTCTTATTCATTCCGTGAGAAATAGTAACAGTTTCGTTTCAAACTGCTTTATCCAAAGCTGATTTCTTGCGGATTTTCCGGCCAGCGGTGCTTCGGGTAGCGCCTCGACAATTCACGCCTCACTTGGGGATACAGCGTTTTCCAGAAGCTCGCTAAATCCTGAGTCAATTGAACAGGCCGCTGATTCGGAGCCAACAGATGAACCACCAGCGGCACTTTGCCTCCCGCTACGGTAGGAGTTTCGGTCATGCCGAAAAAATCCTGCAACCGCGAAGCTACCGAAGGAGGCTGGCCTTCCGGGTATTCAATGAGGGCGCGCCGTCCGCTGGGAAGCCTAATATGCGCAGGCGCTATCTCATCAATCTGCTTCATCGGCAGCATCGCTTCCACGGTGCGCTCCCAACCTCCGTTCGCTGCCGCTTGTTTTAATTCCTGCATGCTGCGCAGCCCAAGCGTTAATTTTCCGAGCGCCGCTTCAAACACATGCGGATCTATCGGCAGATGGGGCGCCTGTTGTCCGGCAAAACGGATGCGTTGTTGAAGACGCGCAATCGCTTCACGGTCGCCAAAACGTTCCAAACCTGCTTCCAAAGCTTTCTCCAGCAGCAGCGCGGAAGCAGCTTCCACATCGCTCGGAGCCTGTGTGGATTGATCAATCACCAATGAATCGTAGAACAACGCGCTCACCTGTTCCACCCGCTCCGTGCCACGATTCCATTCAAGTTGTTCGCTGGCTTGAATACGGTTGGGGAACAGCTCCAAAAGCCAATCTGCTTCAATCGGGCAGGCGAATCGAACCAAAGGCGTTCCCTGTTCGGTCCGCTCTTCCACGTCGATGGCGCACAAAAACTCCGATTGCACCGCGCTGGTTCTGTCCAACCGCGCTGATCCGCCGCTGGCCAGCAGAATCGTTTCGCCGCGCCTGCGTCCCACCCGGTCGGGATAACCGCACAGAACTGCTTTCTCCAAACCGTGCTCGTCATTCAACTGAGGCTTACTCGGCCCAATTTTCTTTAAAAACTGTTGTCGTAATCGCCGTGCTTGATAAGTGGGTTCAGCCGTCAGAACCGCTTCTAGGTCCGATGTGAAATGGTTTTTGTTGTCTTCCACTAACCGGATGCGATCTTCCGAAAGCATAGCGCCAATCTCGCTTGCTTCACGCTCCAGGCCGTATTCAGCGGCCGCCAGGACGAACCGCGCAATGCGGGCATGTGCCGGAAACTGAACCATGCTGCGGCCTAACTGGGTAATGCTTCGGTCGTTATTCAAACCGCCTAATCGCATTAAGAGTTGACGCGCTTGTTCCACCGCCGCTTCTCCAGGCCGGTCAACCCATTTCAGTTCTTCCGGGCGCAGATTTAGTGCCGCTAATTGCAGCAGCAAACCCGCCAAATCCGCCCGCAGAATTTCCGGCGGCGTATGCGGAGCGCGGCGCAGAAAATCTTCCGCCGGATACAACCGCACTGCTAAGCCCGGCGCGGTGCGTCCGGCACGGCCCGCGCGTTGGATTGCCGATGCCTGGCTAATCTTCTCTATCCGCAACCTTCCCAATCCGCTCCACGGCGACCAGGACGCGATCCGTGCTAATCCACTGTCCACCACAACGCGCACGCCTTCCACCGTGACGGAGCTTTCCGCGACGTTGGTGGAAAAAATCACCTTGCGTTCGGTCGATGGCGCAACTGCCCGGTCCTGTTCCGCCGCTGATAGATCGCCATGCAAGGCCCAGGCTTGAGCATGGTTACTTTTGATTATTCCTTCCGCAGCGGCCATCGATTTCCGAATCTCCGCTGCGCCCGGCAGAAACACCAGCACATCACCTTCGGAGTTGCGCAGAACGGAACCTACGGCGGAAGCAACCTGTTCTTCTACCGGAACCGCTGAATAAGGCGTGTACCGAACTTCCACTGGAAACACGCGCCCCGGCGAGCGCAGTACCGGAGCCCCACCCAATTGTTCGCTCAACGCTTCAGCATCCAACGTTGCTGACATCAACAGAACGCGCAGATCGCGGCGGCTTTGTTGTAATCTCCGCAGCAGCGCCAATACCAGATCGGTTTCCAGATGGCGTTCATGGAACTCATCCAGAATCACCACATGAACGCCCCGCAGCAAAGAGTCTTCGACGAAACGGCGCAACAACACTCCTTCGGTCAGGAACCATAAAACTGTGCGTGAACTCGATTGTTCCTCGAATCGAACTTTGTAGCCGACGCTTGCGCCCACCGGTTCGCCGCACTCTTCCGCCACGCGCCGCGCTGCCATGCGAGCAGCCATGCGTCGTGGCTCCAACACCAGAATCTGTTTAAAACCTGCGTCGAGCAGCGCAGGCGGCACTCGCGTGGTTTTGCCCGCGCCCGGTTCGGCCTGCAACAGCGTGATCGGGTGCGCCAGTACCGACTCAATCACTTCTGGAATCAGCGCGTCAATAGGCAGTTCAAAGCGAGTCAACCACAGCCTCAATCGTGCCCGGCGCAAAACCTTCCAGCCGATTATTCACAAAAATAAACGCCGGCTCGCTTTGCTGTTTGGCGCGAATCAGTAAATGGCGCATCGCATCGCGCACTTCCGGATTCGGCTCGCGGATCGCTTCATACGGTGAATAATTCTGCACCGCCGTTTCATACTTCTGCCCCATTTTCAACAACGCCCGTGTCACCGTGAAATCCGCCGTAAACGCATCGGGAATTCCCATCTGCGCCGATACGGTCGGCATTCGCGTCCACGCATTGAACACATGCGCTACGTTGCTTTCCCGCAGCACTTGAAAATACTCCGGCTCCAGGAATTCCCGGTTTCTGATTTCCACTGAATAACGGAACGTCCGTGGTAGAACATCAAGCAGCGGAGCCAGTTCATTCAAAAACGACCGCAGATCAGGAAAAGCATTTTTCGGAAACTGGCCGAATTCAAAAATTAGAACCGCAATGCGCTCTTGAAACGGCTCCAGCAGATTGAGGAACTCCGCTTGCAGCAGATCCAGATTCAGAAAGTTAGGATTGGTGTAGCCGGCCCGCCCCCCATAACGGGCATGTTCTGGAAACACCCGCACCGTCACTTCTTCCGGCACTTTCAACGCAAACTGCAAGCGCGGCGGTACCGCCGTAAACAGATTGTGCCAGAACTCCGCTCGTGGAAACTGATAAAACGAGAAATCGCCGCACACCGCCGGAAACACTTCCGCATATTCCGCCAGGCACTCTGCTTCAAATTTCTTTTTGGAAAATCGGCCGCGCGAAAGATAACGGCTTTCAGTATAAATCCGCCCCAGCCAGCCTTCATACTTCCAGGAGCTTGTGCCCAAGTATAGTTGATCGGCAGCCAAGCGAAACAGGACTTCTTGCAGTTTGGTGCGAAGCTCCGGCGCTGGCTCTTCGAATAAAGGAAGTGTGGACATAAAGTTAAGCGGCTTGAAACAACGTGAAGTGCGCTGGTGCCATTATAATGAGACCGTTGTATGCAGCCTGCCGATAATCTGCTTCCCCCCATACAAAACCAGCCCGAAGAAACAAAAGAATCGCCTGCGCCGCGCGAAGATCCTATGCTGTACTGCCCTGTTTGCAACAAACGCCTGACTTCGCGCCAGTGCAAACTGCTCTGCGAACGCTGCGGCTATTTCATGAGCTGCGCCGATTATTATTGAGATTTACTTTATCAAGACCAGCTTGCGACAATGAAGGAAATCCGCTATGACCGTAAAACTTGACCTACCACCCGAAATCGAAGCCAACCTTGTCGCTCAAGCGCGGCATCGCGGTCTGTCTTTGGAAAACTATCTCCATCAAATCCTGCAAGAACAGAATGGTATCGCTCCTGCATCAGCGCTTTCCACGGAAGAATGGATTGCGGAGTTTCAGGCTTGGACCAGCGATTTTCCTGATACGCCGGTGCTTTCCGACGAGGCGCTCAGCCGTGAAGCGATGTATCCCGATCGCTGGTAACGGCGATTCTAATAGACACGAATGTTCTGGTTAGGGCCGCTCAACGCGAGCATCCGAATTGCCGCGCAGCAGTGAGCGCTTTGATCGCTTTACGACGATTATCCCGGGTTTTATGTCTTGCGCCGCAAAACATCATCGAGTTCTGGGGTGTTTGTTCGCGACCGGTGGATGTGAACGGCATGGGACTAAGCATCAGCGCCACGGATCGTTACACAAAACGATTGGAGCGAATATTCACGATCCTTCCAGATTCTCCACAAACTTTTCAGGAGTGGCGGAGTTTGGTGGTTCGGTATGAAGTCAGCGGCAAGCAGGTGCATGATGCGAGACTGGTCGCGGCAATGAAGGCGAACCGAATCAAACAGATTTTGACGTTTAACGTCCAGGGCTTCACAAGATACTCTGAAATCGAAATAATCGATCCGCGACGTATTTGAGTTTGATAACAGGTTTGTCTCTGCTGCCCGAACTGCAACCAACGCTTAATCTCGCGCCAGTGCAAACTGCTCTGCGAACGCTGCGGCTATTTCATGAGTTGCGCCGAATATTACTAAAATCAATCTGACCTTTGCTGACCGCAAAGGAGTTGTGATATTATCCCTTTGGTCATGCCAAAGGATCATTCGGACGTTTTGCAAGGCACCCTGGACCTTATGGTTCTTAAAACCCTTGATGCGCTCGGGCCGCTGCACGGCTATGGAATTGCGCGGCGGCTTGAACAGCTCAGCGAAGACATGCTGCGGCTCAACGAAGGCACCGTATATGCTTCTCTGCTGAGGCTCGCCCAAGAGGGCTGGATTAGTTCGGAATGGGGCGCTTCGGAAAATAACCGGAAAGCGCGATTTTATTCAATCACTAAGATCGGGCGCAAACAATTGGCGCGGGAAACCAAGAACTGGGAGCGCATTGCAGGCGTAATCAGCCGTGTACTGAAGCTGGAAGGCGAACACTAATCCTATGCTGCGCGCCATGCTTTCACGAATTCAGGCCAGCTTTCGTCCGCATCAGCTAAACCAGGAGTTCGACGAGGAAATTCAAACTCATCTGGATTTACTGGCTGAACGATTTATTCGGCAGGGCATGGATCCGGTTGAGGCAGTTTACGCCGCCCGCCGTCAGTTTGGAGGAGTGACTCAAATGAAACAAGAATTACGGGAACGCCGCGTGCTGTTGTCCCTCGATGTACTGATTCATGATGTAAAGCACGCCTTTCGCCAGATGCGAACGGCAAAATGGTTCACGGTTTCAAGCTCGTTAACTCTGGCGTTGGGCATCGGAGCCAGCGCCGCCGTATTTTCCGTGCTCGATACGGTAGTGCTGAAGCCGCTTCCCTATGCGAAGCCGGATCGATTGATGGCGTTCCGGTCCTTGGACCGCCGAGGACCGCACCCAAGCCCGCTTTCTTATCCCAACTTCTTCGATTTCCGCTCCCGCAATCGCGTGTTCGAGCATCTGGTTTCCTACCGCGATGAGCAGTTCACCCTAACCGATTCGTTGCCGCCAATCCAAGTAAGCGGGGAAGTTGTGTCCTGGGATCTTTTTCCCTTGTTAGGAGTACGTCCAGAGTTGGGGCGCAGCTTTCGCCCGGAAGAAGAACAGCCGGGAACGCATGTTGTAATGTTGAGCCATAGCCTTTGGCAGAGCCGCTTCGGCGGAAACCCAGAAATCCTTAAGCATCCGATCCGCATCAATGGGCAGCCTTTTGTAGTAGCAGGCATAGCTCCCGCAAGTTTTCGATTTCCGCTCAACAACCCTGCTGTGGAAATGTGGACCACGCTGGCCGAAGATGCAACTGTATCCAATTTCACTCCTTTAACCGAACAGCGCGGAGCGCGGGTACTGGAAACGATTGGGCGTTTGAAGCCCACGATCAGCGCCCAACAAGCGCAAGCGCAGATGGACCAGATTGCGGGTGCCTTGGCGCAGGAAGATCCTGACAATAACAAAAATATTCAGACCACAATAGTGACGCCGGAACAGGAGTTTTTAACCGGACGGAGCCGCAAACCGTTGTGGATTCTGCTCGGAGCGGCAGGGTTACTGCTGCTGATTGCCTGCGCTAATGTGGCAAACCTGCTTCTGACGCGCAGCACGGAAAGATGGCGTGAGTTTACAATACGTTCAGTGATGGGAGCGCCGCGCTTGGCGCTTGTACGGCAACTGTTAATTGAAAGTCTCGTATTGGGTCTGGCGGGAAGCGCAATTGGAATATTGCTGGCATTCGGAATCTTAAAAGCGATTCTGCCTCTGGCAGGGAACAATCTTCTTCGTCTTTCCCAAGCCGGTATTGATGGGCGGGTGCTGGCGTTTTCAACCCTGCTCGCCTTGTTCACGAGTGTGCTGTTCAGCGTTGTTCCGATTATCCAAGTTGTACGAGGCAATCTCGCCGGCACCCTGAAAGAAAGTGCAATGAACATCGCGCGGGGCAACCACCGGCTTCGCAGCGTTCTGATCGTGAGCCAAATTGCGCTCGGGCTGGTGCTGGTCGTGGGAGCGGAATTCTTAATGGCCAGTTTTCTACACTTGACGCGGCGGAATCCGGGTTTTCGCGCCGATAATTTGTTGACGTTCAACATCGGATTATCCGATGAACGATACACTACTGCGGCGCAGATCGCATTCTCTGATCGTTTGCTGGAACAATTGCGAACCATTCCCGGCGTGCAGGACGCAGCCGCGGGAACTCCGCTGCCGTTACAAGGAGATCAGATGTCCGTAGCGTTCGACATTGAGGAACGCCCGATGGCTCCTCCCGATCGGTCACACTCGGATATGGCGATCGTCACTCCCGATTACTTTCACACAATGGGCGTTCCGCTTTTAAAAGGACGGAACTTCCGTGAACAGGATGATGTTCATGCTCCGCGAGTCTTGATTGTGAACAGAGCATTCGCCCGCAAATATTTTCCCGGTGAGGAAGTACTTGGCAAGCGCGTGAAATCGGGAGCAACGAACGGAAAAGAAGGAATGCAGTGGCGCGAAATTATCGGCGTTGTGGAAGATGCAAAACAAGTGCCGCTCGGCGTGGATCCCGACCCGATCTATTACTTCCCGTATAAACAGCTTTCTTGGACTTTCGGCTCCCTTGTGCTGCGGACTGCGGTGCCGCCGCGAGAAGTGGAATCAGCCGTACGTGCAACGCTGGCGAGTCTGGATCGGCAAGCGCCCATGTACGACGTTCGAACCGGGGAAGACCTCACCGCTCTGGCGATTGCGCAGCCGCGATTTCAAACAGCTTTAATGAATACTTTTGCGGCAATCGCGCTGTTGTTAACGCTGACCGGGCTCTACAGCGTACTCTCTTACACGGTGGCAAAACGGCGGCGCGAGATCGGAGTGCGGATCGCCCTGGGAGCAGCGCGCGGAAAGGTAATCGAAATGATCTTGCGCCAAGCCGCGCTCCTGGTGACAGCAGGACTCATTCTCGGCTTACTCGGTGCGTTCGGTGCCGGACGTTTGCTCGAAAGCATGGCTTTTGGGATTCACCCGAGTTCCCCAATAATTATTGCTAGTGCCTGCTGCCTGATGCTGATCACCAGCTTGGCCGCTGCCTATGTACCAGCCAGAAAAGCGGCCTCTGTAGACCCTAGCGAAGCGTTAAGAAGCGAGTGAATTATGTTTTTAGCCCTATCAAATTAAGGCTTTAAACGTCAATTCCGATTCACAAAAGCTATAGCATCGAAATATGTCGAATCCCTGGCTGACAGTGCCGCTTGCTGATTACGAAGGCCACATGAAATCAGCCAATGTGCGGCAGTTAGACGCCTTATCAGAGCTTTTCGCTAACGCCCTTGCGTATTGCCAACCCAACTCCGTTGCCGTGCTGGGGATCGCCGGTGGAAACGGGCTAGACCAAATTAACAACAGCGTGACGAAGCGCGTGATTGGACTCGACATCAACCCCGCATATCTGGATGTGGTCCAGCAGCGTTACGCACACATAACTGGGTTACAGCTTCTCTGTGTCGATCTAGCCGAACAAGCCATAAATTTAGAACCCGTGCAACTCGTCCACGCCGCTTTGGTATTCGAACATGCAGGCATAACTCAATGTCTGGAAAATGCGCTGTCTCTCGTGGCTAACGACGGCTTCCTCTCCGTCGTGCTGCAACTGCCTAGTGAAACAGAGCAAAACGTAAGCCCTAGTGAATTTTTAACCATCCAGAATCTGAAGCCTCATTTTTCGCTGATCAATCCTCAATGGTTTCAACAGACACTCGAACAACGCAACTTCCGGCTAAAGGAACAATTACAACACCCGCTAACGGCCGGCAAAGAATTGTGGATGGGAATTTTTGCCCGATCTCAGAACATCGCTTGAGCGTTTAAATCTACTGTGATATCGCAACACCGGACTCGAAATTCCCTGCTCTCTCCAGCTTCATCACAATCAGCGTCATATCGTCATGCTGCGGCGCGCCGTCCACAAACCGGTCCGCTTCAGCCATCACCGTCGGAATCATAGCCGACGCGCTTTGATGAACGCAGCCTTCCAACGCCGGCAGTAAACGTTCCTCGCCCCATTCCTCCTCTTCCTTGTTCATCGCCTCGCTGATGCCATCCGTAAATCCGATCAGAACATCGCCCGCTTGGAGCGTCAACGCTCCCTGCTGGTACGGGGCATCGCGGAATAGTCCCACCACTGGACCGCCTGTTTCCAGCCGTAGCACCTGCGTGCAGCCGTCCACTTGCCGCAGCACAATCGGCGGATTATGTCCCGCATTGACATAGGTTAAGCTGCGTGTGTCCCGCCGGTACTCCGCGTAAAAGAATGTGGCGTAGCGGTTCGGCGGCGTTGCGTTATACACCAGCCGGTTCACGTTCGCCATCACCTTACGTAAATCCGCGTTGCTTTGCAGCGCTTGGCCGCGCAGGGAAGCCTGCAAACTCGCCATCAACAGCGCCGCCGCAATTCCCTTCCCCGAAACGTCTCCTACTGCAATGCCGATGTTTCCATCCGCCAACGGAATGAAATCATAATAATCGCCGCCCACTCCCAATGCCGGACGGCAAGCCCCGTCGTAATCAAGGCCCTGCAGCTTCGGCAAGTCTTGCGGGAATAAACGCTCCTGCACTTCGCGGGCAATCTCAATTTCGCGGTTCAGTTTTTCGCGCTCGGCCATTTCTGTCGCTACGGTACTCGCCAAACGGCTGTTTTCGAGCGCCAGCCCGGTTTGAAACACAACCGACTTCAGCATCTGCACGTCATTTTTTGAGTAAGGCTCTTCTGAAAGCTTCGGTCCCAGACTCAACAAACCAAGCAAGCGCTCGCGCATCATAATGGGAAGAATCAACTGAGAATTCAACTGTCTCACCGCATTCAACTCCCGCGCCGGAACGCGAAACACCCAATTCGTGGGCGCGTCCAGGTAAATCGGCGCAGGCTCCCCGCCTGTTCCGATCTGCCTCACAATGGTGCTCGATTCCGCAAGTTGAACCTCCTTCGCCGCTTCGCAGCCCAACGCGTAAGTCGATTGCAGAATCCCGTTCTGGTTCAGCAGAATCGCTACGCACGGCACATGCAGAGATTCAGACACGCGGCTGGCCACCGTTTCAAGCAGCGCGCGCTCATCGATCATAGTTCGTATGTCTTCATTTAATCCGGTAAGAATCATTTCCGCGTCGTAAGCGTCGCGGAAAAACCGGCGATCCACCAGCGCAAACGTTTTCGCGCGAATGCCCCGCGTCAAAAACACCGTTCCCGCCACGCAAGCCACATAAAAACCGATTTGCAGTGAACTGGTTTCCTTGGTGGTGAAGACCGCCGTGGCCAGAGCCCACAAAAAAACAACCATCAGTAAAGCTACAATCACGCGCAAACCGGTTTTCGCAAACGCGTAGCGTATCCCCTGCCGGATCACCACCCGCAGATCCAGCGCGCGCTCGGTTAACACCACGTAAGCAAGCGTCACCGGAAACAGAAACAACAAGGCCACGATCGGGGCTTCTATCACTTGCGAAATGCCGTAGAAATCTCCGTGATGAAAGAACATTACCCAGAGAATCAGCAGAAACAAGGGAAGCAGGCTGACCGCCGCGCCCGCCCAAAGCAGGCGCAAACGCCGCCGGGCATCCGGACTGGCGAAGCGAATCTTTACCGCGAGCGAAACAAAAAATACCAGGATGCCTGCCACGCCCCAGGCATTGATAATATTTCCAAACGGATCGAGATTGTTCTGCCAGGGCCGGGCAGCCGCAAAACTGTAATGGGCGAGGGCTGCAGCCCAGGCGCTTACCACTCCATACGCGACTAGCGGCACAATCAGCAGCCACTTCAGCCACGGCAGCTTGATGTCCCACCGGCTGCGCTCCGGAAAATAAATGCCGAAGCAGGCCATCCAAACCGGCCATGTGCTTAACGCCAGAATGGAATAACAAGCCGCTACCATGCTCGCCCATCGCGGCCACTGCCATAAAGTCGCCACATGCACAAACTGCAGCAGCCCGATCAACACGCCGAATAACGAAAGCGCGCTGGGGTCCCACGGCAGCCGCAAAGCCACAAAAACCCCTAGCCCGATGGCTCCCAAAGCAATCAGCAGCACAAAAGCGGGTATAACGGCATCTCCCCATTCCAGGCGCGCCGGGCCTGCCGGTTCCAGCGCGAAAGCATATTGGCGAATCGCTTGGGTTCCGTTCCGCTCCACTGCCACGTGCAGCAAGTCTCCCGGCTTTTTGCCCCGAATTGCTTCTGCTACCGCTCCCACGTGATTAGCCGGCACACCATTCACGCTCACCAGACGGTCGCCGTTCCGGATCTCGGCCCTGCGCGCCGCGTTTGCCCCTACTGTCAGCTTGCCGTTCGCATTCAGCAGCAGCGGCAGTTGCGGCTGCTCGGCTCCGTCCAGGTTTTGGTAAAGCGCGGTTACCGTGTAAGCCGCTTGATACGCAATCGCCAGCACGAACAACGGAACGAGAAAAAGATAATTCCGGTACTTGGAATGGAAAAACGCGGCCGCCATAAGCAGGGTCCTATTCTATCGACGAGCGCCGCAAAAGCGCATTGTAGGAAACAACCTGCTTAATGCCTATTCACCTTTTGGTTAAAGGTGCTGCACAAAAACTTCACGGAAGCCTTTGTTCTTCAAGGCATCCCGTGTGCTGTTCAAGTCTCCGGCGTCGCGCACCGGCCCCACCAGCACGCGATAATACACGCTGCCCGGCTTTGGCGCAATGTGGGTGCTGAATCCTTTTTTGTTCAGCACTCTGGCTACGGCTACGGCTTCTGTTCGCCCTAGGGCGGCCACTTGCAGATAAGTGTTATGCCCCGCTGGTATTGCCAGCGCCGCGCTTGGCTCTTGTTCTTCCTGCGAACGGGTGAGTGCAACCGGTGCGGGTTTCGGCTTTCGCGCGGAAGGCCGTGAACCTAGCGGTTCCCGGGCAGTGGTTTCCCCTGCTTCCATCGTTCGCTGCGATTCCTGCTGTGTGGAAGCCTGGTCGGAATTCCCTGTGCTGACCGCCGGATCGGGGCTCACCGCATGGGTTTCTCCGCCGTTTACACTGGCGGGTTCCGCCGGCGTGGATTTCGCCTCCACTGCCGACCCTGACTGCGCGGCCTGCCTGTCCCCTGCGCCCTTGGCGCGCCCGACCATGTAGCCGACCGTAAAAAACACGCCAAAAAGGATTGCGAGCACAAAAAATATGCCCAGCAACTGCTTGTTGCCAAGCAGTATTTCTTTTTCGCCATCCCGTTCTTCAAACATTTCTAACCTCGATTGTACTGGAGATTTGTCAAGAAGAAACAATTATTCAACAGCAAAAACCGGAATGCGCGAGCATCCCGGTTTGCCGTTGCTATTTTGCTTGTTTAAATAGGCTACTTCGATTCATGTTTCTTTACTTTGTCCGTCTTCGTGTTGATGTGAGCGCCGTTGGGGTCTACGGGAGGAATTGGGTTGGGAGTTGGCGTTTTCTGTTCTGTGGGCTTGATTTCCTTGGTTCGGTCATCTATCGGATTGTATGGTCCTGACATTTTTGTTCCTTTCACGTGCGAGTCGAGTGTGTTGCTTGACGGAAACAACTTTGCAATCAGAGGTCCAAACTTTACTTCTTACGCTGCAACAGAATTCCGTCAGCAATGGTTTGCCCGCGCAAGCACACCAGCCGGTTTCCGGCAGGAGACCAGGCAAAATCGAAAATCTCAATTTCATCCTGCTCGGAATGTGTCAGCGCTCTGGCTGTCCCCGATAAGGGCTGCGTCCAAACGTTTGAAATACCCTTGGCGGTTCTCAGATAATCCAAACCGCTTCCGCCAGGGTGCCATTTTAGCTTCGATCCTACCGGAATGGAAGAAAATACGATTTGAAGTTTTAAGGTTGCCAAATCATAAACATTGACCTGCCAAGTATTTTTGTTTTGGTCGAACACTTCTGCCGCGAACTGTGTTCCATCGGACGAAATGGCCGGGTTTTCCGCACGATCAAGCAACATCTTGGGGTTTTCTTTTCCCGGTTGCGCCGGAATCATCCAAATCTGAGGCAGATTCAGGTGCCAAGCGGTGTAAAGAATGTGCTCTCCATCCGGCATGCTGACTGGCGTTTCCAAATAGTCTGGAGATTTTGTCAGAAGCGTATAACTGCCGTCGCTCAAATCGAATCGCCAAATCCCGTAGTTTCCCTCGTGTGCTGCGGCAAACACCAGCGAGCGATGATGCAAAAGCCAAACCGGATCGCGCGGAACCATGCGTCCATCGGTGAGTTTCTGCAAATGGCTGCTGGCCGGGTCAAGCAGCCAGACATTTACGCCATCGCCGCGGTTAGCTTGGGCAATGATTTTGTTGTCATCGGTCCATGATGCCGAATAATACTGGCCGGAATCGGCGGCTCCATGCTTGAAACTGTCCAGGTTGGGAAGCGCGCTGAACCAGAACCGTGTTTGCCGGTCCCGGCGCACCGTCACTAACTTTTGGCCATCGCTTGTTTGGCTGATGCCTTCAAATCCGTAAATGTCGGTCGTCAGATTGCGGGTTTGTCCGTTCATGGACGAGACTTCTCGAATTTGCATGCGGTCACTCGTTTCATCGGGCGTGGCGGCGGCCACCAGCAAATCTTTGTTGTTCGCCCAAACCGGCTGGCTCACTCTTCGCCAGCCACTTATGTTCACCTTGCGGACGACCCGTTTCGAGCCGGTGTCCACGACACACAATTGAACTGTAGCTAAAGCTAAGTCGGAATTGGGATAAACAAATAGAGCGAGCTTGTTGCCCTGCTTCGACCACGCCAAACCTTTATGGATCACATCCGTAAACTCCAGCGCGGGCTCCTTGTTTGTTCCTGAAAAATCTCCCCCAAATACTACTTGCGACTTTTTGCCTGCATTTCGCACAAAAGCAAATTCGTCACCGATAGGGCTGATTGCAATCGGGCCGTCCACGTCGCGGGCGACCAATTGTGGGTCGCCTTGCGTAATGGGAATTTTATACAACGAGCCAAACTCCTGATCCGCAGGTCGCACCACATAGTAAATTTTCTGCCCGTCATTTGAAAACGTCACCCCTTTGTAGCTCACATCTGATTCAGGAACTAAAACCGTTTCATTTGCATCAAGCGGTTTAATGAACAAAGCTTCATGCTTGGCAATGCCGGCGGCATAGGCCAGAAAGTGCCCATCCGGGGAGATCACCGCCAATTTAACTTGTCCATTGGAAGTAACGCGTTTCGCTGAAACGTATTCAAGATTTTCCGGGCCACCAAACTGTCTGTTCCACCACCACCATCCGCATAACAATGAAACAATGAACACCGCCGGAATAACAAGCAAACCCCGCCAATTTCGCTTCCGCGCAACGCCGATTCTTGCTGGAGCCTGCGTCAGGCTCGATAAATTCAACGCACGCCTTGCTTCGCGCAGATCGTTATACAAATCAGCCGCGGAGGGGTAGCGCTGTTCCCGGTTCTTTTGCAGGCAGCACCATAAAACCCGTTCCACTTCCGGCGGCAGTTTTCCCGGTTCGCTCTCCGGCTTCGGCTCGGCTGTCAGAATCTGTGTAATCAGGTCATACTCGGAACTGCCGGTAAATGGCTTTCTGCCCGCCAGCATCTCGTAGAAGATAACCCCCACGCTCCACACATCGGTGCGGAAATCCAACTTCTCGCCCCGTGTCTGCTCGGGCGACATGTAATCCACAGTTCCGATCATGGTGCCGGGGCGCGTGTACCCTTCTTCCCGCTCGTTTTCGAGTACGCTTCGGGTGCGTTTGGCAAGGCCGAAGTCGATCACCTTTACATACCCGTCGGAGCGCAGCATGATGTTGGTCGGCTTCAGGTCGCGATGAATCACTCCGGCCGAATGAGCCGCCACGAGCGCCGATACGACCTGCACAATCACTTCCAAGGCTTCTGTCAGATCGAATGGGCCTTGGCGCAAACGGGCGCGCAGCGTCACGCCTTCCACAAACTCGCTGGCCAGGTAATGCTGGTTTCCGATCTTGCCGACATCGAAAATGGTGAGAATGTTCGGATGGTTCAACCCCGAAGCGGTGCGGGCTTCCTGCTCGAAGCGCCGCACCAGGGTTTCATCGTTGGTGGTGTGCGCCGGCAGAAACTTCAGCGCCACTTGGCGGCCTAGCCGCGTGTCGAAAGCCAGGTACACCTCGCCCATGCCGCCTGCCCCGATCCGGCTTTGCACACGATAGGTTCCGTATACCCTATTAATCCGCTCGTCCTTCCACTGCGGCGGTGCAAGCTGCGTAATGTCCTGTGAATCAGCGGGCCGTGGCGAATGGCTTAAACGGGAAAGCGCCCGGCTTGCTTCTTCCCGGATGGCCGGATCGGAACACGCTTCCTGTAGAAAGGAAACACGTTCTTCCCCTTGCAATGCTAAAGCAGACTGAACAAGCTGGTCGATCTGCGATTGGCGATCGCCTTCCATTCTTCTACAACGTCCTCCTCAAAGCGGATGCCGCGCCGGCATCAACGTTTGAAAAGCGTTGCGCCGTGGTTTATGGTTTTAAATGAAGGCTATTGTGAATAGCGTATAACGCAAGCTCTAAACGGTCCGAAACCCCTAGTTTATCGAATACGTTATGCAGATGATTTTTCACCGTTTGTTCGGTGATGAACATTTTTTCCGCGATTTCTTTGTTCTTGTAGCCTTGCGCGATCAGCACGATAATCTCGCGTTCGCGCTGGCTCAACTGCGCCCGTTCGCGCGGTTTAGCATTCGCGGCGGCCTGCGCCAGCACGGAATCCATCGGCGAAGCAAACTGGCGAATCACTGCGGCGGTAGTATTCGAATCCAGCCAGATCTCCCCGGCATGTACTTTCTGAATGCTTTTCAAAATCAAACTGGGCGCGGCGTCCTTCGGCACAATTCCGCAGCAGCCGAGCTTCATGGCTTCAATAAAGTCGTCTTTGTTTTCGGAAGCGGTGAATAGAATTACTTTCACTTGCGGGGTGCGGGCGTGCAGCGTTCGCAACACAGAAAGCCCTTCGGAGTTGGGCAGCCGCAGTTCAGTCAAGATCACATCTGGCAGCAGTTCCGCTGTGCGATCAATCGCTTCGTTGCCGTCCTGTGCTTCTGCTATCACCTGGATCTCCGGAACAGTCGCAAAAATGGATCGCAAACCTGCCCGCACAACCGGAAATTGATCCGCAATAAGAACCCTGATCATATGTTTACGCTCGCCGCTTGCATGTGAATAAGCCTAACAATTCCTTTAGGTTGGCCGAAATCAGAGCAATCCGTCCTTTGTGCTAGTACTTAATCATTACCGCTGCTTACAACATAAACTAAAGTACTTGTTCCTAAAAATACAAGAGTACCAAAGTTATATTGTTCTGCCTCAGTAAACTCCGGTGTTTTCGTTTGTTCAAGGAAAACCTCACATCTTGCTTGACCTCATCTAATCTGTTGAAGTTACAGCAGGTTTTAAGTTTATGGAGGGATAGGACGCTCCTCAAAAACGGCATAGTACTACGTTCTGCTGTTGCAGGCTGTTTTTTGGTACACTCCTGTTCTGTTTCTGCCCTGAATCGGCCCCTGCTTCACCATCTACACTGGGTGAAGAATGCCCACACGTCTCACTGAACATGTCAAAGCAGGCGGCTGCGCTTCCAAACTGAGTCCCAAAATCCTCGATCTTGCGCTGCGCTCTGTTCCTCGCCGCATCAACGCTCAGGTCCTTGTCGGCTACGACACCGCTGATGATGCCGGTGTTTACGATTTGACTCAGAATGCCGGGTCTCCACTGGCTTTGGTGCAAACTATAGATTTTTTTACGCCGATTGTGGACGACCCTTATACGTTTGGCGCGATTGCCGCCGCGAATGCCTTAAGTGATGTTTATGCAATGGGCGGACGTCCGATCACCGCCTTATCGGTTCTGGTGTACCCCGAAAAAGGAGAAATGGATGATCTTTCCGCGATTCTGCGCGGCGGCGCGGATAAAATCCATGAAGGGGGCTGCGTAATTCTAGGCGGCCATAGCATTTCCGAGGAGCAAGTGAAGTTCGGCTACGCCGTGACTGGCTTAATTGATCCCCGGCGCGTTCTGACCAACGCTGGCGCGAAACCGGACGATGTGCTTCTGTTTACCAAAAGAATCGGCACCGGCGTAATTTCCACTGCGCTCAAAAAAGGAATCTGCCGCGAAGAACACATGAACAACTCGATTGTTCAAATGCTGACTTTGAACCGGTCGGTTGCGGAAGCTTTCGCGGACCTGAATGTGCATGGCTGCACCGATGTCACCGGCTTCAGCTTGTTAGGACATAGCCGCGAAATGGCGCTCGCTTCCAACGTGACGCTCGAAATTTCCGCCAGCCGGATTCGCTTTCTTCCGGGCGCGATTGAATACTCACAAGCCGGAGCGCACTCTAATGGCTTGAAAAATAATCGCGAGTTCGCTTCCGATTGCGTTCTAATGCCCCCCGGCATTCCGGCGGAAATTGAAGCATTGTTGTATGACCCGCAGACTTCCGGCGGTTTGCTGGTCAGCCTGTCCGAATCGGATGCGGAAACCCTGCTCCACCGATTCCCCGAAGCTTATCTGATAGGCCGAGTCATGCCGCGCAGCGTGAAGCCTGTACAGGTGCTCGCTTGACTGATCCTAAGCCGCTCATCATTGCTTTGGATGTGGAAACACCGGATCAGGCTCGGCAGCTTATCTACAACATTGGCGCTGGAGCGGATTTCTACAAGGTGGGAATGGAATTGTACGCCGCAGCCGGCATGGCTTTCGTTTCCGAGCTTCTTTCCGAAGGGTTTCGCGTGTTCCTGGATTTAAAGCTGTACGATATCCCGGAAACGGTAAAACGCGCTACCAGGGAAATTGTTGGCCGCGACGTTACCTTCCTGACCGTTCACGGCAGCCGCCCGGTAATGCAAGCAGCGGTGGAAGGGCGCGGCATGACGAAAACGCAACTGCTGGCTGTTACCGTGTTGACCAGCTTCGATGCGCAGGATTTGGCTGACTTGGGCTATCAAATGCCGATTCCTGACTTGGTGGCGCTGCGCGTCAGAAAAGCTGTCGAAAGTGGAATCAATGGCGTTGTGTGTTCCTCGCTGGAAGTGGCGAACGTTCGTCAAATCGGCGGACCGGATTTGAAGCTGGTCACGCCTGGAGTTCGCTCTGCGGGAGTCGCCGCCGGTGATCAGAAACGAACGGCCACTCCCGCTGAAGCGATTCTCAATGGAGCCGACTACCTAGTAATTGGCAGGCAGGTCACGCGAGCCGAAAATCCCCGGCTAGCCTGCGAACAGATCCTGCAAGAGATTGCCGCCGTGAATCTCCGTTCATAGAATTTCAAGCATGAATGTTCGCCGGATTCCGTTTACGGCGGTGCGCCACCACTGCCGCGCGGCCCAGCACCAAAGTGGTACTGCCGAGCAGAACAACGATAGGCAAAGCTAGAACGAGCGGAAAATTGTTCGGCTTCGGCAGGAGAACTATCAAACCAACACTCCAGCAGAACAGAAGTGGTATTGTGACAATCTTGATCCATCCTCTGAAAACAGCAAGGGATTGTAAAATCAATCCTGCGCCCAGCCAGGCCAACCCTTCTTCTGTCGGATGATAATGCGCGAGGGTCCATCCGCCGCTTATTGCCATAAGCAATCCCGTTGCGCCCGGAATCACCAGGCCCGGCGCGCAAAGCTCCCAGTAAATTAACAATACGCCGCAAGCAAAAAACACCAATGCCAAGTCAGTAGATTTGATGATCACACCGTTTTCGCTTGGTCGCTTTCCACCAAAGGCAGTTCAAACCAGAATGTGGAGCCCACACCCGATTCATTGCTGTAGGTTCCGATCCGGCCTCCCATTAGCTCCACAAGTTGCTTGCTGATAGTAAGCCCCAGGCCCGTTCCGCCGAAGCGCCGTCTGGTGGAACCATCGGCTTGCACGAAAGCTTCAAAAATGCGCTCACGCACTGAATCTGATACGCCAATGCCGGAATCGATCACCTCGCACCGGATACGGCTGATTTCAGGCAGATACAACAGCTTGACCTGCACTTCGCCCATCGATGTGAACTTAACGGCGTTGGAAATCAGATTGGTGAAAACCTGGCGCAGCCGCACGCTGTCCCCGCGAAACTGTTCCGGAAGCGCCGGGTCCAGATCACTGGTCAGCTTCAAATTCTTTGCCGTTGCTCGCAGCCGCTGCATGCGCAAAACGCCTTGCAGGCTGTCGCGAATATCAAAAAGGGAGTAGTTCAGCGAAAGCCGCCCTGATTCAATCTGCGAAACATCCAAGATGTCATTAATAATCGTGAGCAGATCGTTGGCGCACTGATTCACTGCATCGGCATATTCGCGCTGGTCGGCATCGAGATCGGTTTCAAGCAGCAGGTTTGTCATCCCCATAATGCCGTTCATGGGCGTCCGCAGCTCGTGCGAAGTGTTTGCCAGAAACTGTTCTTTTAGTTGTGTTGCTTCACGCGCAAGTTGAAGCGCTCGGCTTAATTCTTCATTTTTTCTTTGCAGTTCTTTCGAGCTTTCTTCCAGCCGCTGCTGCGCTTGTTTTCTCTCCGTGATATCGCGCCCGATACCTTGAATCGCTACCGGCTGGCCGCGCCGATAAAGAATTCGCGTGCTCACTTCCAGAAAGCGCCGGTTGCCGAATTTTGACACAACCGGCAGTTCATAATGCTGGGCGGCGCTGCCGCCCAGGTGAGCGCGGATAAAATCATGAATTAGTTGACGAGCTTCCGGAGCAATTAGTTGATCAAAACTCTTGCCCAGCACCTCGGAGCGTGAATAACCGGTGAGATGCTCGCCCGCCCGGTTAATTGCTAGAATTTTTCCTTTAAGATCATGCAGAAAAATAACGTCATTGGCGTTTTCAAACAGTTCGCGAAATCGTTCCTCGCTCGATTTCAACGCTTCTTCGGCCATGTGGCGGCCCGTTTCATCAAGAATCATCGCAATCCGGGCATCAATGCCGCGGATGGTGATGGAAAAGGTAACCAGGCTTACCACCAGTTCCTGATTCACCGCTGAACAATGCGTGAAAGGGCCGACGTTGTTGACAGGCCGCTGCAGTTCCACCATCAGATCCTGCTTCCGGCGCTGCTCGTAAGAAGAAAACAAGGATAGAAAATTCAGTTCTGTAAACTGCTCGCGCAGAAAACCGTACAAACTGGCAGCGCTTTCATTGGCATCAATAATGTCGAACGTTTCCGCCGCATAGGCAATGGTCGGCATCGGGTTTTCCACAAAAATTTGATGAAAAACCTGTTTTTCTGACTGTAACTGAGCAACCGTGGCTTCTAACTCGGCCACTTTTGCCTGCCACTCAAGTTCCATTTCGGTGATGTCGCTGGCTACGCTTTCCGGTTCGAATCTCATTAAAAAACAAAGTTCCTTATAGCCCCGGTTCAGTACAGATTGCTTACAAACTAATGTAACAGGATTTGAAACAATCTCAGTAGCAGCCGTAATGCTACCCTGATTCGATGTCGGTAGCAGCACAAGAAGCCGGTTCACGCTTTCAAATTCTGGTAGATATCATGGCGCGATTGCGCGGCCCAGGCGGCTGCCCTTGGGATCGTAAGCAGAGTTTTGAAACCCTGAAAAAATATCTTTTGGAAGAAACCTATGAAGTACTGGAAGCTATTGACGAGCAGAACTGGCCGGAACTGGCGGAAGAGTTAGGCGACCTGCTGCTGCAACCCGTGTTTCTGGCGGAACTCGCGGCTGAACAAAATCACTTCAACATTGCTGACTGCCTCGAAGCCATCAACTCCAAGCTGGTCCGTCGCCATCCTCATATTTTCGGCGATGCGAAAGCGGAAACAGCCGAAGACGTAAAACTCCGTTGGGATGAAATCAAGCAGCAGGAAAAACGATCAAAAGGACAGGCTGGAACCGGCTCGATTTTAGACAGCGTGCTGCGATCAGCGCCGGCGCTGATGGAAGCCGCAAAGATTTCCGAAAAAGCGGCGGCGGTCGGCTTTGATTGGCCCAACCCGGCAGAGTTATTGAAAAAGGGTCAGGAAGAATCGGCGGAACTGGCGGAAGCGCAGGCGCATGTGGGAAAAGAAAAGAGTGATCAT
>CAXTWH010000036.1:0-55373 GCA_964247975.1 uncultured Bryobacteraceae bacterium | reverse complement strand
GTCTGGAAACTTCTGGCTCAAACACTTGTTGCAGTAATTATGGCCACCTACTTAGCACCAATCCATCAGTTGCGTTTTAAAATGCTGTGGATCTGTTGGCGTCCATTCGCCATTCTATTGTTGGCTGTTAGCAGCAGCTCATTGTTACGCGCGTCCGTTCCGGTGGTTGAACCGGAAGGAAATATAGTGCTTCAATGGAACACACTCGCTGTTCAAGCCATAGAACAATCAAATTTGGGAGCACCCTTCGCAGCACGGGCTTTGGCTGTTCTGCACACCTGCATGTACGATGCTTGGGCGGCGTATGATCACGAAGCGGTAGGCACTGAGCTAAACAAGGCACTGCGCCGTCCTGCCATGGAGCAGACAGAAACAAATCAGCAACAAGCCGTCAGCTACGCTGCTTATCGGGCCCTAGCCGATTTATTCCCGGAGTATGTTGCTTCTGTTTACGCGCTGCAGATGGAACGATTGGGCTACGGGCTTACTGCCTCAACCGATATAGAAACGCCAGCCGGGATTGCCAATGTGGCTTGCGGCGCGGTGCTCGAATTTCGTCATCAAGATGGGGCAAATCAGCGAGGAGATCTTGCGCCAGGTGCATATTCCGATTGGACTCAATATAAGCCAGTTAATCTTCCCGATCCACAGAATGGGCGTCCGGCGGCGATTGCCGACCCGAACCATTGGCAGCCTTTGTCTTACGTCAATGCTTCCGGCATTCTAAGCACACAGCGGTTTGCCGGCGCACAATGGACGCGGGTAATTCCCTTTGCATTGTCTGGTAGCGATCAGTTCCGATCAGTACTAGGGCATCATGGCCCAGCTACTTATGGAACTAGGGAGTACCAAGCGCAATCGGAAGAACTCGTGCGCATGAGCGCGACTTTAACGGATGAGCAGAAGGTTATAGCTGAATACTGGAGCGACGGTCCGTTCACGATACAGCCACCTGGTCATTGGATGCGCTTTGCGCAGTATATTTCCAAGCGGGACCGACATGGCCTTGCGGATGACGTGAAGATGTTCTTTGTTCTGGCGAACGCCATGTTCGACGCGGGTATTGCGGCTTGGGATGCGAAACGGAATTGGGATTCCATCCGACCTATTACCGCCATACATTTGTTATTCAACGGTCAGAAGATTCGCGCTTGGGGCGGTCCCGGTAAAGGTACCGTCGGTATGGAGGGGCGCAATGGAAACCATATCAGCAATCCAGCTTTCCCTCTCCGCCATTTCCGGACTATGTGTCGGGACATAGCACCTACAGCGCAGCAGCGGCGGAAGTTCTGCTATTGTGGACGGGAAGCGACCGCTTTGGCATGGATTTTACGTTTGCGGCAAGAACTTCAAGCATCGAGCCGGGAATAACTCCATCACGCTCAGTGACGCTACGCTGGAAGACGTTTACGGAAGCCGCGGATCAGGCTGGCTTGTCACGCCGTTACGGTGGAATTCATTTCAAAACAGCCGATTTAGCAGGACGCTTACTGGGGCGTCTTGCGGCTGCTAAGTCTTGGTCAACAGCACTGAGCTATTTCAATGGCAGCGCTCCCCACTGTGTGCGTTCGCCTCTGTTTGTGCATGGGGAATTTCGGGATAGCGACCGCGATTCCAACCCCTACTAGGCAGGTCGTCAGGAAGTCGGGATTCAGGCCGCCTGAACACGGAACTGGGGATACCATCGACGGAACACATCTTCTAATTGGAGGATTCACATCGAACTGAAAACAACCGCTCCGTTCCAATGCAGGCGGGCCTTCAAGGGCAGATAGCATTACCCTGTACGACTTCGCAGCGGACAATAAACATTGTCACAGTCGCGACAATCAGCAAGATAGTGTAGGATTATCTGAGGAATTACCTGTGATAACGTCCTCCAACACAGGTAATTATCGTGCTGGCTTTGGCAAGCTAAAGCTGAAACATTTCCAGTTAACGATTTAACGATCCAAACTCCGGTTTTCCGGCACTGCCGCGGTCTGACCGGCGGTGCTGATTTCCAGCGCTTCCCGGCGCAGCAAATTGTGAATGCCCCATTGGTAGACCGCGCCCCCTAGTAAGCCACCAATCAGCGGACCGATAATCGGCACCCAGAACACGTTCGTGCCGTCGGTGAGTCCGTTGTTTTTAAAGCCCGCCGCCACAGTCAGCAAACGCGGCCCGAAATCCCGGGCCGGATTAATGGCATACCCATGCAGGCTGCCGAAAGACATGCCGATGGCGATCACGCTTGCGCCTACCAGAATGGGAGCCAGATTGCCGGAAGGAGCTAGATTCTTCTGGTCGCTGACGGCAAACACAATGATCAACAGCAACGCTGTTCCTAATATCTGATCGAATAACCCGACCATTGGCAGATGAGGAAACGCCGGAAATGTTGCGAAGACTCCGGCGGTGTGATCCCGCAGCGGATCAACCAGGTTAAACTGTTCCCGATACTCCCAGAACACCAGCGCGGCCCCGGCAAACGCGCCCGCGATCTGCGCCACACTGTACGGAATCACCTTCGCCCACGAAAATTGGCGAAACGCGGCCAGCGTCAACGAAACTGCGGGGTTCAAGTGCGCCCCGCTGGTTCGACCGGCAACGTAGATGGCCAGCGTCACGCCCAAGCCCCAAGCAAAGGTGATGTTGGTGTAGCCGCCGTTTACGATCTCGCCCGGCTGGTTATGCCCGAACAGAACGGTCATCGCGACCACGCCGTCTCCAAATGCGATCAACACCAGAGTGCCGATAAATTCAGCCAGCAGTTCTGCCCAGAGCGAAGACTTGAACATATCTCCGACGAAGCATAACAGATCAGCCTACGACGGAGTTTTTCCAATCAGCGAAAGGCGAAAAGCAGGCCGATGCGTTTGTATTTGAATCTGCTGCAATCCGGCTCGTTCCGCCAAAGACTTCAATTCATTTTTCCTGAAAGCCGCTTTCACGGAGATTCGGCCATCGTGAATGGTCATCCAGTGCCAATGGAAAACCAGCTTCGAGGCGGGAAGAAACAGATACGGCGCAATGTGCCGTTCCAGGTCCGAAATCAGCACCGCTTTTCGAGCGACTCTGCCGAACTCTTTGATCAGCGCAAACACCTGTTCATTTTGGAAATGATGCAGAAACAGGGAGCACATCACGAAATCAAAACTGCGCGGCCCGAATGGAAGCTGAAAAGCGTCGGCCAGCACTTTGTGACCCTGAGCCGCGCTGATGTTCACCGGATTCCGGTCCAGGCTCACCACAGTCGCATTCGGATACGCTTGCCTGATGACGGCGGCGCTGTCCCCGGAAGCAGCGCCTACGTCCAGAATAGAAAATGGCTGCTCCGAACAGCCTGCCTGCGCAAGCATCCGCCGCACAATGCGGTGTCCGCCCAGGGCGGCATTGATTCGAACCAAATCTTTCAAGCATTGCCGGGCGTCGTTGGGGTCAGATTCGTCCATCAACTCCTTCACAACGCGCCGCTTGCCCATGAACCAGAACATGATCTCAGCTTACCTGTTAGAACCAGCGCATGATAAAACTACACCCATGCTCCAGAACCCGCAGTTATCGCGACGCTCCCTGCTCGGCGCATTAGGCACTGCCGCCGCAGTTCCGATATTCGCGCAAGCCGAAGAAAGCGGTCCCGCTACATCAACCGTGGCGGATCGCGAGCGCAGAATGCAGTGGTGGCATCAGGCCCGGTTCGGCATGTTTATTCATTTTGGCTTATACAGCGTTTTAGGCCGGCACGAATGGGCGATGGAAATGGAAGGCATACCGGTAGCGGAATACCAGCAGCTTGCCAAAATTTTTAATCCAAGGCCGCACGCTGCTGAAACATGGGCCAAGCTGGCCAAACAAGCCGGCATGAAGTACATGGTAATGACCACTAAGCATCATGAAGGTTTCTGCAACTTCAACACAAAGCTGACCAACTACTGCGCTCCGAAACAAGCGGCCGGGCGCGACCTTGTGTTGGAATTCTGCCAGGCGGCCCGGGCCGAAGGAATGCGGATCGGATTCTATTATTCCCTGATGGATTGGCACCACCCGGACGGCGCGCGCTGCGTTGAAGACGAAGATGCCCGCCGCCGATTTGTGGATTACATTCACGGCCAAGTGCGGGAACTCTGCACCAACTACGGCAAGCTCGACATTCTCTGGTACGACGTGGCCTGGCCGCTTTCGGCGGAAGGCTGGGAATCGGAAAAAATGAACAAAATGGTGCGGCAGCTTCAACCGGATATTCTGATCAACGATCGCGCCAAAATCCCGGAAGATTTCACCACCCCGGAACAGCGCATTCAGCAGTTTCCGCAACCTTGGGAAGCTTGCATGACCATGAACGATAGTTGGGGCTATCAGGCGGCGGACGACGATTGGAAGACTCCCAAAACTGTGGTGCGAAATCTGGTGACCTGCGCTCGCGGCTACGGCAACTATCTTCTGAACATCGGGCCGAAAGCTGATGGCTCGATTCCAGACCAATCCATTCAAGTGTTAACCGGCGTGGGCCGATGGATGGATACTCACGGCCCGCTTATTCATCAAGCTGAACGGTGCAAGGTGAACCGCTCCGAGTTCGCCAATTTCACCCGCACCGGAAACAAGTTGTACGTGCATGTTCATTTCTGGCCAGGGCAGACCATCTCCATCGGCGGTCTGACGAACAAGGTTCTTTCGGCAAAATTGTATCCTTCCGGCCAGCCGGTGCAATTTCAGCAGGAAGACTTCCGGGTGCAGTTTCTGGATCTGCCCCTTAACTCGCCCGATTCCTTAGTCACCGTGCTTGAAGTGGAATGCGACGGAGAGCCCGATCAAAACACCGAGGCGATCCGCAAAAATCGCCGAAGAGAAGCCGTGGGAATATAGAAAAACAGATGCGTCCTAAACGACAGGCATCTAAAGCGGGAGATTTGAACTATTGGATATTCTGATCCACAATACCGGTTGGATTGAAGTAATTTGCGGCCCGATGTTTTCGGGGAAAAGCGAGGAACTGATCCGCCGGCTCCGGCGCGCCACCATTGCCCGCAAGCGCGTACAGGTATTTAAGCCTGCGCTCGATAACCGCTATTCGGAACGGCATATTGTGACGCATGATGATGTGCGTATGAACTCGGAATCGGTTTCTTCAGCTTCCGAAATTCTGACTCTGCTCGACTGGCGAACCCAGGTGGTCGGCATCGACGAATCAAATTTTTTTGACCTGTCGCTGGTGAATGTGGCTAACAAGCTGGCCGACAGCGGCAAACAGGTGATTATCGCAGGACTGGATACTGACTACCTAGGGCGTCCGTTCCCGCCGATGCCGGAACTGCTGGCGGTGGCCGAATCGATCACGAAAATGCTGGCCATTTGTATGTGCTGCGGCAATTTGGCCAAGCATACGCAGCGTTTGTTAGGATCGGATGAACTGATTCTGGTGGGAGCTTCCGGAGCTTACGAAGCGCGCTGCCGGCGTTGTTTCGAGCCTGGCCTTCCTAAACAGGAGGTGCTGGAGTTTGTAGCGCCGCTGTCTGATAATCGAAAAATCAGGGGATGAAACAGCGATTTCGTTTGCTACGTCCAAATTAGTGTCCCTTTAAAAATAAGAATTTGCCAGTTTCTGGCATTCTAGGTATTAAGAAAGAATTGTTTTGAACACTATGAGCACCACACCTCAGCAGCCAAGCTACATTATTCCGCCTCCTCAGGCTCCGAACTGGAAAACTCCCCTGATGGTGGGCGCTTTCGTGTTGCTGGGCGCTTTCAACGTGTATACATTTGTCCAGTTGGAACACCTCCGCACTGAAACCAAAGGCGAGATGGCCAAAGTTAGCTCCGACCTGTCCGCGACAGTGGAACAGATTCGGCTGGACTCTTCCGCTTCCGTCCGGCAAGCCTCCAAGCGTGTTCAAGCTGTCCAGGAACAACTGGAACAACAGCGCGTCGCGGCGGATCGCGCCGTTGGACAAGCAAAAATTGACGCGCAGCGCAAAGTGGAACTGCTGCAGAAGCAGGTTCAAAGCGAGCAGTCGCGCCAGCAGCAGGCGATTGAGCAGGTAAAACAGACTGCCGATACAGCAACCACGAAAATTAACGATGTCAGCACCGATGTCGGCACCGTTAAAAATGATTTAGGTACTACTAAAACCGAACTCGAACAAACAGTAGCCAACTTGAAGCGCGTTTCCGGCGATGTGGATAACCATACCAGTTTGATTGCGACTAATGGGAAAGAACTATCTGCCCTGAAAGCATTAGGCGAAAAGAACTACTTTGAATTTACAATCCCGAAAAGCAAGAAGCCGCAGAAGGTTGGCGATATCACGGTGGAATTGAAGAAAGCCGATGCCAAGCATAACCGCTACACCATTGAAGTTTTAGCCGATGACAAGAAGGTGGAAAAGAAGGACCGGACTGTGAACGAACCCGTTCAATTCTACACTTCGAAATCCAGGCAACCAGCGGAAATTGTGGTGAATGAGGTTCGCAAAGATACGATCGTCGGCTATTTGGCCGAACCGAAAGTGCAGATTGCCCGTTAGATTACCGGGCAGCAGTTCTCTATTTTGATGTTGTGTTGGTTGTGACCAAAGTCACCACCCGTACGTCCTACAATGTAGGGCTCAACACCGATAGGTGAACTGCTCTCCTCCTGTGAAGTGTGGAGTGCGGAGTTTCTTTACCGCACTCCCTTTTTTTTGGAGGGATCCCACCAACCCAAATCTTTAAGATAGAAGAATGCGCGTTGGCATTCTCGGCACGGGCGCCATTGCAAATAAACATGCCCAGGCTTATCGAAACATCGGCTATCACCTGATAGCTTGCTCCAACCAAACGGAAACACGAGGCCGCGAATTTGCCGCGCGCTGGAACTGTGAGTTCGTTTCGGATTACCGGGAACTCTGCCGTTATCCGAATCTGGATTTTATGGATGTCTGCACTTTTCCTGATTTCCGATTGGAGCCGGTTGCAATCTGCGCTGCCATCCATCGGCACGTGCAGGTGCAGAAACCGCTTGCTACTACGCTGGAAACCGCCCGACAAATAATTACAATCGCGCGCGAGGCCGGTATCCTGTTGGGTGTGGCGAGTCAACACCGCTTTGATGATTCCACCATTTTCCTGAAGCGCGCTTTACCGGCCGGCCGATTAGGCAAGCTGCTGCAAGCTGACGCTTATGTGAAATGGTACCGGAGCGAAGAATATTATTCGCGGCCCATCAAGGGAAGCTGGCACACTGAAGGCGGCGGGGCGTTAATCAATCAAGCGGTGCATCAGGTGGATGTTCTTCTGTATCTGATGGGCGCGATCAAAGCTGTGCAAGGTGTTTGGCAGTTGGGGGCGCGACATCGGATCGAATCTGAAGATGTGGTGAACGCGCTGCTCGAATACCGTTCCGGCGCAACCGGAGTGATTCAGGCTTCCACGGCGTTCTGGCCCGGCTACCCGGAGCGCATTGAAATTCACGGCACCAAAGGAACGGCGGTGCTTTCCGGCGATCAGCTTACAGCTTGGGATGTATTGGATGACCAGGAAGCAAATAAAGCTGATCCTGCTCCGGTGGCGCAAAGCATTGCGTCCGGCTCTTCGGACCCGATGGCCATCAGCCTCCTTTCCTTTGAACGACAGTTTCTGGACTTTGGAAACGCCATTCAAAACCATCACGATCCGTTGATCACGGGCGAAGAAGGTTATCGCGCTTTGGAAGCGGTGTTAGGTATCTATACAGCCTGCCGCGAAGGGCGGCGAGTAGAATTAGGGAATTAACTTCCATTAGGCGTGGAGTCCATTAAACAATGCACACTCTTTTATGAGCTGGCGGCTACGCGTGCCGGCTTCCAGCGCAAATCTTGGCCCCGGCTTCGATGCGCTTGGCTTGGCTTTAAACCTGCACCTTCATTGCCGGTTTGAAGTTTCGGATGAACTTTCCATTAGTATTCGCGGCGTGGATGCCCCTTGCATTGCCGCCGACTGCACCAATCTGATCTGGCGGACTGCTTCTACCGTCGCACAGAAAGCAGAACGAACCATGCCGTTTCTTTCCCTTGAAATCGAAAATGAAATTCCTTTAGGCAAGGGTTTAGGTTCCAGTGCGGCTGCTCTAACGGCGGGAGTGGTGATGGCCAATCAGGTTTTGAATCTGAACTGGTCGCGCCGGCAGATTCTCGATGCCGCCGCGCGAATCGAAGGCCATCCCGATAATGTAGCGGCCTGCGTGCTTGGCTCCATCGTCGCCAGTTCGCTTGATTCTTCGGGCGCAACACACGCCATTCGGGTGGAGCTGCCTTCCAATTACGAAGTAGCGGTGGTGGTTCCTGATTTTGTGCTGCCCACGGCTGAGTCGCGCTCCGTTCTGCCGCAGACTTACTGCCGCGAAGACGTAGTGTTCAACGTTCAACGGTCGGCGTTGTTGATCGCCGCGTTATTTACGGGCAGTACGGATTCGTTTTCCGCCGCTTTAGAAGACCGGCTGCATCAGCCGTACCGCGCCCGGCTCATCCCCGGATTAACTGAAATACTGCGATTGAAAGTACCGGGACTGCTCGGCTGCGCACTCAGCGGCGCGGGTCCTTCCGTGCTGGTGTTTTTTGAACGCGGCAGAAGAGAAATTACATCGGTAATTGAAAATACTTTCCGCTCACATGGGCATCATTCGCATACTTATTTCACCGAAATTCAGCGGGAAGGCTTCGTGCTGAATAAAATCGAAATCTGAATGGGCTCGGCGACCTCTACAGTTAAAACCAGGACCTTTTTAGACCCGGGGATCAATAATAATTTGGTGGCTTCTAAAAACCACCAAGGCTCAGTGAAACAATCGCTGCTACGACTGAAAGGTCGCATTGTGAACGAACGAGGGTAAGTTTACTACCGACGCGCTGAAAGGCGAGGTAATAAATCTCAGTTTCCGGATTGCTGACAAACTGGTCGGGGTGACAGCTTTCGTAGCTGGTCAGCGTATGTTTTGTAGGCGTTTTCGACGCAGCTCAAACGGCAATCACCGTGATCTCGCGGCCAGAAGCTTCAACAAGCCGCTTTATGTCATCCGGGTCGCTGGTGAGAATCATTGCTTTTTTGTGAATCGCTGTTGTCACCACAACGGCATCAACAATATCAGTCGTTCTGGTTTTGCCCAATAGTCGTCCTGCTTCGTGCGCCTCACTTTCATCAAGAGGAGCGACGGCACACCCAGTCAAGAAGCGCCGGAGTTGGGCTTGTTGTGATGACCCGCTAACCTGGGCGACAACCGGTGCAGGAACCAACGGAACAATGCCCGATTCCAAACGCGCCTTGTGTTCTGCCCAGGCCCGCCGATCATTTCTGTCCGCCGACACAAGCACGGCGGCATCATACACAACATTGCTCATGCAGGATGCCGCACCTTTCGCAGTTGCGCTCGCACGCTAGCGCGAGCTTCGTTCATCTCTTCTGCGCTGAAAGGACCATGTTCTTTTTCCCACTCCGCAATAGCCGCCAAACCAGCCCGGCGTCGCAGTGCTTCACGAGCCGCGTCGGTCATCCAAGCTGAGACACTTACCCTGTCGCAGGCCGCCGCTGCCAAGATCTTTTCGTAAATTTCAGGGTCTACCGTAATGGCGAGTTTTGGCGATGGATTGCCGCGTGGCATACAAACTATCCTACTACCGTGGTAGTACCAGAGAAATGCCGGAAGCTACAGGCGGCCGTCGCCGTGCGCAATCAGACTAGATCGCCAGCGCGGACCAGCAACTCCTCTTATTGAGAGTGATCGTAGATATGCATCAGAACAATACTTACGTTCCCAAGCTTCGTATTGAGAAAGCAATCCTATGCCTTCAGATCAAGATCGTGAGCTTAATTTTAATTGTGGTCCCGGATCACGGGCAAACCGGAAACTACTTTGGAATTCAGTTTGGCCTGTGGGTTCTTCCCAAATTAAGCCTTTTTACCTTCGCTAGAGCAGGGCCGCCGGTTGCCGTTAACCCGAAAAGAGAGGATAATGAAATTGAGATCGCTGGACTGTTAGCCCTCTTTCCGGTTTGATCTGTTATCCCTCAATCAGTTCAGAATCCAACATGGCTTCCCCTTCCATTCCTTCCTCTTCTTCCCGCAACTTCGGACAAAGCTGGCGAATGCTGCTTCTGCGCGGCATCGTGGCCATTCTGTTCGGCATCCTGGCTTTCGCCTGGCCTACTTTAACAGTAGTAATTTTGACCACGATTTTTGCCGTTTATGCTTTTGTGGACGGCATCCTGGCCTTGGTCGCCGGCCTTACGGCGCGCTGGCCGATTGTCACAATTTTGGGCGTGATCGGCATTCTGATCGGTCTGCTGGCGTTTTTCTTTCCGGGAGCTATTGCCGTGACGCTGGTTTTTGTGATTGCTGCCTGGGCTGTTCTGCGGGGCGCGGCGGAGATCGCCGCTGCGGTGGAACTGCGGCGCACGATTCCTAATGAATGGTCCATGATCCTCGATGGAATTCTGTCGGTGCTGTTTGGCGTTCTGCTGTTTGCTTATCCGGCTGCAGGCGCTTTGTCGGTGATCTTCATTATCGGAGCTTACGCGATTATCATTGGCATTCTGCGGATTGTGGTGGCGTTTCGGGTGAAAAGGCATCCGTGGCTGCCGGTGAGTTATTAGGGGTGTATCCTCGTTTTGGGGCTAAAGTCTAACAATCACCCACTTGGGTCACCACACCAGAAGTAAAAATCGAATTACTGCTTTGTTTGGTGGTCCTTCACATATTGGCTGATCCATGCTGGAGGATTCGGCTCATTGTGCCCCTCCACTTTGACCTGTTTCTCTCGTGCCCACCGATATCCCCACATCGGGCCGAACTTGGTAATGAAGGTCTCTGGAACGGCATAAGCGTGGTCTTTGAGAGCCTCATTTAAAGACACGAATCTATATTCCCGTTCTTCAAAGAGCGACAAGACTTCTTCAATCGTATCCGCGTTTAGCAGGCTATCGTGCAGCAGCATGACATGCGGCGGCTCATACCCAAAGACCTGCTTATTCAACGCGCTGTACCAGTCGATCTCAGTTGCCGTGTAAGCGAGATAAGCGGCCTTTACTTTTGCTGCTATCGCCTCGTCTTTGCGTTCTAGAGCAAGTGTATAGGTGATATTGAACTCGTAATCGGTATTGTCGATTGTGCATGGAGCAAGTCGATAGCCATGTTTCGCCATGAAGGCGGCAATGGCGTCGTGCTTCTCCTTCGTGTCGCCCGTATGGTTGTAAGGGAAACGGAGAAACTGCGGGATACGACCTTTCTCCTTCAGCAGCGGTCCGAACGTAGACTCTCCATCCACAATCTCTCGCTCGATCCGATCAACTGACAGTGTATTCACATCTGGATGAGAGTACAAATGATTCCCGAGATCAAAGCCTGATCGCGTCCACTGCTCAAGAACTTTTCGGCTCGCAGGTACACCAATTTCCTCAACTCTTTGTTCGATGACGAACCCAGTAGCCGGTATGTGATTGCGACTAAAAGCATCAAGAATAGCTGTATTTACGTGCTCGGCTTTTCTCGCTTCGGCTGCACTGTGCGTCAACGGAACAACGGAAGTTAAGGGGAGATCATCCACGGTCATCGCCACTGTATGGACCTGAGCTTCTACAGCGCACGCGAGAAACAAGAAAACAACGGCAGCAAGAGCGACAAAGGTACGGCTGGCCATGCAGTTATGGTAAATCTCGATAGTTCACACATTGCGCAAACGAACCATTTCGCAATGCTTGCTTTAGTTTTGATCTCCAGCGCGGCATACGACTAGCGATACCCTGCGGCTTGCATCTCAAAGAGTTCAGCATAATGCCCGCCCAGAGCAACCAATTGCTGATGACTGCCCTGTTCAGCAATTTTACCGTTCGCCAGAACGAAAATCCGATCAGCCATGCGAACTGTGGAGAAGCGATGCGAAATCAGGATTGCCATTTTGCCGGTTGTTAAATCAACAAAACGCTGGTATACCTCGAACTCGGCTCGGGCATCCAGGCTGGCGGTCGGTTCGTCCAGGATCAGGATCTGCGCGTCACGCATGTAAGCGCGGGCCAAAGCCACCTTCTGCCACTGCCCGGTGGACAAGTCGGTTCCGCCTTCAAAACGCCGCCCTAACATTTGGCTATAACGGTTCGGCAATGCACCTACTACTCCAGCCGCCAAGCTTTTCTCCGCCGACACAACCACCCGCGCTTGGTTAGCAAGCTCCTCGATTCGTCCAACCCCAATGTTTTCAGAAGCTAACATGTCATATCGCATGTAATCCTGGAAGATCACGCCGATTTCATGCCGCAGTTCCGCTACGTCGTAGTCCCGCAGGTCCACGCCATCGAGCAGGATGCGGCCTCCGGTCGGATCATATAGCCGAGCCATCAGCTTCACGAGCGTTGTCTTCCCTGCCCCGTTCTCGCCCACCAAGGCAATGCGCTCGCCGGGTTCAAAGCGGAAGTTAATTCCATCCAGAACCGGGCGTTGGTTATCCGGGTAAGCAAAGGAAACGTTCTGAAAATCAAAACCATTCCGAATGGGGCGAGGCGCAGGCAGCGCGCCGGGGCGGGACGCAATCTGCGGCTTGGTTTCGAAGAACTCGAACAGGTCTTTCAGGAACAAGGCTTGTTCGGACACACCCGCCAGACTGGACAACAGGCTTTCCATCAGGCTGCGGGCGCGTGAAAAGGCGCCCACAACCAGCGTTAAGTCGCCAATCGTCAATGCTCCGGCCAAGGCGCGAAGCACCACAAACGCATAAGCACCGTAATAAGCGGCAGTGGGCAACAGTCCTAAAAGCAGCCCTTGCAGGGCGCGGCGGACCGCCAGCGATTCGTTTTCCCGGTAGAATCGTTCGAACAAGCCTTGAGCGCGTTTGATCAGATACGTGCCTAACCCGAATATTTTCACTTCTTTGGCGCTTTGATTGCTTGCGCCCAGGTAGCGGAGGTAATCGAGTTCCCGGCGCTCCGGCGTGTAACGAAACAGAATGGAATAGTTCAGCATGGCAAACCGGGTTTCCCCCAGAAACACCGGAATAGTGGAACCGATCAACAACAGCAGGAGCCACGGCGAATAAACCAGCACTGCCGAGATCATAGTGGCAAGCGTGAGTAACTGCTGCACCATTCCGGCCAGGGTAGCCAGCATGCTTAATCGGGCCGTGGTTTGGCGGCGGGCGCGTTCCAGTTTGTCGTAGAACACCGGATCTTCAAACGAAACCAGATCCAGGGAGTCAGCGTGTTCCATCAGCCGGATGCTGATGTGATTGGTGAACTGGTCTCCTAGCAAGCTATCCACCAGGCTGATGAACCGGGATAACGCATCGGACGCGACAGCAAGCAGCAGTTCAAGCAATAAAAGCTTAAAAATGTGGGACTTATCAATTACCTGGTGACGTATTGCTTTAACCACCAGGTCGATAATCAGCTTGGGAATCCAGAGCATTGCCAAGGGCAGAAAAGCAGCCCCTAACCGCAGAACGAGAGTAGCAATGCATAAGCGTGGGTTGGTCTGCCACACCAAGCGCAGCAGTGGCGGAACATTGCGTAAAGCGGAAAGACGGTCTCGCCAGGATTGCGGCAGTTCTTCTGATTTTGGCGGAGGCGGCCTCATACTTCTCAGGGTAGCGCGGCGAAGAAAAGGAACAAACAGGGAAAAAGAAAGCGCCTACCTTTTCCGGATAAGCGCTTTCTTCCTGTTTCCAGGCGTCCTGCTTCAGCAGGACTAAGTTTGATGGGAGAATCAGATCCGACGGCATCGCAACCGTCAAAACCTGTTTGTGATTGGAGTGTAGGGCTACCAAACAGCGAAGTCAAGGGCGAAATTCAGCCGATGAATTTTCCACCATGCAAACCCTTACGTACAAACCACATCCCGTTTTCAGTCAAGTTGCAAGAAAATGGCCCAACCGTGCCCAAGTGTTCTACTCACCGCTCAGAAAAGCTTTTCCACCTGTGGAAAACTTTCTGTGGAAAAGCTGCACAAAGGCGATTACTCCCCAGTTAGGTGAAGCGTTGTCATCGCTTCCTCTTGTTCCAGAGTTCCATAACGGCGACGGTACAAGCGCATACAGCCATAGATGATGCCGGCAGTCAGAGCCAGCCCGGCCAGAATGCAGGAAGCTATGATGATGTTCATCAGCAGACTATATAGGCGGGGAACAGGATTTCCCGGCGGCGGTTCATTCCACAAAATTTTAGCTTGGTATTTCACCTGATTCAGCACGGCATCAGCCGCTTTTTCGGAAGTGCCGGGTAGAACAACCGCCACTAACACCCCGGATCGCTTGACCTGAGCGCCGGAAACCTTCTTAAAACTCGCAGCATGAAGCCGGGCTGCTTCAGGACTGGGGTATTCAAAAAGAATCAGTTTGGCCGTGCCGCCTTCCACGTTGTAAGCGGTGTAGTGAGCTTCCGCGCCTTGATCAAAGCCGGGGTTGGCTTTCACCAGTTCCGGTGCCACTCCACGCAGGCTTTCCGGCCCCAGCAGATAGCGGGAAGAGTTCGGCACCACGTTCTGCAGCGGCACAAAACCGACCACCGGCGGCAGATCAGAAGGGTGGCGATTCGGCAGCGCAGCAGCTAAAGTCTGGATGGTTTCTTTAGTGAGGGTAAGCCCATCAAATTGAAGAACATAATTGGCATCCACAACCAGGGTTTGTGATCCGTTCACCGCACAGTGTTCCGCCAAATCGCAGTGATGGGCCTGGGCAGGCCGCAGCCAATCCCAGGCAGCCAAAGCACCGGTAGCATCCTTCATGCGCCAAGCGGTTAACGTTCCTTTGCTTCCCGTGCCGCCATAAGTTGCAGCTTCGGACGAAACGAACCCAAACTCATTAAACACCTTAGAATCAACACTTTGAGGCTCTACTGAACTAGTTTGGCGAAAAGCGCCCAGTTTCGCAGGCAGCAGTTCTGCCGCCCCAGTCTGAAAGCCAAGAATCGCTGCAAAAAGGAGAATTACGCTCCGTGACATTTCTTGTACTTCTTTCCGCTGCCGCAAGGGCAAAGGTCATTGCGGCCTACATTCTTATAAGGATTAGCCGCCGTTTGCGTGGTAGTTTGTTCCCCGCCCGTAAATTGCAACGCGGCTAATTCTTTTTCTTTCTTCCGTTGGATGTTGCGCGTTAAATCCAGGACGGATTTTTCCGCTTCGCGCTGCGCGGCGGCATTCACCAGTACCGGCTCAGGTTCAGGCTCCGGCAAAGCGGCCACAGACTCGTCCTCTTCGTCCTCATCCTCCGGTTCCGGATAAGGCACTGGGATTTCGCTGCCGGAAATCTCGATGCGCAGGAAGAACAGATACCTGATGGTTTCGTCTTCGATGCGCTCCATCATGTCCTGGAACGTTTCGAAGCCTTCCTTTTTGTACTCGATTAAAGGATCTTTCTGGCCGTAGCCGCGCAGCCCGATGCCTTCTTTCAAATGATCCATCGACAGCAGGTGATCTTTCCACTGGTTATCGATGACGTTGAGCATGATGATGCGCTCGGCTTCGCGCATGTTTTCCGCTCCGATCATTCGTTCTTTTTCGTTGTAACGCTCGGTGAGGGTGTCAACAATCGGCTGTTCAAGGTCGGCGCGCAGTTTGCCGTTCAGCACGTCCATTTCGATCTTCACGCCGAACTGATTTACAACAGCATTCTGCAAACCGGTGAGGTCGTACTCATCCACTCGCTGGTTTTCGGGAGCATACTGATCCACAAACGCTTCCACAATGCCGCGAACCATTTCGAGCACCCGCTCTTTCTGGTTCACGCCTTCGAGCAACTGGCGGCGCATACTGTAAACCGCTTGACGCTGCTTGTTCATCACATCGTCGTATTCCAGAACATGTTTGCGGGAGGCAAAGTTCTGGCCTTCCACGGTTTTCTGAGCCGCTTCAATGCGCTTGGTAATAAGGCGGGACTCGATCGGCACATCTTCTTCCATGCCGAGCCGGAGCATCAGATTCTGCATCCGGTCGCCGCCGAAGATGCGCAGCAGATCGTCTTGCAATGAAAGATAAAAACGCGAACTGCCGGGATCGCCCTGACGACCGGCGCGTCCACGCAACTGATTATCAATACGGCGCGATTCGTGGCGCTCGGTAGCGAGAATGTGAAGACCGCCGAGGGCCACCACTTCCTGACGCTCGCGCTCGATCTCTTCTTTAATGGAAGCAAGCTCGCGTTCGCGATCTTCTTCAGACAGCATTTCCGGCGTCCGGTTCTGTTTTTTCAAACGTTCGCGCAGAGAGAATTCAGGGTTGCCGCCTAATAGAATGTCGGTACCGCGTCCCGCCATGTTGGTGGAAACCGTCACCGCGCCTTTGCGTCCGGCCTGAGCCACAATGGATGCTTCGCGCTCGTGATTTTTGGCGTTCAACACTTCATGCTTAACGCCCATTTTTTTCAGAATGGAAGAAAGCCGCTCCGACTTTTCCACCGAGATGGTACCGACCAGAACCGGGCGGCCTTTCTCGTTCCATTCTTTAATTTCTTTGGCAGCGTTGCGGAATTTTTCGTCTTCCGTGCGGTACACGATATCGGAATGCTCAAGGCGGATCATCTGCCGATTGGTCGGAATCTGCACAACTTCCAGGTTGTAGATTTTGCTGAATTCCGCCGCTTCGGTATCGGCTGTTCCGGTCATGCCGGCCAGCTTCTTATACATGCGGAAGTAGTTCTGGAAAGTGATGCTGGCGAGCGTTTGGGTTTCGCGCTCGATGCGAACGCTTTCTTTCGCTTCCACTGCCTGGTGCAGTCCATCGCTCCAACGGCGGCCGGGCATCAGGCGACCGGTGAACTCATCGACAATGACGACTTTACCGTCCTGCACGACGTATTCACGATCGCGCTGGTAGAGAACATGCGCGCGCAATGCCTGCTGCACGTGGTGGTTCATCTCGATGTTGGCCGGGTCGTATAGATTCCCGGTGCCGAGGAGTTTTTCCACTTTTAAGACACCCTGCTCGGTAAGAGCGGCGGTGCGGTGTTTTTCATCCACCGTGAAGTCGCCGGTGGTGTATTTCTGGCCCGGCTCTTTGCCTTCGATTACTTCGCCGCGTTCCAGAAACGGAATAATGCGATTGACCTTATAGTATTTATCGGTTGATTCTTCACTTGGGCCGGAGATAATCAGCGGGGTTCGCGCTTCGTCGATCAGAATGGAATCGACCTCATCCACAATGGCGAAGTTATGGCCGCGCTGCACACAATCTTCCAAGCGGAACTTCATATTGTCGCGCAGGTAATCGAATCCGAATTCGTTGTTGGTGCCGTAAGTAATGTCGGAGGCATAAGAGGCCATGCGCTCGCCGTCGTCCAGGTCGTGAACAATCACGCCGACGCTCAAGCCCAGAAACTTATAAAGCCGGCCCATCCATTCCGAATCGCGCTTGGCCAGGTAGTCGTTCACCGTAACCACGTGAACGCCTGAGCCGCCCAGAGCATTCAGATAACAAGGCAGCGTTGCCACCAGCGTTTTGCCTTCGCCGGTTTTCATTTCCGCGATTTTGCCGCGATGCAGAACAATGCCGCCGATTAACTGAACATCAAAATGGCGCATTTTCAGCACACGGCGGCCTCCTTCGCGGCACACCGCAAAGGCTTCCACCAGAATGTCATCCAGCGACGCGCCGTTTGCTACCCGTTGTTTGAAGTCGCCTGTTTTCGCTGCCAGTTCAGCATCTGACAATTGCTGCAACTGCGGTTCCAGATTGTTGATGGCGGAAATCAACGGGCGCATCGCCTTGATTTCGCGCTCGTGTTTTGTGCCAAACACTTTGGCAAGCATTGAATCGATCATGCTTCTCGTTTAACCCCAAATATCATTAGACGTTTACCTGATAAATAGGAAAGGATTCCCGCTGTTCAACAGGAAACCTCGCCGCCGCAAACAAACGAAGGTGGAAGTTAAACAACGGCAGGAGGAGGACGCTGCCACAAGCTGGCAGAAGTGAAAATGGCGCTTTGGCTCGAACGCTCCGGCTGTTCCTGCCTGATGCGAACCAAAGAGTGATGGAACGGAGCGGCGTTGGCGAGCGAAGCGAATCCGGCATTCTGCTGCGTTTCTACCGCGCAAGCTTTTTTGAGCAGCGCGGGAAGAAAACAAAGCGCGGTGCGCCGTGGAGTTTTCCTGGTTTGCACAGCCGACGGGTTTTGATCGGCGCAGCGGGAAGCCTGGTTCCAAGCGCCGGAGCGCAAAGCCGCCCACACCGATTGTTCGGAGCCGCCCACAAACAGAATAGCCAGAAAAACGGGCAACACCCGCCCAATGGCAACCTTATTAGTGTTCGTGGGATTAAAACTGCTCACGCACTTTGACTGTAGCAGAAATACAGTGGTTCTGCGCGGGTTGGACAACAGGGTTCGACAATGTGAAATCCTTGGTTGCGATGCTCAGGTTACCGGGGATGCCAGACGCATGGATTGCTTTGGTGCTATTCGGGTTGCCTTTGTTTCCACTATCGAACCTAAACCAACCAGCTCGCTTCCCTCAAAAAGGCGAACAGGATTCCTACGAGATTTTTTGTTCATACGATTCTCCCTAAAGCAGATCAAGAAAAACATGGTACTCAGCGTTAAATTCAATCATCTGCTCCTCACTCAATCGACCGCTCTCGTCTTGATTCCCTTTCTGATTTAAGCAGGGAACTCTTCTTTCGATTGGCCTAATTCAGCGGGGCAATGTCACATAACGGCTGGCGTGACTTTTCTCCTTTCTGTAACGTACATCTAGAAAAGAACCGGCATGAAAATATCTGGCATATTCTGGTTTGGCATCTGAGCGTTTCTGTTGTCGGCGCGCTCGCCGGACTTATTGGCTGAGCGTTCCTTAAAGCTTTTCCGTAACTTCCGGCAAAACTCGTTCGAAGGATACGGGTAGAAGGCCGCGAAGAAACTATCTCGCTGCCTTCGGTAAAACTTATGAAACTAACAAGCATTCTTTTCCTGACGTTGAGCTTTCTAACAACCGCCTCGCTCGCGATGGCCGCCCCCAAAGCTGACAACCCAAACAACAGCGCAAACCGTCGCCCGATTTTGCTCGAACTGTTCACATCCGAAGGCTGCTCCAGTTGTCCGCCTGCCGATAAACTGTTACAGACTTTTGACCGCAGCCAGCCGATTGCCGGCGCTGATCTCATCGTGCTGAGCGAGCATGTCGATTATTGGAATCATGGCGGCTGGGCAGATCCGTTTTCCTCGCCCACCTTCAGCGCACGTCAACGCAGTTACGCGAACAAGCTGGGAATCGAAACCGTTTACACCCCGCAACTGATCGTGGATGGAAGCGCGGAACTGGTAGGCAGCAATGCTGCCGATGCTCGCGAAGAAATCACCAAAGCCATCGCACAGAACAAAGTTCCCATCACTCTTACCAATGCGGTTCGCCGAGGAGACCACGTATCGGTTCATCTGGAGCTCGCGCCGTTGGCGAAAGGCAACGCAACCGTTTACATTGCATTGGCTGACAACGAAGACCATGCGCAAGTAGCGCGTGGTGAAAATGCCGGTCGATCCCTGACCCATGTGGCTGTGGTTCGCGTCCTGATGCCGGTCGGCACGCTAAACAGCTCTGCTTTCAACAAAGACGTGACAATCCCAATCAAAGGATCCGGACAAACGGGCCTTCGCATTGTTGCTTTTGTGCAGAATGAAGCTTCCCGGATTTTGGGCGTTGCTCAGCAGAAGCTATAACGTACACTCTCCAATCACCCGCGACGAGCAATATCCAAAAACAAACCGCTTCGGAGAAATCATCATGAAATTCGACTTTCTGAAAATCCTGCCTGCCCTAACAGTCCGCGCTCTCGTCGCTTGCTTTTACTTGTCGCTTTATTTGAATGCCGCTCCTTCGCGCGGTCCAAAGTTGAATCCTGTGCAGTGGAGCCTATCTGCTGCCGAACAGCCGGTTTCCCCCGGCTCCACCGTTGTTCTGCATCTTCATGCCGACATCGCCGCCGGTTATCATCTGTACTCGTTAACGACACCCGCTGGCGGACCCATTCCCACTACGATTTTTCTCAAGAATGCTTCCGGGCTCGCCCAGGTGCGGGTGTATCAACCCGCCCCAAACCGGCACAACGATCCGAATCTGAACGTGCCGGTTGAAACATTCAGCGGACCAACCGACTTCCCCATTCAGGTAAAAGTCAAGAAAGATGCTGCGGTCGGTTCAATGGCCGTGGTTGCGCAAATACGTTATCAGGCTTGTAGCGATGAAATCTGCTTACTGCCCGTCGAGCGCACTGCCGCCTTCTCTATCATTATTCAGAAAGGCGTACCAATCACCAAGGCTTCGGTGCCTCCCTCGTATCGCCTCGTAACCGGTTCACCCAAAGCAGCACCGCTTGCGGCATCGGTACGGCGCTAGACTTGTTTAAATACTAATTATCAGAAGGCTTTAGCTCAAGCGGCTTCCGGCAAAAATCAAATGTTGGAACAGGACCGCTTCTCGACTGTGGCCCTGCCATACTATGCAATTCTCAGCGGCGGGGAAAAAGAAGCGGCTCATCAGGCTGGGTTAACACGCGATGCGTAGCAGTTCCTGTCTTTTCTGAATAACACCACCACTACGCAAACGCAAACTGCCGCGCTATAAATGAAGCCTATGGCGAATCCAACGTACACGCTGCACTGCTCGGAAATCTGGGGCGGCAATCACAATGTGGATTGCGATGTCTGCACTAAAGGCATCACCGCCAGCATTTATAGCAGCGCTTCTGACGGCTCCCAAGGCGGAGATATTTATTACTTCACGGTCTGTAGCAATCAGTTCTTAACGCGAATCATCCTGGCTGACCTGCGCGGCCACGGCGAACAAGTCAGCCAACTCAGCAACTGGATTTACGAGGCTATGCGCGCCGGCATGGAAACGCTGGACGGCGCTGGCATCCTCAAATCTTTAAATCAAACTCTCCACGAACGAGGCTTTCAAGCCATCACCACGGCGGTGGTTGCCGCGTTCTACACTGTTACGGCAAAGCTGTACCTTTCCTATGCGGGACATCCGCCTGCCTTGCTGAGAAAACGCGACGGACAATGCTGGCGGCCTCTGCCGATTGCGTCCGCTCATGACAAGGCTAATTTACCGCTCGGCGTGTTTGAACAAACCGATTACGATCAGGAATCCATGTCCCTGCAACCAGGTGACCGAATCGCCATCTACACCGACGGCATCACCGAATGCTTCTCCGAAACAGACGAAGAATTCGGAGAAGAACGGTTGTGCGCTCTGCTGGAAAATTCCAGCAATGAAGAAATCAGCGCACAAGCAAAAATTGACGGAAGCATTAACCAGTCATGCTGGCTCCCCTGTCAGACCTGATGATGTAACTCTCTTGCTGTTTGAGATCGCATAATAAACTCTGGAATGTGAACGTCCGGCTAGAATTGTTGGGCCGATGTAGCCACTCCGTTTAGCCCGTTCGTCTCATTTTTGAAACTTCTTCGTTGTATTTCTGTAGTTCCTAATATTGTCGTTTGCGGGGATAGCAGGGCGATTTCTCGGACATAAACGTTAGCTTGAGGTCGTTTTTGGAATCAACTTCGTGGATGTACAACAAGCAAGCCAACTATTTTGGAACTGGTTCACAACGAATGAGCGTTCACTCCGAGAGTTGAGCAATCCAAGCGAGCCGTTTTGGGATGTCGCACTCGAACAACTTCAGCTCGTTGATGAGCGGCTTTGGTTTGAGCTGTCGAACCGCGACGACGAAATACGTGAGTTCATCGTGACAGCGCAGGGAAACATAGAAGCTTTCGACGCAGCACAAGCATTGATAACGGCAGCACCGGTTACTCTCGGCTGGCGGCTTGTTCCACTGAAACCGGCTATGGGCTTCGATTTTAAAACCAATTATGAGAACAAGATCTTCGACCCGCGTGAGATGTGGTTCTTACCACTTGTACGTGCTGGTCATCCGCAATTTCTTGGCTTACGAGTCGGAATCGAGGGCCTAAAACCCGAACGTAATGCAGATTCGCTTAATGCCGTACTTGTCATCCTAGATACGGCCCTCGATGAACGTGTAGCTGCGCTCGAAATTGAGCACGTCGAGGTGTCACCACTACCTCCGGATCCAGAATCGCTCGGCTATATTGAGTTACCCGAGCTTTCGGATTACATTTCGTGGAGAAAGCGGAAGATCGAATTCGGAAATTAGAAACGGAAGCGTATTGAACTTGAAAATGTAAAGAATACCGGTTCGCCTCCGACTTAAAATGGACTAAACAAATCCATGCGGCAGTTCATTAAAAATGTCCGACATTCTGCCAACCTGTTCCGCTTATTTTCAAAGGTCGACTTCCCTGCACCGCTAAACTAGGTACTAGACGGTCAAGCCAGAATGGTGAACTGCCCTATGCCTTAGCTTTAGTTCCGTCTCGGTCATAATAATGGTTTCGCTGCCCCAAACGCCTTGCCCTGTTCATCTCACCGCTCTGAAGCTTATGCTAACTTCCCGTTATGCCTCAGCCTCCAAACGCCACCGCGACAAAAAGCGTGGCCCCTCTGCTCGCGCAAGCTACTGAGTTGCTCCGAATGGGGCGACCCGCCGATGCGATTGAACCCTTGCGCGAGGCAGCGCTGCGGCAACCACTCAACGCCATCATCCAGCACGATCTCGGCCTTGCTTACCTGGAGATTGGCCGCATACCGGAGGCAATCGCGGCATTGCAGCAGGCCACCGCCGGCAACCCGCGCGACGCTGATAGCTACTTCCGCTTAGGAATCGCTTTGGAAAAGCAGGGCAATATCGGCGGGGCAATCGTCGCCTATGACAGCGCCACTGAGCTATCGCCCTCCCTAACCGAGGCGTGGTTCCGTGCCGGTGCCTTGGTCTACGAACTCGGCCATCGCGATGAAGCGATCGGCTGCTTCCGCCGCGCGGCATCAACCGGAGGAAACACCAGCTTCGGCCGCCTTGGCAAGGCGTGGACGTTGTTGATCGAGAATCGCAATCGGGAAGCCGAACAAGTGCTGCGACACGCCCTGGCGCGCGATCCGAGAAACGCTATGGCGCATGATCTGTTAGGAAACCTGCTTTCTGAGTACGGCCGCTTCGACGAGGCCCGGAAATATTTCCAGAACGCGATTGCGATTGCGCCGATGCTGGCAGGAAGCTACTACGATCTGGTCCGCTGCCGGCCAATCACGAGCGAGGATGACGGCCTGCTTAGACAGATGCAAGCCGCCCTGAACACACCAGGGCTGGAAGCGGCGCAGTGTCTGCGGCTTCACCTCGCCATTGGCAAAGCGGCGGACGATCTTGGCGACTATGCCTTAGCCATGCAGCATTTCGACGCCGCCGATGAAGTGCGCCGGAACTCTACCTCGTTCAACTCAGCCGCGTTCTCGATTGAGGTTGACCGCTTAATTGACCGCTTTAAGCCAGAGTTGATCGCGCAAGCGCCCCAACTCGGCAGTCCCGCTGTGACGCCGGTGCTGATTATCGGTATGCCGCGATCCGGCACAACTCTGGTTGAGCAGATCATCTCCATGCATCCCGAGGTCGGGGCCGGCGGGGAATTAAATTTCTGGAATCAGCGTGGGGCGGCGTGGCACCGCGCCGGCAAGAACGGAAACGAGTCGCCGTTTCTCAACAAGGCGGCAGCAGACTATCTCGACGTGCTGCGCGCGATCGCGCCCAAGGCGGCCCGAGTCACCGACAAGATGCCGTTCAATTTTCTCTGGGCCGGGCTGATTCACCTGGCGTTCCCGCGCGCCACCCTCATTCATTGCCGCCGCGCTGCCATCGACACGGCGCTGTCGATTCACCAAACTCATTTCCATCCGGGCCTGGCGTTTCCGACCGGCGGCGCTGAACTGGTCCACTACTTCAGCAGCTATCAGCGGCTCATTGATCATTGGCGGAGCGTGCTGCCGCCGGATCGCTTCATTGAGGTCGACTACGAGAACCTGACCCGCACCCCTGAACCAGTGATCCGGCGAATCATTGCGGCCTGCGGCTTGGCGTGGGATGACGCTTGCCTGCGCCCTGAACTGAATCCACGAGCAGTGAGGACTCCCAGCAAGTGGCAAACCCGGCAGCCGATCTATCGCACTTCCGTCGCGCGCTGGCGGCGCTACGAACCCTGGCTAGGCCCCCTACGCGCGCTCATCGACAACGAATTGGACCTGAAACCGGGCAGCACCCAATCTTAACAGTTGCACAGCATACCCTCGCTGGAAAGATATAAAGAACTTCGCTCCCGAAACACATTCCGTAGTAATGCGGAGTTGCGCGCAAATTACGGACCTTTCACCTGATCGTCATCATCCCGTTACGAATTGTCCTGTACATTGATCCTGCGATGTGCAGGGAGTTGTTTGTAGTTTTACCCGATGTTGCACGGCCGCCAGGCTACATGGTGAAAAAGTCCAAAAGGAAGGGAACAACTTATGTTCCGAAGGAAATCCCAGAAGTCTCGAAAAAAGTTTCGAGATAACTCTCGTCATAATTCTCGAATCAACCGTCTGCGTCCGCTCGCCGGATTAATAGCGGCAGGTTTGAGCATTCCAGGTTTCGCGGCTCAGTCCGTGCAGTATCCAACCTACGTTACCGGCCCTCAGCCGAACGGCTCGTATGTTGTAAGCAATGGCCAGATTATTACCCCAACCGGCACGCAAGTTGACCTTGGCATCCGGGTCCGCGCGAAAGCCGTCGCGCTGAATCCCAATGCCAGTACTCACACCGCCGCTGTGCTCACGATGGGCGCAGGGGAGGCCGTGGAAATATTTGATACCAGAACCGGCATTGTTCTGCAGAACTACATCACGCTCGGAATGGACTCGACCGGCAGTTATAGCGGAATCACTTATTCAGCGGACGGCCAGTACCTGATCTTCAGCCAGGACAGTAGCCATGTCACCATTGCTAAAGTCACTGAAGGTGGTTTGCTGGAAGACAACGCCCATGTCAGCGTGCCGCCGGACAAGTCCTTTATCACCTGCTTTCCAAACAGCCCGCCTGCCTCTTACGGCAATCCCTGCGGCTCGTTCTATACTCCGAGCACTTCTTACCCCGGCGGCGTTGCTGTTTCACAGGATGGCAAAAGCGCCTACGCTTTGTTGAATCAGAACAACACGCTCGCCAAGATCGACCTGACCGCGACGCCGCCGGTGCAGGGTGAGCAGATTCGCGTCGGTAATGCGCCGCACAGCGTCCTGATCAGCAGTGATGGCAAAACCGCCTACGTCAGCAACGAGGGTGGCCGGGCTGCTACCGATGGGGATTTCCAGATCAACTCGGCTGGCACTGAAATGGTCGCTGACCCGGTGGTTGGCGCCACGCTTACCGGCACCGTTTCGGTTGTTGATTTGGCTTCAATGACGGTCACCGCTACCATACCGACTGGTTTGCACCCGACCGGGATGGCTTTTGACGGAAAGAATCTTCTGGTCGCCAATACTTATAGCGACACCATCTCGGTTATTAACACAACCAACAACAAGGTAGTGCGGACGATTGATCTTGGACTTCCGATCAAAGCGCCGAACGCGAGTGAACAGGCCTATGGCGCTGCGCCGAACTCGATTGCGGTCGATGCCCAAAATAAAGTTGCCTACGTGGCCCTTTATAATGCCAATGCGATCGCTGTGGTGGACCTCACCAAGAACGCGCCGGAGCCCGTTCTGGGCATGATCCCGGTCGCGTACGCGCCAAGCTCGGTCGTGCTGGACAAGGAGGATAACACGCTGCTCGTCGCCAACGACAAAGGGATTGGAGCGCGTTACTCGTTCGAAACCGATTATAAAGTAACCGGTTACAACACTCACCAGGACAATGGCACCGTCAGCATCGTCCCGGTGCCGAACAGCATAACTTTAACGATGCTGACGACGCAGGTTTTCGAGAATAACCACTGGGATCTGGAGCAGAATATCAAAACTGCCGGCGGCGGCAACCCAAGAGCCAAGCCGGTCGCTCTCCCGAAAAAGATCGGCGCTCCGTCGCTGATTAAGCACGTATTTCTAATCATCCGTGAAAACCGCACCTACGATCAAGTCCTGGGTGACGTAGCCGCCGGTAATGGCGAGCCGTCATTAGCAGTGTTTGGCGCCAAAGTCACGCCGAACGCGCACGCGCTGGTGCAGCGCTTCCCTCTTTTCGACAATTTCTACGACCCAAGCCGCCAGTCGGCTGATGGTCACCAATGGATCACGGAAGCTTTAGCGCCCTATCAGGATGACATCCAAGCGCCTGATTGGGTCCGCAGTTATCCGGGCGGCAACGCCGGCGATGCGCTCGCTTACCAGAAAAAGGGCTTCCTGTTCTCGGAAGCTGCCGCGGCTGGTCTGCCGGTGAAAATCTATGGCGAATATGTCGAGAACGACACGTTCTTACAACCGAACGGGGCGACCACCGAGCCGACCTGGAGCCAGTTCTACGCCGACTCGCAGAAGTTCGAAGCCGGGCTGGAGCCGACGTTGTACTACCAGAACACGATCCAGGCGCAATCCTCTCTCCCGGCCGTGAGTAACCACCTGGTCACCAACTTCCCGCAGTTCGATCTGGGCATCCCCGACCAGTTCCGCGTCGATCTATGGGTGCAGGACTTCAACAAGGATCTGGCGGCCGGTACGGTGCCTGCCTTGAGCATCCTGTGGGTTATGGACGACCACACTGGCGGCCCGCCGACCCCGCTTGCTGAACAAGCCGACAACGACTTAGCTATCGGGCGCATGATCGACTACATCAGCAACAGTCCAATATGGTCTTCATCAGCGATCTTCATCGAAGAAGACGACGCGCAGAATGGCGTCGACCACATCGACGGTCATCGCAGCCCGGGCTATATCATCAGCCCCTACACCGTGCAGAACGGCCCCGCTGACCATACCTATTACACGCAGGTCAACATGACTCGGACGATTGAGCAGATCCTCGGTTTGCCGCCCATGAATCAATTTGACTTGGTGGCATCGCCGATGCGAACGGCTTTCGTCGAAGGCACGCCGCCTGCGGACAACTTCAAGCCGTGGACGCACGTACCGAACCAGATCCCGCTGGACCAGGGCGTGGCAGTGTCGACCGCAGCCAACCTAGACCTGAGCCCCGCGGCGAGGTCACTCCAGAAGGCTTGGCTCAAAAAGAAGTCGAAAGTCTTCGCCGGCAAACTAACCAAGCCCGATTCAGAAGACCCGGACACAGTAAATCATCTGAACTGGTATCTGGCCACCGGATTTACGCGGCCTTATCCCGGCGAGAAAAAAATTCGCCCACCAAGCGAGTTCAAAAAGGCGGCTCCCAACAAACCTGACCTGGACGACTAAAACACGTTCTAACTGCAAAAAGCCCTCTCCCCGGTTACCGGGGAGAGGGCTTTTTGTTTATGTGCCGTGACCGAAAAATTACGTTTGGAAGGCGGATGGTAACGACTTCCCCGGAGCGGCGAAACGCTCACATGCGGAGATTTTCCTGCCGAACGGCATGTATGAAATTAACGGCGGCGGCGACGAAAACAAACAAAACCAGAATAATCGGAGTCGGCAATCACGTAAGCAGCGGGAGAAAAAACTGCCGGGCGACAACTACCTCTCCAGATGCCGGTAGTATTCGTTTTCAGGTTGCTTTGAAGACAGAAAAATGAATCAGAGTTTTGTCCTTTTCACTCTAGCCGCTCGGAAAGGGCTGGCGCTTACGATCATCCTGGCGAGTCCCTGGGCGGGCGGAGCTGGCGCGCCGGAAGCGGCCAGCTACTCCTACACAGTGCCGGATCGCGCAGAACTCATGAAAAAATATGAGCGCCCGGCCAGGCTGGAATTCCCCGCAGCTAATCAATACACCGAGGAGCGCGAGCTTCTAGGGCGGACGCTGTTCTTTGACCCGCGTCTCTCCGGGTCTAAGTTCATCTCCTGCGCAACGTGTCACAATCCGGGTTTTGCGTGGGGCGACGGTCTCTCCAAAGGTATGGGCGACGGCATGAAAACTCTCGGACGCCATACGCCAACAATCCTCAATTCTGCTTATAGCGACTTACTGTTTTGGGATGGCCGCGCCGACTCGCTGGAAGCGCAAGCGCTCGGGCCAATCAAGTCGCCGGCTGAAATGAACTTGCCGCCCGAACAGATTTCAGAGCGCATTTCATCAATCCCTCAATATCAGTCGTTATTTGCGAAGGCGTATCCGGGCGAAGCAGTCTCGGAACAAACGATTGCCAAGGCGATCGCGACTTTCGAACGGACCGTGGTTTCTGGACAAGCTCCGTTTGATCGTTGGATCAGCGGGAACGAGCACGCAATTTCCGAACAGGCCAAAATTGGTTTCGATCTGTTTAATCACAAAGCCGGGTGCGCCCAGTGCCACTCAGGCTGGAACTTTACCGACTCCGGATTTCATGATATCGGCGTGAACGACAACGATCTGGGCCGGGGCGCTTTGCTGAAGTTGGAAGCCATGCAGCATGCGTTCAAAACGCCAACTCTCCGCAATATCGCGCTTCGCGCTCCTTATATGCATAACGGGTCCGAGCAAAGCCTGCAGGACATCGTGGAATTCTATAACGATGGCGGACGAACTCAGCGTGCCAGTCTCGCGCCTGAAATCCACCCGCTTCACCTTACGGCAAGCGAAAAAGCTTCGCTTGTCGAATTTCTAACCACACTAACTAGTAGTGACAAGCCGATCAATGTTCCGACACTACCCAGGTAAGAGGATTATATGTCACACAAATTGATAAGGGTCTGCTGCCTAGCTGTTGCGCTAAACGGAGCGATGAGCTTCGCGGCTGATCATCAGATCGTTCAAAAAGATCGGAACTTCTCGCAAAGCGAGATCACGATTAAACCGGGCGATAAGATCGTTTTTCAGAACTCGGATGACGTGACCCACAATGTGTTCTCGCTCACTCCCGGGATGGAATTCGATCTACGCCGGCAAGCCCCCGGAGCATCGTCCACAGTGCCCTTTGACAAAGAAGGCACTGCGGAAGTGCGTTGTTCTATCCACCCGAAAATGAAAGTCTTAGTGACCGTAAAGAAATAATGGTCACAACAAGAAAACGTCTGACCCTGGCCCAGCGGATGTACCTTACGCTGATCCCGCTGGCCTGTATGGGGCTGGTAATTTCTTTCATCACGGCGAGGAGCCTGCGTGACAACGCCACGCCGCTCATTCGGGCGCAGGAATTGAAAGAACTTGCGATTACTTCGTTGTCGCTCCTGACTACCCAGGATGACGCTACCAAAACGATGATGCTGGACCCCGACAATCCAAAATCCAACATGCGCAAGATTAAGGCTTACGACGAAAATCAGAAGATCATCGCGAAAATCCGGGCTTTAAGCGAATCGCGTGAAGTCCGTAACACGATAGATCAGATGAGTGACCTCGATGCCAAAGTTCTCCGGGATATTGACACCAGTGTGCTCGAAGCAATGGGCGACGGTAAAACCGATAAAGCGCGGCAGCTTTACTTTGGAACTTATGAAGTGCAGCGGGCGAAGTACGAATCCTATGTTCATAAGCTAATCGAGATCTCTGAAGCCGAAGCGAAAACAGCCGCAGCGCAACTGCAAAACAGCAATGCAATCTCGCTGCGGAACATACTAGGAGCTCTGCTGGCTGGATTGGTGATTGTTACCGCTTGTCTGGCCTATTTCGCGAAAGCCATCACGAAGCAAATGTGTGCTATAGTTTCACGGCTGAATCAGGAACACATGGCGGCTCAGGATTCGACCACCCTTATGACCCAGGCGAGCCGTTCGCTTTCTGAAGGCGTGTCTTCCACCGCGACAGCCATTCAGGAAATCGACAATTCAGTAACGACGTTTGCCTTTCGTTTGAAAGAAAATGATAAGCACGCGACAGCAGCGCGCGCTTCCTCGGCGAAAGCGGTGCAAAATGCGGATTACGCGTCGGAGGCGATTACTCGCTTGGTGGAAGCAACCAGGGAAGCGCAGCGATCCAGCGATCAGGTTCTCGGCATCATAAAGGTCATGAACGGAATCTCATTTAAAACAAACTTGCTGGCGCTGAATGCTTCGGTTGAAGCCGCGCGCGCCGGAGCGGCCGGCGCCGGGTTTGCCGTGGTTGCTGACGAGGTCCGAAATCTGGCAAAAAGCAGTGCTGATGCGGCCCAGAAAACCGAAGATCTGGTGCAGGCGTCCGTGCAAAAAACGAAGCAGGGTTACGAGATCAGCGAGCGTGCCGCCCAGGCTTTAACGAATGCCCTCTCAGAAACGCATCTGATTCACGGCATTATTGACGAGATTGCTTCCAATTCACGTCTTCAGAACGAGAATATTCAGCGCATTACCGAGTCACTTACTTACATCGGGAGCGTAGGCCAGAAAAGCGCTCAGGAAGCGGAAAAAACTCATCAGGTAGCAGAAACCTTGCGCAACCGTTCTCATACGGTCGAGGAAGTAGTGGAAGAACTGGTGGCTCTGGTGGGAGTCGGCGCGTAAGAAGAGTTTATGGCATTCTCCCTGCGTTTGCTGGCAGTAGCCGGAATAGCCGCTCTGTTATGCGTGCTAACCGTCAGAACACCTTCAAACCCAAAAGCTCTGTCATCCCGCAGCATGTTTTCGCAGACGGTTGTTCCTGCGCCGGTGGCCCACTCGCTCAGGAAAGCGTGTTTGAATTGTCACTCGAACGAAACGGTGTGGCCCTGGTACGCCCGCGTTCCTGTTGTTTCGCTGCTGCTTGTGCGGGAAGTAAAGCGCGCGCGCGAAAACCTTAATTTTTCCGACTGGGAAAGTTTGCAGAAACGTGGCGCAGAACAAGCGGCTGCCGGCTTCAGCGGCATTTGTGAAAATCTGCTTTCCGGGGCAATGCCGAAAAAAAAGTATATCTGGTTGCATCCCGAAGCAAAGCTTTCAACTGCTGAGATCGCTCAAATCTGCTCGTGGACTGACAAACAGCAGACGGAGTTGCTAAGATCTGCCGCCACTACCCATTAACGACCTGGAACATCGTTCCTGTTTTAAATCGTCAACCTCCTTCAGCGCGGATCTACTCAGCGCAACTAGGAATTTTCTGTTCATCAATGGCGAAACAGGCTAGATGCCTGTTTCAGGCGCGAGCTTCCGAACCGAACGAAATAGCGACAGCCAATTAACACCCTCGCTCATGAGAGCATCTAGAACTAGTGCCCCGTCCCGTTGCGTGGAGAACCGTTCTGAGTTGGCATCTTCCCGGGCAGCTCGCGTCGGTCGATCACATGATCAACCATGCCGTACTCTTTCGCTTGTTGCGCATCGAGAATATAGTCCCGGTCCGCATCTCGGTCGATTTTCTCTAGCGGCTGCCCCGTCGCGTCGGCCAGGATCTGATTGAGAATGTCGCGGGTACGCAGGATATCACGCGCTTGGATATCAATATCGGCTGCTTGGCCGCCGAGACCGCTGGCATGTGGTTGATGAATGAGAACACGCGAAAACGGCAAGGCGTAGCGCTTGCCTTTTGTTCCGGCTGCGAGCAGAACGGCAGCCATCGAAGCTGCCTGTCCAATGCAATAAGTCACAATATCAGGCTCGACCAGGTTCATAGTGTCAAGAATGGCCAGCCCGGACGTGGTAACGCCGCCAGGCGAATTGATATAGAGAGAAATGTCCTTCTCGGGATCTTCCGACGCCAGAAATAACATTTGCGCAATCACCAGATTGGCCACATTGTCATCAATGGGCGTGCCGATGAAGATAATGCTCTCTTTCAACAGTCGCGAATAGATGTCGAATGAACGTTCTCCCCGTGACGTCTGCTCTACCACCATCGGCACCAGATTCATAAGTTTTCCTCCTTTGTCGCCTTTAAGCGACTACCAGCATCTGCTCCGAAGCAAACACAAAGAAATAGCTTTTTAGAACAGTCGGCCACATCGCAGGGTTATTCCGCTGTAGAGAACAGGTCCCCACGCCTGGGGCCTCCCAACCCGTATGGATTACCGTCACCCGGGTGCCCTGCGCTTCAACAGCAAATTCGACGTCCACTGTTTGATTGCCTTCGTCGCGCCGTCCCGGATGCCAGCTCAAACGTAGATGTTTTGGAGGATCCCAGCTCAGAACTGATCCCCAGTCGTGTTCTTCTCCGGAACTTGTCCGTTCAAAAACTCTACCGTCTTGCCAGGGCTCCATCTCGCAGCGGTTTGCCGCGGCGCCGGTTATGGAATACAAAGCTAACGGCCACCACTCAGCAAAGCCGTCTGTAAAAAGCCGAAAAGCGTCTTCCACCGAACAATCAACGTAAACGCTTTGTTGAATTGGTGCGTGTTTTTTTTGACTTGACAACATCAATCGTAGGCTCCTTTTTAGAAAACTCAGAGAAAGCGGCTAAAGCGTCATGCCATAAGGAATCGAGATGGGCGCGCAACTCCGCCAGGCTCTTGGGCGAAAGGTGAAAATAATGCCGTGTGCCACGGCGTTCTTCTGTCACCAGACCGACTGATTTGAGTAGTTGTAAATGTTGAGACACTGCAGGTCGGGTAACAGGCAGTTGACTGGCTAGTTCGCCCACTGTGTAGGGCCGCTCGCGCAACTGGTCAAGGATCGCCTGACGCGTCGGATGCGACAAAGCGCTCAACAGCTCCCATTGGTTAGTCATGGCTTACCGTTAGTGATAGCTTACCATAGATCTGGAGGAACAATGCGCAACACCCAGATTCTGATAACCCAGGTCTACTCGGCCTTTAACCGCCGGGATATCGATGGCGCGCTCGCGCTAATGAGTGAAAACGTGGATTGGCCCAAGGCTTCGGAAGGGGGTCGGGTAATTGGGAAAAAAGAAATCCGTGCTTACTGGAAGCGTCAATGGACGACTTATGATCCTCACGTGGAACCGGTTGAAGTAATTGACCGTGAGGGCGACACAACCGACGTTAAGGTCCACCAAGTTGTTAGGAACTTAAATGGAGACATCCTTTCAGATCAAGAACTATGGCACGTTTATCGCATCACAAATGGTCTTATCGAATGCATGAACATTCGCGAAAGCGAACTTGGCGGCAAGGGAGTACCGTATTCGGGACATTCCGGGGAGGTGTCTTGATTTTTGTGTAAGTGGGATTTTCCGGGAGAATGGAAACCCAGGAAACAGAAGACACCAGTAGATACACTCGATGAGTTGCTGGCAGGCAAAACAATCAAAGGAATTATAGAGCGAAATTAATAACGGAGTCTCTTATTATCTAGGAGTACATCGAAATAGCTTACTCTTCTCCGCAAGTTACCGGACTGTCATCCCGCCATTTCACCCATTCACACTATCCCCTAAAATCCAGTTCAGATTTTTTGACATTATTTCTTATTTGATTTCTATAACTTGCCTGAGTTTTCGAGGTAATTGCAACTTTCACCGGTTTACACTTTAAACCGGAATCAACATGGCAAAATCAACTGACAACTCCAAGAAACAGCCGAGCGAAGCCCGGCTCCGTGCAAACCGCAACAACGCGAGAAAAAGCACCGGCCCCAAGACGGTAGAAGGCAAGCAGCGTTCCGCCCTGAACGCCACCCGCCACGGCATCCTGAGCCAGGTCATCCACCTGCCCGAAGAAGAACTGAATAGCTATCACGAGTTCACCGAGCAGTACGTCGCTTCTCTGAACCCGGTCGGCATGGTGGAAACGCAACTCGCCAATAGCTGCGCTGATCTCCAGTTCCGCTTGCATCGCCTTGCCGCCGCTGAACACAATCTGTTTGCCATCGGCCACGATGAACAAGGCGACCTTTGGAACACCGGTCACGCCGAATCTCATGCCGCCTTAACGATGGCTGAAACCCTCCGCCAAGCCGCCAACCCGCTGGCCTTATTAACTCTCTACGAATCGCGCCTCAACCGCCGCTTCCTGCAAACTTTGAAGCAACTCCGCGACATCCAGCAAGATCGCAAACAACAGGAACAAACTGAATTCGAAGAACTCACTCAAATTGCCGCCGCTCACCCGCAACTGGCTGAAAAGATGGAGCCTGCTCAGTTTGGCTTCGTTTGTTCGAATCGTGATTGGCAGTTTCGCCGCCAACGGGCGCAGTTGGCGCCGAAGGCTCCCACTACTCCTCCGTCGCGCATTCTGTGGAGCGTTCCGGCTTAGAACACGCTTCCAAACTGGGTACGATGGTATCTGAAACATGCGATCGCACAAGCTGATCATTGCCGGCTGCTTATTGCTTTTCTGCGGAACGCTACTGTTCAGCAAAACGCAAACTCTGACGCTGCTCGAAGCTCTGCAGATGGCCGCTCAACAAAATCCCGACATTCTGCTTGCTCGTCTCGATGCTGTGCGGGACCAGGAAAATGTGGGCATAGCTCGCGATCCGTTTCGTCCTAAACTCAGCCTCGGCAGTGATCCTGTTTGGACCTACGGTTATCCCAACTCCATTGCCAGCTATCCCACTGACACCGGCACTCATTCACCGAGCATAGGGTCTGCCAGAATCGACATGGATTTGTTAAATCTCCATGCCCGCTACACTCTTGCTGCTTCCGAGGAACAAGCCCGCTCCGCTCATTTGCTGCCGGAACAGAAAACCGACGAGATCGCTTATCAAGTGGCTTCGCTGTATTTCGACGCTCAACAGCGGCGCAGAAAAGTGCAGGCGCTTCAACAGCAGATTGCCGCGCTGAATGAAGCCTTACGGCAAACCGAAGTTCGCGTGAATGAACAAACAGATCTGCCGGTTGAACTGAAGCGAGCCAAAGTCAATCTGCTGCAATCGCAGCAGGCCCTTCATGTGCTGCAGGCCGCCGAAGAAGATGGCGAAACCCAGTTGGCGATGGCCTTGGGCCTTTCCGCCCAAGATTGCATCCTGCCTGTTGAAAAGCAGACAGAATTGAAGCTGCCAATTTCTTCCGATGAGGAAGCTGTCAAAATCGCTATTGAAAACAGCAAAGAATTGTTCCGGCTGCAATCGAGCGTGCTGGCCAAGCAGTTGGAAACTCGCTCTTATCGTTCCACTCGTCTGCCCTTGGCTTCGCTGGTGGCGCAGTACTCCTACTTTGCAAAACGCAACTACCAGGATTATTTTCCTTCCAACAAGTTCCAACCCAACAACGCCCAGATTGGCGCTTCTCTTGCCCTGCCTTTATTGATCGGCTCCGCGCCCGCCGCCCAAGCCGACCAGGCCCAAACAGATTTATTGAAACTGCGGCTGCAAATTGATCAGACTCGTAATCGGATTGCCTCCGATACTCAGCACAGCTACATGCAGTTTCGGGAGGCCGAAACACTGCTGGCCCTTGCCAGACAACGCTTAAATATCACGCGCGAAGACGTCGCGGCTCAAAAATCGCGCTACCAGGAAAATCTGCTTTCCCTGAATGATCTGCGGCTGGTCGAAACAACGGAAACCAATCAACTACTAGCTTTCTATGAAAATGAAGCAGCTTTCGAAAAAGCAAAACTCGGTGTGCTTCGGCAGCTCGGAAATTTAATGGCCGTTCTGCAGGGTCGCCAATAAAGAGGATGGACTATACCCCGTTAAACTACCCCGGTAATTCGCTACATAAACTTCGAAATCTTCTTTTCTTTCCGCAATCTATAGATTGAGGAGTATTGAATATGGCAGCAGATAACGACGTAGTAGATATTTTAAATGGCTTGATTGAAACTTGTAAGGATGGTGAGCAGGGTTTTCGGCAGTCAGCGGAAAAAGCTAAGGATCCTTCCTATCAAAGCCTTTTTAATAAATATGCGTCTCAGCGCGCCGGTTATGCAGCGGAACTTCAACAACTGGTCAGCGGCTTGGGCGAAAAGCCAGCCGATTCCGGCCATTTCGTGGCAAATCTGCACCGTGGCTGGATCAGCGTGAAATCAACGGTTTCTGTTACCGATCAATCGTTGATTGATGAATGCGAAGCAGGCGAAGATGCCGCAATCAAGAACTATCGGGAGGCTACTTCCAGAAATCTTCCTTCCAACATCTCGCAGGTGATTGCGCGTCAGTTCGCCGGTGTTCAGGAAGCTCATGGCATTATCCGTGATCTGAAACATAGCCGGGTTGCTGAACAACACGCTTAATTGCGGCGTTCGCGGTTTTTCTGAAAAGCGGTCTGATGTTAGTCAGACCGCTTTTCTTTTTTAATCATGCTTCAAAAACATAGCTTTGGAAAATGCCGTGAAGCTTTTACCAGCCTTCCTGTTCGCCTTTGTTCTGTTCATCGAGCCATTTTTTAAGCGGCGCAAAGTAGTCGAGCATGGCGCTGGCATCCATCTGTTTCTGGCCGGTCAGAATTTCCAGGGCTTCCGGCCAGGGGCGGCTTGCGCCGAGTGTAAGCATCTGGTTAAACCGTTCGCCTGCTTGTTTGTTGTCGTACACCGAGCATTGATACAACGGCTGCGTGCATCCGGCAATCTTTGCCAGCGCGCGATGAAATTGAAACTGAAGAATGTCCGCTATAAAATAACGCGCGTAGGGAACGTTTGCGGCCACGTGATACTTCGCGGCAGGATCAAAATCGTTTTCGCTGCGAACTACCGGAGGTTTTACACCTTGGTATTGCAAGCGCAGCTTCCACCAGGATTCGTTGTACTGATCTGGCTTGATCTCGCCGGAAAACACCTGCCAGCGCCATTTGTCGATCAGCAGGCCGAAGGGAAGAAAAGAAACTTTTTCGAGCGCGCGCTCTAACAGCAGGCCGATGTCGCGCGAAGGATCAGGAGCTTGTTGCAGAAACCCGAGACGCACCAGATACGGCGGCGTAATCGAAAGCGCAATCGTGTCGCCGATTGCTTCATGAAAGCCGTCGTTCGCGCTATCGCGGAACATCAACGGCTGGTTCTTATAAGCAAGCTGGTAGAAGTTATGTCCCAGCTCATGGTGAACTGTGCGAAAGTCTTCACCGGTGATGTCGATACACATTTTCAAACGCACGTCATCCTGCGTGTCAACGTCCCAGGCGCTCGCATGGCACACTACATCACGATCTTTAGGTTTGGTAAACAAAGACCGCTCCCAGAATGTGGAAGGTAAAGGAGCAAAACCGAGTGACTTGAAAAAGCTTTCGCCATAATGCGCCATCTGCAGCGGATCGGTGTGCCGCTCTTTCAGAAGTGCGGTGAGATCATAGCCCGGGTCAGCATTCGGCGGCGCAACCAGGGAATAAATATTGCTCCAGTCCTGCGCCCACATATTGCCGAGCAGGTCGGCTGGAATCGGGCCATGTGCGGGTACGGCGTCTGTTCCGTAATGCTCGCGCAGTCTGCGCCGGACGTAAGTATGTAAGGACAAGTACAAGGGTCGTACTTGGTTCCATAAACGGTCCAGTTCCGGGCCGAACGCATCCGGCGGCATATCATACCGCGCCCGCCACAAAGCGCCGGTATCCGCGAAACCAAGCTGCTGCGCTCCTTCGTTCGCTAGCTGCACATAGCGCGCGAACGATTGGCGCATCGGCGGAGAGATCGCGTGCCAGCCGCGCCAGGTATCCAGCAATTCAGCCCGGTCGCGACTGTTCGCCATGACGCGGGTTAAGTCGTCGAGCGAAAGACATTTGCCGTCCGGTTTGCAGTATTTGCCTCGGCCATACGTGCCTTCCATGCCCGCCACAATGCGGGTCAGTTCTGCCGCTTTGGCCGAATCGGAAGGCGCGGCCAGGGTCAGCGAGGTTTGCAGTATGTAGAATTTCCGCGCCAGCTCGGGCGGCAGCTTCAGGTTGGCGAAACGCCGGGACTCTTTTACCAGTTCCACCTGCGCTTCAATATTTTTACGATCGGCATCGGCGGAAAGGATTTCGGTATCGCCTGTTATGTAAGTTGATTTCACCCAATCGGCGCGGCTCGCATCCACGATTAAGCTGAGCAGCCGCGCTTCGGCGTTGTTCATGAATTTCTCGGCTTCTTCTACCGTTGGCGCAGCCGTTAAGCGGACGGCAAAAATCAAGCATGCAATCCAGATTGCGAAGCGAAACATAAGCTTCAAGGTAGCGCAGCCGGTTGGCGGAAAATAATATCGTGGTACGATACAAATAGAAAGGGAATGATGGAACGCTCTATTTCGAATGCCCAGTACCGCCTACTCGCGGAGTTCCGCTTTCAGATCCGCAGGTTTCTTCATTTCAGCGACGATCTGGCCCGCGAAAACGGCCTTGAACCGCAGCAGCACCAACTACTGCTGGCTTTGCGCGGTCTGCCGAAAGAAAGCCGCCCGACCATCTCTGCATTGGCTTCTCGTCTCTGTCTGCGACATCACACCACAGTTGAACTAGCTAATCGTCTGATGGAGCGCGGCGCAGTGACGAGGGAACAGAGTGAAGAAGATCGCCGCGAAGTGCTGCTGCAAATCACTGCTGAAGGCGAAAAACTGTTGCGGCAATTATCAACCGCTCATTGGCAGGAACTAAAGAAAACAGGGCCTGCGTTGGCGGCCGCCCTGGACCAGCTTCTCCGGCATCCTGAAGAAGCAAGGACGAAGCAATGAACGCTGAACATTCTCACCTGCGCGATTTTAGCGTCACGCCGCGCACGGCGATTATCACAGCATTGGCGGTTGCTATCGGCATCAGCAGTTCGGTTCTCGCTTCCGTTCTTTTAAAGCTGATTGGGCTTTGCACCAATTTGTTCTATTACCAAAGAATTAATACCAGCCTCGTTTCACCCGCCGGCAATCATCTTGGCTGGCTGGCTGTTTTGGTTCCTGTGATTGGATCGCTCCTGGTGGGCCTGATGGCCAGATACGGATCGGATCGCATCCGGGGCCACGGCATTCCTGAAGCGATTGAATCGATCTTGATGCACGGCAGCCGCGTTCAACCGAAACTAGCCGTTTTGAAACCTGTTTCAGCCGCCATTGCGATCGGCTCCGGTGGTCCTTTCGGTGCGGAAGGCCCCATCATCATGACCGGCGGCGCGGTGGGCTCGATTATCGCGCAATTGTTTAATTTAACTGGCGCGGAGCGTAAAACCCTGCTGGTCGCCGGCGCAGCAGCAGGCATGTCGGCAGTGTTTGCCGCGCCTCTTTCGGCCATGCTGCTGGCCATTGAACTGTTGTTGTTTGAATTAAAACCACGCAGCTTAGTTCCTGTGGCTCTAGCCAGCGCCGCAGCAGGTTTCGGACGCTTTTACCTTTTAGGCGCTGGCCCTTTATTCCCTACCCCGCCTCATCCCGGCCAGATTGGAATCACTACGCTGGTAAGCTGCTTGATCGTTGGCTTGCTCGCCGGTCTATTAGCAATGCTGTTGAGCAAATCCATTTACGTGGCGGAAGACTGGTTCAGCAAGCTTCCTGTGCATTGGATGTGGTGGCCTGTGTTCGGGGGAGTGGTGGTTGGAATCGGAGGTTTAATCTATCCGCGTGCTTTGGGCGTCGGCTACGATGTGATCGGCGATCTGCTGCAAGGCAAAGCGACACTCGTTTTATTTGCGGGCATCCTGGTTGTGAAATCAATCATGTGGATTGCGTCGCTCGGCTCCGGCACATCGGGCGGCGTGCTGGCTCCGATTCTGATGATTGGCGGCGCGCTCGGCGGCCTGGAAGCATTGATATTACCGCAGAATGGCGCAGGATTCTGGCCGCTGGTGAGCATGGCCGCAGTGTTAGCAGGCGCATTGGAAGCGCCTTTCACGGCAGTTGTTTTTGCAATTGAACTGACGCGCGATCTGAATATGGTCATTCCCTTGACAGCGAGCTGTTTTGCCGCTTATGCGCTGATGACGATTACCATGAAGCGGTCCATTTTAACGGAAAAAATTGCGCGGCGCGGATTTCATCTCACCCGTGAATACGCGGTTGATCCGCTGGAAGCGTTTCTGGTGAAAGAGGTGATGCGCACGAATGTAATCGCATTTTCCGGGACAACACGGCTGCAGGAAGCTCATGAGGCGACTGCAAAGGCTCCACGCACTTCCATTCAGCGGGTGTATCCGGTTTTGGATGTTGACCAGCGTTTATTAGGAATGGTCACGCGCAAGCAGCTACGCCGCCTCAACGAAAACAATTTGCTAAAAGTGACTCTGGCCACAATAGTCAAGCAGCCGCTTGCTGTCGTCAGTCCCAATGAGCCTTTACGCGATGTGGTTCACCGGATGGTGGAAACAGGAAAAACCAGATTTCCGGTGATAGATTCAGAGCGCCGTTTGCTAGGCATGGTGGCTTTAAAAGATTTGTTGCGTGTTCGGGTGCGGGCTATGGGCGAAGAACGAAATCGAGAAAGACCGCTTCGGTTGTCACGTATACTAGGCTTGGTTTATCATGCGTGATTTAGCTACTGTCTGTTTATTTTTTCTAGGCGCGCTGTGCGGCCAGGCACAGACTTTATTCACGATCAGCGGTGACGTGCCGACTCCTTTGCAGGTCAGCGCCGCTGATTTAACCCAGATGCCGCATGAAAAAGCAACCTTTGAACATGATGGGCAGAACGCAACTTACGAAGGCGTTTTGCTTTATGACCTGCTGGTGAAAGCAGGCGTTCCGTTCGGCAAAGCAATGACCGGCAAACCGATGGCTAGTTATCTACTATTAACTTCTCGCGACGGCTATCAAGTTGTGTTCGCATTGCCGGAACTGGATCCGAAGTTTGCAGGCGCAAGAGTAATCCTGGCCGATAAACGGAATGGCGAAGTTTTACCGGAAAAAGAACAGCCATTACGGATTATCGCGCCGCAAGACAAAATGAAAGCGCGCTCCACTTATGCGGTAGTAAAAGCCGAAGTGATCCGACTAAGAAAGTAATCTTTTCCACATTTGAGCCATAATAAGTAGTTTGAGATGGCTTCAGATAAACTCGATTCTAAGCAAACTTATAACAAGTTCGCCGCCGACTTGCAGGAAGATCTCGCTCACGACGATGCGATGGCTGTCGGAGTCGGCGGGGAATTTGAAAACATAGGAGCTATTCTGGCCGACCTGGTTCAATTCTGCGGTTTGCAGCCGAATCAATTTTTAATTTATGTAGGCTGTGGCTCGGGAAGGCTAGCCAAGCCGCTTGCAAAGTATCTAAAAGGATCTTATCTTGGCATTGCCGTAGTGCCGGATTTTCTTACTCACGCCAAAGAAACTGCTGGCCGCAGTGATTGGCAGTTCCAGGAAGCTGAGGGCTTGCGGATACCGGCACCAGCAGAAAGCGCAGATATGGTCTTCTTCTTCAACGTGATGACGCATCTGCTTCGCGAAAGAAAGTCTCCTTTACTTAGAAGAAGCATTCCGAGTGCTCAAGCCCGATGGACGGACTGTTGTTTCTTTTCTAGAATTCCGAATTCCCAGTCACTGGGCAGTATTCAATGACACGGTGGCCAACCGCAGAGTTTCAATGGATACGGAACACCTCAATCAGTTCATAGCACGCGAAGACCTTTGCGCTTGGGCCAGTACCATTGGCTTCACCATCGAAAATGTCTGGGATGGCGATAAACCGTTTGTTCCGCTTTCGAAACCGATCTATTTCGAAGACGGCAGAAGGTACGAACATTTAGGTACGCCAAGCCAGTCGGTTTGTTTGCTTAGTAAGCCTTCTTAGGATTGAGCAGTTTAACTTCAAACGCTTGACCAGCAGGCGCTTCCTGTGAGAATACAGGCCGCCCTTCACTAGAAACATTTAAGCGGATCGTGTTCGCCCCGGTTCGCTTCACAGTAGTGTCAAACACCTGGCCAAAAGCGCATACTCGCTCCAAGCGCATTTGTTCCCAATTTTCCGGCAAGCGGGGAAGAGCGCGAAAAGACGATAAGCCGGTGGGTTGAATTCCGAACAGTCCTTCCGTGTATACGCGAGCGTACAACGCGCTTTCGGCTGATAAGTGAGCTTGCGCGCCTTCGGGGTGTGCTTCCACCGCATACGGAATGTGCTCCCGCAGCAGGCGTTCCTGTGTGTAGCTGGTGAGATGGTCCAGAGCTTGGGACGTTGCGCCTGCTTGAAATAAGCCGCGTAGCGCGTAAAGAGTCGTTCGATCCCAGTATTGTGTATCTCCTGACTGCGAGACCATCCCGTCCGGTGTCCATAAACGGGATAGCAAAGCATTGATGGTTCCAGGAGCGCGGTCCAGGATGTTCATTGTTAAAGGCAGGCAGATCCAGTCACGAAGGTTTGTGTTGCCGTCGTAGTAACGATAGGTTTGAAAACCTTCCACAGTCGCGCCGAAATAATTTTCAATAGCGTTTCTTAAGTTTTTAGCTCGAAGCTCGTATTCGCGCGCCAGGTCAGCGTGGTTCAGCTCTCGCGCGAGGTCAGCACCGCTGCTCAATGCTCCGTAAGCGAGAGTCGAAGTGGATAAGTTAGCCCGGCCTGTAGGCAAGCGGCCTTCCATTTCGTCCGTATCGGAAGCGATTACGCCTTCCGGCGTGATTTGCCGCCGGCAGTACTCAAGGCACCAGGTGATCTCCGGCCATAGTTGCTCCGCAATGCTCCGATCGCCCCGAGCCAAGGCGAAGCGCGAAGCTCCATAAGCTATCATGGCGGCATCGCCGCGATCTCCTAAGCGGCGCATTACGTAGTCACCTTCCACCTCCAGCGAAGACGGCACATGCTCATAGTTGGGAGCCATGTAACGGCTAAACGCAAGGTAAGCATTCAAAGACGCCTGGTTTGCCAACCCATAACCGAGAAACGGAAAAAAAGGACCGGCATATTCAGCCTGATCGTTGGCCCAGATGCCCGCGTAAAAGCGTCCGCCGCCGGGCGAGTGAACGACGCCTAACGCGCTGTCAAAAATGCTTTCAGAAGCCCGGATTTTCGCTAATTGAAAAGCACGGTTTAGAGTAGGGTCCGGCGTGTGCAACACCAGCGAATGGTTCCAGCTTGTCAGAAGCGCACGGCGGGCAGCTTCTGCTTGAACCGGATCCAGCGTGAAATGATCGGAAGAAGAAGCAGCCGTGATAACGGCCATTGACCATACGGTTTGCGGAGCAACACTGGCGGATGAGGATGATTGAAGCCGGACTGCGATCTGCACTGGACCGCGGATTGTGTCCGTTGTTTGTTGCAGACCGGCAAAAGAGGTTTTTAGCTGGATTGTTTGTTTCCGCAAATTGCGCACGAACCAGCGTTCCACAATTGCGGGCGCGTCCGGGGCTGGAAGAATATTGCGGCTGATAGTTAATCCTTGTTGAGGTTCATAATCAACAGTCAGCACGCCGTTGAAATGGATTTGCCGGACAGGACCGAGCGCAAGCTTTTGTTCATTGATCCACAAAACAGGCTCAACAGCGTTATCCAGTTGAAAGCGCAAGTAACCGCGAATATCGTGCGGCTTGATGCGCAGCGTAGGCCAGATGATGTCACGCGTCCATAGGAGATGCCGCTCCCGATCCACTCCATAATTCACAATGACTGACACGCGCCGTCCGCTCATCTCGATATGGTCCGCATGCGGCAGACGAAGATCAGCGGCGACGTTCCAGCTAACTCCGTCAGCGTTGTCCAGAGTCCAACGGTCCGCAGCAAAAGCGGCGTTCATGAACAGCAGCGCAGCCAACAGCAGTTTAACCATGATGATTCGCCTTCAGGTATTGATGGTAGCCTGTTCTGCGGAGTCAACCTACACTGGGGTAATCAATGATGAGGTCCGTTGCTCACAAACCAGATTGCCGCCTTGTAAGATTTCTGCTGTTTCTGATCATCATGGCAGCAGGCTCCAGGGCTGCCGATTTTCTGAGTCAGAGCCTGGCCATTAAGCATTGGACAAGTGTTCAGGGTTTAGCGCAAGATGCGGTGCTTGCCATGTTGCAAAGCCATGACGGTTATTTGTGGCTGGGAACAGAGGCCGGTCTTTCACGCTTTGATGGCGTTCGTTTTCTCACCTACGATCAGCGAAATACGCCCGCGCTGGCCAGCGATTTAATATTGTCCCTGGCGGAAGACCGAAACGGGACAATTTGGATCGGCACCAGCGGCGGCGGCCTGCATCAAATGAGGCAAGGTAGCATTCTACATTGTACCGGCCCACTCGCCCACGTTGGACACACTATCTATTCACTAGCGGTAGACGCCGATAACGCGATCTGGATAGGCACGGAACGCGGTCTCAGCGTTGTTCGAGGAACACAGGTGCGGCACTTCACCGAGCAGGAGGGAGTGCCTGAGATGGCTACGTACTCGGTTGCTCCGGATGATCATCAGGGAGTCTGGTTCGCCACCTATGGGCGCGGCCTAGGATATTGGGGAAATGAAAAGGCGAGCTTGTGGACGAAACGAAACGGTTTAGCGGACGACCGAGTGGTTTTGGTGGCGCGGCCTGACCAGGAAACTGTTCTGGTGTCCTGCTACGGCGGACAGCTCATGCGATTTGCGGAAGGCCGGTTTGAAAAGTATGGAGCACTTGCCGGCGCTAACAAGAACCACGGAATTTGGGCCATCAGCAAGGCACCCGGAAACACTCTGGCGGTGGGGAGTTTCGGCGCGGGATTAGGAATGGTCGAAGGCAAATCCATGCGCTTTTTGCCTTCCAGTGCCGGGGTAACTGCTGCCATTGTTTGGTCGTTGATGAAAGACAGAGAAGACAATCTATGGGCTGGAACTTCAGAGGGATTATTTCAACTTCGCAGCTTACCTGTTCAATCGTTCACTCAAAAAGACGGCCTGCCTAGCAACAACATATGGGCAGTGTGGCAGGACCCAAGTAATAAGTTATTGATCGGCACTGATGCAGGTTGGGTCAGATTCGACCCGCAACAGAGAAAGGCAGCCGGGCAGAACTCCGCCCTCACTGCGCAGCACGTAACAACAATCGCGGAAGATCAGCGTCACAGTCTTTGGCTAGGTACTGCTGACCAAGGCTTGTGGCGTTTACCAAAGAATGCTGTTGTTCCCACAAGGGTAGAAGGACCTTGGGGAGTGAAGCATATTCATGCCCTGGCAGTTATTCGCAAGAACAACGCAGAGAGTGAAGAAGAGCTTTGGATAGGCACCTTTGAGGGCGGCTTGTTTTCCTGCCGTCCTTCCACCAACGCGGCTTTATTCTGCCATGCCGTAAAAGAAGTGTCAAGCCGCAACGTGATGAGTATCTTGTCGGGGCGGGAAGGCGCAGTATGGGTCGGCACTCGCGACGGTTTAGACGAGTGGAAACAAGGAAAATGGCGACATTTCAGCGCGAACGACGGTTTGAAAAGCAGCAACATCGCTTCTTTGTTCGAGGATGAGGAAGGCACTTTGTGGATCGGCACGGAAAAGGGAGGGCTAGGCCGCTATCGCAATGGACAGGTGACCTGGTTGAGCACCGCAGACGGGTTGCTGGATGACAGTATTTATTCCATTCTGGAAGATAAACACGGGCGTTTGTGGATGGGCTCAACGCGCGGGATTTTCTGGATTAAGAAATCAGAGGCTTCAGATCACAAGCAGCAGCCAATCAACTCCATCGCTTATGGGCTGAGTGATGGGCTGCTTTCCACGGAATGTACGGAAGATACGCCGCATGCGGCGGCGCGGGCCAGTGACGGGAGCTTCTGGTTTGGAACAGTAAAAGGTCTGGCGCGGATCGACGTTGATTCTGTTCCCGACAGTAAAACTCCTCCGCCAGTTTTGATTGAGCAGTTGAAACTGGACGGAGCGCCGGCGACGACGCAAGCTGGGCGCGTTTCAGTTTCTCCAGATACACGGCACATTGAGGCCAGCTATACGGGATTAAGTTTCACAGGGCCTGAAAACCAGATGTTCCGGTACAAGCTGGAAGGATTCGACAATGGCTGGATTGATGCCGGGCCGCTGCGAGTGGCCTCTTACACCAATCTGCCGGCAGGTCACTATGCTTTAGTCGTGCAGGCCCGGAGCACCAATAGCGGCTGGAATACTCAGGGAGCGCGTTTACTGTTTGAGGTGCGCCCGCACTTCTGGGCGACAACCTGGTTTTTCTCAATTATCGCGATCGCCATTGTTTCTTCGATAATTGTTTTTTACCGATTGAGAGTTCGTTTGATCAGGCACGAGTTCTCGCTGGTGTTGGCCGAGCGAATGCGCGGCGTTCGGGCGCGGGAAAGAATTAACGCGGAACACACCGCGGAGTTAGCGCGCATGAATGTCAGCCTGCGAGATAACCTAGTCCGGCTCGCCAGCGGAACGGACCTGCAAACCATTATGGAGCAGATTCTATCTACGGCTGTGGAACAATTGCAAGCTGAAAGTTCCTGTATTTTCATATACGATGAACCGAACGGAACCATTGAAAGGGCCTTTACAGCCGGTTCCGCAGTACCTTTCGAGGACACACAGCGCGAAGCCTACTTTACTGGATGTCCTCGCGTGGTGAAAGTGGAACGCCTGCCGATTTGGCATTTCTTTCAGAAAGAAAAAGAAATCGTGCTGTTGGATATTGATAATGAGCAGCAGGCAGCACTACTTTGGCCGGAAGCAATCGCCTGGCACAAGGAGAAAGGGCAACCGATGGCGCTTGGGGTACCACTTTTCCTGGGAACGCGGATGCTGGGCTTTATGGGAATTAATTTCAGCATCCGATTCAGCGCATCGGAATTCAGCAGCGAACGAAAGAACCTAGCAAACTCATTAGGAGCACTGGCGAGCATGGCAATTGAAAGCCACCGGCTTTCGCTGCGCGCACGTGACGCCGCCGCAGGAGAACAGCGAGCGCGGCTGAGCGAAGAAATGCATGACGGCATTCAACAGCTTTTTACCGCTATTTCATTTCAGCTTGGAAGCGTGCTTAACATGGCGGGAAGAGCGAAAAGCGCGGCGGAACTGATGCCGCAGATAGAAAGAACAGCCGAAATCGCCGAGCACGGCCTGCGAGAAGCGCGGCGTTCCATTGATGCACTGAAAAATGCAGCAACGCTTTCGGAAGCAGAGCTGATTCAATCGCTGGAAAAACTCTGCCGTTCCAGCGATTCCAGCCAAACTACTTGTATCCTGAAAATTTTCTCTCCCTTGAACTTGCCTACCAGTCCGCGATTGAATGAGCTTTACCGTATCGCGCAAGAAGCGGTAAACAACGCTTGCCGTTATGCGAAGGCCAGCGCTATCGAGATTCAATTAGAGCGTCGCGGCAACTCGTTACAGTTTTCCATTTTGGATAACGGGCAGGGTTTTGATGTTAATCATGTAAACGGACAAGGAAATGGACTGCGAAATTTACGGCAACGAGCAAAACGCGTGAAGGGAGAAATTGCCATTTCTTCAACGCCGGGAGCAACTCAAATTCTGGTCACCATCCCTAATGTGACTTTGCTTTAATGTCAACAATCAACCAAGCCGCGCTGCAAAGCAACGCTGACCGCTTCGGTTCGATCACTCACGTCCAGTTTTGACAAGATCGCCTTTACCTGCATTTTGATCGTCCCTTCGGTTGTGCCGAGAACCTCGCCTATTTCCCGGTTGCGGAGTCCTTTCACCAGCAAACGCAGGACAGCCATCTCACGCGGCGTCAGTTGCAGGCGCGGCAAGCTTGCCGCCAGAATGGAAGCAGCCGCAGGCGCAAGCACGCGCTTGCCGGCATGAACGGTACGGATGGCGGCAATGATTTCCGTACGCACTGCGTCTTTCATCAGATACGCCCAGGCTCCCGCTTCCAGAGCAGCATAAATATAACCATCACCCTCAAAGGTGGTCACCACAATAATTCGCGCTTCCGGATGAGAAGCAACAATTTCTTCGGTGGCGGCAATGCCGCTTTTGCCGGGCAGCCGAACATCCATGATGACAATATCCGGGTGCAGTTGGTGGAAAAGAGCAACGGCCTGGTCTCCATTGGCTGCCTCGCCTACAACAATGAAGTCGGGTTCGCTGCTCAGAAAAGAACGCAACCCCTCGCGCACCATCTCATGGTCATCCACGACCATAATTTTGATCAGTTGCGTTTTTACTTCCACTTTCTATTAGGGTATCGAATCGGGCCGCCAGCGCCATACCTCTTTCGAGATAGAACCTACCCCTACTAAAGCACACTATAAACAACACAAAAGAGAGTATCGCTGAACTGTGGCCAGCTTTTAAACTGCAGTTGTGCTGTTCGTTACTGAATGAAGATTTAAACGGCGCACAGGAGACTTCATGGCAACCGCAATCAAACCATCAGTGAATCTAACTGAGTATCACGGCGTGGAGCCGCATCCGAGCAGGCCTGCGCGGAAGGCTATTGCCAAAGGCCAGCTTTTGATTAATGGTAAGTGGCGCGATTCGTCATCAGGCGAAACGATGACCACCACCGACCCGACAACCGAAGCACCAATCACGACGGTAGCCAAAGCAGCCCCGGAAGATGCAAAAGCGGCGATTGATGCAGCCTATGAGGCATTTGAGAACGGGCCGTGGTCCCGGATGCACCATGAGGAACGCGCGAAGATCATGTTTCGGATTGCCGATTTAATGGATGAGCGCCGCGAAGAATTTGCACTGCGAGAGGCGATGGATATGGGAATGCCTTATACGGACTTCCTGACCATCATCATGCCGCATTGTTCAGGATTGTTTCGTTTTTTCGGCGGCTTGGCGATGTCGGCCATGAACGGTGGTTATCGAAGCAGTTACGAGCACGACCTGAAGATTCTGACCCGGCGCGAACCGCTGGGCGTAGTAGCAGCAATTACGCCCTGGAACTTTCCCTTAGCGCTGACCTGCTCCAAGTTTGCTCCGGCGCTGGCGGCAGGCAACACGCTGGTGCATAAACCGGCATCGGACACACCGCTCACTGCGATTCTGCTGGCGCAGACTTTGCTGGACGCAGGCGTGCCGGACGGCGTAATGAACCTGGTAACGGGTCCCGGCGGATCGATCGGCGACGTATTGGTAAAAAGCCCGAAGGTGGACAAGATTGCTTTTACCGGCTCCACTTCCGTAGGGGAGAACCTGATTCGCAACGGCGCCGATACAGTGAAGCACATGACGATGGAGTTAGGCGGCAAATCACCGAACATCATCTTCGCTGATGCCGATATCGATAACGCAGTGCAGGCAGCTTTCTGGGGTATCTTCTGGAACAAAGGCGAAGTCTGCGTAGCGGGTTCGCGCTTGCTGGTGCAACGGCCCATTTACGACGAAGTGGTTGAGAAGCTGACGAAAATGGCGAAGGCAGCAGTGTTGGGCGATCCGCTGGACCCGAAAACGCAGGTTGGTCCGATCGCGACCAAGCCGGAGTACGACAAAATTCTTACTTACATTGAGAGCGGTAAACAATCGGGCGCACGGCTGACAGCGGGTGGCGGCACCAAAAAGATCGACGGCAAAGGTTTGTTTATTGAGCCTACACTGTTTGCCGATGCGACAAACGATCTGAAGATTTCCCGCGAAGAGATCTTCGGGCCGGTGCTGCCGATTATTCCTTTTGAAAGCGAAGAAGAAGCGATCCGCTTAGCAAACGACACAACGTACGGGCTTGCGTCCGGCATCCAGACCGGCGATTTCCGGCGCGCGCTTCGTTTGGCGGACAAGATCAAGGCAGGCACGGTATGGCTGAACACTTGGCACAAATATCATCCGAACGCGCCGTTCGGCGGTTACAAAATGTCCGGCTACGGGCGCGAGCAAGGGGCCGAGGCACTGGAAAACTACACGCAATATAAGACCATCTGGGCGAATCTGGCTTAAACCGTACGTTTAGAACTTACACAAGAAAGTATATGGAACCCATCTTCGATCTTCCGCCTGACGTTCCACCTCATACGGAAGTGCCGTCAGCTCCGGTAAAAGCAGAAGTTTTGCGCGAATGGCCGGTGGGGACTTTTGTTGAGAACCTTGCGGTTCTCACCGACGATTCTATTGCGCTCGCTGTGCATACTTCGAATGCTGTGGAAGTTGTCCACAATGGTTCGCTTCTGCGCAGCATCAATCTCCCGGTTCCAACAACCGGTTTAGTGGCCAGACAAAACGGTGGATTCTATATTGCTGGAGGAGAGCCGGGCAAATCGCCAGGAAGGGTATGGCAGGTAGAGCCGGATGGTCGCGCGGAACTCGTCGTGGAAGTAGCGGATGCGCTTTTCCTGAATGGGTTAACTCCGCTGACTGAGGACATCCTGCTCGCCGCAGAAAGTCTTTTGGGACGCATTTATAAATTCGACCTCCGTAGTAAAAAATCAGAGGTTTGGTTTGAAGATCAAGCGCTGAGTAAAATCACAACTTTTCCGTTCCTGCCCGGCGCAAATGGCATTAAAGTCTACGACAGCTATGTTTATGTCACCAATACTGACCGCGCTACGGTCATACGCATCAAAGTTGAAGCTGACGGAACGGCGGGAGCTTGGCAACTGGTTGCGGAAAGTCTGCGCGGAGATGATTTCGCCTTTGACGAGGAAGGAAGTATTTACTTTGCGACCCACATTGAAAACAGCATCGTGCGCTTGTCAGCTAATGGCGACAGAATCGCTGTAGCTGGGTCCAAGGAAGGCATGGCCGGTTCGACCTCCGTTGCCTTCGGGCGTGATATCAAGGACCGCACGCATGCTTACGTTACAACAACAGGCGGACTGTTAAGGCCTTATCAGAGGATTGTTCAACCCGCAAAGCTCATTCGTTTAGAACTACCTGTTGCCGGCGCACAAATTCCGCTTGCAATCTAAGGAGAAAATACATGCCTCAAGCCAAACGCATTTTAATGGTCGTCACCAACAGCGGTGAGATCAATGGTGAACCAACGACGGGCGTGTGGTTTTCGGAATTTGCGGAACCGTTCGCCATTTTTCAAAAGACTGGCGCCGTAATCACCGTTGCCAGTCCGAATGGCGGTCCTGCACCCGTGGACCCACGTGGTTATCCCCAAAAGGAAGAGATAGCGGCAGTGCGGGACGCTTTGGAACGGCTTAATGCGACTCGGTCTCTCACCAAAGTTCGGCAGGAGAATTTTGATGGAATTTTCCTGCCTGGCGGTCATGGCCCGATGTTTGATCTGGCCACGAATGCAGGCGCCAAACAACTGATTGCCTCTTTCTGGCAGGCAGGAAAGCCGGTCGCAGCCGTTTGCCACGGTCCAGCGGCTTTGTTGAATGTGCCGGTGGCAGGAGGAACGCTATTAAAAGGTCGGCGGGTAACCGGCTTCACAAAAGGAGAAGACGCTGTAGACGAACTTTATGCACAAATGCCGTTTTCTCTACAGGAGCGCATGATTGCTGAAGGCGCGCAATTTGTGGAACAACCACCGCGCTCCGTTCATACCGAAATAGACGGCTTACTCGTAACGGGTCAGAATCCGGCATCGGGTGAAGCCACAGCGCGGGCCTTCCTGGCCGTATTGTAAGTATCCAAGAAATTTATGCCGCACGCTATTACATGCGAAATCATCCCGGAAGCCGTCAGCAAGCTGAAACAGCTTCGGCTCAAGCATCTCGAATACATTCACGCCCATCAAGGCGAAATTCTTTTCGGCGGTCCGACGCGCTCCGGCAACAACGCGCCGGAAACGATGATCATTGTGGTTAAAACGGACGACCGTGCGAGCGCTGAAAGCTTCATTGCCGGTGAGCCGTACAACGCATCTGGAGAAGTGTTTGCCCAAGTCAAGGTAAGGCCGTGGTCACAAGTAATACCGCCACTTTCCGAACACGCGCTAGATGACGCGATTGCCTCAGAACGCCGGGAGCAGGCATAGAGAGGTTTTCTGTCCGGGTACGGCGCGCGCAAGGGGCCGAGGCACTGGAAAATTACACGCAGTATAAGACAATCTGGGCGAATCTCGCCTGAGAAGGAGCAGATTAACATATGCCAGTAAAGACATTTACCGTGCCGGCCCAAGCAGCGCCGGGACTCACATTAGAGCAGATGAAAGAGTTCGTGGTGAACCACTTCGAGCGTTTCGTCAACCAGAAAGATTCAACAACTGCTTACCGCAGCTTTAGTGAGGATTTCCTGGACCATGATGAGCCTACCGGCGTGGAGGTAGGTCCTGAATCGGCCAAGCAGATGATGGAGGCTGCTTATGCGAAATGGCCGGATTTGCATGTGTCGGTCGAGGATATCTTGGCCGAAGGCGACAAGGTGATGGTGCGCAATATCTGGCACGCCACGGACTCCGGCAGCGGCCAGAAAATCGAGTTTCACGGCTTTGTGTTGTGGCGCTTCGCCAACCGGAAAGATTGTGGAGCGATGGGCGACGGTTACGCCGCCCAAACCGAACGTTGATTTCGCAAGCAAGGAGAAATTATGAGCTTAGAAGTGTTTGCGTTGAACGTGGGCGACCTTGAACTCGATACCAGTTTTGTCAATTGGCAGATGGATTGCGGCATCAAGCATTGGTATCCCACCACAGCGTGGCTCATCAAAGGCGCAGGAAAACTGATTCTGGTTGACACAAGCTTTCGATCGGCGGAGGATGCGAAGAACAATCAAGGGCTGGTGGCGCGGCGCAGCGCCGAGCAGGAGTTGGCGGTTCAGCTTCAACAGCACGGGATTGAACTGGCGCGGATCGATTATGTCATCCATACCCATGTGCATATGGACCACGCCGGACAGGACATTCTGCTGCCTAACGCACGCATATTGGTGCAGCGCGAAGAGCTTCGCAATGCAGCCGCTCCTGATATGTACCCAGGTCCGTTCTATGACCGATTGAATATTGCCCGGCTGATTGATCCGCTTTGGAGCCGCGTGGAATTGTTCGATGGCGAATGCGAGCCTTTTCCGGGAGTGCGCTGCGTTCCGATGCCCGGCCACACGCCCGGCCATCAGTCGATTTACGTGCAAACGTCTTCCGGCACGAGCATTATCTGCGGCGATGCAGCGATGAATGTTGCGGTGAATGTAGAACAAGGCGTCGCACCTGGATTTCTGGACAACATGGGCGACACCATGAAGGGACTGCGGAAGCTGCGGCGCGATGGAGTACATATACTGCCGACGCATGACCCCGAGGTTTTCCGCAAATATCCTGACGGCGTGCGTTGAAGAGGCTGAACATGGGAAAGCGAAAAATTGTTGTAGGAATCAGCGGGGCAACCGGCATTGTTTATGGTGTCCGCATTCTCGAACTGCTGCGATTGCTGGAAATTGAAACGCATCTGGTTGTCAGCCAGGCGGGAGATCGCACGCGCGCCGAGGAAACCGACATCAGCGCGGCGCAACTCCGGGCGATGGCGGATGTTACTTACAACATTAACGACATCGGCGCGGCTATTGCTTCCGGCTCATTCCGCACCGACGGCATGATTGTCGCGCCCTGTTCGATGCACACGCTGGCCGGCATTGCGCAGGCTACCTCCAGCAATCTGCTGTTGCGGGCGGCGGATGTTTGCTTGAAGGAGCGCCGGCGTCTGGTTCTGCTGACCCGCGAAACGCCACTGCATAGTGGACATCTTCGCAACATGCTGCTGGCGAGCGAAGCGGGAGCGGTGGTGATGCCGCCGGTTCCAGCTTTTTATACGCGGCCCAAGTCGATTGGCGAACTGGTGCATCATACCGCCGCACGGGCCTTGGATTTGTTCGGCCTGGACGCCGCCTGGGAGCGATGGGGCGAGAAACAAGAATCCGCATTTAAGCTGCATCACGAGGAGATGACCTTTGACACACATTAAGGATCTGCGCGGCTACGTTGACGCTTTGAAAGCGATCGGGGAAATGGTAGAGATCAGCCGCGAGGTGGATCTCAATCTGGAAATCGGCGCGATCAGCAGACGGTGTTACGAGACCGGCGCGCCGGCTGCCTTGTTCACCAATATTCGGGGCGCGGGCAAAGGGTTTCGCGTGCTAGGAGCACCGGCGGGCGTGAGCCGGCAAAGCGGGCTGGAGTTGTCGAGAATCGCTTTGTCGCTGGGCCTGGACCCGCACAGCAGCGGACGCGAAATCGTAGCTGCACTGGCGGAAGCGCGCTCCCGTCCGCCGATACCGCCCAGGGTTGTGGCGACGGGGCCGTGCAAGGAGAATATTAAGCTTGACGGGAACATCGACCTGGAACAACTGCCCGCGCCGCTGCTGCATGAGGGCGATGGCGGACGCTACCTGAATACATACGGCATTGTATGCGTGCAAACGCCGGACAAGCGATGGACGAACTGGTCAATTGCCCGGATTATGATTACCGGGAAATGCGAAATGGCCGGAATTGTCGCGCCGAATCAGCATATCGGCATGGTTCGCAAGGAGTGGCTGGATATAGGCCAGGACATGCCTTTCGCCTTGGCGCTTGGGCCGGAGCCGTTTCTGCCGTTTGTCGGCGGCATGCCGCTGCCGGAAAATGTGAACGAAGCGGATTTCGCGGGCGCTTATTTCGGCGAGCCGATCGAAGTGGTGGCCTGCGAAACAGTTCCCTTGTTTGCGCCGGCCACGGCGGAGATTATAGTGGAAGGCTATCTTTCACAGAAAGAAACTTCCCCGGAAGGACCGATGGGCGAGTATGCCGGATACCTTTGGGGAGGCGGACCGACACCCAAGCCGCGCTATCGCGTGACCGCGCTCACTTATCGCAATAACGCAATCTTGCCGATCTCGGTAGCGGGTGAGCCGCCGGAAGAAAACCATACGGCCTGGGGCATACCGAACGCGGCGGAAATTGTTTATCAGTTGAGGAAAAACGGTCTGCCGGTGGCAACGGCCTGGTCGCCTTTTGCCAGCGCAAATCATTGGTTTGTGATTGCCGCAGAGCGTGATTACGCTCACAAAGGCTGGACGTCAACACGGCTTTGCCAGGAGATTGGAAACGTGCTTTTCCAAACCAAAGCCGGCATGGGCACACCGAAGTACCTGGTTGTGAACGATGATATTGATCTCACAAATTTGAACGAAGTGGTGTGGGCTTTTGCCACGCGCAACCATCCCGGTCCGGCGGGCGAAACAGTTTTTAACAATGAATCCACTAACCCGCTGGTGGCTTTTCTCAGTTCTGACGAAAAACAATCCATGCACACAACGAAAACAATTTACAACTGCCTGCCGCCGGATGAGTGGCAGGGCAAGCTACCCAAGCGCAGCTCGTTTCACGGAACTTACCCGCTGGAGTTGCAGGAAAAAGTGCTTGCCAACTGGCAAGCTTACGGATTTCAACAGTAAACAGGATTAAAGAAAGAACAACACAAATGAAAATCGGTTTAATTGGAGCAGGAAACGTCGCTACCGGGCTGGCAAAATATTGGGTCAAGAACGGACACGAACTTTTCTTCACCTACTCTCGCGATGAAGAAAAACTGAAGAAAACCGCAGCCAGCATAAGCGCAACCGCGAAAACCGGCAGCCCGAAGCAGGCGGTTGAGTTTGCAGAGGTGCTGGTATTGGCAACGCCGTGGACTGCCACGCAAGCAGCTTGCCAAGCATTGGAGGGAGCCCAAGGCAAAATTGTGATGAGCTGCGTGAATGCGTTGAAAGCGGATTACAGTGGTTTGGATGTCGGCACCACAACCTCAGCGGGCGAGCAGATAGCGGCTTGGCTGCCGGGCGCGAAAGTGGTGGAAGCGTTGCCGCCGTTCGCGGAATTGCTTCATGCAGGAGTGACCAAGCTGCAAGAACAACAGCCTACGGTTTTCGTGGCAGGCGACGATGACGCGGCCAAGAAAACAGCGGCAAGCTTGTTGAGAGAGTGCGGGGCGGAGGTGATCGATGCCGGGCCGCTGATGGCTTCCCGCTTTATTGAACCGGCGATGTTTCTGCTGGTGCAGCTTGCTTATAAGCAGGGCATGGGCGGCAGAATCGCTTTTCGATTGCTGCACGAACCGGCACAAGGGGCTTGA